>NZ_JOOA01000002.1:0-658750 GCF_000712055.1 Ruminococcus sp. HUN007 | reverse complement strand
TTCGTGGGAAAACATCGGTGAAACAGACCGTACGATCCTCGAAATAGATCCTGCTTCAAGTTTCGGAAGCGGTCAGCACTACACTACAAAGCTCTGTCTTGAATTCCTTGACGGGCTTGACGTTACAGGGAAAAAAGTACTTGACCTTGGCTGCGGAAGCGGTATCCTTTCGATCGCAGCAATGCTTTTAGGTGCTGAAAGTGCCGTGGCAGTTGACGTTGAGGAAAATGCAGTCAAGATAGCAGTGGAAAACGCTGAGAAAAACCATATCGATACCGCAAAGTACACAGCATACTGCGGAAATATTATAAAAGACGACGAACTTACAGCCCGTATAGGTGATGGCTACGACATAATAACGGCAAACATTGTCGCAGATATCCTCATCGGTATGAAGGATCATTTCTATAAATTCTTAAAGCCTGACGGAATACTCATAATCTCAGGCATTATAGACGAACGCAAGGAAGAGGTAACTGATGCAGTTACCGGTGCAGGTTTTGAAATAATCAAGGCCTGCGAGGAAAGCGACTGGGCAGCAGTAATGCTCAGAAAAAAATAATCTGATATTTAAAGAAGGATAAAGATGTCAAAGAAAACTGCTGGATACGGTAATGACAGTATCACGATGCTCAAAGGCGCCGACAAGGTAAGAAAAAGACCTGCGGTAATCTTCGGCTCGGATGGTATAGACGGATGTGAACACTCGGTTTTCGAAGTCATATCCAACTCTATAGATGAAGCCCGTGCCGGTTACGGTGACAGGATCATCATCACAAAATTTAAGGACAACGTTTTTGAAGTTGAGGACTTCGGACGCGGATGTCCTGTTGACTACAACAAAACAGAAGACCGCTTCAACTGGGAACTTGTCTACTGTGAGCTCTATGCCGGAGGCAAGTACGGTACGGAAAGCGATACCTACGAATATTCACTCGGCCTTAACGGCCTTGGTCTCTGCGCTACGCAGTTCTCATCCGAGTTCATGGATGTCGAGGTTCTCCGTGACGGATACAAATACTCGCTTCATTTTGAAAAGGGCGACAATGTAGGCGGACTTAAAAAGGAAGAGTACAAGGGAAAGAACACCGGTACAAAGACCAGATGGCGTCCTGACCTTGAAGTATTTACCGAGATAGATATCTCAGATGACTTTTTCAGAGATATACTCAAAAGACAGGCTGTTGTAAACCCTAATCTTCTTTTCATTTTCCGTACTGAAAATGAAGACGGTACTTTTGAGGAAGAAAATTTCATTTACGAAAACGGTATAACCGACTATCTTAAGGAAACAGTCGGTGAAGATGCACTTACCAGTATCCAGTACTGGCAGTGTGAACGTGAAGGCCGTGACAGAGCTGACAAGCCGGATTACAAGGTTCGTCTTTCAGTTGCCTTTGCTTTTTCAAACAAGATAAAGAAACTGGAGTACTACCACAATTCAAGTTATCTTGAATACGGCGGTTCACCGGAAAAGGCAGTTAAGCAGGCCTTTGTTTCACAGATAGACACTTATCTGAAACAGAACGGTAAATATCTCAAGAACGAAGGCAAGATCACTTTCGTTGATATTGAAGACTGTCTTGTTCTCGTTTCATCATCGTTCTCGACACAGACATCATACGAGAACCAGACCAAGAAGGCTATAAACAACAAATTTATCTACGAAGCCATGACGGAATTCCTGAAGCATCAGATCGAGGTCTACTTCCTCGAAAATCCGGACGAGGCGCTTAAGATCTGCGAGCAGATCATGATAAACAAGCGCAGCCGTGAAAATGCTGAAAAGACCCGTCTTAACATAAAGAAAAAGCTGGCAGGTACCATCGACCTTTCAAACATGGTACAGAAATTTGTTGACTGCCGTACCAAGGATGTTTCAAGACGTGAGCTCTACATAGTGGAGGGTGACTCGGCTCTTGGTGCCGTTAAGCTTGCCAGGGAGGCTGAATTCCAGGCTATCATCCCGGTACGAGGCAAGATACTCAACTGTCTTAAGGCTGACTACAGCAAGATATTCAAGAACGAGATCATCACTGACATAATCAAGGTTCTGGGCTGCGGTGTCGAAGTAAACACCAAGGCAAACAAGGATCTTTCATCATTCAGTCTCGAAAATCTCAGATGGAACAAGGTCGTTATCTGTACCGATGCCGATGTGGACGGATACCAGATAAGAACTCTTATTCTCACAATGCTCTACAGACTGACTCCTACGCTTATCGACGAAGGATTTGTCTATATAGCTGAATCACCGCTTTTCGAGATTACGACAAAGGACAAGACGTACTTTGCCTACACCGAAAAGGAAAAGACAAGAATACTTGAAAAGCTTGGCGATAAGAAATATACTCTTCAGCGTTCAAAAGGTCTTGGCGAAAACGAACCTGAAATGATGGCTCTGACTACCATGAACCCTGACACAAGAAGACTTATAAAGGTTACAAGGGACGAAATGGAAGCAACTGCGAACATGTTTGACCTTCTTCTTGGCGATAATCTTCAGGGCCGTAAGGATTACATTTCCGAGTTCGGCGGAGATTATCTTGAAATGGCTGATATTTCATAACTGCGGGGTTATTAAATGGCAAAGAAACATGTAACTGAAACCAAAATAAAAAAGATACCAAACGCCTACATTGAAGGTGCCGGTGTTGTGGTTCAGGAAAAGATCACAGAGACTCTTGAAAAGAACTACATGCCGTACGCAATGAGCGTTATCATATCACGAGCTCTGCCGGAGATCGACGGCTTCAAGCCTTCACACAGAAAGCTTCTCTATACCATGTACAAAATGGGACTTCTGACCGGCCAGAAAACCAAGTCCGCAAACGTGGTTGGACAGACCATGCGTCTTAACCCTCACGGCGACGGTGCGATTTACGAGACACTTGTACGTCTTTCACGCGGCAACGAGACTCTGCTTCATCCGTACATAGACTCAAAGGGCAACTTCGGTAAGTCCTATTCAAGGGATATGGCCTATGCAGCTTCACGATACACGGAAGTAAAACTTGACCCTATATGTGCCGAGATGTTCAGGGACATCGACAAGGACACGGTCGATTTCGTACCGAACTACGACAACACGATGATGGAGCCGACACTTTTCCCGGCGACATTCCCGTCGGTTCTCGTAAACTCCAACGTTGGTATTGCCGTTTCCATGGCGAGCAGCGTGTGCCCTTTCAATCTTGAGGAAGTGTGCGAGACCTGTATCTCGCTTATAAAGAACCCTTCACACAACGTTCTCACCACCCTTAAGGGACCTGACTTTCCGGGCGGCGGCTACTACATCTACGATGAGGGCGAGTTTGCTAAGATCTGTGCAACAGGCAAGGGTTCCATGAAGGTACGTGCAAAGTACAGCTACGACAAGGCGGCAAACTGTATCGAGGTAACCGAGATACCATACAGCACAACTGTCGAAGCAATAATGGACAAGATAATCGAGCTTATAAAACTCGGCAAGATCCGTGAAGTATCATATTTGCGTGATGAAACAGATCTGAGCGGTCTTAAGCTTGCAATAGATCTCAAAAGGGGAACTGACCCTGACAAGCTCATGCAGAAGCTTTTCAGACTTACTCCTCTGCAGGACAACTACTCGTGTAACTTCAACATCCTTATCGCAGGAAATCCGAAGGTTATGGGTGTCGGAGAAATACTTACCGAGTGGACGGCGTTCAGAAAGGAATGCATAAAACGAAGAGTATACTTCGATCTTACAAAGATGAAGGATAAGCTTCATCTTCTCGAAGGTCTTAAAAAGATCCTTCTGGACATCGACAAGGCGATAAAGATCATCAGGGAAACAGCTGAGGAAGCTGATGTAGTTCCGAACCTTATGATAGGCTTCGGAATAGACGAGATCCAGGCTGAATATGTTGCTGAAATAAAACTTCGTCACATCAACAAGGAATATATTCTTAAACGTGTCGAGGAAACTGAACAGCTGAAGAATGATATTGCCGAAATGGAAGGAATTCTTGCCGATCCGAAAAAGATCGAAAAGATCATCATAACAGAACTTAAGGATGTTATAAAGAAATACAGCAAGCCGAGACTTACAGAAGTCATCTATGATGATGATACTGAAAATGCAGACATCGACGAGGATATTCCTGATTATCCGGTAAATCTTTTCCTCTCGGAAAGCGGATATTTCAAGAAGATCACAAATCAGTCACTCAGAATGAGCAGTGATCAGAAGCTCAAGGAAGGCGACAGGATCGTCGCTCATATAGAGTCGAACAACAAGTCTGATCTGCTTTTCTTTACTGACATGCAGCAGGTCTACAAGACCAAGGCGAGTGCCTTTGATGATACCAAGGCGAGTGTGCTCGGTGACTACGTTCCTGCCAAGCTTGGCTTTGACCAGGATGAAAATGTAAGGTTCATGGTGAACACCACCGATTATTCCGGATTCATGTTCTTTGTGTTTGAAAACGGAAAGGTAGCAAAGGTTCCGCTTAAGGAATACGAGACCAAGACCAACAGAAAGAAACTTCAGAAAGCGTATTCAGGCAAGTCTCCTCTTGTGGCAATTCTGTACGCTGCCGACAACTGTGATCTGCTGGTCTCATCATCAGCAGGAAAGTCGCTTGTGTTTGATACAGGTCTCATTCTTCCGAAATCGACCCGTGACACGCAGGGAGTTCAGGTCATGACGCTTCGCGGCAGTGCCGTTATAACAAAGGCTGCCATTGTTACCGAAGAAGCTTCGGCTGACAAATTCAGAGCAAAGTCTATTCCGGCTGCAGGAACAGCGACAGGTAATGCTGACGTTTTTCCGGGACAGCTTGAGTTATAAAGTAGTGAAATGAAAAAAGGTTATATGAAAGGAAAAAAGTAATATGTGCGGTATAGTAGGTTTTACAGGAAGAAAGCAGGCTGCTCCGGTACTTCTGAGCGGGCTTTCCAAACTTGAGTACAGAGGATATGATTCAGCGGGTATTGCAGTACGTGACGGAGATAAGGCTCCGGAAGTAGTTAAGGCAAAGGGCAAGCTCAAAGTCCTCATTGAAAAAACAAATGAAGGTGCTGCAGTTAAGGGAAGCTGCGGTATCGGCCATACAAGATGGGCTACTCACGGTGAACCGTCTGAACTCAATGCACATCCTCACTCCAGTGATGATGAAAATGTTATCGCAGTTCACAACGGTATCATCGAGAACTATCAGGAACTCAAGGAAAAGCTTACAAAGAGCGGCTATACATTCTGTTCTCAGACAGATACTGAAGTTGCAGTCAAGCTCATTGATTACTACTTCAAAAAATATGCTCTCGGTCCTGTTGACTCCATAGCACGTGCAATGATGCGTATACGCGGTTCATATGCGCTTGCGGTAATGTTCAAGGATTATCCGGGCGAGATCTATACAGCAAGAAAGGACAGCCCGATGATCATCGGTATTGCAGACGGCGAAACATACGTTGCTTCTGACGTTCCGGCTATCCTCAACTACACAAGAAGTGTTTACTACATCGGAAATCTTGAAATCGCAAGACTTGCAGAAGGAAAGGCTACTTTCTACAACATCGACCGTGAAGAGATCGAAAAGCCTCTTACTGAGATCAAGTGGGATGCTGAAGCTGCTGAAAAGGGCGGATACGAGCATTTCATGCTCAAGGAGATCCACGAACAGCCTGAGGTTATCAAAAATACCATCAACTCTGTTCTTAAGGACGGCGAAGTAAAGTTCGCTGAGTTTGATCTTTCAGACGAAGAAATGAAGAGCATTAACCAGATCTACATCGTTGCGTGCGGTTCAGCTTATCATGTCGGAATGGCAATGCAGTATGTAATGGAAGAACTCACATCGATCAATGTCCGTGTTGAACTTGCTTCCGAGTTCCGTTACAGAAAAATGTCACTTATAAAGAACAGTCTCGTTATCATCATAAGCCAGTCAGGTGAAACTGCAGACAGCCTTGCAGCTCTCCGTGAAGCAAAGGAAAACGGCATCAAGACTCTTGGTATCGTAAACGTTGTAGGTTCATCGATTGCAAGAGAAGCTGACAATGTATTCTATACACTTGCAGGTCCTGAAATCTCAGTTGCAACAACAAAGGCGTATTCAACACAGCTTGTCGCAGGATATCTCCTTTCAATTCAGTTTGCGAAGGCAAGAGGTGAGATCACTGATGAACGTTACAATGAACTCATCACCGAGATCCAGACACTTCCTTCAAAGATCGCAAAGATACTTGAGGACAAGGAACGTATTCAGTGGTATGCAAACAAACTTGTAAACATAAAGGATGCATTCTTCATCGGACGCGGCATAGACTATGCTATCAGCCTTGAGGGAAGCCTTAAGATGAAGGAGATAAGCTATATCCATTCTGAGGCATATGCTGCAGGTGAGCTCAAGCACGGACCGATCAGCCTTATTGAAGACGGCACAGTCGTTATCGGTGTGCTTACACAGCCGGCTCTGTATGAAAAGACAGTCAGCAACATGGTAGAGGTTAAGAGCCGTGGCGCATCACTTATGGGCCTTACAACTTACGGTAATTACTCAATTGAAGATACTTCTGACTTCACAGTTTACGTTCCGCAGACTGATCCGCTTTTCGCAGGAAGCCTTTCAGTAATTCCGCTTCAGCTTCTTGGATACTACGTTTCAGTAGGAAAAGGCTACGACGTTGACAAGCCGAGAAATCTTGCTAAGAGTGTTACAGTAGAGTAATTACTTACTTATAACCTGAATTTAAAAAGTCTTACATAAACGGGACCCGATTTTTCAGCTAAAATAATCCCCCGGAACGTTGTCGGTTATGACACGTTTCGGGGGATCAGTGTTTGTATTGGATTCATGAAAGCACAGGTAAAAAGGTAATGGCACCTCATCGAGGTGCCATTGCTATGATAGTACGCCGAAGGCGTACATTTTTTTAATCCCACATACATTCTTCTAATCCGTAGAAAGCAATATACGCCATTATCATAGAGTAATTATAATCCGATAATTCGGCTTCTTCCATAATATTTTTATTTATATTATGCCTCCAGACATGCTTACAGCTCATAAGGATATAATACTCTGTTCCGTCAGGTGCAGTATATCTGTATTCAGGTAAACCGTCACAGGTTTCAGGTGAATAGGATAATGATTCAAGCATCTTGGAAAAATTCTCAGGGGTTATACTCTCACCATACGGATGCTGTTCTGTAGGATCATATGGAATGCAAGGCAAATGTATTTCTTTAACGACCTCAGTTACAGTAACTTCCGGTATCTGTGATTCAGCTGGAGTATCGGCAACAGTTTCGGTTACGGTACTGCGCTCTGTGGTGATAACAGCTGGTGTATCATTATCTGATGGGTTATTGTTTTCCTTAGGGGCATCGGTTTCATTTTTCTGTTCTTTGCTGTCCTCAGAAATGTTCTGCATTGTACTGATTACAGTTTCTGATGTAGTTTCAGAATTTGTTGGTTCAGATTCAGTTTGTACAGTGCTTTCAGAAACAGCGTTCGCTGTTGATGCTTCTTTAACAGTATCATTTGAATCAGAAACAGATGGTTCGGTGACCGGTGAAGAAGTCTGCGTTTCAGAAACACTCACGATACTTAAATTTTTATTATCACTGTGGAGTTTTATGTTTGCAGCCCAGAAAGTTGTTCCGGCTATCAGGATTAATGCAGCTGCGGAGGCCGCATATTTCACATATCTTCTGCCGGAATGCGTCTCTGTTCTGATTGGATACTCTTCAGAAACAATATTATTTTCATTTTCAGAATTATTCACTGAATTACCTTCAGTCGTTTTATAATTATCTGCTTCATCCAGATATTCAGGACGAATATCTGAAACCGCATTATAGATATCTTCTTTTTTCATAACATAACACCCTCTGCCTTCAAATAAGATTTTAATCCGTTTCGGAGTTTCATCATTCTCTGTGCCATCTGGTTTTCAGTACAGTTCATCACCAGCGCAAGATTTTTAACTGTTTCTCCGTAGTAGTATCTTTTGATAAACAGAATCCTGTCTTCTTTTGGAAGACTGCCAAGCCAGCAGTTTATCTTTTCAGAAAGTTCTTTCTGTTCAAGTGATTTCTGTACGTCCTGTCCGGATGGAATACAATCGGACAGCTCATCAAGGATCGTTATTAATCCGTTATAGCGTTTCTTTGCGTGACTTGCTCTGTATTTATCTAAAGAAATATCTCTTACAAGTTTTCCGTAAAACGCTTTCAGTGATACCGGAATCAATGGCGGTATCCTGTTCCAGGCGGAAATCCATGTATCATTCAGACATTCTTCGACATCTTCTGAAACTGAAAGAATATTGGAAGCGATCCTTGCACAGTATTTTCCGTATTTTTCTTTTGATTCTTTTATTGCATTTTCATCTCGCCTGATAAACAGTTCAATAATGCTCTGGTCATCCATCTGCACCCTCCGTTCTTCTGATTTAAAGGCCTTCACTTATATAGCCGCAAAACGAAATGAAATATTGGGGTGTTTTGAAAATTATTTCTGAAAAGCTGTAAAAACAGTACGAGCATCTGCGGAATACAGATGCTCTGTGTCTGGTTAATATAGGTTGCTCATGAATAGAGAAGTATCAGGTCATTGTCTTCTTAATTTCACTTAGAGTATCAGGTGAGATGCCGGTACATTTTTAATCCCGCATACATTATAATCTGTAAAAAGATTCCCACTGTGATGTTATCCGGGTCTCCGTGCATAGCTATAAAACAATCCCCAGGAACTATATCAGTTATGATATGTTTCGGTGGATATATTTTAATACGATTTAGAGATAAGACTCCAGCTTAAAAACAACAATGTCTTCCTTTATTTCAGTTACCAGTTCAAATAAATTGTCAGTTGTTGCAAATAAATTTGAAGGATTTCTTCCGATTATAAGATACTGATTTTTGTCATCAAGAGAAATGAATTTTCTTGTTTTTTCATCAAGAAGAATGTCGGCATTATCGATAACTATAAGTTTATTAACTAAATTTGAAATCTCATCGAATATATTTTTCTGTTTATCAAGGTAGTTAAAGCAAGCGAGTTTAGGATCTACTGCCATGCACTCCTGAATAAAACCAAAAACTGCAGATTTTCCTTCTCCGGAATCACCGGTTAATATTGTAATGTTATTATTGAATTTAAAGTCCACTATAAACGACGTATGAGTCGTATAGAAATGATCCGTAACAACAGGATTAATCTTCATGGTTCCACCATTCTTTCAGTTCTTCATAATCTTCTGTTATCAAACTTTTTTCAGAAGTAACAGCAAACACTTTTTTCAGATCGAAAGGGATCATCGGATAGTCACTGTAGATTCTTCCTTCTTCGAATGAATAAATCTCAGACAAAGCATTTTCACCGCATTCTTTTACACAGAACACTTTATCAGGGAAATACAGTACATTCAGAGCGGTTTTACATCCTGATGAAAGTTTGTCGATATTAAGAACTATATTATCAAATCGGGATTCTATTTTAAATTTACTGATTAGTTTTGAATTATCGATTCTGTTTATAATATCAGCAGCTCTTTCATCAATTTTCATTGCAGTATGCTGATTGAAGAAAATATCATTGATCTCAATATATTCTGAATCTTTCGGAATATCTTTCAGTTCTTTGTATACCGATATCACAATACCGCCTCCCTGTAAAGCTGTGCTAATCTTTGTAATGATCCTGTTCTTTCCGATATTGCTGACATTTTTTCACGAATATCGATTCTTCTGTTATCAAGACCGCAAATATCATCATTCTGTCTTGATTTCCATTCGCAGCAGGAATTGATCCAGCATTCTCCTATATTCTTTTTGCTTACCTCAAATCCGGTATTTCTTGTTATATCAAAGAGTAAACGAGCCGATAGCTGTTCAATATTATGAGAATCTATATTCTGATCATAATCAATGATCTCACGAAAGGTTTTATAGTTCATATTTCCAGAAGAGATTGCTGAAACAAGTTCCTTTCGGGCGAGTAATGCTTTTTCTCTTTTAACACGTAATTCGTCATCAGGAGCAAATACCCATTGGGTAAGATATTCAAATTCCAGAAGTATATATTCAAAACAAATGACATTGACCAAAAAAACGTTTTCTTTGGATTTTATAAGATTTCTCAAATACTTATGTTCTGAAACTATCTGAGAATTGTCAAATGAATTGTCGAGAATAATTATGTACTTGTTTTCGTTATCCTGCAATGACTTTACAGCCTTTATAAGTTCGGAATTATTGATTTTACTTTCAAGAATTATATCAGGATACAAAGTTTTTAAAAACACTTTCCAAAAATTATAACCCGATTTTCCTTTTCTGTCTTCTATCCATAGAAATGTCTGTGACAAAGATACTTCCGCCTTTCAATGATTAATGACGTAATTTATTAATTTAATCAATGCTGTATATTCTATTATACCATTTACATGATAATAATATCAAGGGTAATCGGAGACAAATGAAAGCAGTTATTCTAGAAATGTTAACCGGAAACTCTGTTGCTTCATAAAAGGTAATGCCACCTCTTCGAGGTGGCATTGCTATGATAGTACGCCGGAGGCGTACATTTTCTATTTCAGCGTCAAAAGCTTCTTCCTTGCAGCAGCCTTAAATTCCGAACCGGAACAGCTTAGTTTCAGTCTGAATCCGGTAGCTGTAGCAGCTCGGTCGGCTATGGAGAGACCGAGGCCGGTTCCTTTGACGTTGCTTCTTGCCTTGTCGCCGCGGACAAATGGCTGCTTCAGTTTCCTTGTTCTGAGTTTTTCAGAAACGCTGTTTTTTACGGTAATGCTTTTTGGGGTTACCAGTACGGAAATATTACCTTGCTCAGTAGTGTATTTCACGGCATTTGAGATAAGGTTTTCGATAAGCATTTCTATCTGATCTCGTTTTGTTTTTATTGTGGCTTCACCGGTCACTTCGAAATATATCTGTTTTTCTTCAAGCATCAGTCTGTACTTTTCAAATGCAGATTCAATGAGTGCCCTCAGATCAGTCATTTCTTTCCGGACGCGTATTTTTTCAGTCTGGTTCAGGTAAAGGGTGCGGTTTATAACGGAGTCGGTAAATGAGATGTTGCTCAGTATTGAATCAAGATATCGTTTCTGTTCTTCCGCTGTCATGTCACCTTCAAGAAGGTTTTCGGTATATCCTCCGATCGCCATGAGCGGGGTTTTTATATCGTGGGCGAGGTGGTTGGTGAGATCCCGCTGGTAATCTTCAAAGCGATAGGCTGACTTAAGTCTGAAGTAACGGATGATCAGCATGATAAGACCGATGATGCTTAATAACACGGCAATGGAAATTGTCCATTTTTTCTTTACATTTTTAATATACGGATCATCCGGATCATAGAAGTATCGTAAACTAAGAATACAGTTTTTTCCATCGATTTTTAACGGTATGTTTCGTAATGAGAAAACCGTTCCGTCATCTCCTGTTCGGTCATCAACGGAAACTACACCTCCATAACCGTAAAGATCACAGGCGACTTTCTCAGTAGAGTCGATTATCTCCTGAGACTCACCGAAATAATTCGTTAATCTGCAATAAGGCCACTTCTGACTGTCTGTGTCAGAAAATTCGTATAATTTAAAATCTGAGGTATCTTCATCGACAGGAAGAATAATTGTGTCTTTACGGATTGGTTCAGTTTCTTCTACGCCATTGCTTGTATAACCATATCCGTCATAATTTAATTTGATCCAGCTGAAGGTTATCTGCTTCATTATAAACTCATGAGTTTTTCTGTTTACATAAGCACTGTCAAGTACAAGCTCTGGAAAAATCATAGATTTATCCTTTTCAGGTTTTAACAAATCTTTATTATTTTCGTAATATTCATTTATTACATTTAATGTTTCCGGAGAGTCATAGCAGAAATAGTTATCATCATTGCTTCCGGTAAAATCTTCAAAATACATTACTGCCTGGCGTGTTGATAAATTAGAAGCAAGAACATTTCTTTCTTCATCAACCAGAATTGCAACACTGTGAATGTTTCCTGTTTGCTTTGAAAAAAAATCTGTTTTTTCAGAGTCTCTGAAAAAAGTTCTCAATTCGGAATAAGGATTGCTGAAGAGTGTGAAAAACAAATTAAATCCGGGCATATATATATAATTGTCTATGTTCCGGCCCATTGTTGTACGCAGTGATGATATCGCTTCTTCTAGAGGTTGTTCTTCATAATTGTAAGAATATTTCTGTATTTGAGATACAGAGTAATTCATGTTATTTATCTGCTTGTCGTATATCCTGTTATCTATATATTGGTCAGTGCAAGTTGACACCATTTTGGTCAGCAATGCTATTACTGCTGCATATATCGGTATGACGATGTAAGGTTTTACGCGTTTTTTGTTTTTCATGGTACGTCTCCTATGAATCGGTCAGTTTATAGCCTCTGCCGATCACGGTGTGTATCTGACTTCCTGCATTCCCGAGAGCTTTTCTGAGACGTTTGATGTGGTTGTCAACTACGCGGTCTGCTCCGAAATAATCTTCGCCCCAGACGTTGTCGAGGAGGGTGTCACGGTCGATGGCCCAGCCGGGGTGTTCCATAAGGTAGTGCAGAATTGCAAAGGCTTTCGGTGTTAATTCGATCTCATTACCATAAACAAAGCAGGTGAGTGTTCTTGTGTTGAGCTGTATGGCACCGCATGAGAGAACTGTGTCTGTTTTTTTCTCTGTTATTCTTTCAGTTCTTTTAAGAAGTGCCGAGCATTTTGCATACAGTGCGGAAAGGAGGAACGGCTTTACTATGTAGTCGTCGCATCCCAGGTCGTAGCCGCGCAGGATATCTTCCTCAAGACCTCTTGCAGTTATGAATATCACAGGTATATCGCTTTTCTTTCTTATGTTCCTGCATATTGTGAACCCGTCGGCTCCCGGCAGCATAATGTCCAGCAGTACCAGTGAGAATGCGAGATTTCCGGAATAAATGAGCTCGAGCGCATCGTCACCGTTTGTAACTGTGGTTATTTCTGCTCCCTTTCTTTTAAAATATTTTTCTGTGACTTCACATATCTGAAGATCGTCTTCTACAAGAAGAATATGCATTTTTTCACCTCTGTGATCATGGCGCAGACAGCGTACAGACGGAAACACCGGGAGGAGTATAAAAACTCGGTGTCTCCGTAAGATAGGCTGTTTGCAGTTTTGAAATCAGCGGAATACAATGTTATTTTGCATTCCAGTAAGTATTATAGCGTACCGATGTGTCATTGATATATCATTTGTGAGTTTTGGATATATTTTTTGATCCGATAATAGTATAGCATCTGCAGAAACGGCAGATGCTATATGAGTCAGGAAGCCGGAACTTCCGGTGTTTCATTTTTACGGTCAGTATGCGGATATTTCTTTCGCATGAACTGGAAGCAGATGAAGTGGGCGATAAAGGTGATGATCCATGAAACAGGGTATGATAAGAACAGCATTGATTCATTGTGGAACTGCGGCAGTCTGAAAAGAGTGGAAATCCAGATTATTCTGAGACCACAGGCACCGATAAGTGAGATTACAGTCGGTGTCATGCCGTATCCCATTCCGCGGATATTGCCCACTATACAGTCCATCAGTCCGCATGTGCAGTAGAAGCAGCACACCATGAACATACGTGTCATTCCGGCACTGATAACTTCAGGACGGGAATCGTATATTGCAAGAAGCTGGTTTCCGAACAGATACGCTGCATTTCCGAGTATAAGGCCGGTAGCAGCTGCGCACAAGCAGGAGGTAACAGCTATCCTGTTAAGTCTTGAAAATCTGCCGGCACCTATGTTCTGGCTCATAAAGGTGAGTGCGCCCTGTGAAAATGAGTTCATCGAAACCCATACAAATCCCTCGATGCTTGAAGCGGCGGCACTGCCTGCCATTACTATAGCACCGAAACTGTTTACCGATGACTGAATAACAACGTTCGAGAGCGAGAATATCACGCCTTGAATACCTGCCGGAATGCCAATCTTCAGTATTGCGGAAACGATGTGCGGGTCAAGTGAAAGTTTTCTGAATGAAAAGCGGAATGCATCATCTTCCCGTGAAAGACATATAAGAATGAGAACCGCTGATATTACCTGTGAAATGGCAGTTGCCAGTCCGACGCCCATTACATCCATCTTAAGAACAATTACAAAAAACAGGTTAAGAACAAAGTTTACAGCCCCTGCTATTGTGAGGTAGAGAAGCGGTCTTTTTGTGTCGCCCTTGGAACGAAGAAGTGAGCTGCCGAAGTTGTAGATCATCATAGGGATCATACCGGTGAAATACACTCTCAGATAAAGTGATGAAAGTCCGAGGACGTTGTCCGGAGTGGCCATAAGTTTCAGCAGAGCAGGGGCAAATATGATCCCGAAAACCATGAGTATCGCACCGCAGATGATGCTGAGTGAAACTGATGTGTGAACTGTACGGGATATCTGACGAGTGTTTCCGGCACCGGCGAATTTGGCGGTGAGTACATTTACACTTACAGAAAGCCCGAGAAAAAGATTCGTCATGAGGTTGACAAGCGCAGTGGTCGAACCTACTGCGGCTAGCGAGTATTCACTGGCGAAATTTCCGACAACGATAACGTCTGCCGCATTGAACAGGAGCTGCAGAACACTTGAAAGCAGCAGCGGTATGGTAAGTTCAAGCAGAGCAGGCAGAATCGGCCCGTTACACATGTCTATTTCATTTCTGGACTTTGGCATTAATGATTCTTCTTTCTGAATAATATTGGAATAGTAGTTGCCTAAGGAATCACTGATTAAACAGGAAATCCGGCTTCGCCCCATACCCCGTAACGACCGGACCGGTCTGTACTTTTTATTTCAGGTTGAGTATGTATCTGAAAACAAAGCCTTCCTTTCTGCTTTTGGTGCTGCAGATACTTTCAGCAAGAGTTTTTGCTGTTTTTACTGAACGAGCGAGTTCTTCGTCAGTTATTTCATCTTTACTGAATCCTGATTTCAGCGCAAGATCGATCATATCCTTAAGTGCACCTTTTTCAACAAGCCCTTCAGCCTGTTCTTCAGCATAATCAGCAAATTCAAGAGGCATCATGCTGCCTTTTCCTATGCCGTAATGAGCGAGAAGCTCCAGTGTGTATGAATATACGGCGGCCATGCTTCTGTTGTTTGATGCATTACGGAAACTTCTGTTCCTTTTGTTTATCACACTGATATGTTTCAGAATAATTACCGAAGCGATGATAACGAACAGTACTGCAGCTGCGGTAATAAATCCGGTAACTGCTGAAACAGCAGTTTCGAAAAATCCTTTTTCTTTTTCATTTTCGTTATCATTCTGTGTTTCGGCTTCTTCAGTTTCCCGGCTTTCAGGAACACCAACAATCTCAGTGACGATCTCAGTAACAGGAGCTGCTTCCGTTACTGCTTCCGTCTGAACTGGTTCGGTAACAGTTTCAGTTACAGTTACAGCCGCTTCTTCAGTGGATGCAGCTTCTTCGTTCATCTTTTCTTCCGCAGAAATGATACCGTGGTCATAACCCGGAGTGAATTCAAAAGGAAGCCATCCGTATCCGTCAATGTAAAATTCAGCCCATGCATGGGCACGTGAATCATGAATATCTACTTTATAGTAGTTTTCGACCATGTCGGCCTTTTCTATATCTGAAGGAATAACTATATATCCTTCGGTATATCTGGCCGGTACACCGTTCATACGTGCGAGAACGACAGCTGCTGTGGCAAAGTGTGAACAGTACCCCTTGTGGTTTTCTTTCAGCAGGTACCATGTGAGTTCCTTGTCTGACGGCGTTATACCCGGTTCCAGAGTATATTCAGCAGAGTCCGTCAGTATTTTTCTTATGGCGCTGCTTATGCCGGCGATATTTGTTCCGTCATAGTCCGGAATATAGCCGTACTCCTGCGCGAGCTCATTCATGGTATCGCTGTCCGGAAGTAGCGTGTATTTTGCGTATACATAATCTCTGTATGCCTTTTCAAAATCAGTTGCGGCAGGAAGCTCGTCCCTGTGGCTTATCAGATGATCAGTATTTACAAACATGTTATTTGTAAAGTAGGCATCAAACGAGTAGGAAGAAACATTTTCAAGTTTTAAAAATCCGTCTTTTTCCGGGATAAGCTGAGTATCCGGTGAAATACTGTAAGGCGTGAATGCATATTTGTTTATCTTGAACCATGAGGTGATTATGACGTTTCTTCTTGCCGGTTCACCCTGATATACTGTGCTCAGGTAGGCGTCATTTCTGTAATTGAAGTACTGCGGATACTGCTCTGTTTTTTTTCATCGTATCAAACAGGCTTTTATATTCCGCAGCATTTTTATCGGAAAGGGAATACCATGTGTTGTTTCTGTATTCCGATCCTGTGAATCCTTTCAGATATATTATGCCGGATACTTTATCAGAAATAAGCATGGTAAGATCCGTCTTGTTCTGGAAAGAAACTTTAGAAAAATTTCCCAGCTGAGATTTTTCCATAGCAGGATTTCTGTCAGAATCAGTCTGTATGTTGTTTGCGATTTTTTCTATTGAGAAATCAGATATTGCAGTTTTTATATCGGTTCTCGCTTTAACGACTTTATCAGGACGTTCCACCCTGAAAGCTGAGATCACCGCTGAAGATATAATAAAAACGGCGAAAACTGAGATCAGGGTTATTATTCCTATGTCCTCGATAACATTGTTTCTGAGGTTTCCGGAAGAAACGAATATATTGTTTCTTCTTACGAAAACAGGTTTTCCCGATTCGGTATGATACTGGTTTCCTGCAACTCTCATAGTGAATTCAGCAACCCAGTATGAGATCAGCAGGGAAAATGCAGTGTGGTCAGGACTGAAACCGAACATAAGGCCTGTTTCGATGAACGGGAAGGTAACGAGAAAGGCGATTATAAAACGCGGCTTTACTATTGTGTTGTAACACAGGACAGGAACGATCGCCGAAAGCATGAACATCATGAACAGTGTAAGACAGTAGTACGGATCGGCGTCAGAAGGAATGTGATACACTGTAAGAGCCGGAGCTACGAGTCCAATCTTATGTGAAATTATGTTTATGAGTATTCCGTACCCGAGGGCGAATTCATTGATATTTTTGTAGACGATGAAGCCCCAGACCAGGTACAGCAGCAGATTCAGGTTTCTTGCCTTTGAAGGAAACATGCAGAACACCGAGGAAATAACGAAGAAAACTGCCTCGGAGAGATAGATCATTTTTCTGCTGCAGTCCAGGCTGAAAAGCGAGAGAAAGGACAGAGTAAAACCTGCAATACCCGCCATGGTTATAAGTATGAGAAGAAGGCGGGAGTTTATACGGTATCTGCTGTTGAAGGCAAGCGAGATCGAATCGGTGATGTTTATCCCGCTTCCTGAAATTGTATGGTTTTCTGTATTTCTTTTCATTTTGTTCCTTTTCAGATAATTACCTTGTTAAGACTGTCTGAAATACTGTCGCATTCGACTGAAGCTGCGCACGTGGTATCTGTACTTGTGAAGTAATCAGGCAGTTCAGATCCGTTGTTTACGTACAGGTAAGTTTTATGGTCAGCATTATTCAGAACTGAAAAATTATGATACAGCTCATCGGAAACTGCCGGGGAAATATAAAATACATGAGAAAAATGCGAATCACTGTTTTCAGCCTTGCTGTAAATGAATGCACTGAACATGTCGGTATATGTTCCTGAAGAATAAACAGCACTTAAAAATGATGAAAAGTCGATCTCACTGCTTATCTTTTCAGTATGAAGCATTTTCAGTTTCGGATCATACCATGCAATTTTATGCGTTATGCTGTTCCGGAACATGTAGTAGGAAAGAGCCATCGCGGTTTCAAGTGAAGCGTCATTCCTGTACAGACTTTCATCATCGTTTCCGTTTCTGCAGAATTCAAAAATGATCATGATCTGGCTGCTGACCGGAAGACTGTATTCCTTTACCATCAGTTCGTCGAGCTTTGTAGTGAGGTTCCAGTGTATGCGGTTAATCTTGTCTCCGTAGATGTATTCACGTATGCTGAATATTTCGGAACAGTCGTCGCCGGCTTTGAGTTTTGAAAACTCTTCATTTTCTGTCATGCTGTCAAGTGTTGTGCTTAAACCGGAACCAATGGTCTGAAGTGTCGGCAGTACAGCTATGTCGTGTGTGCAGTTATAGTTTATCTGCTTTGAAAAAAGTTTTATGTAGTCGTATATTTTTATACTTTTCAGTGCCACCCTGACCATTCCGCAGTGAGCGTATGAAACGCTGAACTTTATGCTCTGCTCATTGTCTGAAGCGACAGGCAGCATGGTAGTCAGTGACTGTTTTTCATTTGTAAGCGTGTTTATTATATCAAGTGAGACAACGGCACATGAAACAGGGAACACCGAATGGTTCTTCAGCTTTACAGCGATTTTTGCCGGGGTGTCCCTTTCAATGGCTGAACAGTCAATGTCAAGAACTGCCGTAATGTTTTTCGAGATCCGCAGCAGTACCAGAAGCTGCATAACAGGAAAAACAGCTGTCAGAATAAGTATCAGAAGTGACATGCTGTCTACAAAGAGAATATAGAAAAAAATCATGCAGACAAGCAGTATCAGATAGATGATTTTGCTTTTGATCATATTCAGACCTCTTATCTGCTGAAGTCAGGGTGCTTTACCTGTCCTGCGATCTCATCGAGGATCTGTACGGCGCTGACATTGTTTATACGTGCATTTGCGCCAAGTATAAGGCGGTGTGAGAATACGTCATGATACATGTACATAACATCATCCGGAATAACGTAGTCACGGCCCTTGAGCAGGGCAGTAGCCTTTGAAATCTGCATGAGTGCTATTGCTCCTCGTGTACTTATGCCGAGCTTTATCATCGGATGTTCACGGGTAGCTCCTGCAAGTTTTGCTATGTAGGAATAGATCTTGTCGTCAACGTGAACATTTTCCACTACTTTCTGAAGTGAGATGAGTGTCTCAGTGTCAGCGACCGGACTTATGGAGTCAAGCGGTGTGTAGTTTGACTTGATTTTCAGGATCTCGATCTCACTGTCGAGATCAGGATAGCCCATTGAAATTTTTATCATGAAACGGTCAAGCTGTGATTCCGGCAGTTCCTGAGTGCCGACTGACCCGATAGGATTCTGTGTGGCCATTACGATAAACGGTTTCGGAAGCTCATGTGTGCTGCCGTCGACCGTTACCTTTCCTTCCTCCATGATTTCAAGAAGAGCCGACTGTGTTTTGCTTGATGTACGGTTTATTTCGTCAGCGAGAAGCAGGTTGCACATTGAGGCGCCCGGTTTGAATTCAAAGCTTCCGCTGTGTTTGTTGTATACTGTGAAACCTGTGATGTCCGTAGGAAGAACATCAGGCGTAAACTGAACACGGTTGTAGTCCAGTGACAGTGCCTTTGAAAATGCAAGAGCCAGAGTAGTCTTTCCTACTCCCGGGATATCTTCAAGAAGTATATGTCCTTTTGACAGGACTGCAAGCAGGATCTTGATAATTATCTTGTCCTTGCCTATTACAGCTTTTTTTACTTCATCTATTATAAGTCTTACAGTTTTTATTGAATTAGCGTTTGTCATATTTTGTTACATCCTTTTTATCTGTAGTTCATTGCTGTACTATAAAGCTAACTTTTATTATAACATTTTTTTTCTGGAGTTTCAATATGATTTCATTGACAAAGCACAGAAAACACTGCTATAATATTAAAGAAACACTGATTAAACCGGAAATACGGCGAAGCCATATTTCCGGGTGGGGAGATTGCAGGGCTTCGCCCCGTGCCCCACGCTGATTTATGAATAAATCAGCGTTTTCTTAAAGATACAATGACATCTTACACGGACAGTGCACAGAACGGAAGGAACATAATGGAAAAATCAGATCATAAAAAAGGTGTAATCTATATCATAGCATCAGCGTTCTGCTTTGCTCTTATGAACCTTTTCATAAGACTTACAGGCGATGTACCCACACTTCAGAAATGCTTTTTCAGAAATCTGTTTGCACTTGCAATAGCTATGGCATCTCTTGCAAAGGCAGGAATACCTTTCAGACCCGGAAAAGGAAATGTAAAATACATGGTAATGCGTTCCCTGACCGGAGGCCTGGGGATGATGTGCAATTTCTATGCAGTGGATCACATGGATATTTCTGATGCTTCGATGCTTAACAAGCTGTCACCTTTTTTTGCAGTTGTTTTTTCGGCACTCCTGCTTAAGGAAAAGGCGAATAAATTTGAGTGGGGCGCTGTAATATGTGCTTTTATCGGAATGCTCTTTGTAGTTCGTCCGTCCTTTGACATTAAAGTTATACCGGCTCTTGCCGGAGTTGCCGGCGGACTCGGAGCAGGCATAGCATATACATTTGTCCGGGTACTCGGTACAAGAGGAGAGAAAAGCATGATCGTTGTTGCTTTCTTTTCCGGATTTACGACACTTCTGCTGCTTCCGTACCTGATCTTTAACTTCAAACCGATGACACCGGTGCAGTGGATGTTTCTTGTTCTTACCGGACTTGCTGCAGCAGGCGGACAGATCGGTATCACAAGTGCCTACTCCTGCGCACCTGCAAAGGAAATATCGGTATATGATTTTTCAATTGTTATATTTGCGGCAGTCTTTGGTTTTGTTTTTCTGGGACAGATCCCGGACGTACTCAGCTTTGCCGGTTACTTTATAATAATCGGAACAGCGCTTCTCAAGTGGTACTATACAGTTATAAGACCTGCAAAGGCCGAAAAGGCCTGACCGCAGACAGTATTTATGAATGAAAGGATGATACCATGCCATCAGATTCTCCGCATTCTTCACGAAAACGCAGATTCCGTCAGGATCGTTCAATGCTCATAGGAGCTGCTGCCGGAGTCATTCTGCTTATCATATTTATCATCGCCGGTTCTGTGTCGGGAGCAAAGAAGGAAAAAGCTTCGAAGCCGGATGGCTCTGACGGTGTAAGCAGCAAGGTAGTTTCATCAAAGCTGGAATTTGAAAAAAAAGTTGTTCCGCTTTCAGACATAAGCAAGGGAAGTCTTATTCTTGTAAATGACAGTCATCCGTATACGTCGGCTACTGCCGGCGGATCACTTGCTGATATCGACAGTGAAAAGAACGAGTACTATTCAATACGTGATATCGGAATGAAGATGAATGATCTTGCTCTGAAAAATTTCAACAGCATGATGAACGGTTTCTATCAGGAATGTTCCAACAGGGACATCATGGTGACAGAAGCATATGTATCTGCTGACCGCCAGAACGTTATTTACAATCAGGCACTTGAAAATTCAAGAGTTGAAAGCAAGGGCGGATATTCCGAACATCAGACCGGTCTTGCGGTTGATCTTGGCATTTATCCGGAAGAAGGAAAGTCATTCCGCTATGTTCCGTCAGGCGACTATGCCTGGATAAGAGACAACTGTACAAAGTACGGTTTCATAGAACGCTACAGAGATGAAAAAGCGGAAAACACAGGCATAAGGGATCACGGTGAACATTTCAGATATGTCGGAATACCACATGCATGGTACATGAAGGAAAATGATCTTTCACTTGAAGAATATCTTCAGGCTCTGAAAAAATATGCCTACGGAAGCAAAACACTGCAGGTTTCATGCTTCGACAGGAATTTTGAGGTCTACTACATCCGCGCCAGAGACGAATCGGGAAGCGGAAACGTTGAGCTGTATGTACCTGTGAACTGTGAGTATACAGTTTCGGGAAACAATGCAGACGGTTTCGTTATCACAATAGAAAAATAACTGTTAAAAATTCTTTGATAAAGTAAAATCAGCATATTCTGTCCGCGTAAATACGCAGGCCGGAATATGCTGATGTGTTTTTTATGAAAAAATATCGTTTACCTGTCTTCTTCATCATTGCCGTTGAGAGAAGCACGGTGTATCTTTTTGGCAATGTACTGCGGTCTGTGCTTTGTTTCCGTATAGGTCTTTGAAAGATACATTCCGCTGATACCGTTACAAAAAAGCTGTATTCCGCCGACAAAGCAGATAATACACGCTGTTGACGGCCATCCGTCAACTTTGTCGCCGAACAGAAGTGCTCTTATAAAGATAAAGCAGACACCGATGAAGCTGAGTACACAGAAAATAATACCGATTATCGACGATACTGCAAGAGGAGCAGTTGAGAAAGCCACAACGCCGTCAATAGCGTAAATTAGCAGTCCCCAGAACGACCATTTTGTCTGTCCGCCGGCACGTTCCCTGTTTTCAAAGGCAAGCCACTTTGTCTCGAATCCTACCCACGAAAAAATACCTTTCGAAAAGCGGTTGCATTCTGTAAGTGACATAATCGCATCGACCATCTGTCTGCTCATCATTCTGAAATCACGGGCTCCGTCAACTATCTCAGTTTTTGATATTCTGCCCATGAGTCCGTAGAAGCGCTTCGCAAACCAGGATCTTACCGGAGGTTCACCTGTTCTCGTGTATCTTCGTGAAGCAACGCAGTCGTATTTCGGCTCTGTCTTGAGTATGCGGTACATTTCTTCAATGAGCTCAGGCGGATCCTGCAGGTCGGCATCGATTATAACTGTATAGTCGGCATCGGAATTGTCGAGCCCTGCATACATAGCCGCTTCCTTGCCGAAGTTTCTTGAAAATGTAATATAGCTGACACGCGGATTTTTTTCTGCATATTCTTCGAGTACATCATTTGTCCTGTCCTTTGAACCGTCGTTGACAAAAAGGTACTCCATTTTTATGTCATATTTTTCTTTCATGCTTTCATAGACTTTTTCGATTTCTGTAATGAATAAAGGAATGGTTTCCTCTTCATTGTAGCATGGAACGATGACTGTGATTTTTTCCATTGGTTTTCTCCCTAAAAATACGTTTATAAAAATTATAACACAGCGCAAAGATCAATTCAATAGCAAAAAGGTTTATTTTTTATATACTATTGACATTATCAGAAAAAGAATGTACACTGAATATATGTATGTGTTGATAAAACACTGAACAAAGCCATATCCGGAGGTATAAAATGTCTTTATCGATAGCCGCTTTTTTTTTGAATATAGCCCTGTACACAGCTGCGTCTGCACTGGTTTTTGCAAATACTGGTAAAAGTGAAAGCAGAGTGCTTTCCTTTCTGAAAAACAGAAGCAGATTTGTTCTGGCAGGAGGGACAGTGCTTTCGCTGATACTTCTTGTTCTTGACATTACAGGTACCGCCGGAATGAGCGGATACAGATTTCTTGCTTTTGTTGATCTTGCCGCATTCGCTGCAGCTTGGTTTACCGGTTCAGGAAAAATACCGGCAAAGTATTCATCTCATGCAGGTACAGCAGTAAGGATAATACTTGTCAGCCTTGCTCTTGAGATCTTTGTATTCAATATCAATTCGGCACATCTTCTTTCGGGTAAATACAGTAAAGTAGTGTTCGACCTTCATGCTGCAGAACTTCAGAATTTTGATCCTGTGACAATGACCAACGAGGGAAGCGGACAGACTGTTATCGAATATAAAAACGTAAACATTCCTGTCGGAACGCTTACCTTCAATGCTTTTTCTGATAAAAAGAGCAGGGTTTCCTTCTCGGTAGACATGTCAGATGACACCCATTCAGGCTCATACCGCTGGGGCGCAGCAAAGGCTGAAGTTATTAACGGAAACAGAAGGAGCCGTACAGTACCGTGTAATTTTTCGGGAAATGTTCACGATATAAGATTTGTTTTCAGCACCGATGAAAATGAAAAGGTCACCGTCAGCAGCATAACTGCAAATGAGCCGGTGAGATTCCGTTTTTCAGTTATCCGTTTTGCACTTATGCTCCTTTCGGCTTTTATAGTTTATTCACTTACATCAGAAAAGGTGCTGTTCCGTCCTTATGCGGAGGTTCAGAAAATTACTGACATCAGCGCACTGGCCTTTACTGCGGTAATTATTCTGCTCGGACTCTTTATCGCCAACATGGGCAGGTACACCGATGAAAATCACAGCATGGCTAAGGATTTTGCCCTTGAAGGAGGCAATCAGATCACACAGGAACTGGTTGATTCCTTTGAGCACGGCCGTGTTGATATAATGACCGATATGAATCCGAAACTGCTTGAGCTCGGTAATCCGTACGACTGGAGCCAGAGAACCGATGAAGTCGGAAGCTATCCGTGGGATCATCTTCTGTTTAACGGAAAGTATTATTCCTATTATGGAATAGCGCCTGTTCTTCTTGTGTTCCTGCCGTATCATCTGCTTACGGGTTACTATTTCCCGTCAGTGTGGGCAGTGTTTTTCTTCGGAATGTTCGGTACGCTTTTCCTCACAAAATTCTATCTCTGCCTGGCAGATAAATTCTTCAGAAACATCAGCGCTTCGCTTGTTCTTTCCGGATTTTTTATAATGCAGCTTTCATCAGGAATACTCATCTGCAACATTTCACCTCTGTTTTATGAGATTGCCCAGTCTGCTGGTTTTCTGTGTACTGCAGCGGGAGCATATTTCCTTATAAGTTCAAATGTTCTCGGTGAAGGAAAGATAAATAAATTCCGCCTTGCGGTTTCAGGAATATGGCTGAGTCTCGGGGTTTTAAGCCGTCCGACTATCGCAGTTTACTGCCTTGCTGCAATGCTTCTCGTTTATGCAGGTGCAAAAAAGCAGAATGCACTTTACGATAAAAAATCAGGAAAGAGCAGAGTTGTGTTTCTTCTCCCGTACCTTGCGGCCGCACTGGTGCCGTACATTGTGATCGGTTCAGTTCAGGCCTGGTACAATGCAGCAAGATTCGGTAATCCTCTTGACTTTGGAATACAGTACTCGCTGACTATCAACGACTTTACAAGATCAGAGTATCACACTCATTTTGCCGTGATCGGATTTCTGGCATTCCTTTTCCAGATGCCGGTGTTTACTGAATATTTTCCGTTTTTCAAGGCGGAAAGCATACATCTTTTCGATGCTCAGGGATATTATTTCATTGCTACAGGTGCTGCCCTCGGTCTTATATGGAAGGCACTTCCTGTTGCTGCGTATTCTGCATCTTTCAAAGCATACAGGCTTACAGAAAACAGAAACAGAACGCTCTACAGTCTTATCATACTTTCGGTGTGCATCATCTGTCCTTTTGCCGTGATCTTTTCCATCTGGGAGAGCGGTTTTGCAGCAAGATACTGCGTTGACTTTATCTGGCAGATGATAACCGGAGCGCTTGTTATCTGCTTCATAGTATACAGTCACTGCGCATCAAACACAAAGGTGCATCTGAACAGGCTTATGACTGCTTCACTTGCGCTCAGCGTTGTAATGAATCTGACCCAGATCTGGTCATACGTCAAACCGGAAGAAGGCTTCAGTACTGAGTGGCAGGCCAATATGCTTTCATTTGCAAGGCTTTTTGAATTCTGGAGATAACAGACCGGAAAAATCTGATCCTTTCAGCTTTCCGTAAAAATAATATATTAAGGAGTAATATTAATGACTGAACCTGAAATACTTTACATGGTAGTTCCATGCTACAACGAAGAGGCTGTGCTTCTTGAAACATCCTCAAGACTTAAGGAAAAATACATTTCACTTATTGAAAGAAATATGATCTCAAAGGAAAGCCGTATCGTTTTTGTAAATGACGGTTCAAAGGACAGCACATGGGAGATCATCTACGAACTTCATGAGTCTGAACCTGAGTTTTTCTCCGGTGTGAATCTTGCACACAATGCAGGACACCAGAATGCAGTTCTTGCCGGACTTATGTCTGTAAAGGATATCTGTGACATGGCTATCACAATGGATGCCGACCTTCAGGACGACATCGATACCATTGACGCCATGGTGGAAAAATACTACGACGGCAATCAGGTAGTCTACGGCGTAAGAAATGCCAGGGACACTGATACTTTCTTCAAGCGTTTTACAGCTGAAAGCTTCTATAAATTCATGAAGGTGATGGGTGCGGATGTTGTCTACAACCATGCTGACTTCCGTCTCATGAGCAAACGCGTGCTTGCAGAACTTGCAAACTTTAAGGAAGTGAATCTCTTCCTCCGCGGAATGGTACCTCTTATCGGATTCAAAAGCTGTAATGTTTACTACGAAAGACATGAACGTTTTGCCGGCGAAAGCAAATATCCTCTCAAGAAAATGCTGGCTTTTGCAGTAAACGGTATCACATCATTCAGCACCAAGCCTCTTAAGCTTATAACAACACTCGGAAGTATAATGTCAATTCTCAGTATACTGGCATTTATCTGGGCGTTTGTTGTCAAAATAATCGGTCATTCTGAAAAAGGATGGTCAAGCACGCTCTGTTCCATCTGGCTCATAGGCGGACTTCAGCTGCTGTGCCTTGGTATAATCGGTGAATATGTCGGTAAGATCTATGCTGAAGTAAAGCAGAGACCGAGATATATTATAGACAAATTCATAAATAAGTAAAAGGAGAATGATTCAATGGATAACAGACCACGTTCGCGTGAAAAAAATGTTACTTCCGGCGGAAGCGGCGCTCACAGAAGGGGAGAAGGACTCGGAACAGGACCGGTAGGTTCTTCGGGCAGCTTTTCTTCTCACAGCAGCGGATCGTCGACATCAAGAAAAGTGATCACAAGAGGCGGAATAGGCCTTCCTGTCTTACTTATTGCAGGTTACTTCCTGCTTAAGTTTTTAGGCGGCTCAGGCGGCGGTATCGATGTTTCCGATCTTATGGGCGGAAACAACGGCATCATGGATTCGTTCGTGAGCTCAGGAAGCAGCTCAGGCAGCGTCGGTTACTCAGCTGACTACTCTGCAGTTGATACTTCCGTAGCAGCAGGATCACGCGAAAAGAGAACAAACATTCTCGGAAACGGCGCTGATCAGGTTACTCTTATGGTATATATGTGCGGTACCGACCTTGAGTCCAAGTACGGCATGGCAACAAACGACCTTCAGGAAATGGCTTCCGCAAAGTTCGGTGACAATGTAAACGTAATTGTCTACACGGGCGGATGCAGAGGCTGGAAAACAAACGGTATCAGCAGCTCATCAAACCAGATCTACAAGGTCGAGAGCGGCGGCATCAGATGCCTCGAAAAGAACATGGGCACAGGGGCCATGACTGATCCTGAAACACTTACTTCATTTATCAAATACTGTGCTCAGAATTATCCGGCTAACAGAAACGACCTTATTCTCTGGGATCACGGCGGCGGATCAGTTTCAGGCTACGGCTATGACGAGATCAACAGAAACAAGGGTTCAATGGATCTTTCAAAGCTTGACTCAGCTCTTAAGAACGGCGGAGTGACATTCGACTTCATCGGCTTTGACGCATGCCTTATGGCTACTGCTGAAACAGCATTTATGGCTGAAAAGTATGCAGACTATCTTATCGCATCTGAGGAAACAGAACCGGGTATCGGCTGGTACTACAAGAACTGGCTCACAAATCTCGGCGACAATCCTTCAATGTCAACACTCGACATCGGCAAGAACATCGTTGACGACTTTGTAAGCACATGTGCTTCACAGTGCCGCGGTCAGAAGACAACTCTTTCAGTTATCGACCTTGCCGAGTTCATCAACACTGTTCCTTCAAAGATGAGCGGTTTTGCCCAGTCAGTAAGTACAGAACTTAAGAACAAGAACTACAAGCAGATCTCAGACGCAAGATACAACACAAGAGAATTTGCCCAGAGTTCAAGAATAGATCAGGTAGACCTTGTTCACCTTGCAAACAACATAGGAACACCTGAAGCCAAGGAGCTTGCTTCAGTTCTGAAGAGTGCCGTAAAGTACAACCAGACATCAAAAGAAATGACTGAAGCCTACGGCGTATCGATCTACTTCCCTTACAAGGCAGCTTCAAAGGTCGATTCCGCATGCAGCACAATGAACAAGATCGGTATGGACAATGACTATGCAAGCTGTATCAGACAGTTCGCAAGCCTTGAAACAAGCGGTCAGATCGCAGCAGGCGGTTCAGCAGCTGGTTCACCTGTATCATCACTTCTCGACAGCTTCATGCCTTCAGGATCAGACATTGCTTCACAGCTCATGTCCGGCGGCTCCGGTTCACTTGTGAATTCACTTCTCGGAAGCCTTACAGGCGGTTCAGTAGCAGGACTCGATCTTTCAAACATCGACTTCATGAAGGAAATGCCGATGTCTGATGAAGATACAACAAACTATCTTGCAGCAAACATGATCGACACGAACAACCTCATCTGGAAAAATTCCGGTGACAAGTACACTATCTCAATGTCAGAAAGCCAGTGGGCACTTGTTCATGAACTTGACAAGAACATGTTCTACGATGACGGCAGCGGATACATCGATCTCGGAACTGACAACGTATTCGACTTTACAGATGCCGGCGACCTCGTTGCTGATACCGACAAGACATGGGTATCCATCAACGGCCAGCCTGTTGCGTACTATCACACTGATACAACAGATGACGGTAAGAATTTCACAGTTTCCGGTTACGTCCCTGCATTCCTCAACGGTGAAAGAGTAAACCTGATACTTGTTTTTGAGGACGGCAAAAACGGATTCATCGCAGGCGCTTCAACAGACTACATTGACGGTGAGACAGATGCAGTTGCCAAGAACCTTACCGAACTCAAAGCCGGCGATGAGCTTGATTTCGTCTGCGACTATTACACGTATGACGGAAAATATGTTGACTCTTTCTACTTTGGTGAAAAGATGACAGTAACTTCTGATATGAAGGTAAGCGATACAGTTGTAGGCGACGGCGCAGTCAAGGTGCTCTACAGATTCACTGACATCTACAACCAGGAATACTGGACAGAGGCTATTGATGTAAAATAAAAAACACTTGACATAACCTTGATTTAATGTTATCATATTATTTGATTGTGGGCGGCCATAGGTTCGCCCTTGTTTTTTTACAGGAAGGAACTGCGATTATTATATGAAATTCAATGAACTGCATTTGACAGAAGAAGTACTCAGAGCCATCGAAGACATGGGATTCAGCGAAGCAACTGAGATACAGGCTAAAAGTATCCCGCTTATCCGTACAGGTAAGGATGTGATCGGTAAATCAAATACCGGTACAGGAAAGACGGCTGCATTTGGTATCCCTGCCATCGAAAGTATATCATACGAGAAAAAAGGCGTTGAAGTGCTCATTCTCTGTCCGACCAGAGAACTTGCAATGCAGGCCTGCGATGAGATAAAGAAATTCTCAAAATACATGGGATGGGTAAAACCGTGTGCCGTTTACGGCGGTGCAAGCATGGACAGACAGATCCTCGACCTTAAGAAGGGCGCCAACATCGTTGTCGGTACACCGGGACGAGTAATGGATCACATGAGAAGGCGCACGATAAAGCTTGAAAACCTTAAGATGATCATTCTCGACGAGGCAGACGAAATGCTGAACATGGGCTTCCGTGAGGACATCGAGACCATTCTCCAGCAGATACCGGAGGAAAGACAGACAATAATGTTCTCCGCTACAATGCCTCCGGCTATTATGGCTATCACAAACCAGTACCAGAACGATCCTGAACTTATAAAGATCGATCAGAAGTACAGAACTGTCGATACGATAGAACAGTACTATTTCGACATTCCGGCCGGCATGAAGACTGAAGCAATGCAGTATCTTCTCATGGCTTATGAACCAAAGGCTTCAATGATCTTCTGCAACACCAAGAAGATGGTTGATGAACTTACCGATGCACTTACAGCAAAGGGCTTTAAGGCTGCCGGCCTTCACGGTGACATGAAGCAGCAGCAGAGAAGCTTTGTAATGGACAAGTTCAAGTCAGGAAGAATAAACATTCTTATCGCAACTGATGTAGCTGCACGAGGAATCGATGTAAGCGGCGTTGACGTGGTATTCAACTACGATCTCCCGCAGGACAACGAGTATTACATCCACCGTATCGGAAGAACCGGACGTGCCGGAAAATCAGGTACAGCATACACTCTTATAAGCAACCGCAAACAGATCTGTGATCTCCGCGCACTTTCAAGATATATAAAGACTGAGATACAGGAAAAGGAACTTCCGCAGCGCAGTCAGATAATCGAATCCAAGATGCTCAAGGTGGTTTCAAGGATCACGGCTGCTTCGGAACAGCCTCTCCGTGAGGAAGCTGAAGTTATTCTGAACATTCTTACAAAGGAAGGATATTCAGTCGAGGAAATCGCAGGGATCCTTATCAACTTAAGACTTAACAAGGAACTTAAGAACATTCCTGAATTCGAGATCCCGAAGATAGTCAAGAAGGAAAAGGCAAGACCTGCCGGCGGCGGTCAGAAGCTTACAAAGGACAAGGCTGTCAAGATCGAGATCTCAGCCGGAAAGTTAAGCAGAATAGCTCCGAACTTCATTCTCGGTGCACTTGTTGAAGCAACAGGAATGCAGGGAAAGAGCTTCGGAAAGATAGATATTTTCGACAAATACTCAACAGTTGAAGTGCCGATAGCCGATGCTGAATTCATTGTTGATGCACTCAACAATACCAAAATAAACGGCAGAAAAGTCTCAGTAAAACTCTGCGAGAAGCAGCAGTCTGAAAAGAGGGAACAGCGTCACGGCGGAAGCGGCTCTTCAAGAAGAGGCGATCACCACGGCAGAAGAAAGCCTCAGGGCTATGAACGCCGTAAAAGAAAGTAATGGTTTTAAGCACAGGGGAAAAGCAGGACTTCCCGCTTAAAGATCTCCGAATCAAAAGTGCTTGTGCAATTTATTAAAAGGGGTGCTTTTTAAATGGCAAACAACAAAAAGAGAAAACCAAGAAAAGTAAACAGTGTAAAGCCGGCAAACAATGCAGATACCAGAACTGAAAATGCAAACAGCGCTGGTGAAAGACCGGCATACAGCTACAGCAGCAGTACTTCAAATAAAAGCATGGTTTTAAGGATACTTATCCTTGTCGTTGCAGGACTCATGTTCATTGGTGCGATAGCGATCCCGTTCTTTTCAGTTTTCAGAGCAGGCTGATATACGGCTTCGGTGACAATGAGGAAAATACTTATAGCCGAGGATGATGAGCAGATAAACCGCCTTGTGTGTGATTATCTCTCCTCGGAAGGTTTTGATACACTTTCAGCACTTAACGGACTTGAGGCAGTGCGTCAGGTGCGTGAAAATACGGACATATCACTTGTGATACTTGATCTTATGCTTCCTTTTCAGAGCGGGGACATGGTTCTTAAAAAGATAAGGGAGTTTTCTTCCGTTCCCGTGATCATTCTTTCTGCGAAGAGCGAAACGAGCACAAAGATAGATCTCATTAAAATGGGTGCGGACGATTATCTCACCAAACCATTTGACCTCGACGAGCTCCTTGTGCGCACGGAAGCAGTGCTCAGACGTTCCGGCGGCGGTGACAATGCAGATACCGAAGAACAGATCTTAAGTTTTAAAAATCTGACGCTGGATCTGAACTCCGGAACAGCAGAGGTCTGCGGCAGAGAACTCGCCCTTACGGTCAAGGAATTTGCCATACTCGCACTTATGCTGAAGAATCCGGCGAAGATCTGGTCAAAGGCCAATCTTTTTGAAAGTGTCTGGGGTGAGTCGTATCTCAGTGACGACAACACGGTAAAGGTACACATGAGTAACATTCGTGCCAAGATCAAAAAACACGATCCGGATAATGAATACATAGAAACTGTCTGGGGAATGGGTTACAGGCTGTTAAGCTGATTTATTAATAAATCAGCTTGGGGCCCGGGGCGAAGCCCCGCAACCCCATCTCCGGAAATCCGGCGAAGCCGGATTTCCGGTTTAATTTAACCTTTTCTTAACCATTCATTTAACGTTTTCTTTACCTTTTTCGTTTAGAATAAGATACAGAAAGAGAAAGGATGGTGGCTATGACAAACAGTGTTATAACTATAAAGGGACTTTCAAAGTCCTACAGAAAAGCAAAGGTCCTTAAGAATTTTGACTTAAGCGTTGAGAAAGGTCATATCTGCGGACTTATTGGACCTAACGGTGCCGGCAAGACTACGATAATGAAATGCCTTGCCGGTATCATTTTACCGGATTCAGGTGAAATGGAGTTCTTCGGAAGTGCAGAAGATATACAGAAAAACCGCGCCAGAATGAGCTTCATGATCGAACAGCCTGTCATTTCAGTTTCAATGACGGCAAGGGATAATCTTGAGTACATCAGAATTCTCAGAGGCTATCCCGATGAAAAGCGTATCGATGAGATACTTGATATTGTCGGACTCGCTGATACCGGAAAGAAATATGCCGGAAAGTTTTCACTCGGAATGAAACAGCGCCTCGGAATAGGAATGGCACTGCTTCCGAAACCGGAGATAATGGTGCTTGACGAACCGGTAAACGGTCTTGATCCGGAGGGCATCGTCGAGATAAGAAATCTTATCAGAAGAATGCAGGAGGAGTGGGGAGTGACTGTGCTCATTTCCAGTCATCTTCTTGCGGAACTGAGTGAGATCTGTACCGATTTCTCCATAATAAGCAGCGGCAGTCTTGTTGAAAACCTCAGCCGTGAGGAACTTCTCCTTAAGTGCCGGAACCACATTGCCCTCAGAACCAATGATATAAACAGAACGGCAGCGGTACTTGAGGAAAAGCTTTCACTTCACGACTACAAGGTTATCCACGGGGACGAGATACACATTTTTGAAAGGCTTGATGAGCCGGAACGCATTTCAAAAACAGTTACTGATTCGGGTCTGATAATTACCAGATTCAATGAGGAAGGTCAGAATCTTGAGGACTACTATCTTGAAAAGGTAGGTGAGTGCCATGATTAGACTTATAAAAGCTGAATGGTTCAGAATAAAACATACCGGTTCACAGTGGCTTATTTTGTGGTCCGTTCTTCTTATGTCTGCAGCCATAGTGCTGTTTGTAAATGAAGAAATGGCAGTTTCCCTTGACAGTTTTCTTGAGGCAGCTTTGAGTATGACTTCGGCAGCGGCCGTCGCCGTGACTTCAGTAATAGTTTACGCTTTTCATCTGAGACTTGGGCAGTACGAACTTGCCGGCGGATATTCACCGCATGAAATAGTTTTAAGCAAACTTCTGCTCGGAGCATTTATTCTGAACGTATTTTACTGTCTTCCGGTGCTTGTGCTGCTCGCAGTTCTGGGTTCAGTTCCTGCCGGTACTCTGTTCCTTATCTGGCTCTGCATCATGAGGATATATGTTTTCATAATGAGCTTCGGGATAGCATTCAAACATGTGGCAGTAAGTGTCTTCTCGCTTATGCTGCTTGCCTTTGAGACTATGCCGTTTGTCTTTTTCGGATATGCTACAGGAACTGATGTTTCACCTGCAGTCTCCATGCTGGTGTCCACACAGCTGTATGCTCTCGGCAGTGCAGAATTAAATGCTTCGATGCTGGAAGCGATACCGAATGAACATATCGCAGTTAAAATAATTATAAGCTCAGTCATAGTGACTGCACTTATGTACTGGCTTGCTTACGTTTCGACAAAGAAAAGATGGGTTACTGAACAGTCGTACAAATAATCGCGGGGCACGGGGCGAAGCCCCGCAATCTCACCACCCCGGCAATCCGGCGAAGCCGGATTGCTGACTTAATCAGTGAATTCATAAAAAAAGGAGGTATACGCTATGGATATGATCTTTATTTCCGTTATCGTGTGCCTCTCTGTTTTTATTGTATGGATACTTGTGAAATATATTCTGCTTAAACGAAATATAAGAAATTTCTCATCCGAACTTGAAAAGCTAAAATCTTCTGATTACCGTCAGCCTGTGAAGGTCACTGATTTTGATGATGATCTTGTAAAGCTTGCAGTTCTAGTCAATGAGCATGTTGATATCCAGCGTGAACTCGGAGCAGGATACCGTGAAAAGGAAAAGAGACTCGGAACGGTCATTTCAGGTATATCCCATGATTTCCGCACACCACTTACATCGTCGCTTGGCTATCTTCAGATGATCGAAAAAAACGGTGAGCTTATGGGAAAGAATAGGGAATATCTTGCGACAGCGATTCAGAAAAACCGTTATCTCAAAGAACTTTCCGATGACTTTTTTGAGTTCGCCAGAAATGAAAATCAGTCCGGCGATATGACTACTGAAGATGTGAACTTAAGCAATCTTATGACGGAGACTCTGCTTGAACAGCATTCATGGATCGAAAGCAGGAAGATGAAAACTGATTTTGAAGTGGAAGACGGGATCGTGATAAATACCGATCCTCACATGCTTGAAAGAATACTCGAAAACCTTATGTCCAACGTCAGGAAATATGCTGACGGAAGCTTCGGAGTCTCACTGAAAAATGCAGAGGATCACGTAACTTTAAAAGTTTTCAATGGTCTATCCGAAGGAGTTTCAGTTGATACAGAACGTGTGTTTGAACCTTTTTACCGTATGAATGCAAGAACAGCGGAAGGTTCAGGACTTGGCCTTTACGTGGTAAAACTTCTGTGTGAACGTCTCGGCTGGACAGTAAGTGCAGAAATAACTAAACAGAATATTTTCAGCGTGAAAATAACAGTAAACAATCTGCAGAACTGATGGATCAAAACAAAGAATGTTAAGGAAACACTGATTATATCGGAAATCCGGATTCGCCGGATTTCCGGAGGTGGGATTTGCGGGGCTTCGCCCCGAGCCCCACGCTGATTTATTTATAAATCAGCGTTTCCTTATGGAAATACGAAAAATCAGCCTGACCTGCATAAGTTAATACGCAGGTCAGGCTGATCCTGTATTTATTACATTAAAGATCCTAAAAAAAATAAAGAACATAACAAAAAAGAGCACTTCAAAAGAAGTGCTCTCTGGTGCGCCTGAAGGGGCTCGAACCCCCGACCTACTGGTTCGTAGCCAGTCACTCTATCCAGCTGAGCTACAGACGCATGTGGGATTTGATTAATTCAAATCAAGTGAGGTATTGGGGATTCGAACCCCAGACCCTTTGATTAAAAGTCAAATGCTCTGCCAACTGAGCTAATACCTCATCGTGTTAAGGACGTTTCGTATCGCCCGTGACAACGATATTTATTATACCACCAGTCGATAACTTTGTCAACACCTTTTTTGAAATATTTCTTTATTGTGATAATACTCATAAAAAAATTCAACAGTATGTGAAAAACTGTGTTGAATAACATCATGACGTATAAACTCGTTCATTTTATGTTAGGACTTGAAAAAATGCCCGTTTTAATGTATAATAAAACTGATATTATTTTTATTCGACCGGAATAATTCAAGTCCGTTTAATCAGGAAAAAGGGGTGCGTGTCAATGTCACATACAACGCCGAATACGGAGGCAAATAAATTTACAGTAACACTGCAGCAGATAATAGATGAACTTAAACTCGAAACAGTTTATCTTCCAAAACCGGCTGAGGAGGTTCTTATTTCAGAAAACGAAGTAAACAGACCAGGTCTTCAGCTCATGAATTTCTACGAATACTTCAATCCTGAACGTATACAGATACTCGGAAAAACTGAATTCGCATATCTTTCGACCATAGGCGAGGAAAACCGTACCGAGATCATTCACACTCTGTTCAAGACCAAGATCCCTGCACTGGTAATTACCCGTGATCTTGATCTTAGCATTTTCCCTGAATTCGTTTCTCTTGCAGAAGAGGAAAAAATACCTGTTCTCAGATCAAAGGACAGTACGTCAAGTTTTATGGCTGCGCTTATCGCCTTCCTGAACCTTAAACTCGCTCCGAGGATCACAAGACACGGTGTTCTTGTCGAGATCTACGGCGAAGGTGTTCTTATTCTCGGCGAAAGCGGTGTCGGAAAGAGTGAAACTGCTATCGAACTTGTAAAGCGCGGACACAGACTCGTTGCTGACGATTCCGTTGAAATCAGAAAAGTTTCAAACATCAGTCTCGTCGGAACTTCTCCTGACAACATCCGCCATTTTCTTGAACTCCGCGGAATCGGCATAATCAATGCAAGAACACTTTTCGGTGTCGGTGCAGTCAAGGTTTCGGAAAAAATTGACCTTATTGTTGAACTTGAGATCTGGGACAAGGAAAAACTCTACGACAGACTCGGTATCGACAACGAGTACATTTCAATTCTCGGTGTAAATATTCCGGCAGTTACTATCCCGGTCAAGCCGGGCCGTAACCTTGCGGTAATACTCGAGGTCGCTGCCATGAATGCAAGACAGAAGAAAATGGGTTACAATGCTACACACGAGCTTCTTGAACGACTCGGTATGGAGCAGAGCGGAAAAGACATAATTAGAGTACTGGAGTGAAATAAATGTCATATTTAAACGAACTGATCTCATTATGTGACAGTTTCGGATGCAGATACAGCACTGATGAATCCCTTAAGGAGCATACCACTTTCAGAATAGGCGGAAAATGCCGTATCGCTGTGTTTATAAACAGTGAGGAGTCACTTGCATCAGTTGTTTCCTACTGCCGTGAAAACAGTGTGAAATACGCTGTTCTCGGAAACGGAAGCAATGTGATAGCTGAAGACAAATTCTTTGACGGTGCTGTTATCATTATAGGAAATGATTTTTCCGCGATAAACTACATAAAGGACGGAGTAATTGAGTGCGAATCAGGACTCATGCTTTCACGTCTCTGTATAACAGCAAGAAATGAAGGCTATACAGGTCTTGAATTTGCGTACGGAATTCCGGGCACCGTGGGAGGCGCCCTCTACATGAATGCAGGCGCATACGGCGGTGAGATGTCTGACGTGGTGATCTCAGCTGATTATCTTGACACCGACGGTGAAATAAGAACCATTTCATCAGAATGTATGGATCTTTCATACCGTCACAGTGCATTTATGAATTCCGGAAGGATCATCCTCAGAGTAAGAGTCAGACTCCGCAGGGGATCCGTCAGTGAAATAGAAAAGAAAATGGATGAACTCATTACGAAGCGCCGTGATAAACAGCCGCTTAATTTCCCGAGTGCCGGAAGCACATTCAAGCGACCGGAGAACAATGTCTTTGCAGCTGCTCTTATCGAACAGTGCGGACTTAAGGGATTTTCTGTCGGTGATGCTCAGGTCAGCGAAAAACACAGCGGGTTCGTTATCAACAAGGGCAATGCAACTTATGAAGATCTTATGAGCCTTGTTGAACATGTACGGGAAAAAGTTAAAGCAGATACCGGCTACGAACTTGAACTCGAGCCTGAGATACTCAAATAGGAGGCATATTCTTAAATGCAGTTTGTGATAGTTACAGGGCTTTCCGGATCGGGAAAATCCTGTGCGATGAATGTGCTTGAGGACATAGGTTTCTACTGTATCGATAATCTGCCGCCTCAGCTTATCTCGAAGTTCGTCGAGATCTGCCGTGACGGTAAAATGAACAAGGTCGCTCTTGCCGTGGACATCCGTTCCGGTGAAATGTTCTCAAAGGAAGTTATCCGTTCGATCGAAGAGATGAAGGAAGAACATTTTGATGTAAAGGTGCTCTATCTTGAATCAAGCAATGACGTTATAATCAAACGCTACAAGGAAACGAGAAGAAAGCATCCCCTCGGGAATGATTTTGACGGAAGTCTTGAAAAGGCAGTTGCATATGAAAGGACAAAACTTGACTGCCTTCGTGAGGTTGCCGACTATTACATCGATACTTCCTATCTGAAGAGCTCGCAGCTTAAGGAATCGATCGTTGATCTTTTCCTGAAAAAATCAAGTGACTCAATACTTATCAAGGTAATGTCATTCGGCTTTAAATACGGTTCATCAGCAGAGGCTGATCTTGTGTTCGATGTCCGCTGTCTGCCGAATCCGTTTTACATACCGGAACTCAAACATCTTACCGGACGCGATGAAGAGGTAAGAGACTACGTTATGGGATTTGAACAGTCTCGTGAACTGCTGAAAAAACTCGAGGATCTTATCGCTTTCCTTGTTCCGATGTATATAAGTGAAGGAAAGAGTCAGCTTGTCATTGCCTTCGGATGTACCGGCGGAAAGCACCGTTCAGTTACGTTTACCGAACTTATGGCAGGTTTCCTTGAAGAAGCAGGCTACGACGTTCTTAAAACCCACAGGGATATAACAAAATCATAAGGAAAACGCTGATATTTTTATTTGTAAGCAAAGACTTTGATATGTATCAGCAGTTTTTCGTATATACAGAGGAGAATTGCTTTGTCATTTTCAAATGAAGTAAAAGCAGAGATCATTTCTGCAGTTACAGACAAGGATAAAAAATTCGCCTGCCTCTACGGCCTGATCCTTTTCTGCAACAGGATCACACGCGACGAAATATGTTTTCAGTCAGAGAATCAGCTTGTTGCAGAGACCTTTTCGGCGCTCTTTGCTGAGATATTTAAAAACACAGTTAAAATTAATGAGGATGTGACCGAACGGAAAAACGGCACATCCTTGTATTCTTTTACTGTTACAGGACGTGAAAACGTAAAGGTCATAACTGACAGGTTCAGGATCGATCCGGAGGCCCGCGAAATCGATCTGAAGAATATCGATAACAACAGCATGGCAAATTTTCTTGCCGGAGTATTTTTAAGCTGCGGAAGTGTCAATAATCCTGAAAACGGATATCATCTTGAGTTTGTGATAGGTACCGGAAATCTTTGCGAAGACCTGAATATTCTGCTTAACTCCTTCGATCTGAAAGCAAAAACGGTTACACGCAAGAACAATTACATCCTGTACATCAAGGAAAGCGAGAACATTGAGGAGATACTCACTTTTATGGGTGCGCAGAACTCCACTCTCGAAATAATGAATATCAAGATCCTCAAGGATATGCGAAACAGGGTGAACCGTGTCCGCAACTGTGACATGGCCAATCTTAATAAAACAAGTGCTGCTTCAGTCAGTCAGCTTCAGGATATCAGGCTCATCGAAAGCAGGATGGGACTTGAAAATCTGCCGGACACTCTTCGCGAGATCGCAGAGGCAAGACTTGAAAATCCTGAATTCAGTCTCAACGATCTCGGCGAGATCCTCGATCCTCCTATCGGAAGATCAGGAGTGAACCATCGGCTGAAGCGCATAAAACAGATAGCCGACCAGATAAGGAAAGAGAACAATGAGTAATTTCGTTCATCTTCATCTTCACAGTATGTACAGCCTTCTTGACGGAGCGTGCCGGATCAGTGAACTGGTAAAGCGTGCTGCAGAACTCGGTCAGAAGGCTGTTGCCGTTACAGATCACGGAGTAATGTACGGTACAGTTGATTTTTACACAGAAGCGAAAAAAGCCGGGATCAAACCGGTGATCGGCTGTGAAGTGTATGTGGCTCCGAGAACAAGGTTTGACAAGGTGCATAACATCGACTCAAAGCCCTATCATCTTGTACTTCTCTGCGAAAACAATACAGGTTACCACAACCTGATAAAGCTTGTTTCCGAAAGCTTTATCACTGGTTTTTACAACAAACCCAGGGTGGATACAGACCTTCTTGAAAAATATCATGAAGGTCTTATCTGCCTGTCTGCGTGTCTGGCAGGAGAAGTCGCTTCGGAACTTACAGACGGAAACTATGAAGCGGCAAAGAAGACTGCACTTAAGTACAGAGACATTTTCGGTAAGGATAATTATTTTCTGGAAGTTCAGGACCACGGAATACCTGAGCAGAAAAAGATAACTCCTCTACTTGCAAGGCTGTCATCAGAAACAGGAATACCGCTCGCGGCTACCAATGACGTTCATTATATTTCAAAGGAAGATGCCCAAATGCAGAAAGTCATGCTGTGCATCCAGACCGGCAGCACAGTTGATGATCCTTCCATGGAATTTCCGACAGATGAGTTTTACATGAAAAGCGAAGATGAAATGATGAAACTCTTTAAAAATATGCCGGAGGCTGTGAGTGTAACGTCCGAAATAGCAGACAGATGCAATGTAGAAATAGAATTCGGTCTGGCGAGTCTTCCGGAGTATCCTATGGATGACGGCAGAGACAGAACTGTCTTCTTTAAGGAACTCTGCGAAAAAGGCCTTCATGAAAAATACGGTGAAAATCCTTCAAAGGAAATAACCGAACGAATGGAGTACGAGATAAGCGTTATTTCCGGAATGGGGTATGTCGATTATTATCTGATCGTATGGGATTTTATCGACTATGCCCGAAGAAACGGAATACCTGTCGGTCCGGGCAGAGGATCAGGTGCCGGAAGCCTGTGTGCATACTGCATAGGTATTACTGCAGTTGATCCTATACGCTACAACCTGATCTTTGAACGTTTTCTTAATCCTGAACGAGTAAGCATGCCGGACTTCGACATTGACTTCTGCGTTGACAGAAGGGGCGAAGTCATCGATTATGTGGCTTCAAAGTACGGCAGGGACCGTGTGGCACAGATAATAACGTTCGACACGCTTCTTGCAAGAAGTGCGGTCCGTGATGCCGGCAGAGCAATGGGAATATCCTACGGAGTATGTGACGCCACTGCAAAGCTCATCTCTCCGGAACTCAACATGACTATTGCAAAGGCTCTGGAAAAGGAAGAAAAGCTTAAAAGGCTTTACAGTACCGATCAGGAGGTACGTCGTCTGCTTGACATGGCGAAAAAACTTGAAGGAATGCCGCGCAATACATCAGTTCACGCAGCAGGAGTCGTTCTCGCAAACGGCCCTGTCAGTGATTCCGTTCCGCTTCGCATAAGCCATGACGTTGTCACAACACAGTATCCGATGTCGGTACTCGAAAGCCTTGGTATTCTTAAAATAGATTTTCTCGGCCTGCGCAACCTGACAATAATCGAAAACTGCCTTAGAAGGATCGGCGGCAGCAGACCGGACATGAACCGTATTCCGACTGATGATGCAGAGGTTTTCAGGATGATGTCCGAAGGCAGCACGTCGGCAGTGTTTCAGTTTGAAAGCCGCGGTATGCGTGCCCTGATAATGAAGCTTAAGCCGTCAAGCATAGAAGACCTTACTGCTGCCATTGCACTGTACAGACCGGGACCGATGGAGTCTATCCCGGTATATCTTCATAACAAGAATCATCCTGAAGAAATCAGATACGACTGTCCTGAACTGGAAGATATTCTTTCGGTGACCTACGGCTGTATCGTATATCAGGAGCAGGTAATGGAGATCTTCCGCAGACTTGCCGGATATACCTACGGCGGAGCTGACAAGGTCCGCCGTGCAATGGCAAAGAAAAAGCACGATGTAATGGAAAATGAAAGAAGAAGATTTATCCATGGAAGTGACGGCAGTGACGGAACACCGTGCCGCGGAGCTGTAGCATCCGGTATTCCTGAAAAAACAGCAGAAGCAATATTTGAACGTATGTCTGCATTTGCCTCATACGCATTCAACAAATCACATGCAGCTGCATACGCATATCTTGCCTACCAGACAGCTTATCTGAAATGTCATTACTTTAAGGAATACATGGCCTCCGTAATGTCTGCCTGCCTTAACGGTGCCGGCGGGAAATTCATGGAGTACATGAACGAATGCCGTGCTTCAGGTGTAAACATAATCAAACCATCCGTAAACGGGAGCGGCGTTGATTTTACCGCAGTTCCCGAAGGTATTCGCTTCGGTCTTTCGGCTGTGAAGAATATCGGCAGGGCAGCGGTCAGTGATATTATTTCTGAACGCGAAAACAACGGTCTTTACCGTTCGCTTCGTGATTTTGCAGTCAGGACTAAAAAATACGGTATCAGCCGCAAGATGACGGAAAGCCTGATTTATGCCGGTGCATTTGACGACCTTGGACTCAACCGCAGACAGATGCTCGAAAACCTTGATACGATCATCGCGGTAAACAGTTCTGTTATTGAAGGTCAGCTTGATCTTTTCGGAGGATCCGGAACAGATAATGATGTCTTTGTGCCGGACGCTCCGGAATATCCCTATAATGAACTCCTGGCCATGGAGAAGGAGGTCACGGGGATTTTCATGTCCGGACATCCTCTTGAGGAATACGATTATCTTGTAAAGCTTTCGCGTATTCCTGATACAGCTGAAATTACCGAAGATCCGTTTAAAAAATACAGCGATCAGAGTGAAGTTTCAGTTTTCGGAACAGTAGTATCCGAGAAAAGCCATACGACCAGAAAAGGCGACAGAATGAGTTTTGTTACCGTTGAGGATATGACAGGAAAGATAGAATGCGTCGTCTTCCCGGATGTATGGAAAAACTACGGCGGCAAGCTAAAAAAGGACAGTACGGTCCGTATAACCGGAAAGATCTCGGAAAAGGAAAAGGGAAAAAGCATTATTGTTTCCGCAGTATTTACTGCTGATGAATTCAGAAATGCAGCTCTGCGGAGAAAACTATGCATAAGTACCACGTCGAAGGAACTTAAGGATACAATTTCAGAACTGCCGTCGTCAGAAGCGGGAAATGTTAAGATATGTTTCTATCTTTCCGACTTAAGAAAGATAATTGCGCCTCACGGAGAACTCAGTGCTGACCTTACACGCGAATATTACAGGGAACTTGTCAGGATTTTTCCACCGGATAAAACAGCTCTTATATGACCGTTCTGTAAGCGTTTTGCATTTTAGGACTTGACAAACTTCATAAATGTAGTAAAATATATAGAGGCGGGTTTTTTTTAAGGAACATATAAACCGGCCTGCTGTTTACAGAAACTGCGCATATAAAATGCAGTTTACAGATATATAAACACGTATAATGTGTTTGTTAAAATTAAAAAAATAAATATAATATGGTTAAAGTCATTGCTGTTTTGGGTTTAACTGTAATATATAATAAGCCGATCGGCAGAATGGAGTATTTGGATATGATCAAAACTATTGGTGTTTTAACAAGCGGCGGAGATGCCCCTGGAATGAATGCTGCAGTACGTGCAGTTGCAAGAACTGCTATCAGCAGAGGAATTAAGGTTTACGGTATCAGAAGAGGATACAATGGTCTTATCAACGGCGACATCATTGAAATGAATGAACGCTCAGTTTCAGATATACTTCAGAAGGGCGGCACATGCCTTTACACAGCAAGATGTCCTGAATTCAGAACAGCTGAAGGTGTTGACAAGGCAGTTGCCAAGTGCAAGGAAATCGGTCTTGAAGGTATTGTAGTTATCGGCGGCGACGGTTCGTTCAGAGGTGCTGCAGACTTATCAGCAAAGGGAATCCTTTGCATCGGTCTCCCTGGTACTATCGATAATGATATTGCCTGCACAGAATATACTATCGGTTACGATACAGCAATGAACACAGCACTCGAAATGGTTGACAAGATCAGAGATACAGCTCAGTCACATGACCGCTGCAGTGTCGTTGAAGTAATGGGCAGAAACGCTGGTTACATCGCAGTAAACACAGGTATTGCCTGCGGCGCTACAGAGATCATCACAAAGGAAATGCCTTATGACCTTGACGAAGTAGCAAAGAAGATGCTCGAAACAAGAAAGACAGGCAAGCAGCACTTCATCATCGTTGTTGCTGAAGGTGTTGGTCATTCACAGGAGATCGCTCAGACACTTCAGGAAAAGACAGGCATCGAAGCAAGAGCAACAATTCTCGGTCACGTACAGCGCGGCGGTTCACCAACATTAAGAGACAGAGTTATCGCAAGCCTTATGGGTAACTATGCTGTTGATCTTCTCACACAGGGAATCGGCAACAGAGTTGTAGGTATGCAGAATAACAAGATCGTTGACTTCGACATTCAGGAAGCACTTTCAATGCAGAAGCCATACGAAACACACACACACGAAGTAGCAAGAGAAATTGCTATCTGATAAAGAATTCTAAGGAAACACTGTTTTCCTGAATACACGGGGCTTTCCGGTTTTTTCGGAAAGCCTTTTTTTACTTGACATCTGCATGGGAAAAGTGGTAGAATAAAATAATGATTTATACAGGAATCAAACCTGAAAGCAACAAGATTATATGAGGTGAAAAACAATGAGCGAAAATACAGAAAACAAAAAGATAAGACTTGATGAAATAGAAAACCCTGCACTTGTCTATGCAATGTATGAAATGAAGGACAAGAAAACCAAGGAAACTGAAGCAAAGTTTATCAGTGAACTCAGAAGAGCAACATTTATCACTCCTGCAGTCGTTGAGGTAAAGGGTGAAGACGGAGAATTCAGAGTAGCTGAGGATTCATCCCAGAAGGGTGAAACACGTATACAGTTCATGATGCTTCAGAATGATAAAAAGGAAAGATTCCTTCCTGCATTCACAAGTATGGAAGAAGTGAGAAAATGGCGTAAGGAAGATCATTTCCAGACTGTTATCTGTAATTTCGACCAGTATATAAACATTGTGGCTTCAGACGCTGAAGGCCCGAGAGGACTTGCCATAGATCCTTACGGTTCAAATATACTTCTTTCACGGGAACTGCTTGAAGGATTAAAGAGTGCCATCGATGAAAGAAACAATTCACAGGTTTTCATAGCTGATCTCAAGGAACATCCTGAAGAACTCGAGGATGCTCTCAGGGACTTCTTCAATGAAGACGGCACTGTTGAACAGGCTTACCTTCAGCTTATGAGAAGAGGAAACGATGTAAGCTATCTTCTTATTGTAGACAACGAATTTCCTGAAAATGCATCAGAAGATGAAGTAAAGAGCATCAGAAAGAATCTGTTCGACAATATTGCAGAAAAAATAAAACCGGCACTTAACGGCCGTCCTCTTTCAATTGCAGGATTTTCAGATGAGTTCGGTAAAAAAAGCGGTTGAAAACAGAGTACCTTTCTACACCAGATGATCACAAAACTGTCCATATGACAATATAAAAAGAACAGTTTTGTACAGTTCGTAGATATAATCCACTATCAGACCATTTGGTTTTTGTGCATGTATACATTTTTCATGTAAATTTAGTGATAGATAATAATCTATATTGACAAAGCTATTTTTTCATGCTATAATATAACCATAGTAAGGAAGACATAAAAGTTTCCTTACATCATTAATTATTGAAATTTTCTTATAAATAGTGTTTTTTCTCATATCTCCTTTAGAAAGCTCTGTTCTTATAGAACAGGGCTTTCTCCCTTTTACAGGGAAAGTTTATCTGTAAAGGGGACGTATTATTAAAAGCACTGCTTAAGCTCCGCACTTAAGGCTCGTTCCTGCCCGCGGAGTTTTTTACTGCATTTTTTCAGACTATGTGCAATCTGCGTAATAAATCTGAATCATGTGCCGGATTTTTTTATAGAAAAATATCGTATTATTGTTGACCGCAGGGCGAAAATAGGGTATTATATATATGTATGTATTGATATTATGAATCTTTCTGGAGGTTGAACTTTTTTGAAAACTTATATTTCTGCTTCTATACTCGGTGCTGATCTTCTTAATCTCGCAGCTGAATGCGACAGACTTAAGGAGAACGGAGTGGACATGCTCCATTTCGATGTAATGGATGGTCAGTTTGTTGACAATATTTCATTCGGACTTCCTGTACTCGAGAAGTTAAGCAAATATACAGACATTTTCAAAGATGTTCACCTTATGATCAGTGATCCTTTGAAATATATAGACGCATTTGTAAAAGCCGGCAGTGACATGATCACATTCCATGTCGAAAGCAGTTCCGATCCGGACGAAGTGATCGCCGCTGTTAAGGCAGCAGGCATCAGATGCGGTATTTCAGTAAAGCCGAAGACACCTGTTGAAGAAATTTACAGATTTCTCGACAGAGTCGACATGGTTCTCATTATGACAGTGGAGCCCGGCTTCGGGGGACAGGGATTCATTCCTGAAACTGCTGAAAAGATCAGTACTCTCAGACGATACATTACAGAAAATGGTTTTGATACTGACATTCAGGTCGACGGCGGAATAAACGCAAAGACCATCTCCGTTGTCAGAGATGCCGGAGCAAATGTTATTGTTTCGGGAAGCTATCTGTTCAATGCAGCTTCCATGGCAGACGCAGTCAGATCTTTAAAATGATAATGCGGGCGAAAACACAGGACACCTGTTGTCCGGCAGGCAGACAGATATAAACATTAAACGTGTTCCGTACTGACGGTTACCGTGAACTGCCGTATATGGTCAGTGTTTTCCGTAATTAAGGAGAGTTTTAAAATGAAAAAAAATAAAGGTATGAAAATATATAAACAGAGAAAGAAAAAGAGAGGAGCTTCCAGCCAGATCGGTTCCATTCTCGGAACATGTGCTGTAGTTTTCGGTGCAGGTATATTCGGTTACTATGTAATTGCTGTACCAATGGCCAAGGTGTTCCGTACAATGAATTCAGAACCTGAGGTAATGGTATCCGATTCAGTTCTTGACGAGGAGTTGCCGGTTATTACTGAGGCAGTGACCACAAGATACAAGACCAGTCTTGACGGACTTGAAATAGAAAAGACGGGCGATTCTGAACAAAAGGCAGTGACAACTGTTATCGTTACAGAAAACGATACTATTGTTACTTCGATTCCTGCAGTAACTGTACCGGTTACAACTGAATATGCTGCTGAGGCTCAGCCTGTACCGTCACCGTCAGCATCTCCGTCACCTGCTCCGCAGGCTGTAGTAAAGGGCGGCTGCGTTTATCTTTCAGCTTCTGACATTTCAAGTATCGATGCGCTTTCTGCACGGCTTTCATCGGTTAAGGACTGCACATCTGTTGCAATACCGCTTAAGGTAACAGGCGGTGAGCTCAACTATGATTCACAGGTGAACTCAGCAAGACTTTCTGGAGCAGTTTCATCTGATATCTCACTCGGAGACATCGTAAACGCTGTAACTGAGAAAGGACTTGTACCGGTAGCTTCCATAAGTACTGTGGCAGATAACATTTATCCTGTAACATACAAAAAAGCAGCTTATCAGTTCGAAGACGGCTATACCGGTGAATGGCTTGACAACAAGGCTGAAGCAGGCGGTAAGCCTTGGCTTTCACCTTTCTCACCTATTGCTCAGGATTATCTCTGCGCACTTGTTGATGAAATCACATCAGCCGGTATCAAGAGTGTTATCTGTACTGATAACTATTTCCCGCCTTTCCGTGAAAAGGACCTTGGATACATCGGTGAGATCGTAAAGTCACCTGAACGATACAAGGGACTTACAAACCTTGTGAATATGCTCAGCCAGTCTGCAGCTGCAAACGGCGGCAAGGTTATGCTTGAGGTTTCTGCTTCGGATATAATCAACTCTTCAGCTGAAGTATTCCATCCTGAAGAATTCGGTACAATGTCTCTCGTTGTAAATGTAAACATGGATGATTTCGGCGGCGAGTCACTTCATTCCGTACTTGATAAGATAAAAGGCAAAACAGGCAGCATGAAGGTAGTTCCGTGCGTTTCAGCAGGCGGCGACAGCGCTTCAGTTACAGGAACTCTCAAGTCAATGGGATATGATCTCTATATGATCAGATAATCATGGATTTTAATTTTGACAATGTAAATTTAAACCTAGAGTCCGTTTCAGATCTTCTTAACGGACTCTACGCACAGATAATTACATTCAAAGGTTTTGCAAGTGTGTTCGTCATGCTTTTCATTGACCTTTGTGTTCTTATCATACTGCTCAAAAGCGGATCGGAAAAGAAACTCTGTAACAGGAAATGGCGTAAAGAGTTCGGATATATAGCTGTTGTCGAAGGCCGCAGGGTAATTCCTGTGGAAACTTCCGAGATACTTCTTGGCCGGCACCGTTCAGCAGATATCCAGTTTCCTGATCTGTCGGTTTCAAGGTATCACGCAGTACTGACTTATTCTGACGGAGTATTTCTTCTTGAAGATCTCAATTCAAAGTCAGGCACATACCTTAACGGAAAGAAGATACATTCTGCTGTGATCAATGTGGATGACGAGATCAGACTTGGCGCAGTGGTTTTCCGTATAAAGAGAATAAAGGAGACAAACAATGGCAGCAGAAAAGGTAAAGGAAAACGAAAAGCTTAGTTACTTTTTCATCAGACTATTCGTTGTACTTACACACATTGTTCTGCTTCTGAACGTTTACCTGAACGGGACCTATGATGATGTGGCTGCGGTAATCATTCTTTCAGCCTTTGTAATTTTTTCAGACATAGCATACTTCATGATCCTGGGGACGTTTACGCAGGACACTTACACAGTTGATTACCTGCTGGTACTGATTGCAAACATAAGTCTGATATTTCAGTCGTGTTTTGGCGGTGTAGAATTTAATCTTAAACATTTTATAACCCTTACTGCCGGAATGATTTCATGTCATGCCGGCTATTTATTTACTCGTAACAGCTTTAAGGCGGAAAAATTCAGACCGTACTGTTATGCCGGCATAGCAGTGCTTATGATTATAATCTTTCTTTTTGCCGGCTCAAGAAGCATGTGGATAAGAATAGGCGGATTTTCCGTTCAGCCTTCTGAATTTATGAAACCGCTTCTTGTCATGATCTGTGCTTCATCACTTTCAAGCCAGCAGACAAAGAAAAAATACTGGATAATACGCACCGCTCCGAATAATATCGGAATGGTTCTCATTTCAGCTCTCATCATAGCATTTCAGTGGTGGTGCCGTGATCTCGGCAGTATACCTACGTTTGCTGCTGTTACCGGATGTGCGCTTATCAACAGACTCTGCTATCCTAAGGCTGCGTTTTCCAAAAGAAAAATAGCGGCTCTTGCCGGAGCAGTTCTTGCACTTGGATTTGCAGCAGTCAGATTTGCTCCTGCCTACGTTAAGGACAGACTCTACGTTGACATCTGGGCTGATCAGTACGGAAACGGATACCAGCAGTGCCGTGCCCTTATTGCAATGGCTGAAGGCGGATGGCTTGGCAAAGGACCGGGTGCCGGACGGCTAAGCAATATCGCAGCATATGACACCGATATCGTATTCTCATCAGTATCGGAGGAATGGGGACTTCTCGCAGCTGTTCTCTTCGTTATACTAATCGTTCTTATGCTCGCGACTTCACTTATTAACACACCGAAGTGCTATTATCACGGAACTATAGCAGTCGGAGTAACAGCTGTGTTCGTTGTACAGATGTCACTCAACATATTCGGATCATGCAATATGATCCCGTTTACCGGCGTTACTCTTCCGTTCCTTTCAAACGGAGGTACATCTATCGTTACAAGCGGTTTTCTGATAGGCATGCTCAAAGCCACACAGTCTCCTGTATTTATCAGAAACATTGTGGAAGTCGAACCGGAAAGAGGTGAGAAGCCATGAGAAGCATCAGAAGAAACATGAGACTCATAACAGCAATGCTGACTTTGTTCATGGCGGGAATGGGTGCACTTGTATTCAGAATATATTCGCAGTCTTCTTTCTATATGAGTAATTCTGATTCCGTGTCTCTTGGAAAAGTGTACGACAGAAACGGTGATGTCCTCTTTGATCAGAATGCTGATCCTGAAACGTACGGATACGGTCATTTCACCGATGTAGCTAATTTTATCGGCAACGACAGCGGCCAGATGACCAATACGCTTGTATCAGAAAACATGCAGTATCTGAGTAACTATTCCTTTTCGGCCGGTCTCAGAAATGAAAACGGAAGCAGTAGTATAGTCACTACGCTGGATCATGCTGCAAATCAGAGAGTGTACGATGCTTTCGGTGATAAAAACGGAACTGCGATTGCCTATAATTATCTGACAGGTGAGGTACTTGTCTGCGTAAGCAGACCGGGACTTGACCCTTTCGGCGGATACACAGGTCTGGAGGAGGGAAGTCTTCTCTGTAAGGCGTTTTATAAATTCACACCGGGTTCAACACAGAAGATCCTCACTACTGCTGCTGCCTGCGAAACAATGGGAGCAGACAAACTCGATTCAAAAAGATACAGATGTGATGGTGCATTCACCAACAGATCAGGCAAGGAAATAATCTGTCATTTTCTTTCCGGACACGGCGAGCAGAACATACATGAAGCTTTTGCGAACAGCTGTAATCCGTTCTATGCTCAGCTTGTTGAAGACGGTGATTTTGTCATGAACAATGTCATGAAAGTATTTCGTGATCTCGGATATTCAGTCAACGGTTCGAAAGCAATGACTCTTGAGATCAACGGGATAAATGTAGAAACTGCTTCAACCGTTCTCAATGACAAGGGCGATTTTTCAACTGAGTGGGGATTCATCGGCCAGGGCGAAACGATGATCAGTCCCTGCATGCTTATGATGTGGCAGAGTGCCGTAGCTACAGAAAAGGGCTTTTCTGTACTTCCTTATGTTATAAGCAGCACGACCGATGTAGTCGGAAACAGAAATGATATGAAATCACCCGGGCATTCAAAACAGTTTTTTTCAGCTTCCACGGCCTCATATATGCGTGAGATTATGATAAGTAACGGAAGCAGATATTCCGATTCTATTCCGGGCTATGTTCTAGGACTTAAAAGCGGAACAGCACAGGTTAAAAACGGTGACGAGGAAAACTCATTCCTTGTGGGATTCAATACTGATACCGAGAAACCGATCGCGTTCTGCGTTCTTATTGAAAACAAGGATCAGTGGGGAATAACAACTGACTCGATAGTAAGTGTTCTTCTTGACTCGCTTTAAAAAATATCCTGTTTTTCTTTCTGTATTATTAAGGAAACACTGATTAAACCGGATTTCCAGAGGTGATATTTGCCGGGATTTGCTCCGGAACCCCACTCTGATTTATGAATAAATCAGAGTTTCCTTTATATTTTCATGTATAAACTCTGTATTTTGTTTTGGAATCTTTATACAGAATGATTGACGAGCAGGACATAATTTTGTATAATTATAGTGAACGCCGTAAATGATCCGACGTTCACTATTATAATTTTCCAATATAAATGGACCTGCACAGATCCGGACAATTATACGCAGGCTACTCTGAAAAAACGAGGTGAATCAATGGAAGAATTAGCTTTCATTCAGGAATGCTTTGATTCATATGACGAGACTTTTACATGGTACATACCAGATGAAAATGAAAAAGCTGCAATAATGGAGCAGTTTAAAAAAGAAACATATGACAATCCGCATCTTTATGTAAGCAGATACAATAAAGATGATATAATACCAGCTGCAAAGCATAAAACAAGAAACGATATTTTATTCATCATGCCTGACGGTTCATGCTCGGTAGCACATCTTCTCTACGGAAAAAAAGCGGATGAAACCGAAGACCTGCATTTCATTTTTTTCAGCAGTGCACAGTCTGCAATGAAATTTATATTAAAGCAGTACAGGATAGAATACCTGGGTGAAAAGGAGTTCGTTCTTTCACAGCGTGACAAAGCAGAAATTATTCTTTTTTTGCTTCAGTTTGTTCTTTTCCTTGCACTTCCGAAGATACGCAGCATTATAGCTGTTGTGCTCGGCATTATTCTTTATGCACTAATACTGATAGACTGGAAGGAAAGCGGTTTCAATCTTCTGAGAGACCGTAAACTTGATCATATAAAAGTAATTCCACTGCTCAGATATCAGATAGCATATATTTCGATAATTACAGTCATGCTGATAATCGGTATTCCTCTTACTGTTATTGTCGGACTTAATCTGTGATCTGGAGGACTGTAAATTGAGCGACAACAAAATTCAGCAGCTTATCGATTCAGGAAACGGCGTTGTAAAACTTCCGGCCGGTGAATTCAGAGGACCATTCTATGTGTCCCGTCCGTGTACGGTTGAAGGAAACGGAACAACGCTCTGGAATTCCGACGATAATGTATTTATAATTGACTCACCTGACGTAACATTAAAAGATCTTCGAATAGAAATGATAGATCCGCTTTCCGACGGATTTTCAGTGTGCTCACGCTATCCGTTCAGTACGGAAAATGTTGAAATAATAGGCCCGACTGCAGGCGCAGGAGATGAAGATACCGTTCCTGACATGAGCAAGCAGATAAAGCTCGGGGCATTTCGTGCCGGTACGGCCAATTCCTATGTGATCGAACTGTATTCGCCTTCAGAAGGGCAGATCGTCACAGATATGCAGGACGTGACTCTTGATCCTTCTGCACTTACAAAAGGAATAAACAGGATAACTGTAACAACATCCTCACTTCCTTCGGGAACATTTATCTACGGCGATCTTCTCATGAAGACATTCTTTAACAGACGATTCTATCTTCAGGGAACAGCTTCAGACACCGCAGAGGCAGTATCTGAAAAAACTGTTCTTTCAGCAGATCAGGACGAGATAGATCTTCTTAAAGATGCACCTTCCAGAAATGCAGAAATGCTGAAGGAACTTCGCAGACCGGAACCGCCGGCTCCTGCAGAAAAACCGGATCTCAGAGAAACGCAGACAAGGCCGGCTAATAACGCAGGTTCACCGCCGCGCCAGACCGAAGTCCGTTCTCTGGTGAGAGGGGAAAGAATAAACATTGATGCCTATTCCGGAGAACCGCTTCGCGTTTACATGAGTTACCGCGGTCTGTTCAAGGATATCGATATCGATCCTTATGCATTCATGCTTGATGCCAGCGGGGTAACGAGCTGCGATGACGATTTTGTATTTTTCGGAAACCGTGAAACCATGAGTGGGGCAATTACATTCATGGATGACGGTTCAATAGAACTGGATCTTAAAAAGGTTCCGGAACACATAAAAAAGATATCATTTGTATATTCCATTTATCAGCCGGGACCGGGCGATAACTTTTCCAAGGTCATGGAACCGTTTATAGCCGTGGTGCAGTGCGGCAGGGAGATAATGCGGTACACCGCTTCAGAACTGTTTGCCGAGACAACCATAATCTTTATGGAAATATACAAGCACGGCACCGGATGGAAACTTAATACTATCGGACAGGGATACAGGGAAGGACTTAAAAGATTATGTGCAAGCTATGGACTTATAGTTTCATAGCATCTTGCTAGTGTACAACGGAGAGGATAGTTTTATGAAGATCCCGAAAACGAAATTACTTAACCCCCTGTTATTAGCGCTTTCGTTTATCGTATTTACGATAGTCAAACTGAAAAAATCAGGAAGTAATAAAAAAATTGAAAAAAATATTAAAAAAGTGTTGACAAATAAATTTCACTGTGGTATAATTAAAAAGCTGTCGGACGAGAGAACACTCCGAAAGACAGAATAATAAGTATCTTGAAAATTGAACAATGCACTATAAATACCCTTGAAGATTCTTTGAGATTTAATTCTCTTGAATTATTTAAGAAGTCAAGCAGAAGACATAATAAAATCTGCAGCTAAGTATTCTGAACAGAGTACAGGAAAGATAATAAACCGAAAGGTTATTATAGAACTTTTATAAAGAGTTTGATCCTGGCTCAGGATGAACGCTGGCGGCACGCCTAACACATGCAAGTCGAACGGAGTTTAAGAGAGCTTGCTCTTTTAAACTTAGTGGCGGACGGGTGAGTAACACGTGAGCAACCTGCCTTTCAGAGAGGGATAGCTTCTGGAAACGGATGGTAATACCTCATAACATATTGATACGGCATCGTATTGATATCAAAGATTTATCGCTGAAAGATGGGCTCGCGTCTGATTAGCTGGTTGGTGAGGTAACGGCCCACCAAGGCAACGATCAGTAGCCGGACTGAGAGGTTGAACGGCCACATTGGGACTGAGACACGGCCCAGACTCCTACGGGAGGCAGCAGTGGGGAATATTGCACAATGGGCGCAAGCCTGATGCAGCGATGCCGCGTGAGGGAAGAAGGTTTTCGGATTGTAAACCTCTGTCATCGGGGACGAAAATGACGGTACCCGAGAAGGAAGCTCCGGCTAACTACGTGCCAGCAGCCGCGGTAATACGTAGGGAGCAAGCGTTATCCGGAATTACTGGGTGTAAAGGGAGTGTAGGCGGGACTGCAAGTCAGATGTGAAATATGCCGGCTCAACTGGCAGACTGCATTTGAAACTGTGGTTCTTGAGTGAAGTAGAGGTAAGCGGAATTCCTAGTGTAGCGGTGAAATGCGTAGATATTAGGAGGAACATCAGTGGCGAAGGCGGCTTACTGGGCTTTAACTGACGCTGAGGCTCGAAAGCGTGGGGAGCAAACAGGATTAGATACCCTGGTAGTCCACGCTGTAAACGATGATTACTAGGTGTGGGGGGACTGACCCCTTCCGTGCCGCAGTTAACACAATAAGTAATCCACCTGGGGAGTACGGCCGCAAGGCTGAAACTCAAAGGAATTGACGGGGGCCCGCACAAGCAGTGGAGTATGTGGTTTAATTCGAAGCAACGCGAAGAACCTTACCAGGTCTTGACATCGAGTGAAGTATCAAGAGATTGATATGTCTTCGGACACAAAGACAGGTGGTGCATGGTTGTCGTCAGCTCGTGTCGTGAGATGTTGGGTTAAGTCCCGCAACGAGCGCAACCCTTACCATTAGTTGCTACGCAAGAGCACTCTAATGGGACTGCCGTTGACAAAACGGAGGAAGGTGGGGATGACGTCAAATCATCATGCCCCTTATGACCTGGGCTACACACGTACTACAATGGCAATCGAACAGAGGGAAGCAATACAGCGATGTAAAGCAAAACCCGAAAAAATTGTCTCAGTTCGGATTGCAGGCTGCAACCCGCCTGCATGAAGTCGGAATTGCTAGTAATCGCAGATCAGCATGCTGCGGTGAATACGTTCCCGGGCCTTGTACACACCGCCCGTCACACCATGGGAGTCGGTAACACCCGAAGCCAGTAGTCCAACCGCAAGGAGGACGCTGTCGAAGGTGGGATTGATGACTGGGGTGAAGTCGTAACAAGGTAGCCGTATCGGAAGGTGCGGCTGGATCACCTCCTTTCTAAGGAGAACCGTTCTTCATGAAGAAGAACAAAATTCCTAAGGTTAGTTCATGGGTTAGGCATTGTTCAGCTTTGAGGATACTTATCCTTAAAATGGGGGTATAGCTCAGCTGGGAGAGCACCTGCTTTGCAAGCAGGGGGTCAGGAGTTCGATCCTCCTTATCTCCATTCTTAATTGGGCGCATAGCTCAGGTGGTTAGAGCGCACGCCTGATAAGCGTGAGGTCGATGGTTCGAATCCATTTGTGCCCACTCATTAAGAACAGATATCAGATGATAAAAAGTTATCCTCTGACATGTATTCTTAATGAATACAAACCAAAGCATCTTGAAAACTGAATATTAAGATATTAAAACTACGAGAAGAAGAACGACAATTTAAAAAACAAGTTTTTTTAATAGTCAGGTAACAAAATTCTACAGACATAATTTCGAACTGATACAAAAGGTAAAGCTAATAAGAGCGTATGGAGAATGCCTTGGCATTGGGAGCCGATGAAGGACGTGGTCAGCTGCGATAAGCTGCGCGGAGCTGTAAGCAAGCATTGATGCGCAGATTTCCGAATGGAGCAATCCGCATGATTAACAGTCATGCATCATACAGTGAATCAATAGCTGTATGAGGGGAACCCCCTGAACTGAAACATCTAAGTAGGGGGAGGAAGAGAAATCAAACGAGATTTTGTGAGTAGTGGCGAGCGAAAGCGAAAGAGGCCAAACCAGAGACAGCAATGCCTTTGGGGTTGAGGACTGCATTTAGTATTTTAAGTTTTAGCTGAAGTGCATGGGAAGGCACACCAGAGAATGTGACAGTCATGTAAGCGAAAAGACGAGAAAGCGAGCAGGATCCAGAGTACCGCCGGACACGAGAAATCCGGTGGGAAGCCGGGGGGACCACCCTCCAAGCCTGAATACTACCCAATGACCGATAGCGAAGAGTACTGTGAAGGAAAGGTGAAAAGAACCCCGGGAGGGGAGTGAAAAAGAACCTGAAACCATATGCTTACAAGCACATAGAGCACGTCAAGGTGTGATATGGTACCTATTGTAGAATGGTCCGGCGAGTTATCTTACTCAGCAAGGTTAAGTACTTAAGGTACGGAGCCGAAGCGAGAGCGAGTCTTAACAGGGCGTTGAGTTGAGTGAGATAGACCCGAAACCGAGTGACCTAGCCATGTCCAGGCTGAAGTGGAGGTAAAGCTCCATGGAGGGCCGAACCGACCCCCGTTGAAAAGGTGGCGGATGAGGTGTGGCTAGCGGAGAAATTCCAATCGAACTCGGATATAGCTGGTTCTCCTCGAAATAGCTTTAGGGCTAGCGTTGTGAATGATTACCGGAGGTAAAGCACTGAATGGGCTAGGGGTCGAGAGATTACTGAACCCTATCAAACTAAGAATGCCGGATAATAAGATCACAGCAGTCAGACCGTGTGAGATAAGTCTCACGGTCAAAAGGGAAAGAGCCCAGACCCACAGCTAAGGTCCCCAAACAGGTTTAAGTGGAAAAGGATGTGGGGTTGCCCAGACAACCAGGATGTTGGCTTAGAAGCAGCCACTCATTAAAAGAGTGCGTAATAGCTCACTGGTCGAGTGACCCTGCGCCGAAAATTCAACGGGGCTAAAATCTGTACCGAAGCTTGGGATTGATACGCAAGTATCAGTGGTAGAGGAGCGTCGTATCGAGGGTGAAGTCATAGCGGAAGCGATGGTGGACGAGATACGAGTGAGAATGCCGGAATGAGTAGCGAGAATTATGTGAGAATCATAATGGCCGAAAGTCTAAGGTTTTAGGAGGAAGGTTCGTCCGCTCCTAGTAAGCCGGGAGCTAAGGTGAGGCGGAAACGCGTAGCCGATGCACATACGGTGGAAATTCCGTAGCCTCCGAAGTATTTAAGCATGAGGACACTTTTGAAGCGAATAGCCGGGCGCTGGTTGCCCCGGTCGTAAGGGACTGCAATAGCGGGAAGTATTTGTGGAGAGAGGCGAGAAAAGTCATGTGTATATACAAGGAGCCCGTACCGCAAACCGACACAGGTAGACAGGAAGAGAATTCTAAGGCCAACGGGAGAAAGGTTGTTAAGGAACTCGGCAAGTTGACCCCGTAACTTCGGGAGAAGGGGTACTCAGAAATGAGTCGCAGAGAATAGGCCCAAGCGACTGTTTAGCAAAAACACAGCTCTATGCTAAATCGAAAGATGACGTATATGGGGTGACACCTGCCCGGTGCCGGAAGGTTAAGAGGAGGAGTGAGAGCTCTGAATTGAAGCCCCGGTAAACGGCGGCCGTAACTATAACGGTCCTAAGGTAGCGAAATTCCTTGTCAGGTAAGTTCTGACCCGCACGAATGGTGTAACGATTTGGGCACTGTCTCAACAACCTACCCGGCGAAATTGTAGTACCGGTGAAGATGCCGGTTACCTGCGACTAGACGGAAAGACCCCATGGAGCTTCACTGTAGCTTAATATTGGATTTCGGTATTTCATGTACAGGATAGGTGGGAGACTGGGAAACACGGACGTCAGTTTGTGTGGAGTCGCTGTTGGGATACCACTCTTGAAGTGCTGGAATTCTAACCTGTGACCATGAATCTGGTCAGGGGACAATGTTAGGTGGGCAGTTTGACTGGGGCGGTCGCCTCCTAAAAGGTAACGGAGGCGCTCAAAGGTTGGCTCAGTATGGATGGAAACCATACCAGAGAGTGTAAACGCAAAAGCCAGCCTGACTGCGAGACTGACGGGTCGAGCAGGAACGAAAGTTGGAGTTAGTGATCCGGCGGTATGTGAGTGGAAATGCCGTCGCTCAACGGATAAAAGCTACCCTGGGGATAACAGGCTGATCTCCCCCAAGAGTCCACATCGACGGGGAGGTTTGGCACCTCGATGTCGGCTCATCGCATCCTGGGGCTGAATTCGGTCCCAAGGGTTTGGCTGTTCGCCAATTAAAGCGGTACGCGAGCTGGGTTCAGAACGTCGTGAGACAGTTCGGTCCCTATCTGTCGTGGGCGAAGGATATTTGAAAGGAGCTGTCCCTAGTACGAGAGGACCGGGATGGACGCACCTCTGGTGCACCAGTTGTCACGCCAGTGGCACAGCTGGGCAGCTAAGTGCGGATCGGATAAACGCTGAAGGCATCTAAGCGTGAAGCCGGCCTTAAGATAAGATATCCCATCGAAAGAGTAAGACCCCTCAAAGACTAAGAGGTTGATAGGCTTAACGTGTAAGCATCGTGAGGTGTTAAGCGAGTGAGTACTAATCGGTCGAGGGCTTTTCCTAGAGTATCAGGAAAGTCTGTAGAGAGAAATCGTAGAAAGAAAATCGGAATATTCAGTTTAAAGATAGTCGGTGTTAATGGCAAAGAGGTCCCACCTGTTCCCATTCCGAACACAGAAGTTAAGCTCTTTTACGTCGAAAATACTCGGTTGGCGACGACCCGGGAAGATAGATAGACGCCGGCACATTATGCACCATTAGCTCAGTTGGTAGAGCAACTGACTCTTAATCAGTGGGTCCTGGGTTCGAGCCCCCGATGGTGCACTGACCGAAAGGTCTAACTTAATATGCGAGCGTGCTGGAATTGGCAGACAGGCACGTTTGAGGGGCGTGTGTCTTCGACGTACGGGTTCAAGTCCCGTCGCTCGCATTTAAAATTTAATATAATCGGTGTTGATAGCAAAGAGGTTCCACCTGTTCCCATTCCGAACACAGAAGTTAAGCTCTTTTACGTCGAAAATACTCGGTTGGCGACGACCCGGGAAGATAGATAGACGCCGGTACTTTATGCACCATTAGCTCAGTTGGTAGAGCAACTGACTCTTAATCAGTGGGTCCTGGGTTCGAGCCCCCGATGGTGCATTGTCTTTTTTAAGACTGAAATTTAATACTATATCTGCGAGCGTGCTGGAATTGGCAGACAGGCACGTTTGAGGGGCGTGTGTCTTCGACGTACGGGTTCAAGTCCCGTCGCTCGCACTTATAACGTGCAAAGATGGCTGAGCTGGTCTAAAGCGCACGACTGGAACTCGTGTAACGGTTAACCCCGTTCGAGGGTTCGAATCCCTCTCTTTGCGTTATGTGCACTTGGTACTTTTAGTATCGAGTGCTTTTTAGGTTATAGAAATAAACAGTGAACATATTTCATTTCACTGTTTCATAAGCCGGTGTGATGGAATTGGCAGACGTGAGGGACTCAAAATCCTATCAGCATTTTTTCAGGATTTGAGTACCGATTGTTTTTCAGCATCGCTCAAACGGCTTATCTACGAGGTTATCTGATAGCTTTGGTAGAACGGACTTGTTCGTGTTTCCGTTTTTTCTACCATTTTTCTACCGATTTTTCGTGGTTCGTTTACAAATTGACGTTTGATTCAAAATCCTCTTGCCATTTTTGAAGTTTTTGAATACCGACTGATTTTAACATCGCTCTAACGGCTTAACCACGAAGAAATCTGAGATTATGGTAGAAAGAACTTGTTCGGTTCTTTTTTCTTCTACCGAAAATCTACCGAAATATCCTTGCCTTTCAGAAGAATAAAATTCAATATGTGCCGATGTGGTGGAATTGGCAGACACGCTTGACTCAAAATCAAGTACGAAAGTGTGCGGGTTCGAGTCCCGCCATCGGCACCACTAAAATCAGCGTAGAATCGGGCTTTTCATAAGCTCGGTTCTTTTTTTTATGCGTTCTCATCATTGCTTGTCGGCTTGTTATTGTCTGCTTTACTGCTTGCTTCTTCCGCATCGGGATTGCAAGCACCAAGAGCCTGAGCGATAGCATCAGCCGAGGACAGCTTTGAATTGAACTCCAGATGACTGTAAAAATCAGCAGTTACCTGGAATGTGGAATGACCTAACCACTCCTGAATTGCTTTCATAGGAACACCGTTGGCAAGCAGAAGACTTGCACATGAATGTCTGAGATCATGAAAGCGGAGCTTCTTGAGCCTGTGCTTCCTGATCATACTTGCAAAGTGGTCGGTTACATAAACGGGTGTGATCAGATTACCGAAGTTGTCGGTACAGATATAATCATCATAATCATGACAGTATTCGTGCTTCATGAGCTTAGAGAGATATTCGTTTCTCTCCTTCTTCTCTTTCAGAAGCTCTCCTATATAAGGAATAAGCGGAAGTGTTCTGTAACTCGCCCTTGTTTTGAGTTGATTATGGAACTTAGTTATTCCCTTGCCGTCCTCCCTCACAGTATAAGCTTTTTCACGAATAGTGATGGTTTTCTTGTCGAAGTCGATAGCGTCCCACCTCAGACCGATGATCTCGCTGCGGCGAAGTCCGTAATAGGCTGCGATAAGCACCACGATTTCCATACGGTCTCCTCTGAAAGCGTTGAACAACAATCCAAGCTCCTGCTCGTTGTAGAACATTGCTTCAAACTTCTCCATTTTAGGACGCTCCGTCTTTTCCGACTCATTGACTGTGATCAAGTCCATCTTCACCGCATATTTCAGCGATTTGTGGATGTTTGCGTGATAGTGCTTGATAGTATTAGCCGAAAGACCGCTTGCATACATATCATTGTAGAAGCGCTGAAGCTCCATAGCTTTCAGTTCGCTGAGCTTAATATCAGGAAATACTCTGTCGAAATATGAGATTATACGGTGAGAAGTGTGTTCGTATCCTGCAAAGGTAGTCTCAGCGACCGTAGGCTTGATTGATTCGAGCCACACCTTAAAGAACTCAGTGAATGTGTATTCTGTCTTAGCTGTTTCAAGAGACTGACCGTCCTCAGAAATTCGCATCTTAACGGCGTTTTCGCTCTTAACGATATTTCCGCTGATGTATTCCTTATAGAAATCGGCTACGATCTCGTCAACCTTAGCTGACAGCTCCTTCTTCTTACAGTTCTCAGGAAGATCAGTTCCCACCCATTTCCTTTTCCTTTTGCCTTCATTGTCCTTGTAGTCAAATACTACATAGTGTTTTCCGCCTTTTACAGCGGTGATGTACTTAAAGGGCAGACTTGCTTTCATTGCGATTAACCTCCTTGTTATTATGAAAGCTGGTAGAAAGTCTGCATCAAGTTTTGGTTGGCAACACCATTATAGCGCGCATTGGCAGTATATTCAAGTGTTTTCAAAAGTCTTGTATGCGATTCTACTAACTTGTCATTATAAAGCTCGTTATTCGCCCCTTTGTTGTGCGCATTGCAGAACGTAATTTATGACTTCTACCTTAGTAACCAGTATTCTCTTACATACATTAAGAGAATGGAGTTTTCCGTCAGAGAACAGCTTATATGTGTTTCTGATGCCTAATCCAAGCATTTCGCTTACGTCTTTGACTGTCACAATATCAGGGTATTTGCTAAAGAGCTTGTCATAGGCTTCATAGTCCGTCATAAGCCAATCCTCCTTATCCCTATATCTCGTAGTTATAGCCTTGATGAATATTTAATTTTCAAGATACTCCACCGTAAGAACGGCAGTACATCGTCTATCCGTTATTTTTATGCCCGAAAATGATGTACTGTTGGCAGCTTCCTCACGAATCTCAGAAGTGAGGAAGCTCCCGACAGCATATCGCTGTCAAACTGATAGGAGATTTCATAATATGAGATGATATCGGCAATGCCTGTCTCTTTAACGTACAGGCACTCCCGACAGCATCTCTGCTGTCATTTGAAAATAAAGGAATCATACTTGATGGCTTTTTAAAGATGGGGACGGTACAGAAATGGAAAAAACGCACCGTCCCTTAACTCGGAGGTAACAGTATGTCAGAGGTTGTTTATTTCCTCTCACACCGCATAGAGGTCAATGCCCTCTATACATCAACCGAAAAATTTGAGTTTTTGGGGTTGATTTTCGCAAAAAAATTGCTTTCAAAAAGAAAAAACGGCATTTTCACTAAAACCAATCATATATTTTCGTGCAATGTGATATAATCTTTTAGCAGTTCTTTCGCACGGTCTATTCTGTAACGTACTGCTTCAAAAGTCATACCATATTTGCTTGCGAGATACATCATACTGACTTTATCCTGATTATAGTAATAGTCTCTGATAAGAAAATATCCCTCCGGATAGTCGGCTCTGAGCATCTGCATAGCAACAGGCAGATAATCAAGTCTACGGTTATGCTTCTGTATCTCCTCAGCTTCAAACTCGCTTATGGGGATACTTGCAGGATCAGGGTTTATCTCCAGTACGTCATCAAAGTCAGCACTCTGGTTAAGATACTCTGCATCACGCTCCTCAAGGTATTTCTCCCTGCGGAGCATTCTGTTATATTCCTTTTCTACGTTACGGGGAACGTCTTCATCGAAGTGTACATATAAAAATCGGCTCATTCCGTTCTTTCCTCCTTTGCGGAGGTCAAAGCGGAGATAGGTTTACAGCCTTTTTCTATAAGACTATCGTTACAGGCTATTACGATATATTCTTCCTTAAATGCACAGGCAGCGAGAAAAGAACGTAATATAATATCACGGGGGCTGGGATAAGGATCATCAGCAGGCATCATCAGATGCGACTTGCAGAACAAGTGTTTCTGTCGCATAGGGTGAAGTCTGAGTGCTATACAGACCGCACATAGCGAATCATATGTAACGTGTCTTTTGCCTGAGAAGTAATAGTAGATCCCTGACTTTGATAATCCTGAAAGTAATGAAAGCTCTCTTACGTTTATTCCGTAGTAGTCGAGGTAACGGTTCAGAGCTTTAGTAAATGTATCCTGCTGCTTTTCTTCAAGCTGCTCCGTGCCATATACATAAACATCGTAGTTATCGGGTTCTTTCAGTTCACTGAACAATGGAATACGAATTATATCTCTTTTTGTTTTCATATTGCTCCCGTCCTTTCCGTCGGACGGAGGCATCAAATGAACATAGTACGACTGTCATTCGGAATAAACCGTCCGACAATCAAACATTACCCGGTCATTTGACTGTTACATATATTCAGTTATAATACAGTGATCGAGTAACCCTCCTGCGCAGTAAGGCTCACTGTATCAGTACCGCATAATCACAATGTTGCGTTCTATACTATTATGACCTAATACGGCAGAAAAAGCAAATTTTCGGCGTCCACATAAGTGGACAGCATAAATTCAGAAAAGCACCATTTCACAAGGATTTGTTGAAAAATCAGCTTTCTGAAATAATAAATTGTGAAAACCTTGATTAGCCCTGTTTTGCTAACTAATCACTATAGTTTTTCGGTAAATGACTTTGTGGACACTTCACCAAAATTTCATCTGTTTATCACATTGTACATATAGAAACAGGGCGGCCTGATCTGCTCAGACCGCCCCTAATGCCGTTGAAGTAAGCATACTTCCTCTCAATTATGTCACAGCACAGATAAACCGCAAGGCTATCGTAGCAGACAGGGTGATTTCATTTTAGTCCAGTACACAGTTATCACCTCCTCCTGATTCCGATAACTCCTTTGTGTTTGTATGGAACTGTTAATGAACGATCAAATAATCGAGTTATATGCCTTTCTGATTATATTATACCAAAACAGAACGCCAAAACTTCACTTCTACTCGATGTGACAGAAATAATTATATCATTTCAGATGTTCAGTAATTTACTTCTGTTACGATTTCTGCTGTAAAAGAAAAAAAGCCATTGCCTGTAAGGGCAACAGCTCTATGATTGTAACTTTGACTCCAGTGGGTTCAAAGTTGTGAACTTAGTTATTATTCATACCGAATTTTTTGCTTAAAAGTCGATTTTTCCAAATGGTTTCAATTTTTATGACATCATCTTCAACTACAGTTTTAGGAAGTATCTGCAATATTGAAAACTGAAAGGCGTGGTATCTATCTGGATAATCGCAAATCAACTCTCGCATTTTTTTTGTTATTGCCATGTTTAGTGTTTACATAGCACTTCCATCTTTCTAATAAACCACCTTCTCCATATGCAGAACCGACGTACTGTTTACCGTTTTCAGTATCTACTATAAGATATATTGCATATACCGATTTTAAAGCTATATGCCAAGGTTCATATGCTATAGCGTTATTAACAATATCTTTTAATTGATCATAATTCAGCAAAACATTCTCATATCCCACGAATACCTTTTTCTCATCAGGTATTAGAGAAATTATTTCCTTTTCATTAGTACCTTTCTGATTCCATGAACGTGTCGCAGAGCCCCATTCAATGGTCAGTTTGCCTTCATATTCTTTTAGAAGCTCAACAGGTTCAAGCTCATAAACAACGCCTTCGCCTTTATAATGACTTGCTTCTAATTCAGGTACTCCCGCAGGAATTTTATCTGGAGTATCAGAAACGATATTTTTTCCTACCTTATACAATGCAAATAGCTTCGCAAGTGTACCTTGCCCACTTATAAATACTGCCCAGTATTCAAAGGTATGTCCCTTAAATTTGCTTTTTTGATGACAAGTATATTCGTATACCTTACCACTGTCTGCACACTCCCTAAAGGTTTTATCCGAGTAAGCGTGTCTAATCAAACATACTTTTGCTGGATCCAAGCCGACTTTTTTCAAAACATCAGAAAAGAATAAAATAGCCATATTAAATCTCCCTTGTTTTTTATAGAATGATAATCCTATTTACCTGATTATACCATATTGTATTGGTTTAATCAATTGTATATTATTAAAACGTCGATTTGCACCATATGCTAATTGCATCTATGTGCATAGTGATAAAAATGAACTTGTAATATTGCAGAACACTTGTTCGTATTATATAATAGTTGTATAGGGATAGTCTCATATATCTTTGTTTTTGGCAAGATATATGATTTGATTTTTTATTATGGGGAGGAATAAAAAATGCGTAAACACTTAATTAAAAGGTTTCTTGCTATTATGATAGCAAGTATGATGACAAATATTATCGCTATAGATTCAGGAAGTGGCATCTGGAGTAAAACTCCGATTAAAGCTTGGGCTAATACTGAATACTGTGATGTAAATGAAGATGGTTCTGTTACAACAAGTGACTTAATCTCTTTAGCCAAAATGATTATTGGAACGGAAGCGACAAATTCTGTTGCTGATATTGACTGTGATGGAAAAGTTGATTCTATAGATTTTATAAAACTTAGAAATGTATTTTTGAATGGATCAGAGCCTAATACAACTCAAGATAATCCCCAAAACAATGAAGAAGATAATTCTATTTATTGTTTTTATTATTCTATGATAAAAATGCTTGCACGCACATTTGGGGATATTTTGCCGAACAATCCAACATATTACAATTATTATTTATATGATATAAACGGTGATGGAATATATGAGCTCATCACTCATGTAGGTGGAGGAGAAGCTGATGCTATATTATTTATATATACTATCGATACAAGTAGCAATGAAGTAAAAGAAATTAGCCATTTTTCTGTAACTCATAGCTGGCTTTCAACTCAAGATGATAAGTTGTACATTAATACCGGACACCAAGGATATTATTTTCTGACTTTATTAGAAATGGATGGAGATTCCGATTCTTGGTCTATATCTCAAAATCTAATTCGTGAAGAAAGTGATTTGTTAGATTACACAACGTATGGAACGGCATTAAAAGGATATCGCTTATCCGATACAAGTGCGATTGAAGAACTTTGTCCACGAGAATTGCTGGATGATGTCCCAAATGTTGAGGGATATGCTAAAACAATTTATGATGAAAGCCGGTTGTATTTGTCAGGGCATTTTAATACTGTTTCCATTGTAACATACAGTAATGTAGATGATTATAAATACGATACAGAATACTACAGTGTTGATGATATTGGAGAATATATTACTTTGCCCTATAACGGATACCCAGCTGCTTATGTTATTGTAACTCCATTTAACGAAGCAGGAGTAGTAGGTGAACCTATTAAATGTTATGTTGAAAACTCTACATTATTAAATCTTGACGGAACAAATCCTAATCATAAAGGAACGGTTTTTACTGATGGTGACGTACTATTTATACGCTCATCTCCTGAAATAATCAACTCTCCAGATAACGGAAATAAAATAGATTGTTTCAATAACGGCACCATAATAGATATTAACCTCAACTACTCTACAGATGAATGGTATTTTGTCACTGGAACAGGAGTAAGCGGAAACACTGTATCTGGTTACGTATTCAGAGAGTATGTACGTTTAAATTGATAAATATATCTGTGAAGTCGTGAAATTATATATTGCTTACTCTTGACCTAACTAACCAACGATTAATAATAAAATAAGTCCTTCCGTTCAAATTTGAGGAAGGACTTATTAATTTTTTATGCTATTGCAGGTACGAAGCTCTTTCGGAGCTGTCCTTCGGAGTATGAAGAAAGTTTACCGTCTGACCATTCAACATACACCATATCATGTTCGTCGATATAAATGATCGTTGCTGTGCTGCCGACTGGCTTTTCGCTGTATGTGCCAGCATCGTTCAGCTTTATCTTTGCGCCTACTGTTATTGAATCCATCATAGTATACCTCCTGAATTTACACACTTTTTCAATTATACTACAATGGGAATTGAGTGTCAAGGCACTGGTTGCGGTCAGTACAGTCACTTCTGAAAAGAAAAATCAGGATAAGCACCGAGCATTTTTCTGACTTCTGATAAGAACTCAGACCGAACTTTTGGCGGAGACAGCAGCTCTATTCCGTCACCGTACTTCATCACCCATAGATAAAATCTCTGGTTGATGCCTACACGAACGGAAATGTTTACTGAGTTACCGTCATCGGAGTATCTGGAGACAGAGGCATATTCTCCGAAATGCTCCATCATATCATCGAGCAGAACACGCTTTACTCTGAGTGTGACGTTCTCATAGTATTCGGGTTCAAACATATCTATAATAAAGCCGTCACACTTTTCTTCTTTCGGCAGAAGGCATCTTGATACTTCACCGCTTTCTATATTCTTCATACGGTCTATGCGGTAGGTACGCCAAGCCTCGGTTTCTTCATTGTAGCATTTCAGATAAAAGCGGTTATTGAAGAAAACCACTTTTACAGGGATAAGCTCTCGCTTCTTGTGATAGTATTTGATTTTCTTGTCGGTATCATATTTACCGTACTCAAAGTTGATTTTTCTTTTTTCTGCTATCAGCCTATGGATAAGGTCTAAGTTGTTCAGCAGATCAAGGGAAGGAGAACACTTTTCGTTGAGCGTGATGCGGCTGATGAGCTGTCTGATCTCGGCATCGGAACACATACCTTCAAATTTCTTGATGAGCTGACGCTTCTGCTTTGAAGTCAGGAACTTGTTGATTGATATGGAGTCTACTATGAAGCGTATCTCATTGAACGAGAAACCTTTGTCGATCAGAGCATAGAAAGCCTTGTTGTGATCACAGTTCTTTTTGACAATGTTATTGCCCATGTTGGTGAGTCTATCTATGTCACGGCGGATAGTGACCTCGGCAGGCATAGATAAGTTGCCGACCTGCGAAACATAATCCTGTATCTGCTTGATACTGACATAGGTGTTTTCATCGGAATATCGGGAGAGATATTCCAGTACGCAGATTATTCTTTCGTGTTCCATAATATACCTCCACTTTTGATTTCAAAAAAAATCCCTGTCCTGAGAGCTTATCAGAACAGGGAGCATAAAGTCAGCGACCTCACTAAACCTGCCCGTTCAGGTTAGTGAGGTTTTCTTTTTTGGGGACGGAAAAAATTACCGTCAAACACTATTATTATTTTATCACATCATACGCTCCCCTTCAATGAGGTTCGGAATAGTGCGGCATATTATTCGGTATGTCTAAGTAAAAGCAATTCTATTTGTAAACTTTCTGTGAACATTTGGCTGATTTAACCCCAAAAACTCAAAAACGTCGGTTGATAAGTGAGGGGGTATTTTCGTGAGCCGAAGGCTCAAAATGAAATTGCTCCCGAAGGGGGCAAATCAAACCCAGCAAGCACGGCAATTCGTTCCCACGGAAATCCGTGACAACGCCTTGCATAGCTTGTCAGAGGGACACCCCTAAAACCCCGATTCTGAAAGCAGAGAGGAAGTGATAAAAACGAGTAGAAATGCTGAGAAAGACAGCCGAACACAGTTCATTAAATTCCGAGTCAGTGATGAAGAACTTGAAGCTATCAATAACAAGTTTCAGAATAGTGGTATGAAGTCCAAGAGTGACTTTATCAGGACTATGATCATGGAGGGGCATATCGTTATTTTCAGCGAGACTGAGCTGAGGGAGATCCACCGTCTTATGACTACGATTGCGAATAACGTGAATCAAATAGCCGTGAGAGCCAACAGCACAGGTAAAGTATACGATGAAGATATTGCTGAAATCAAGGAGGAAATCAATCAGATTTGGCAACCACTAAGATATTTCCAATCACAGCTACTGAGGCTAAAGCATTAGCGTATATCGCCAATCCCGATAAGACCAACAACGGCAGACTGATTTTAACATCAGGGTGCAGCGAAGATCCTTATCAAGCGAGCCGTGATTTTGAGGAGATCAGGAAGCAGGGAACGGGTTTAAGTACAGTCCTCTCACAGCACTTCATTCAGAGTTTTGCACCTGGGGAAATTACACCCGAACAGGCATTGCAGGTCGGCAAGGAAATGTGTGAGCGATTTCTCAAGGGAGAGTATCAGTATTTTCTTGCAGTCCATAACGACCGTGACCATATTCATCTGCACGTTATATTCAACAACGTAAACCAATGGAACGGACGCACTTTTGAGACTAACGAGAACCGCAGATACACTCAGAAAGACCGCTCATATAATAAGCTTCGTGATATATCCGATAAGGTATGTAAGGAGCATAATCTGTCTGTCATTATCTGTCCCGAACCTGATAAGGGAATGTCCTATTGGGAGTGGGCAATGAACCGTAAGGGACTGTCATGGAAAGCGAAGCTGAAATATGCGATTGACCAAGTAGCAAAGCAGAGTGATGACTTCGATGATTTTCTGAAAAAATGCAGGGAGAACGGTATTCTTGTCGAGTACAATCCCGACCATAAGATCGACCTGAAATTTATGCTTGCCGAGCAGAAAGAACGCAATCCCCGTGCTAAGTTTACCCGTGCAAAAACGCTGGGCTGGTATTACGAAACAGCTCAGATAAAGAAACGCATTGATATGTACAAGGGCGTTATGTCATACGCTCCGAGGGCGAGGGTTAAGCGGACAGCTCAGGTGCAGGAAAACAAGTATCTCAGAGACTACATTGACCGTGCAAATATGAAGCAAGTCAGCAAGTCCATAAATATCGCTTCCAAGTACGGTATCAGAGCTGATGAAATCGAAGGTGAAGCTATGGCTGCCTTTATACTGAAAGGTCAGCTTTCCGAACAGAGAAATGCAGTCGATATACAGCTTGATGATCTTATCGCACAGGTTAAGGTTCTGAAAAAATATCGCCGTCTTAGTGAGATAGCTGCAGAGCTGAAAACACTCAGCGGACGGCAGGCAAAGCAGTTCCGTTCAGAGCATAGTTCCGAGCTGAATGAATACGGAGAATGTCAGAAACAGATTCTCGAATGGTATCCGTCAGGTCATATCCCCTCAGTCGAAGCGGCGGAGAAAAAAATTCACGCCCTTAAACAAGAGCGTGAACAGTTAAAATCTCAGTATGAAACTGTTAAGATCAAGGCAAAAGAACTGGGCGAGGCTCAGCGTGATATTGATGATTTTCTCAGGCAGGAGCGTGAGACTAAACAGCAGAAACGTAAGAAGAATAAGAATGGTGATTTGGAGTGATTATTCATCAATATCCACATACAGATCAATATCTATTTTCGTGGCGGTATCACAGCAGAATTGCATTACTTCCATAGAGGGAGCTACACAAGGTACTCCTTCAGAAGATTTTATTGTAGGAACGACCTCCAATGTGAACTCCACATCGTATCTTTGCTTTATTTCTTTCAAAGCGCTGATCTTTGAAAGAAGCGGAGTGATTGTCTTTAACATTTGGTTCTCGACATAAACATCATACGCATCGCAAGTACCATACTGCCACATAGCGAAGTCATAGACCGTGCCGTTCTTTCTTTTATCGCCTATTCTCCATGTTTTTTCAGGCACAAGTCCAAGCAATTCGGTTATAGAATCAGGATCGAAATTACCTCTTATCATGAAATAGGTATAGCAACTTGATTGACTGCTTGCTTTACTGTTGTTATGTTTATCCTGATATTCCTCCAAAGCCGTGAGCAACAGCTTATTCACGCTCATACCGAGCGATTCCGCATAAGCCTTGATCTTCTCACGCTCTCCCTTCGGAACATTGACACGGATATAATCGTAATGCCCTTTGAGGTATTCCGTGTTCGGAGCGGACTTTTTCCGCTTCTTGCCTGCGGTACACTCCTTGCAATACTTCTGAGAGCCGGAGGTCACGGTGTAGGTCTTTCCGCAGATCGGGCAAACCTGTTCGCTGCCGATCTTAACAGCAGAACCGGACTTCTTCTTCTCCGCATAGGCTCTGTTCCTCTGTACCTGAACCTTATCACGGCAATAGATACAGTATTTGGCACGGGTGTTGTTTGTCTCAAACTCCAGTCCGCACATCTCACATTTATGCTTAAACAAAGGTTATCCCCCCTGAATATAGGTCTTTACACCTATTCTATCAAATGTTGGGTGCAAAGTCAAGCATAATCCGAAATTTAGTCAAATCACACTGGGGAAAACCGAAAATCGGGGTGCTGATTGCTGCGCCCCTACAAAGATTCCAAAATACAGAAAATTATACTTGACATTGGGTGTAAAGTCAAGTATAATAAAAGCACAACAGGAACACAGAAACCCGAAACTACGAAAGGAAGGTAAATCCTATGTTAAACAAATTCTTAGTAGCAGGCAGAATGACTGCCGATCCCGAAATCAAGACCGTTGGCGATAACCGCCTCTGCAAGTTTACTATCGCTTGTGAACGACCGAAACGAAAGGGTGAGGAGAAAACTGAAACCGACTTCTTCACCTGCACCGCCTGGAACCGCAACGCTGATGTAGTAGTCGATTGGTTCGGCAAAGGCGATATTATCACACTCGTCGGAGCGGTACATATCAACCAGTATGAAAAGAACGGAGAGAAGCGTAACTCCACCGAGGTAAAGGTCGAAGAAATCCACTTCTCAGGCGGTAAGAAGAACAATAACAGCAATACCAACGTCGGATCAGGCGAAGAACCGCTGTTCTGAACCGTAATCACAGGAGGATAAAGAAATGGAAACCACTATCATTGCAATCAGTAATCAGAAAGGCGGTGTCGGCAAATCGACCACAGCCTATAACCTTGGAGCTTGCCTTGCTTTGAAACATGATAAGAAGGTACTTCTTGTGGACTTCGATCCGCAGGCTAATCTCTCAGAGTACCTGAAATACGAGCAGGACGGAAATCCGACTATGACTCAGCTCATTATGTCGCTCTATACAGGCAATCCTTTGACTGCCGGTACAGTACGGCAAGCCATTCACCACAATGAAACCGCAGGAGTGGACTATATTCCGTCCGACATCAACCTTGCAAATGCGGAAACGCTTATGGTCACGATGATCTCAAAGGAGTACATTCTCCGCAAGGTACTTAGTGAAGATGTTATCAGCGGATATGACTTTGTACTTATCGACTGCCTGCCGTCCCTCGGAACGCTCCTTATCAACGCTCTCACCGCCGCCGACAGAGTGCTTATCCCGGTACAGACACAGAAGTTCAGTATGGACGGTCTGCAATCCCTTGAAGCTCTAACACAGCTTGTTAAAGTCAACACCAATCCGAAGCTGAACCTTGTAGGAGTGCTGCCGACTATGGTTGACCGCACTAAGGTAAGCAGGACGGCTATGGATACTCTCAATGAAAAGTACGGTGATATGCTGTTCAGGACAAGCATCAGCAAATCCGTTGAAGCTGCCAAAAGCTCCGAAAACGGCACACCGCTTTGTCTCACAGGTCACAGGATAGGTAAAGAATATGATGAATTAGCTCAGGAGGTGCTTTCAAGATGTTAAAGATGTCAGAACTTGCAATGAACCCGAACCGTGGAGTAACAACCAAGTGTCACGGTATGGAAAGAGTATGGGACGATCGTGAAGAAGCAATGGTTTATTTCCTAGAAGCCAAAATGTGCTGTGATACCGAGGAGGAACATGACCGCTATGCAGGCATTCTCATTCAGATTCAGAACGGACTTGATTACTGTACCGATGAAGATGATGGGGAGGACGTGACATGATGCCCTATGATACTGATAAAACTCCGTGGCTGTTCACTCCTCACAATGACGGCGAGCTTGACGAGTATTTCAGCTCCGATCATACCAAATCAGTAGCCGAAACGTCACGCAGGATCATCGGGAGCCTTTCCGAGAGCCGTGACAGGCTCTCAGGAAAGCTCTGCTACGGATTCAACTACAATCAGCGTAGATATAAGCTCACGCTCTTACAATTTGCAGATATTATCGTCCGTGCCGATGTTACGATAAAGAAGCTCCGAAAGCATATTATGGAGCTTGACATTGATAACCGTGAACTGAGGAAACAGCTTACGAATATGGAAAGGAAGAAGAAAAGATGAATACACCGCAGTTTGACCTGAGTGCTATGCTCACACAACAGACCGCAGTACAGCAGATACCGTGCGAAATGCTCCATCCGTACCACAATCACAAGTTTGAGCTTTATACAGGTGAAAGACTTGAAGATATGGTTGCAAGCATCAAGGAGAACGGTGTACTTTCACCGATCATCGTACAGCCCGACGGTGACGGATATGAAATCCTTATCGGTCACAACCGCTGGAACGCTTCAAAGCTCGCAGGACTTCCTTCTGTACCTGTTATCATCAAGGCAGGACTTACCGAGGACGAAGCCGAAATGTACGTTATCGAGAGTAATGTTATGCAGAGAGGCTTTGAAAACCTCAGAATATCAGAACAGGCTGCCGCTGTTGCTCTCCGCCATAATGAAATGTTCTCTCAGGGCAAGAGAAATGACATTCTCAGGGAGCTTGAACTCCTTGAAAATCCTAATGCAGAAGTCGAGGAATCAACTTTGACTCCAGTGGGGTCAAAGTTAGACAGCGGAAAAACAGTCGGTGCGGAATACGGCGTAAGCAAGGGTTCAGTTATTCGTCTTATTCGCATAAACAAGCTGATTGACAGACTGAAAGCCCTTGTGGACAGCGGAGATATTGCTATCAGGACAGGAGTGGAGCTTTCTTTCCTGTCGGAAGATACGCAGGCTATTGTTGCCGAGTGTGCTGAGGAAGATAAGATCGAATATAAAATCGCCAAGATGCTCCGTGCATCTGCCGAAAGCGACGGATATATCGACCGTGATACTGTTCACAGCATTATCTATGGTGATGATAGTGAGCAGACACCGAAGCCAAAGAGCGTGAAGATCAGCAACTACACCTATACCAAGTATTTCGCAGAAGGTACAAAACCCAAAGAAATCACGGAAACCATTGAAAAGGCGTTAGAATTCTATTTTAAGAACAATACCTGAAATATAAAGGAGAGTCATCATCATGAAAAAGATTATTACAGCGTTATTCTGCACCGTACTTGCACTCAGCTCAGGCTTTACCGCTTATGCTGCCGAAGCACCTGACCGTGAAAGCCTTGAAACTGCCATTTGGGAAGATCTATGGAACGGCAAGGGAGATAACGGACTTGACTATCCCGAAGCATCATACAAGCATCATCTGCTTGACAAGTGGCTTGACGAGAACTACGGCACAGGAGCTTATGACTGGACCGACGTAGGAGAGGTCACACACGGATACCGCAGATACTACCGCAGTCTTATCGACGGCTGGGACTTTGAGGACGATAATGATGGCGGCTGGACAATTGAGACTGAGGACAACCTTTACAGCTTCACGCTCCTTAACGGTAACTGGCAGATGATCGACAAGAACGGCAATACCGTGGACAGTTTTCCTCCGTTCAGTACCCTGAAAGACGAATCTGAAGAAAGCACAGGCGGTTATGAGATCAACGATAAGGGCGAGGACAGTCCGAGAGTGATCGGAGATGTCACAGGAGGAACGGAAAAGGCTTCTGAGGGCGGTTCTTCCGCAGAGGGTAACGATACCACCGATACTCCGTCAAGCAGTTCTGAGGGCAATTCTGCACAATCCGGAGCCAATCCTCTGCCTGTTGTTGCAGGAGTTGCAGCTCTCGCAGGAGTCGGCGGTGCAGCGTACTACTTCACACGGAAACGGAAGTGATCACATGATCTTCAAGAGCAAACAGGAATGGGACGGCTTACCCTTGTGGGCTGTTGACACTGACACGCAGACGGTCACGCATATCAACCCAAAGACGGGCCAAAAGGAGCGTTATGTGTTCCACACCGACCACATCAGGTATTATCTGCATCACATTGAAGATAAGCGGCCCGAACTCTTGCAGGAGATCGTGGACAAGGGTGAAATTTACAAGCACCTTGACGAGCTTGATACCAAAGTCACGGACGCTGTAAACCGTCAGACCGAGTTGCTAATGCAGTCGAGCCGTGAATATCAGATAGCAAACGAAATAGGAGCAATCAATCTTTCAGGCTCAATCGGAAATATGCTCCGTATGCAGGCTCAGAGAGCTGTCAACGAAGCGATGATTTATTTATGGAAGGACGAGGAATAATGTTTTGTGCGAACTGTTATAAAGAGATACCCGCAGGCAAGAGCTATTACAGGCATCAGGACACCAATCAGCCTTACTGCTCCCTTGACTGCCTGAACGACCACATGATCTACACTCACACGATCACCCTTGAAACGAGCGAGGGTGAAGAAAGCATCGAGGAACAGGACAATGACGAGTGAGGACTTCATCGAGGACTTGCGAAGAAACGGAGTAAAGCTCATAAAAAACGACGGTTCTCTTACCGAGATACCGCCGGACTTCCTGAAACGTGCTACCGAGCTTTGCAACGAACTCTGGTGCGGCTCGATCACCTATGATATTGTTGATCCGCAGGACGGAGAACATACAAAGCTCAGGGTGCTGGATTGCGGGTATGCTGAATAAGAAACGGATAGCCGTCTGATGAGGACGGTTATCCGTGTTTGAGCGTATTCAATTATTAAGCTAAATCAGAATTTGCCGTTATTTGTTTCCTATGCCCAGATCGCCATCGCCAAAGTGCCGACAACAATCAGAATCAACCCGGCAAGCGCCTTTCTGCTCAACTTTTCTTTGAATACGAAATAGGAAAAAGCGACGGAAACGATAATGCTGAGCTTATCGATCGGTACGACAACGCTGACAACGCCGTTCTGTATGGAGTAATAGTAACAGAGCCATGATGCGCCTGTGGCAATCCCGGACAGAGCTATGAATACAAGTTCTTTGGAATCAGTATTTTTCAGTTCAGCACCTTTGCCTTTAACGAAGACGATCAGCCAAGCCATAACAAGAACAACACCAGTACGGATCGCCGTCCCGAGATTTGATTCTACATCCGTTATGCCGATCTTTCCCAGAATAGAGGTCAGGGCAGCAAAAACAGCGGAACCGATCGCGTAGGGCAGCCACGTGCGCTTTGTGTCCTTTGCTTCAGTTTTCTTCTTTTCGATCATCAGAAACACGCCTGCCGCAAGAAGTGCAGTACCGATCAGCTTGACCGCCAGATGTTCTGTCTCACTGAAAAGGATGATTGCGATAAGCACTGTCAGAACCGTGCTGGATTTATCGACGGGAACGACCTTGTTCACATCGCCGACGGACAGGGCTTTAAAATAGCAGATCCACGAGGCTCCTGTCGCAAAGCCGGACAGAATTAAGAAGATGATAGATTTTGTCGATATTTCCGTGATCGTTCCAGCAGAGCCAACGATAAACACCATGATCCAGGCAAAAAGGAGTACAACGACCGTCCGCAGAGCAGTCGCCACGTCTGAATCAGTCTTTTTGATTCCGCATTTCGCAAGTATCGCCGTAAGTCCGGCAAAGAGCGCGGACAAAGCCGCCATGATCAGCCACATATCTTCCCCTTATTCATTGTCATATATTCTGGTAATTCTCGTCCATCAATTATCTCTAAGATAAATCCCGATTTAGCAGAGAAAGCCAAGTTGCCCTCTCACTAACCCTTATTATACCAAACCACCCCGAAAAAGTCAATTAGTAAACCTTATTCTAAGTATCCTTCATTGCTATATACCGCCATTTGTGCTATAATGTAGTTATAGAACAGATCGGAGGTGAACTGCAATGGAGAACGAAAATCAAGAATTAGTAAACCGTGCATTATACAAGCATATCAAATCAATGAACCGTGCCGAAATGGAGAGTTTCGTAAGGAATATCTTTAATCAGGGCTATCAGAGAGCCGAGGAAGAAACGCACCCCATTGATTATGACAGCTTACGAGCCGATCTGAGCAAGATCAAAGGTATCGGAGAAAGTCGGCTTAACGAGATAATGACGGTCATAGATAATCATATCAACATCAATGACGATACATAGGAGGGATTTCCTTGACCGTTGATACCAAAGAAGTAGTTACCACGATATCCTACCTGATAGGTGTACGAATGTCGGCTCTGCAAGTAAGCTATGCAGAGTGTTCTGAGCTGATTGAGAAGCTCAGAGCCGACCGTGATGCTACTACCATAAGATATTTGTGCAAGCTGCGAACCGTACTGATGCAGAGGTTCAAAAAGACCGATGATCTGATGCGGTTTCAGCTCAAAAACCTGCATAACATAGAGTGGTACGACCACGATAACATCAAACAGCTTGAAAAATGGGGATTTACCATTATACAAGCGAATTACCGTTCAGAAAAGTATATGCAGGATTTCACAAGGCTCATCAATGAAAACATTGATAAATGCTCCCGGCTGTTCTATGACTGGCTGAACTGGGAGTATATCAAAGATTTATTCTTTGTCCCGAAGTATAATAAAAACGGCGTAATGAAGGAAGAATTCAATAAATACATGGCAAACATCGAGCATTACCCGTTTCAGATGTATATTCACTGGCAGCCTGCCGAAGTCGGGAGCATCGTCTATTCCGACCGTAAGTTCCTGAAGATCATCTACGGTCAGCATAATGACAGCTTCACTGACTATACGAAATATCGGGATGCAGATGATGAAACCCGAAATAATATATATAATTTTATCGACAGCACCGAGAAAACTGCTATCGCTGTCGATTGCGAGAATTCCAACCCGTACAAGCTGTATAGTGTTCTGAAAGGCTTAAATCAAGAAGAACTTGCCAAGATCGAGAAAATCACGCTCTATGACGATCCGAACACTACCGCAGGCTGGGATTGGCTCTCCAAATTCACGCAGATTCCAGTTGAGCATATTGAGATAGAGAGAGTATCTGATCGAAAATCCCTGGTCGATGTGCGAATGACCGCAAGCGTAGTCACGGACTTCTACCGTAACGGCATCACATCATTTATCATTGTGTCGAGTGATTCCGACTTTTGGGGACTCATCGAGAGCCTGCCGAAAGCGAAGTTTCTCGTTATGTACGAATACGAGAAATGTGGAACGGCGATCAAGAACGCCCTCGCACAGCACGGCATCTATTATTGTGCCATTGACGATTTCTGCTCCGCTGCCACCGAGGACATGAAGCGAGCCGTCCTCTTTGCGGAGCTTGAAAAGCATTTGCCCGACCTCATCGGTGAGAACCCTCTGGACCTTACCCACAAGATCTACGAAGCCACAAGAGTGACCGCTACCATGAAGGAGATGGAGAATTTCTGCAATCGGTATGTCAAGACCTTGCGGCTCAAGGTGAACTCCGAGGGAGTTTTCGTGATAGAAATTCAGAAATAACGTAAAAAGGACGGTTCTGGTGAGCCGTCCTTTCGTTTATTATGAAGATAGTCAATACTCACTGAAATACTCCATGTCAGTATCCTTATCTGTCATTATACGCTTTATTCCCTCCTCGAAGGAGTTTCCAAGGCAAATGCTCATATCCTCATGTGTATCTATGAGTTCACCATTTTCACCAATATAATATTCTTCTTCATAATCTGATCTGTAGCCTATCGGATAAACTTCGGACAGTTTATAAAAAGCTGCAACTTCTTTTGTATAATCTCTCGTTTCTTTGATCATTCGCTCAGAATCATTTTTCAATAATTCATCGGGCTTTACGATTAAGAATGTGTAGAGATCAGTTTCTTTTGCCGAAGTTTTTCCTGTGACTTCACAGTAATACTGATAACGATAATCTGGTATTTTCAGAGTTAAACCGCCGAAAGCTGAGAGGACTTCCTTAACTTTATCTGGCATATCATATCCATATTTATTATACGCCTCGATAAATTCAGTTATATCAACATTTCGTTCTTCATTCCAACCGCTGTCCATAAGGACTTTCTTTACTGCTTCATCATGAATTATCATCGTATCACTCCTGTTTTATGGGGAACTTTGAATCCAGTGGGTTCAAAGTTGATTTTATTTTGCCTTGCAGGACATTTTCTCAACATCGAGCCTGAAAACCGCCACGTCGTTTATCATTGCATCTTCATAGCTCCATTCAGGTCTTGCAGTGGTCTGTTTCATAAGCGTATTCAAACCTTTGATTTTTTCGCTCGTATCCTCCACTAAGCTGAGTGTACCTGTTCCGATAACGCTCTGGAACTTAGCAGAGAAATCGCAGGCTACATCTGCTTCAAGGAGCTCGTAGTTGCCGTCTATCTCAAACCCCACCTTCGGAGAAGTCTTTGAAAGCTCATATTTTCTGCCTGCCTTAGCTCCATGAAAATAGAAGCTGTAGTTTCCGTTTTCATTAATGTATCCGTAGTTTACAGGTACGATGTAAATATCGCCATTATCACAGAAAGCTATTCTTATGATCTGTTCTTTAGCAATAAATGCTTCAATCACGTCGTTATCTGTTATTTCTCTATCATTTCTTCTCATTGTATCCTCCTGTTATGGTCACGAACATAAGTAAGCCGAGTGCTTACCCTATCAATATTATACTTCAATTACCTGAAAAAGTCAATCAGTTCAACACTTCAGAAACAGCCCTTGCAGATTGACTTTATGTATTCTCAGTGCTATAATATAAATACTAAGTATACGCAATATAGAGGCGATCACTATGTCAGACACAGAAATAGAATACAGTATCGACAATGCTCCCATGACCGATGATGAGATAATGGGATATATGAAGCGTATTGGGATAAACAACGTCTTAACGGCAGACCTTAAAAGCCTTTCGATACTGCAAATATCTCATCTTACTCACATTCCTTATGAAAACTATGACAGCCTTGAACACAGGCTTACTTCACTCAATCATAAGGAATTGTATCGCAAGCTGATAACCGAACACAGAGGCGGTATCTGTTTTGAGCTGAACGGGCTGTATGCGTGGCTTTTGAAAAGCATCGGATTTGATGTAAGAAGCCATCTCAGCAGATACATTATTCCCGAAGGCGAGATACATCAGCGCACTCACAGAGTGATGACCGTCACGATAGACGGGGAAAGATACCTGACCGATGTTGGCGTTAATTCCGAATGTTCAAGAAAGCCTCTTTTGCTTGCAGAAGGGCTTGTTCAAAGCGACAGCATCTCGGAGTACCGCTTTGAAAAAGACGATTTCTTCGGCTGGATATTGTGGCAGAAGCTCAGAAATAAAGATTGGCGCAGACTGTATGGCTTTACAGAAGAACCACAGCTTGATATAGACTTCATAATGCCCTGTACCTTTTGTGATATTCACCCTCTTTCGGGGATAAACAAGTTTGAGAAGGTATCTATATTTACCGATCACAGTAATATGCGGATATGGGACGGACATTTTCAGGAGTTTAACGGCGGCGAGATCATAAAAGATGAAGAAATAAAAGCCAAGGCAAAAACGGAAATTCTAAAAAACGTATTTTCGATAATACTATAACCACTAAAAAGGACGGTTCAGGCGAGCCGTCCTTTCTTTATGGGGAACTTTGACTCCAGTGGGGTCAAAGTTGATTAAGAGAAATCCTATTTTTTAGTATTCTCTCCAAAATAGTAAAATCTACCTTTACCGCTTTGTATTTTGCATTTATACGGTACACTTCGCAAACATCTGAGAACATCGGCGTAATCATTAGCAGGAGAAGCAAGTCCTATTGTTCCCATTGTCCAAAGAATGGTGTTTATTACCTGATATGTTGAAGGTAGAAACATAAACAGTATCAATGGTATTATTCCGAGCAGAACAGGCAAAAGGCTTGAAACAATAAATGCACCTTTGCTGACGGCTGCCGAACAGAAAGCACTCGGTGTTCCACCTTTTATAGATATTATTTTGGTGCTGTTCTTAGGGTACGGTATCAGATGAAGGAACTCATGAAGCAGTAAAAACAAAGCTCCCAATACAGCACCAAATAATATGAAGGGCTTATTTAATACAGCTTCTCCGCCGTTTAGAATATACTGCTTCACAAGAAGCAATACATATCCAACTGCTATCCCAAGAAGTCCTGTAATTATAGTTATCGTTGTTGATCTATCCGCCATTAGTCTTGCGTTGTCAGGCAGCGGTTCATAGTCGTATCTGTAATCAGCTTTTACAAATCCGATAAACTTATACATTTTGCTTATCCCATTCTTTCTTCAAAATAGCATACTGATAGGTATTCTCATAGCGAGGAGTACCGTCGGAATTATTCACGAATGAGATAAACTCCAAGAACAAGCCCTCACGCCGCATACCGAGCTTTTCACAGAGATGCTGACTTGATGTGTTGTAGTCCTCGGTATAGGCATAGATACGCCTTGCCCCTTTATCTTTGAAAAGATAGTCAAAGAAAGCGTAAGCTGCTTCATAGGCATAGCCCTTGCCTTGATATCCCTTATTCAGCATCCAGCACGGAGAGAACGTGTCCTTCGGATCGTTTTCATCGGAGTGCTGTTCTCCGGTTTCGGGATATGCGTCGATCTCACCGATAACTTTGCCCGTATCTTTCAGAGTGATCGCAAAATAGTATTCCGTTTCTCCGCAGCGGTTCTTCATCTCAGCTTCTGCTTCATCGAGAGAGTTCAGCTTCATAGAAGCAAAGCAGTTGACCGCAGGCTCTCTCAGGTATTCCAGTACATCGGCTGCATCGCTTTCCGTGAAAGGACGCAGGATAAGCCTTTCTGTTTCTATAATCATGTTTGCAACTCCTTATCGTATCTCAAGCCTTGCCATATCAGCTACCGCTATCCGCACACCGTCCGTGAACACAAGTTCATTGGCGTAACTGTCATATATCCTCACAGTACCGACCTTTTCCGCATATCTGCCGCCCGACTTCTTTTCATCGGGGACGAAATAGGTCACGCTGATCTCAGGCTGTTCGTCCAAGCTGTCAAGCAGACGGTTCAGGTTTACGTTCAGCTCAAATATATCGTCTTCCGTCAGCACGGCTCTGTTGTCGGTCAGCCTTGCAGTCTCAGCGACGGCATCATCATAGCCCACAAGTGCCGCAAAGGGGCTGAACTGTGCCGCCCTGTCACTCATGGACATAGAGTGCAGATCGTCATACTGCGGACGGGTGAGGTGTTTTATATCATCGTAGTTATCCGGCATAGCGTGTTCACCTCTTTGCTAAATAATCAGAATTGTCCATGTATTATCCAAATACCTCTTTTAGTATTATTGAAAGAGAGCCTTCTGTATAAAATTCAAGTGGACATTTGCCGAAATTAGGTGCGGCATAATGCGGATCAGCTCCGGCTTCTTTCAGTGCTGTAAGTATTCTTCGCAAGTCTTCATGTAGTTCATCGGTGAATAAGCGATCATCACTTTCTACATGGTCAACATAATTAAAACTTGGTAAGACCTGATTTGATTGCAGACAGAATCTCCATATTCCCGAATTGCCATGAGAATCGATACCATTAACATCAGCACCGTTTTTGATCATAAGACTGAGTGTATCGAAAGCATCGTCAGCTCTTTCTTTGGTCGAGAAGAGCTTAAAACCCATATATTTATTATTTGTATTCCATCTACTGCACATGACAGCCGCTGTGATAGCATCATGAATAACAGGAGTTCTCCACTCATTACAGCATGATTCATCTTCCATAAAATTCAGATCAGCACCCATTTCAATAAGATATTTAGCGATCTCAAAATTTCCCGTTTTTAATGCTACCTGCAAAGGCGACTGCCCATCGTCCTTTTTTGGGCGGTTGTTTCGCCACGCAATTTACCAATTCCGGCTTTTTTGTTATTATCTCTTTGACCTCATTAAAATCGCCGTTCCTGATTACTTTGAATAATTTTTTCATCTTATCCTATATCTGCATAAACTCCGGCTTCGGCTCAGGATAGTCAACCGCTTTTTCCATGACCATATTTGTCAGTGCCTTCTTCGCTATCCTGCTGGGATCACCGTCGGGGCGTATCCATTCTCTCAAATTCTCTTTGCCGAGGATAAGGGGCATTCGGTCATGGATTGAGCTAACTGGTTCGACCGATTCCCTTGTTATGACGGCAAACATGGGTATCTGAACACCTCTATGCTCCTCAAAGCGGTACAGTCCTGCAAGGTATGTGATCTCAGCTCCTTCGGGCTGTATCGCATACTTTTCTTTTTTGATGTTCCGTTGTTCATTTGCGTTATGGTAGCCGACCTCAGAGGGCGGTATGCCCCATTCGTAGTACCACGACGCAGGGATCACGCATCTCCGCCTGAACCAAGAGTCTTTCCATACGGGCTTCTGGTCCGCTGTTTCGATACGGCAATTGATAAGCGGTTTTGGAGATGCATCGACAGTGAAGCCCCATATCATAGGAAACACAGCCATATTGCCTTGCTTGTTCGGAGCAAACACCGCTGCCATATCAGTAGGACGGATATTTCCCGACATTGCTGCTGATCGCGCCATAGTGTTCATTATGGTATCGGTCAATGGTAACTGCTGTGCCTTTGTGATGATCGGTGACAGCACAGATTTTTCAGCATAGAACCAAGTACACATGGGGTTCACTCCTCTCTGTGTTGTTTACTTCGGTAAACCAGTATTTAATTCATTTTTTATTTTTTTAGCAACTTCAAGGAAATGATCAGGATTGGTTACATCGGCTTTTACGACTGAACACATTGAATGAAGAAATACATCAGAGATTGTCTCTGCAATTTCTAATACTGAACTTTGAATATTGATTCTCTGGCTTATCCTTTCCGTTTCTAAATCATATTCATCATTAGGCGCACCTATCGCTAATAAATCGTCAAAATCATATTCATCAATATATTTTTTTATAATACCGTATACATTCATACATATCCCTCTCACTTCCTATTTGTGCGAGCAATCCACACATAACTTACATTACAAATTATACCACAATCAGCCCTGATTTTCAATCTGAGCTGATACAGTAATTAAGACGGGTTACACCGTTTACAAGGAGAGTAGTCCTGTCCGATTATTTCATTTATATCTCCGGTGTACTCCTGTTTATTATGCTCCGCCATATCCTCAACCGAGGAACACCACGGATAATGTATCTTCTTCGTATTCTTGTTAAGTATGTATGTCTGCGACTGATTATCTTCCGATCTGCAATCATGGCTTCTATCTCCTTGAAGTATTCGCTCCATCGAACATCGTGCTGAACAAGAAATATGGGGAACAGATTCCACAATTCTTCAAATGTCATTTCAGATAGTTCTTTTCTCATAGTCAAGTCCTTTATAAATCATGATTTTAAGCTCAGATATGAATTGAGAAATCTCCAAACTCAAATAAACCTTTCCCTTGTTTCAGTTGTCACTGCCCTTCTAACAGTGAAAAAGCAGCTTCGATCTTACTGATCATTGAAACAGGTATATCTAATTCGTGGTGACCGGGAAAAACTCTGTTGATATTGTAGTCCATCAGTCGTTTTACAGATTGACGAAAAAGCTGAGGATCGGTGCTTGGATAAAATGCATCAAGGCTGCCTTTGTAGATCAAGTCCCCTGAATACAAATACTTTCTCTTCGGCTCATAAAAGCAACAGTGTCCGGGCGAGTGCCCTGGTGTATGTATTACCTGAATTGTTCGCCCACCCAAATCGAAGCAGTAACCGTCTTGTAAGATGATTTTAGGTTCACCTTGAAAGACTTTGTATGCATCAATATTAAAATCCTTCGGAAATTTGCAAGGAATCCTTGTAAGCTGTTCCTTCACTTCCTTCAGCGAAAGAGGAAAGCCGCCCGTTATCCAATCTTTTTCAGCTTCGTGTACGGCTATTCTCTCAAAATGTTGATGCCCGCCAATATGATCCCAATGAACGTGCGTGGTAAGCACTGTAATGGGGAGCGTAGTCAAACGAAGGGCAACGCTCCTGATGTTTGAGATTCCCGATCCGGTGTCGATCAGAAAGGCTTTTTCCTGTCCGCATATCAAATAGCAATGCGTTTCTTCCCAATGCTGATATTCACTAATAGCAAAAGTTTCTGTGTCGATCTCCTCAACAGTAAACCAGTCATTCATAATGAATTCTCCCTGTCCAATCCGCATCTGCCTATTTCATTATTCTATCCACTCCGGCACGGACATTTTCAAAATAGCCTGTATCGATAAGAATGTAGTCAAGCCCGTATTGTGTGCAGGTTTTCAGATAATACTCATTCTCCTGCTTCACAAACTGAATAGTGAAGTCCTCGTTCGGCAATCTCTTTTCGATCACATTTTCATTTCCTATAATGTCGGAAAAATGGTCATCAATGTACGATTCGCTCATCACAAGGCATATATATTTGATTTGAGATAAATACTCCTCATCAAAGCTGTCTTTCCAGTTAAACGGAATATAGCAGCCTTCTACAATCAGGTTTTGCTTATTCTCAATCGCAGTCTTTATCATTTCTTTTATAATCGACCAGAGATAGTCTGTCAGCTTATCGTCATCATAAGGCGTCAGGTCAGTCTGTCCGCTTCTGATAAGCCCCATTTTCAGGTGGTCTATCGACAGATACGGATAATGATATTTTTCGAGCAGCTTTTGTGCAAGGAGCGTTTTGCCTGTGTGTGATGCTCCGGTTATCAGTATTATCATAGCCTTGCTTTCAGCTCCTTCCAGCTGTATCGCATACTTTTCTTTTTTGATGTTCCGCTGTTCATTTGCGTTACGGTAGCCGATTTCAGAGGGCGATATGCCCCATTCGTAGTACCATGATGCAGGGATCACACACCGCCGCCTGAACCAAGAGTCTTTCCATACGGGCTTCTGGTCCGCTGTTTCGATATTATATTGAGCATCAAATTATTATTGACGTTCAATATAATAATAACAGAAACTTACTTATCCCACTTTATGTTAACATCTGGTGTCATAAGCGGAATAAGTAAGTTTTACCACAGGTAGATTTTCTCCTTTGACAGATGCTTATAATCAGTGTAGAACCATGTACACACTATGTCACAGTTCCTTTCTGATTTCTCTAATTGCTCTTATTTCAATTGATCATACTAAAGAAACGGATAGCCGTCTGCTGTGTGAGGACAGTTATCCGTGTTTGAGCGTATTCAGTTACTAAGCTAAATCAGAATTTACCAGCCTATTTCTTCTGCAATCTTATCTCCTTCTTCAAGCAGATAATTTTTTATTCCATGCAACAGGGCTTTTTCATTTTCCTTAAAATAAACATTCATAGATTCTGAAATCTCATCAATAGCGGCAGAATCAGGCGAATCACTGTATACAAGCGGCATCAGCTCTGTGACACACTTTTGAAAACAACCATAAGCAATGACTCCAAGGTATTTTTGAATTACTTTACCTAAGTCAGATAAAGAATCTACAGTCCTGTATTCAAACTCAAAAAACTGATACATACCATCTTCTATACCGCAGGTATACCAGTTATAAAGATCTGTAAACAGCTTTGCATTCTGAGTAGTATGTTTGTATGCTTCTGAAAATACAGCAATAAAGATTTCTTCTGCCTCAAGATATTCTTTCTCAATCAGTTCTTCCTTATAATCGCTCCATATTGAATTCATAGATAAACTCACTCCCTTAAATTCCGATTTAGCAGAGAGGGCTGTATTGCTCTCTTGCTTAACCTTATTATACCAAACCACCCCGAAAAATTCAATCAGTAAAACCTTTTTTATTGCGCAGCACCGTCATTTATGATATAATTTTTTTAGTTTGAATAATAAAAAACGGGAGAAGAATATGATTAAAGGAATACATCACGTTTCGCTGAAGTGTAGCAAAGGAAGACAGTACAAAGAAGTTTTACATTTTTATTCTGAAGTTCTTGGTATGAGCTATCGCACCTGGGGTGATGAAGCAGATCCTGACGGAGTTTTATTCGATACAGGAAACGGACTTATCGAGATTTTTACTAACAAGGACGATGAAGCGGAATACGGAATAATCCGACATGTTGCTCTTGAAACCGATAACGTTGACTCAACAATTTCAAAAGTACGTTCAGCCGGATATGAAGTTTTCATATCATCAAAGGATATTTCTGTTCCGTTCAATGCAAGGGTAGCGTTCTGCTTCGGACCTCTTGGCGAGCAGGTGGAACTGATACAGATTTACAAATGAAGAGGAATGCAGTATATCTTATAGCAAAGAAGGATGAAGGCGGTAATGATTTTGACAGACTCGCTTCTTTCCTTACAGAATTGATTGAAAAGTATATCGAAGACATACATCCGGAGCTGGAAAACAGGAAATAATAAAGGATAATTCTAATAAAACAGCGCTGATTCAGACAGTAGCTTAGCTGCGTCCGGTCAGCGCTGCTTTTTTTCTTATTCTTTTTGATTGAAAACAGTATTAAAGCATGTTATAATTGGAATATTATCTGACGATGAACGTCATGCAAAATCGGAAGTTAATATGAAAGAAATATGGAGAGAAAAATAATTAAAAGGGGAAAGATTAATTATGAGCATGAAAGAAGCATTTGAGACGTTTTTTGAGGAAATGGATAGGAATAGTATGAACTTTTGGGGGAAACTTCCGAGAATCCCTTATACAAAAGGAAATGTATCGGATGAACTGATTTTAACTGAAACACGTGATGATGAAGGCTATGCGGTATGGAGACCACAGCTTCAGGAGAAAGTATTTTCTTTTGAAAATGTTGAGGAAGAACTTGGTTTTAAAATTCATCCTCAGATAAAGCAATATTTCAATACTTATTATTTTCGCCGTCTTGAGGCTAAAATTATGAGTTATGAAGGTGTTGTTTGCTTTGCATTGGATTCTATTTTGCCAAGCACGGATCTTGCAAAATGTGTAAAGGGCTCAATTGCTGATGGAGAAACTCATTATATAAGAAATAAAGTATTTTTCTTAATAGGTACATACTGTAACATAGATGGAATAGACAGCTATCTTGTTCATGTCAATAATGAGACATGTGAAGTTACAGCAGTTGAAGTTGGAGACAGGCATTCAGTTAAACTTGCTGATTCTATAGAAGATTTACTTATGAATATGAAAGGAATATGGCCGGAAGACTGACGGATTATGAGGAGAAATTGAAATGTATATAGGAGAAGAACCGAAAACACTGGAAGAGTGTTTTGAGAGACTGGAAAAAGACCGTGAGAGATTAATTGATGAATGCGACGATCCTGCTGGATATAATTCATTTAATGCAGCGGCAACGGAAGAACAGATTGAAAATCTTGAAAAGACATATAAAGTGAAATTACCGGAAGAATATAAGGCATTTCTTAGATTTGCTAATGGTGCTACCATAATGGGAACAAGTGCAACAATATACGGAACAGATATGTTTGGAATAAAGGATGCAATGGTTCCGGATGAATATTATACAGTTGGAGAGAGAATAGGAGACGGAGAAAGGATAGCGTTAAATCCGGCAGATGGCGAACTGTACTCATGTTACAACGGTACAATTAAATCGTTTGATCTTGAACATGAGTTACATCGATTGATAGAGGAATGTGAAGAAGAAATAATCGGTTTTGAAGAGAAAAAAGCACAGGCTGCTGAGGATCCGGAAGAAAAAATAAAAAAATCGCAAGCAATAGCCGATAAGTGGATAAGATTTATGGAAGAAAGGAATAAAATGAGATGAATGAAAACTAACATTGACTGATTTTATAAGTGATTTTGATGAATGGGTTAGAAGAATGCATAGTAATGAAGAAATGCATTATCTTAGAGATCATGTGTATTTTCTTCTTGGAACATATTGTAAGGTGGATAAAGTAGATAGTTATTTAGTCAAGTTTAATAACGATACTGGTGAAGTAAATATGCAGGCGGCAGACGATAATGCAGTATGTGATGCGAAGATATGAAATGAGCCGGGAGTGTGATCAGCGTTTTCCTACATACTTGATTTATCAGTGAAAATGTGGTATGATTATATTGTCTTGTTGAATAAGAACTAAAAGGAGAAGAGAACAATGGAGGTTTTGGAAGAAATAGTTTTTTTAGTTTTGGGTGCTATGGCATTCTGGATCGTCGTTCCTCCACTTATCATGATTCCTATATGGAATAAAAGAGTAAAGAGCGGCAAGAGCCAGAGATTCGGTCCTCTCGGTATTGTAACCATTATCATTACTGCTAGCAGTATCATGTCTCTGCCGAAATTTATCATGATGATAGCGGAATATTTCGGCTGGAAATAAAAAAGAATATCATTAAAGCCGCCTGTGGTCAGTCCGCAGGCGGCTTTTGCTGTCGAGTGCATGTACTCAAGTCATTGCCTTTGCTTTCTTCCGGCGAGTCTCTTTGTAAGCGATACATAATCCTACGTTAATGATTAGATGGGCTGTTAAAAAACAGCTTACTCAAAAGGCACCCAACGGGTGCCTTTTCTGGTAATAGTACGCCGAAGGCGTTCATTTGAAGTACCGGTCAGACCGATAAGATTGTAGCCGAGGACATTTTCATCGTCATCAAGATCATCTTCAATGTACACAGCTACAAGATTGCCGTAGTTTACGATGTTGCCGTCCTGGGTAATGATTGACTTGGACATGGATTCACCTCTTTTCATGTACACAGACTGTTTTGATGTACGATTATGCATCACACATCAGTAAACAGTTCGTTTTATTTATATAAAATTCCTTTATACTGCTGTCCCGGAAAGGAAGCAGAAGAAACAGAATTTTCGGCTTTTAGCGCAGAGAAACATTGTTAAGACTTGAATTATTGTCTGTTTTTTGGTATACTAAAAATGATACATAATAGTCTCTGTGAAGGGAGCGTGAGAATATGGGAACTTATATTAATCCGGGTAATAGTGGATTTGATGAGATAAACGATGAGGATTATGTGGACAAGACAATGTTAATTTCGCTTGTCAACTCACGTATTTGCAAGAAGAATAAGCTGATATGTATCAGCAGACCACGCCGCTTTGGTAAATCTTATGCTGCTAAAATGATAAGTGCATATTATGACTGCACTTGTGATTCCCACAGGCTTTTTGATGATAAGAAAATTGCCGAATGTGATTCGTATGAAAAACATCTGAATCAATACAATGTAATTAGTCTGGATATTACCAGTTTTATTTCAGATGCCAAAAGTAATGATATACCTTTGAAAGAAGTTCCGAAGATGATCATGAAGGAACTTCAATCTGAGTTACGCTTTCTTAATGCTAAACTATCAGCAAAGAAGTCTTTAAATTCAGAGTTGATTCGATATATTGATGAATTTAATGGTAAGAAGTTCATTTTTATTATAGATGAGTGGGATGCCATGATCCGTGAAGCTAAAGATGATCCTGAAGCTCAGGAACGCTACCTTAACTTGCTTAGAGGATGGTTCAAAAACAACAGCTTTACTCCAAAAGTAGTAGCCGCGGCATACATGACAGGTATTCTTCCTATCAAAAAGGACGGATCACAGTCTGCAATCTCAGATTTTAAAGAATTCACCATGATAAAGCCTTTGGAATTCGGTGGATATGTTGGTTTTACTGAAGCAGAAGTGAAAGAAATCTGCGATAAGAATAACGCTGATTTCGGAATGATGAAAAAGTGGTATGATGGATACTTTTTCAAGAATGTCGGTTCCATATATAATCCGAATTCTGTTATGAATGCCATATGCAATGATGATTTTGATTCCTATTGGACAGAAACGTCAGCTGCTGAAGGTCTTCTGGATTATATAAGTCAGGATTATAATGGTTTGACAAGGACAGTCGCTGAATTGATAGGCGGTGTGGATGTCAAGGTCAGTACAACGGGATTTGCCAACGATCTGACTACATTCCGCGGCAAGGACGATGTTCTGACACTTATGATTCACCTCGGTTATCTTGCATATGATTTTGTAAATAAAACTGTAAGAATTCCGAATGAGGAAATCAAGAAGGAATTCTCCGAAGCTGTAAAACTGGTAAACCACAAGGCTACACTTGATCGTCTGAGAGAAAGTGAGCAGTTATTCCTTGATACGATCAATGGAAATGCGGATGCTGTTGCTGCACAGATTGAAAAAATCCATCGTGAGGAAACTGCAGCGATGAATTATAACAAGGAAGACAGTCTGCGCAGTGTGATAAAGCTGGCTTACTATTCTTACCGTGATCATTATGTTCAGTTTGAAGAACTGGGAACAGGAGAAGGATATGCCGATGTAGCATACATTCCTCGCCGTGATTCTGACTGGCCTGCGCTGATTATAGAACTAAAATGGAATAAAAAAGTGGAAGGAGCTATAAATCAGATTCTGAATAAGAAGTATCCAGAGTCTCTTAAAAACCTGGGTACAAAAATTATTCTTGTTGGCATCAGCTATGAAAAGGATGCTTCTGATAATTCCAAGAAGCACACTTGTAAGATCGTTGAGTATACTCCAGAGTAAAAAAATGAATATCTTTCAAGCCGTCTGTGATTAATCCGCAGGCGGTTTTCTGTTGCAGTTTTTAATACATGTCATTGGTTTCGCCTCTTTTCTGCGAAATCAGTAATTATTTCTGGCGTCGTATGAATCTGCTCTTGCTTCGTCGTTCCGTATGAAGTCCTTATCTTCAGCTTCCTTGTAGAGAACGCTGAAGAAGTAGGATTTACGGTTTGTAATGTCAGACCGTACCTCAGTTTTGCTGATAGCTCGTTCGATACATTCAAGATCAACACGCAGCATCACTTCAGCAATTTCACGGCGGCTTTTTATCTCACCGCATATATCCTGAAACGGAGACTTTGAGCAGATCCCGTCAACTATCATTCTGACGATGTTGTTATATAAATGCGCTCCTCGATGTAGTTTTTGAGGCGTGAGAACTTGCTGTTTGCCATGTCCTCGGCTGACACACCTGACGGTTCGGATGTGTCATGCGGCGGGACAAGTATGCCCGCGAATGAATGGTCGCCGTCGTCACAGTGGAAAGTTATTATTTCGGTGACACCTGTATATGTGACAATTTGGTACTTCGTCTTTTTTTTCTTGAACGATCTTGTTTCGGTGCGCAGATCGATGCTTTTTATTGAGGAATAGGGTATCCGCTTCCTGAATATCCTGCTGAATGTGACAGCGTTGTCGTCAGCGGAAAAGCGCACACTGACTAAGATTCGTCCGATAAAGAATGCCAGCACGGAACCTGATATAAAAACTAATATCCAGAATATCCGTCTATCGAGATGGTCACCTTTCATGAATAAATATATCATCAGTCCAACTGCGGCAAAAAATATTAAACCTTCCGTGGCAGAGGTATCGTTGACAGTGTCATAGTCGTATTTTTCTTTCATTTTTTCATTTCCTTTGTCAGATTTTTCTTAGCCTGTCCGCATTTATATATTTATATAAATGCGCTCCTCGATGTAGTTTTTGAGGCGTGAGAACTTGCTGTTCTCAAACTGTGCGGTCATGCTTGCGGGGTCTTTGGCTACCTCGTCATAGTCGATATCCATCTGAGCTGAAAATACGTAGGTCTTTTCTTTTGCGTATATTGTCAGGGTCTCGACATAGCATCTCTGGATGCCCGACTTCTTTTCATCGGGTACGAAGTAGGTCACGCTGATCTCAGGCTGTTCGTCCAGGCTGTCAAGCAGACGGTTCAGGTTAGCGTTAAGATCGGTGATCTCGTCCTCCGTCAGCTCATCTCAGCGGATCATACCCAAGCTCTACGCATTCGCACGAAGCATAAAACGATTTTAGGTCTATCGCTACATATATCTTGTTCATGTTTCACCGTCCTTTATATCATAAGAACTGATAAGCTCTTTAATCCTTTATTTTCTCTATTGTTTTTTGACGATTATATCAAAGACTTTATTATAGCCTTTAATGATTGTACCGACTAATATAGCAGCAATGATACTGCCCTCACGGACACCTTGCAGTTTTCCAAGAAAGATCAGGCATATCACAGCCGATACTGCAATGTAGAGAATGTCAAAGAATATCTTGATATTCTCATAACGCTTGCCAGTGACCTTGCTGATTGCACGGTTCATTGCTTCACCCGGTAGCATCGCAACCGCACCTTTGAATTGTATCCATATTCCGAGCGCAAGAATCACACAACCGAGAAGCATAAAGAGAAACTGCATAGGATAAGCGTTCACTTCTATTTCTCTTATCAGATAGCAGGATAGATTGGTCAGATAGCCGTACACAAATGCGAGAACCGTTTGTATCGCTATCTCGACATAATTGCATTTTCCTTTTAGGATAATGATTTGTGCGGTTATTTGCGTTATACTCAGTAGGTTCAGCCAGCCGCCAAAGGTGAACAGACTGCTCACAAGAGATACCGAATACGGCACAGAAGCCACAGGCGATGTACCAAGTCCTGCCTTTGTGGAGAAAGCAACACCCATTGAAGCAATAAATAGTCCTGATAGAAACAGCAAATATCGTTGTATCAGATCTTTTGGATTTTTCTTTTCTTTGTCTTTTACCACAGGTAGATTTTCTCCTTTGACAGATGCTTATAATCAGCGTAGAACCATGTACACACTATGTCACAGTTCCTTTCTGATTTCTCTAAATTGCTCTTATTTCAATTGATCATACTAAAGAAACGGATAGCCGTCTGCTGTGTGAGGACAGTTATCCGTGTTTGAGCGTATTCAGTTACTAAGCTAAATCAGAATTTACTGAGCCGATTAACTTTCAGTTTTTTGGTTATAGTTCAGTTTTTCGGATATCGGAAGTTAATCGACAAATTCCGATTTAGCAGAGAGGGCTGTATTGCTCTCTTGCTTAACCTTATTATACCAAACCACCCCGAAAAATTCAATCAGTAAAACCTTTTTTATTGCGCAGCACCGTCATTTATGATATAATTTTTTTAGTTTGAGTTATTTATATAAAATTCCTTTATACTGCTGTCCCGGAAAGGAAGCAGAAGAAACAGAATTTTCGGCTTTTAGCGCAGAGAAACATTGTTAAGACTTGAATTATTGTCTGTTTTTTGGTATACTAAAAATGATACAAAAGAACGATAATAACATCTGCGAAGGGAGCGTGAGAATATGGGAACTTATATCAATCCCGGTAATTCCGGATTTGATGAGATAAACGATGAGGATTATGTGGACAAGACAATGTTAATTTCGCTTGTCAACTCACGTATTTGCAAGAAGAATAAGCTGATATGTATCAGCAGACCACGCCGCTTTGGTAAATCTTATGCTGCTAAAATGATAAGTGCATATTATGACTGCACTTGTGATTCCCACAGGCTTTTTGATGATAAGAAAATTGCCGAATGTGATTCGTATGAAAAACATCTGAATCAATACAATGTTATTAACCTTGATATCACATGGTTTATTTCTATAGCACAGCGAAAAGGAATTGCTTTAAAAGAAGTACCTGATCAAATTGCTGATGCAGTTAAAGAAGATTTGTTAGCGATGGATCCGAATCTTCCTGTCGATAAGGGACTGGAAGAGCTATTGATTGCATATGTAAATAAAAAAGGAAATAAACCTTTTATTTTTATTATTGATGAGTGGGATGCCATGATCCGTGAAGCAAAAGATGATCCTGAAGCTCAGAAACGATACCTTAATCTTCTAAGGGGATGGTTTAAGAGCAACGTCTTTACTCCGAAAGTGGTAGCCGCCGCTTATATGACGGGTATCCTTCCTATAAAAAAAGATGGTTCGCAGTCTGCGATTTCTGATTTTGATGAGTATCCGATTATTGAACCGTGTGACTTTGCTGAATTCACAGGCTTTCTGGAAGAAGAAGTACAGCAAAAATGTCTGGCACGAGGCCTTGACTATCAGGAAGTCAAGGAATGGTATGATGGATATGATTTTCCGAATATAGGAGCAATTTATAATCCGTATTCGGTAATGAAGGCGCTGGAAAAGAAAAAGTGTCAGTCATATTGGACGCAAACATCTGCAGCAGAATCTCTGAAGTCCTATATTAACATGAATTTTGATGGGCTACAGGAAACAATTGCTAGATTAGTATCGGGCGAGGACATCTCTGTAAATGTTAGAAGCTTTCAAAATGATTTTGAAACCTTTAATAAAGCGGATGATGTTTTAACGCTTCTCGTTCATTTAGGATATCTGACATATCATGCAGATAATAAAACAGTTCATATTCCAAATAATGAAGTTCGTGAAGAATTCCAGCAATTCATTTCTTCTCAAAATGAAGGCAAGCAATGGATGAAACTCATCATGCGGTCAAAGAAACTTCTTGACGCAACTCTTAAAGAAGATGCTGATACAGTAGCAGAAATCATGGAAGAGATCCGCTGCGAGAATTACGCTCCACAGTTTTATAACAATGAACAGGCTTTGAGAGCGATTATAAAATATGCATACATTTGCACGGAGGGCAGTTTCGCAAAAATAGAAGAAATGCCGTCCGGAAAAGGCATTGCTGATGTAGTTTATATTCCAAAGCCTATGTCAAATTATCCTGCTTTAGTGATTGAGCTGAAATGGAACAAGACTGCTGGCGGTGCAATTGAGCAGATCAAGGCTAAGAAGTACACAGCTGCTTTAAAGCCATTTGCCGGCAATATCATTCTGGCTGGAATCAATTATGACGAGAAAACAGGTAAGCATACCTGCACGATCGAAAAAGCATAAAACCGAATATCTTTCAAGCCGTCTGTGATTTATCCGCAGGCGGTTTTTTGTTGCAGTTTGTAATCTATGTCATTGTTTTCGCCTCCTTTCAGCGGGATCAAAGGTTATGCTTAACGTCATAGTCGATTGCTCTCGATTCGTCATTTCGTATGAAATCCTTATCTTCAGCTTCCTTGTAGAGAACGCTGAAGAAGTAGGATTTACGGTTTGTAATGTCAGACCGTACCTCATTTCTGAGGAACGTAAGAAGTTTGTTCATAGTATCACCGCCTAAAAGAATGAAAGCTGTGCATCTATCCAGCTTTCCTGATTTGCCAGATGTATGACCTCGCCCTCCTGCAAATCACCTACAAGGAACGGCGATTCGGGGTTGTGCAGACGCATATTCCGTCTTACATTTTCGTGGTTATAGTTTGCGTAGCAGTAACGGCAGAGATGTCCGCAGGTATCATAAGCTCCTATATCCGTTCCGAGAACGCAGGCACATTCGGCTCTCTGCGATTTCTTTTTCGGAACGATAAGATTGCTGCCGATCGCAGTTTCAAAGGTCTGCTTTGTCATACATCCGCCGCAGTCCACTCCGTATGGTTCAAGGTCTGTTCCCTCGGCGCAGGCTTTTATTGTGATGCCGTACTGTTTGCCAATCTCTGCAAACGTCCTGCCGATGGTGATACGCTCCTGCGGTGTGACTGTCCTTGCCTGCGGAAAATTGCGTTTTACCTTTTCATAGAGGTCAATGAAGCTGATAACGCAGACTTTTGTATATCCCGAAAGTATGCGGCACATTTGCTCAAAGTCGGCTATATGCCGTTCAAGCGTGTAGGTGCGGTCGATGAATATCGGATCATACCGCCAGCCCACACAGTTCACTCCGACCTTTTCGGAAAGCGTGATGAAGTCCTGCATTACCTTTTCTTTTGGCGGAACATTCGGCTCAACATCTTTGCCGTAGGGCGTGATCGATACGAACCAATACTGATGATAGACTTTCAGCTCATCAAGGTGCTTCAGCATCGGTTCAGGATTCTTCGTGCAGAAAGCAAGGCAGTCCACCACATCGGTATTCAGTTCATAGCGAGTGATCCAGTCGGGGCGGTAAGGATTGCGCACCAACGCAAAGCCTGCCCGTATCCTGTTCATGAACCACTGCGAATAAAAACCCGGAATATCCGTCCGCATACCCGTGTTGATTATCATGTACCTCACCGTCCTTTCTTCCTATTTTACCATATTCAGCTCGTTTTTACAACGGTCAGTCCTCATCAAGTATGTGTCAAAGCGGAGCGTACCACGAAGTTCGCAGTCTTTATAATCATGCGAAGTTTGTAACATTCAAATGGTTGAATCGAAGAAGCCAGAGAAAGAGCTTTACTTGGAAGAAATTTCAGCCAGTATGGAATGAAAGGATAAGAAAACCTATAGTTTGTTGAGTATGCACATATTTTTTCACAGTCCTTTTATGCAATCCACCAAAGTTGTAATGTTAATATTGACAACTTAACGTTTACATGATATATTGATATCAGAAAGTTGAAACAGTAGTGCTTACAACTTTGCATGGACACCCGAAACGCTTCCTCAGCACTCCACTTCACTTGCTCACCTGTGTGACATTCTTTCGGGAACTGACACAAGACTTCTCGTTGTCGGCGGCGCAGGAAGCCTGTATGTGAACGCTGAGCATACCGCCTGCGTTTCTGACGGTGCTGATTTTCCCGAAGTGTTCAAGCCGCTGGCTTCTGCTATGGCAAAGGCGCTTGGCGAACTCCGTCAGAGAAATGACGTAAAGTGGACTTACATCAGCCCCGCAGGAGATTTTCAGGCTGACGGCGAACGCAGCGGCAAGTACATTCTCGCAGGCGAGGAGCTGACGCTCAACTCTAAGGGCGAGAGCATTATCAGCTATGCAGATTACGCTATTGCAATGGTGGACGAGATTGAAAAAGGCGCTCACATCAGGCAGCGTATCAGCGTGGTAAGAGAGTAAGAAAGAGATGAGCATCTATGCAGATAACAAGTAAATTCACAGTGGCAGTGCATATCCTCACCTGCATCGACATTTTTGGCGGTCAGATGAGAGTGACCAGCGACTTCCTGTCGGGCAGTACGGGTGTAAATGCGGTGATAGTCCGTGGTGTCCTCGGACAGCTTCGCAATGCAGGGATAGTTGAAACTCGTCAGGGCAGCGGCGGCGCACACCTTGCAAAAGCACTTGACGAAATAACGCTGTACGATATTTACAAGGCGGTTGACTGCGTAGATGATGAGGGGCTGTTCCACTTCCATGAAAATCCCAATGCGGATTGTCCTGTGGGGCGCAATATCCATAAGGCTATGGACGACAGACTGCAAACGGCTCAGGCGGCTTTGGAAAATGAGCTGAAAAGCACTACACTTGCGCAAGTTGTTGCTGATACACGCAAGATAATAGACGGAGAATAAAAAAAGAGTGTGCTGAAATGATCGGCACACTTTTTCCATAGGAGGACATATGACAGCACATGATTATCTGAATTTTATCGTGGACGGGATACACTCCACTGTTGTTGCAACAGTGGACAGCGATGGTCTGTCCTGTGGGGGCAGTCATAAGGAGATGATCGTATGGTGAAACTTGATCTTCTGATAAACTATCTGCTGTCAGAAAGAAACGATGTTGACGAAATAGAGATACCAAACAATGATGCGGATAAATTCCGCCTTTACAGAAGCCTTGTGAATATCCGCCCTGCTGTCAAGGCGGACGAGGATTATCTGCAAGCCGAGGACGAATATCTCACAGCCTTGACCGAGAGCAAGGGTATCACGGATATTGCAGATCTGTCGCCAATAGAGGACGGAATTTATCTCTGGAAAGGTGATATTACCACGCTCCGATGCGGTGCGATAGTCAACGCTGCCAATTCGGGAATGACGGGGTGCTGGCAGCCGTGCCACTCTTGTATCGACAACTGTATCCACACCTTTGCAGGGGTACGGCTTCGTTACAAGTGCGGTCAGATCATGCAGACACAAGGGCATGAAGAACCCACGGGTAAGGCAAAAATAACGCCTGCCTACAACCTGCCCTGCGGCTATGTGATACACACCGTCGGACCGATCGTAGACAGTATTCTTACAGATGAACATTGCCGTCTGCTTGAAAGCTCCTACAAAAGCTGTCTTGAGATAGCCGTACAGAACGGTATCAGGAGTATCGCTTTCTGCTGTATCTCAACGGGTGTGTTCGGATTTCCGCAGGATAAAGCGGCGGAGATAGCAGTCCGCACCGTCAGGGAATTTCGCAAAAGCTACGATACACAAGTCATTTTCAATGTATTCAAGGAGGACGATCATGAGATCTACAAGAGATTACTCGGCGGAAATTGACCTTCTGAAAAAAGAAATACAGACTGCCGATGCAATCGTCATCGGTGCAGGTGCAGGACTTTCCACCGCCGCAGGCTTTACCTATTCGGGAGAGCGTTTGCAGAAGTATTTTGCCGATTTCGTGGAGAAATACGGCTTTCGGGATATGTATTCCGGCGGATTCTACTCCTTTTCTACTCTTGAAGAACAATGGGCGTACTGGTCACGCTACATCTGCATCAACCGCTACATGGACGTGGATAACGGCACATACAAGCGTTTGTTTGAGCTTGTGAAGGATAAGGACTATTTTGTTCTCACTACCAATGTTGACCACCTATTCCAGAAGGCTGGCTTTGACAAGCACCGTCTCTTCTATACACAGGGCGACTACGGTCTCTGGCAGTGCAGTGAGCCTTGCCATCAAAAGACCTATGACAACGAGGAAACCGTCAGGGCGATGTTTGAAAAGCAGAGGGATATGCGTGTTCCGTCAGAGCTTGTTCCGCACTGTCCTGTCTGCGGAAAGCCCATGAGCATGAACCTCAGAGCAGATGACACCTTTGTCGAGGACGAGGGATGGCACAGAGCAGCGGAGCGTTATGATGAGTTCCTGCGCCGCCATGAGGGACTGCATATCCTGTTTCTGGAGCTTGGTGTCGGCATGAACACGCCTGTCATCATAAAGTATCCGTTTTGGAAGATGACCTATGCAAACCCGAAGGCGGTCTATGCCTGCCTGAATTTCGGGGAAGCGTATGCGCCGGATGAGATAGCAGAGCAAAGTATTCTTATCAATGGGGATATTCATAGTATTTTAGACAGGATATAAAATCAAGGCTATTGCACCGTCAATGTGCAATAGCCTTTCTGTTCCATGATATATTCCTCCATTTTGAGATCATATAACAAAAATGCAGCCGACATTGCCGACTGCATTTTTTTGACCTCTGCTAAGTTATATCAGCACCACTCGTTCCAATTCCCACTTTCGTATTGCTTATCAATATAGTCCTTTGAATATTTGCGATGAAAAGGGATGTTATGTAAAGTAACAGCCCTTGTGCGCTACTTTGAATCCAGTGGGTTCAAAGTGTTTATTTCTTCATAAGTCCTGCCCCTGCATTCCAAGCCTGACCGACCTTTTCACCAATGGAGAAATACCCGTTTCTGTACTGGTCAAATACAAGTGCATTGACTTTTTCGGGCAGAATCTTATCCTTGTCACCGACAACGCTTTCCTCAGCGCTTACATTGACGATCTTACCAACGATAGCGTGCATATTCTCAGTGTTGATCTCCTCGGCAAGCTCGCACTCCAGTGCCACGGGATACTCCGTGATGATCGGAGCATTGACGAATTCGCTCTTGACGGCGTGGCAACCGCTTTTCTCAAACTTATCAGGCATCTTGTTACCTGTTGCAATGCCGAAGAAATCAGCGGTTTCCATATTCGACACATCGGCAATGCTCACCGTGAATGCTTTGGTTTCAATGATGTTCTTTGTAGTCTTATGATCTGAGTCGATGAATAGTGCAATCTTGTCCATATCGCATATCTGTGCCCAGGCAGCGTTCATCGCACAGATATTGCCGTCAGCTCCGTATGCTGCTACGATGACAACAGGCATTGGGAAAAGAGCCGGCTGTACTCCTAAATTCTTTCTCATTTTGATTACCTCCGTTATAACATTCAGGCTTGACATTTTTCTTGCCTGTACTATAATTATAACACAAACACAACCTATGTCAATTCTCTGCCTGCAAGCAAAGTGATAAATGGTTTACAAGCATCTGAAAAGTTTGATTTTTATATCACTGATTCGAATGCTTTCTCTATCATCAATCGTGTTTTATTATTTCGACCCCGGCTGATATTTCATTTCCAGGCTGATTTTTGTTTGCCGCAGACTTAGTTCCTTATATGTCCTTATTATCAGGAACAAGGTAACCACAAATGTCAGTAAATCTGATACAGGCATTGAATACAGCACACCATCCAGTCCGAAGAACAACGGCAGAATCACAGCAAAGCCTACACCGAATACGATCTCCCTTATCATGGAAAGTACTGTTGATTCCACAGCCTTGCCCATAGCCTGCAGGAAGATAAAGCAAGCTTTGTTCACGCAGGCAAATATCATCATACAGAGATAGATGCGGAAAGCGTGTACCGCAAAATCTGTGTAATAGCTGCTCTCGTTCGCAGCTCCGAATATGCCGATAAGCTGACGTGGGAAGAACTCCACAAAGATCAGGGCGACCGCTCCGACAGCTGCTTCTGCTAACAGGAGCTTTGTGAACAGTTCACGCACCCGGCTTTTCAGCCCTGCGTCCATACAGCGTGAAGCTATAAGCCGGAATTACGCTTAAAGCCACACGCTGTTTTGATGATATGAAATTGTATCAGTCGAGATAAGAGCCGACAGGTGCTGTATTGTTTCATGCTATATGCTTTTCGATATATTCAACAACTTCGCTTTTGTCGATATCAAGAGCGTAGGCAAACTCCTCAAAGAGCATATTTTCAGCAAGGCTAAGATAGTTTTCGTCCGTGGAACGGAGCTTCTTTCCGCTTTCGGCAAGCTCCTTGCGGCGAAGGTACAGCGTTTTGATAAGTCGTATGATCTCATGTTTGTCGGCATCTTTAATGATGCGGCTGTATTCTTCCTTACGCCTGATGTCGTTGTCTATCCATATAAGTCCCTCGGAGTTCATGTGGGAGATCAGCTCATCGACCTCAGCCTTTGAGCATATCGGGTGCATCTTGCTGAGAGCCGTGTCATTATTGGTAGGTACATAAAAGATGTTTTTATCAGAATTTATAAGCTTGAGAATGTAATATTCCTGTTCTTCTCCTGTAAGATTACGCTTTTCTATCGCTGTTACCTTACATATGCCAAATGAACTATACATTATCTTATCGCCTATGCTGTACATAAGTATCACCTCATAAAAAAATAGAACGTGAAGCAAGTAACTGGACTTACGCAGTAACTGCTACACGTTCTCTTATTCTATTATATCACTTTTCAAGGAGATAAAGCAAAGGGACTTTTGCACAAATATTATGCCTTTACAGTCTGAGCTGATTCGGCTTTTCTTCTGAATACCGCCTTGAAGCATGTCCTGATAAAAGGCTGGATAAAGAAAAGCTGCGAGAAGAATGCAAACGGGAAATTGAAACATACGAGCCTGATCCAATTGGCAAAGAACGTAAAGATGTTGAATCCTGCATAGTAAGGATAGTAGAGGAAAGCAGCTTCCGCACAAAAAAACACGTTGTACTCAAAGGATACTTCATCTGCGGATAGCATTCCGTGATCAGATTTACGCATTCCTTAGAATACAACGTGTGTCAGTGCTATAAAAATATGATTACCTGAATAGTATAGCAAAAATATTTTTTGATGTCAAAGGCGATATTCAACAAAGTTTTTCAAACTTTCGGATCGACGTTCTGTACTGCAGTCCTTCTCTGTAATATATTTTTTAGGCTGATATGATTAAAAACATCAACAAAAGAATATAACGGGTCATTAATATCGATGATTTTTCTTTTTCCACTGGTAATTTCATTTGGATTGGTGTATAATGAAATGCAGTGTGCATGCCACTTAATCTTGATTCACTTGTAATGTGGAATAGAATATGATTATTTTCAAGCTGACGATAAAAGAAAAAATATCTCAGTAGTATAGTCAAATCAGCAAAAAAAATCTATGAAGGAATTAAAATGAATAATACCATTCTTAGCGTAATTTCTGATTACGCAGTTACAAAATCCAATCGAATTGCTGTTGTATCAAATAAAGAACAGCTTACATATTCAGAATTCTGGAAAGAAATCTGCAGAGCAGCTCATTTTTTCAAAGAAAACGGCATAAATAAGGGGAGTCTGGTCGCCATAAAAGCTGCACAGAGTGCGAGTTATTTAATCTGCTACTACGGATTACAGCTTGCAGGCGCTGTTCCATGTGCTCTTGAACAAAATATGCCATCAAGTTCAACAATACAGGTTGCCTTAAAACTGAAAGCAGATACTGTTATTTCCGAAAAAATTGCCATAAATGATTTACCTGATAATCTGAAATATTTCTCAATGCAGGATATTCGTTCAATAAGCATTTCACTTGCAGATGACATGAGCGGTCTTGAATTTCCATCTGAAAATGACACACAGATCATCATGTTTACAACAGGTACAACAGGTGCATCAAAGGGTGTTGAAATTACATTCAAAGCAATGGGAGCATCTGAACAAAAAATCGCTGATTTCCTTGATATGAAGTACTACGCTGAGCATGGTGTGCTTATTACTCCTACTCCGCTTAATCACGCAAAGGGAATATGGGAAACAGGAGGAATGCTCCGCAGCGGAGGAACAGTTTACATACTTCGTGGAATGGCTGATTTAAATACATACTTCAAAGCACTTGACTATCCGTGCGAAAAACTGCTCCTTTCACTTGTTCCCGCAAATCTCAGAATTCTTCTGACTATGGTACCTGAAAAACTCGCAGAATATTCTGACAGAATAGGGGACATCAAGCTCGGTACAGCGCCATTGCTTGAGCATGACAAGGAACTTTCAATGGAATTGCTCCCGAATACCAATTTTCACAACGCATACGGTTCATCTGAGGCAGGTATTCTCACAAATCTTGTTTACAATAAATATACAGGTCTTGAATACTGCATAGGACAGCTTTTGCCGAATACTGAAGCAATTGTTGTAGATGATGATCGTAAACCAATAAAATCCTCTAAGGAAAACATGGGCAAACTTGCGTTCAGAAGCAATTCAGTAATGAAAGGCTACTACAACGAGCCTGAGCTTACAGCTGAAATTCTTGAAGACGGAATAGTCTATACAAATGATTTCGGCTATGTTGATGAAAACGGATTTGTATTTGTAAGAGGACGTGCTGATGATGTTATCAACACAGGCGGACTTAAGGTTGCGCCGGAGGAGGTTGAGTCAGCCGCTATCCGCATTGAAGGAATAAAGGATTGTATCTGCATCGCAGAAAAAAGTGAGCTTTACGGCAATTCACTTAAACTTCTTGTTGTAATGAAAGAAAAGGGAACTATGGATGCATATGAAATCCGCCGTCAGCTTTCACACAGTCTTGAGCCTTACAAAACCCCTAAGAAGATCGAAGAGGTTGATGAGGTTGCAAGAACCTACAACGGAAAGATGAACAGAAAATTTTACAGATAAGATAATAAATAAACAGCGATCAGCCGATATGACTGACCGCTGTTTTGTTATTTTTCATTATTCTTCGGTGTATGAAAGAAAGACTATAAATTCGTCAGAATATTCCGTTAATTTCCCAGTAAGTGTCTGAGAATGTGCCTGCGATCATTTACAAACATCTTTGTTATCTGATAACTCTGAGTTTCTTCGTAACTTATCGGTGTTATAGTATTTTCGTCAAAGCTCAGTATTTCAGCATCAGGAAATCCGAGCAGGATAGGAGAATGCGTTACTACTATGAACTGTGAGTCGTTCTTCACACATTTTGACATCTCAAGCAACAGAGTAAGCTGCCTTTGCGGTGATAATGCAGCTTCCGGTTCGTCGAGGATATACAAGCCTTCTTTATTAAAGTTGTTTTGTATTACTGAAATAAAGCTCTCGCCGTGTGACTTTTCATGATAGTGCTGAGGAGATCCGCCTGGCTGACTGGAATAATACTCTTCAGCAGATGCTACATTATAAAAGCTCTCAGCTCTTAGAAAATATCCCCATTTTGCTTTTTTATAGCTCCGAATCAGTTTTGTTGCGCCACAAAGCTCAGAATGTGAATCATAAGTTGAAAAGCTGTAATTCATTGTACCGCCTTCCGGATTAAATCCATAAGCAACAGCGATAGCTTCCAAAAGAGTTGATTTACCGCTGCCGTTTTCACCAACAAAGAAAGTAACAGGGGAATGAAACTGCAGTTCATCTATTCCTTTTATAGCTTCAATATTTCTGAGATAGCTGTCATGTTCAATGTTTTCCCATTGAATTTTTAACCCGGTAAGATATAATTCATCTGATAACAGCATAAGTCCTCACCACACCAACCTTATCCACATACTTACCGCACTAAAGCCAAGTGCGCTGCTATCCACTCTTTCCTTAATCCTGCGATAAATCAGATCAGAAATTGTAGTTTTAATCCCAAACACCTCTGATAAATTCCGATTTATGCGAGCGGGTTCCGCACATTGTTTACATTACAAATTATACTACAATCAGTCCTGGTTTTCAATAGCACGCCGCAGGCGTTCCGATGAAAAGGTGGTGTCTGCGGCACAATTAAAAACGGTCTCTGCACGATTGCAGGGACCGTTTAAAATCATCGAACCATTGTGTTAGGTAAGGAGAATCATCATTTCACTTATAAGGACAGATATGAAATGGTAAGACGTGCTGTTGCTAAGTAGTGCTAAGGATCGTTAATACTTGATTTATTGCCTGTTTTTTGGTATACTAAAAATGATATATAAGTACGACAATAACATCTGCGAAGGAGCGTGAGAATATGGGGACTTATATTAATCCGGGAAATGCCGGATTCAGAAAAATCGCCGGTCCGAATTATGTAGATAAGACCCTGCTGATTGATCTGATCAATGAGCGTATCAATGCAGAAAAGAATCTTGTCTGTGTAAGCAGACCACGACGCTTCGGTAAATCCTATGCTGCTAAAATGCTTACAGCGTATTATGACTGCACCTGTGATTCTCACACCCTGTTTGATGATAAGAAGATCGCTGAAAGTGATTCATATGAAAAGAATCTTAATCAATACAATGTAATTAGTCTGGATATCACAAGCTTTATTTCAGACGCCAGAAGTAATGATCTGCCTTTGATAGAAGTTCCGAAGATGATCATGAAGGAAATTCGTTCTGAACTGCGGCTTCTCAATGTAAAACCGTTTTCAGGGCAGTCTTTGAATTCAGAGTTGGTTCAATACATTGATGAATTACATGGTAAACAGTTCATTTTTATTATAGATGAATGGGATGCCATGATTCGTGAAGCAAAGGATGATCCTGCTGCACAGCAGGCTTATCTGAATCTTCTTAGAGGATGGTTCAAAAACAACAGCTTCACTCCGAAAGTAGTAGCTGCTGCATATATGACTGGAATCCTTCCTGTCAAAAAAGACGGATCACAGTCTGCTATCTCTGATTTTGATGAGTTCTCTATGATCAAGCCGCTTGATTTCGGAGAATATGTCGGATTTACTGAAGCAGAAGTGAAAGAAATATGTGAGAAGAAAAACGCTGATTTTGAAATGATGAAAAAGTGGTACGACGGATACTCTTTTAAAAATGTCGGTTCTGTATATAATCCGAATTCCGTTATGAAATCAATAAGAAATGATGATTTCGATTCGTACTGGACGGAAACGTCAGCCGCTGAAGGCCTTCTGGAGTACATCAGTCAGGATTATAACGGTTTGACAAAGACGATAGCTGAACTTATCGGCGGTGTGGATGTCGAAGTCAGCACCACAGGATTTGCTAATGATCTGACTACGTTCCGTGGTAAGGACGATGTCCTGACACTTATGATCCACCTTGGCTACCTTGCGTATGATTCTGTGAATGGAACCGTAAGGATTCCGAACGAGGAAATCAAGAAGGAATTCTCAAAAGCTGTAAAACAGGTAAATCACAAAGCTACGCTTGACCGTCTGAGAGAAAGCGAGCAGCTGTTTCTTGATACGGTAAACGGAAATGCGGATGCTGTTGCTGCACAGATAGAGAAAATCCATCGTGAGGAAACTGCACCGCTGCACTATAACAGGGAAGACAGTCTTCGCAGTGTTATAAAACTTGCTTACTACTCTTACCGTGATCATTATGTTCAGTTTGAAGAACTGGGAGCAGGGGAAGGATGTGCCGATGTTGCATACATACCTCGCCGTGATTCTGACTGGCCTGTGCTGATCATAGAACTGAAATGGAATAAAGACGCGGATGGAGCTATTAATCAGATCCAAAATAAGAAGTATCCTGAGGCACTTAAAAACCTGGGTACAAAGATCCTTCTTGTTGGCATCAGTTATGAGAAAGATGCTTCTGATAATTCAAAGAAGCATACCTGTAAGATCGTGGAGTATGTTCCTGAGTGACAAAAGGTGGTGCCTCCGGCACAATTAAAAAGGTCTCTGTACAATACGTGCAGGGACCTTTTTACTGCGATAAATCAGAATTTGTCAATGTTTCAGCCCAATAAATTGCAGGGGTTTTATCGTTGAGTCCGGTGTTCAGACAAGAATATACCCTCTGAATCCGCGCACAGAATAGTAGGAATCTGCTCCGTTGTGAAAAGTAAAAACGGTATCATAGCGCCGTTCGCAGAACAACGCGCCGCCCTTGCTGCGGATATCCTCCGGCGTAGCGATCCAGCTTGACGTTTTCAAATCAAATGAACCGAGACTTTGCAGTCGACGATAGAGTTCCTCCGTCATCATCGATATGCCGATCTCTTTCGCTTTCCGCTCGGCGCTGCTTGACGGCGGGTTTTTAGCGCGGCTATGCAACGCCTTTTCATCATAGCACAGGCTTCTTCGCCCGACGGGCGATTCCTTTGCGCAGTCGCAGAAAATGAGTTTTCCCGTCTTTACGTCATACCCTATGGTGTCAGGTTCACCGCCGGTTTCCTCCATTTTTTGCAAAATCGTGATGACAGCAGGAACCTCGCGCAGCCTCTGCTCCACCTCAGACCATTCCAAATCCGGATGAAGTTCCTTTTGTTCTGAAAATCTCACTTTCAGTAATTCCAACATCATGCTCGCCTCCTATAAATTCCGATTTATGCGAGCGGTCCCGCATATTACTTATATTACAAATTATACTACGATCAGTCCTGCTTTTCAATAGCATGCCACAGGCGTTCCGATGAAAAGGTGGTGCCTGCGGCACAATTAAAAAAGGTCTCTGCACGGAATGTGCAGGGACCTTTTTACTGAAGTAAATCAGAATTTACCGGTGCGGCCTCCTTAAAATCACAGTGAATTAACCCACTTTTTCAGTTCACTTACCGATGTGTTTGCAGCGAAACGCTTGCCGTCCTTTATAACTGCAGTATCGGAAACGCTGGTTTTCAGTTCCTTTGCGGAGTTGCCCAGACCGCTGCCGCCTGATGTAGCAAACAGAATGATCGTCTTGCCCGAAAAATCATAGGCTTCCAGGAAAGTATTGATGATCGTCGGTGCAACATACCACCATATAGGGAAGCCGATAAAGATCGTGTCATAATCAGCTATGTTGGCATTTGTATCTGCAATAGCAGGACGGAATGACTTGTCATTCATTTCAACCGAGCTTCTGCTGTTCTTATCCTGCCAGTTGAGATCAGCGTTTGTGTACGGCACAGCAGGCTTTATCTCATAAAGGTCTGCTCCTGCGGCTTCTGCAAGATTTTTTGCAAGTCCGGCAGTTACACCGCTTGCTGAAAAAAATGCTACTAAAGTTTTGCTCATGATGGTTTCCTCCTCGTTTTACGATGAATTATAGTAAACGAAAAATATATTTTTCGTTTACTATTAGCCGATATGCAGGGAGCAAACGTAGTTTGCGGATCTGCAAGGCAATATAAATGAATTAATTATAGTGAACGTATAAATCTTTTATGCGTTCACTATAATTATCCTTTTCCTGTATACCGTCCTTGTCGGAGATATTCGTAATTGTCAAAAAACAAAAAGAGTACAGGTTTTATGCCATGTACTTATTATAGCACGGTTTGCTCAGTATGTATAATACTTATATCTTATACACAGGTATGCTCAGAATGTATAGTTTACTATTCACGACCTAATTTTCCCAGTACAAAAGAAAACAACACCACTGGACCGGTTTTATTACCGGCCTGGTGGTGCTGTATTTTTTATTATTCACATTCAGCAAATATTTCTTCGACAGTATATGGGTTACCATCACATAATCTTGTTAATGCATCATATTCGTTGATTCCATTTCTTCGGCATGTTTCAATGTATGTACGAATCATTGCATAGTTATTTGCTGTTTTTGAAGATGCGAACTGACCTGACACCTTCATTTTTGTTTTCGTCCCACGTAGTGCTCGTTCTGAGAGATTATTTGTTGTAGGCAGACTGAAATCATATACCCAGGCGAAGTAATTGCTGCGATATTTTATGATTCTGCGTATCAGAGCGCGTTCCGGACCGCCTGAATATTTTGATGTATTCGCTTCTGCCAGCGTTTCTGCTCTTTGCAGAAGTTCTGTAAGCTTGCTTTCAAAATTTTCAAGATATCCATCATCAAATCGTGTTGTTCCTGCTTGTATCAGATTCTTTCGGTCTTTTATCGTTGCTGATATCAATGCTTTTATTTCAAGCAGTACTTCATGATTGGTTTCATCTGCAAGTTTCTGAAGATCGCGCTGCAAATGTGCATTACACTCAATATTTATGAACACAAAACGTTCATTGTAATTGATGCTGTTATGATCATGCATAACAGATGTTTCAGCAGAAAGATTTTCAAGTATTCCATCCAGAAGAATTCCGTTCATATCTTTGTTTTCATGGGCTGCAAAGAACGCGATTCTTTCGTCTCCGTAAAATCTCAGGCAGATTCTTTTGGTATCGGCGTAAACCACGGTATCATCCCAGTAAATGAGCAGTCTTTTAAGTAACTCCCTTCGCAAATCATTATGAAAAACTGCCAGTGCTTTGGCGGCTCTGGCCTGTACTTTAGCTACATACCCTTCACTCGGACTGATCTCTCCGTTTGTTATGCCCTGAAAGAATACAGGAACCTTATTTATTGACGAATTCATAATATTCAGCAAAACAAGTATCATTGCCTGTACGTTTGCTCCATATCTTACTTTCGTTCTTTTTTCAGGTGCCGTTCTGCTGATCACCAGGGTCCCGCAATTCTTACATTTGTAGACGTAATACTTATGCTTCACCCTCTTTACTTTAACTTCTACTTCTATTTCATAGCGATTTTCTGTTTTTCCGGTATATTCAAACTCATCTTTTTTGCATTTCGGACAACAGTCATCTTCAGTTAAACAATGTTCCGTTATATCAGTTATTGCTTCTTCTGCAGGTGGTTCAAGCTCTGATCTTTTATGCCCTGTTTGGCCTCCTTTGGAATTATCGGTTTCTTCTCTGCTGTTTGGTCTTGCTTTTGATTTCCCGATTGGTGTCTGCGATGTAGGCAGAGATGTATTGGTTCCATCTCTGTCCTGTACCGCTTTCATATGCCGGATCTCGGCTTTAAGTGTTTCTATTATGGTGTCTTTCTCGTCAAGTGCTTTTTGATATTCTTCGTCCTTCTTAGCAAGCTTTTTTTGATACTCACAGAACAAATCATAGTTTTCCTGTCTTAATTTACAGATTGTATCTATCTTTTCATCAAGCTCTTTGGTGTGATTTTCGCATTCAATTACAAGCTGTTCATACCAGATATCGCGTACTTTCTTCACTGCATTTTTTGATGACCGAACTTGTCTGCAAAGCTGTTTTATCCGCCTCTGATATCCAAGATATATGAGATGATGATTATGCTGCAGTTTTTTATATCTCTCACCATTTTCAAATTCTTTTACCAGACGTTTAAGTCTTTTATTTTCATATTGTAATGATGTATTGATAAAAAACTGCCTGTTCATAGCTTGCTTCCTGTTCTGTTTTATTTCTGTTCCAGCGCTCTTTCTGCTGATTCCTTTATGTTCAGTAAGTGATTTTTAAGAATAGCATTTTGTTTTTCAAGTTCGCTGATTCTTTTATCTTTCTGTATACTTTCTTCTTTTAGTTTTTTTATGATTTCCTTGTAATCCGGTTCTGCTGTTACCTTCGTTTCAACAGTATTGCTATTTGATTCTGATTTAGCCTTTCGTCCCGGCTTTCCTGTAGACGGTATCAGTTCTCCCGTTACCGGATCTTCCACTCCAAGATACTTGCGTATTGGTCTTGATTGTTTGGTTACAGGGTCGTAGTGTGATGTTGATTCATAAAGAACCACTCTTCCGGTTTTCTTATCTGTGTAGCGTACAATCGACATGATTTCAGCTTCCTTTCTACACTTGGTACTTATTATTATATCACATACCAACGAAAATGTCAATAGTTTTATTGGTATCTATTTAAACAAATACCACTATGCTTTTTTGTACTTTTTTTTACGTAAAAAAACAGTGCTGAAAACATCGCATTTTCAATGTTTTCAGCACCATTATCATTTTTCTATTTTACATTATTTGGCCGTGAATAGTAACAATGTATAGTCAGTCCTGGTTTTCAATAGTACGCCGCAGGCGTACTGATGAAAAGGTGGTGCCTGCGGCACAATTAAAAAAAGATCTCTGCACGGAAAAACTCTCATAATGATCTCTTTATGTATTCATGTTCAAATTATTTTGCCTTGCAGGACATTTTCTCAACATCGAGCTTAAATACAGCAACACAATTGAGCTTTGCCTCGTCATAGCTCCATTCAGGTCTTGCGGCAGTCTGTTTCATAAGCGTATTCAGACCTTTGATCTTTTCATTCTTATCTTCGACAAGGCTGAGAATACCTGTTCCGATAACGCTCTGGAACTTAGCTGAGAAATTACAGGCTATGTCTGCTTCAAGCAGCTCATAGTTACCGTCTATTTCAAACCCGACTGTCGGAGTATTCTTCGCAAGCTCATACTTTCTGCCTGCTTTAGCGCCGTGAAAATAGAAGCTGTATTTTCCGTTATTATTTATGTATCCGTAGTTTAAAGGGACGATATAGATATCTCCGTCATCATAGAAAGCTATCCTGATGATCTTTTTCTTTTGCAATAAAGGCTTCAATTGCGCTATTGTCAGTTATTTCTCTATCTTTTCTTCTCATTTTTTCTTATCCTTTCTTCAAAACTTCCTTATTCCTGCGATAAATCAGAATTTATCTTTCCAATACCAATCGAGCAAGTTCTACATTGCCGTCTCTTTCAGTTGATTCGATATGGAATCCGCATTTTTCAGTATAAAACTTCACATTTTGTTTTTTGCTTATGGGTGTTACTAAAGTGAGCATCTTCCAATCTTCATAAGATGTCTTTACAAATTGAATTGCTTGTGTCCCTATCCCTTTACCTTGATACTCCGGAATAACGCACAAACAACTAATCTCATAAGTTCCGTTTTCCAGTTTTATACATGAAACACAGCCGACAGATTCATTATCGCATAGTATGATATATTTTATATATTTGCTGATCGACTCTTCCATCATTTCTTTTGTTTTCCCATATCCCGGACACGAACCATATCGCATATAATCATCATAAAAAGACGCATTATAGATATTTACCAATAGTTCTGCGTCTTCTAAAACAGCCTGCCTGTATTCTATCGTCATAATATGTTACCTCTGCAAATACCGATTTATGCGAGTGATCCCGCACATTGTTTATATTACAAATTATACTACTATCAGTCCTGCTTTTCAATAGCACGCCGCAGGCGTTCCGATGGAAATGAGGTTCCTGCGGCACAATTAAAAAGGTCGCGGTTTCTTATTCATAGATGTTTCCTACATAAAAAATATAGTCCAAACATCTGTGTATTTTCTGAATAGATATTTATCAGACAGTAATCTCTATTTGATTATCTTCAACTGCAACAATACAGCTTTCGTAGTATCCGTCTCCGGTAGTTCTCGGACCGCTGACTACTTGATATCCATCGTTATGTAACAGCCTTGTCAGTTCATTAACGTGCTCTTTGCTTCCGACTGAAAACGCAATGTGAATGAAACCTGTACGGTTCAGGGATTTCTTTTCATCTGCCAGATCAGGCTTGTTCATTATTTCCAGTCGTGCACCGTCATCAAAAGATATGAAGTAAGAACGGAAATCTGTTTTTGGATTATGATATCTGTCACCTGATTTTCCGCCGAGATATTTAACAAAGAAATCTCTGACCTTTTCGATATCATTTACATACATTGCAATGTGTTCTATTTTCATTTAAATTACCTCCGCAGATCGCAGCCGGAGATCAACTCCTGATTACCCACGAAAACGCCTTTGCCGTTCGTACATCAGCATCTTTGAAGTGATTACCTTTGTTCCATTCAAGAACGCATTTTACACCGCGTTCTGAGAGCAGGGAAGAGACCACGCGAATTCTGTCGCCGACCGTCGCCATAACGGGGTTTCGGGTTTTTCTACAATCAGTCCTGTAAGTCTGACAGAAAGGCTTGGATCTTTGAGCTGATCTTATCGCTTTTGTAATAATGGATATAGTGCCCGCAGTTAAGTAAAACCATCTCGGCGTTTACTGACTTAGCGTACTCACGTTCGTTGTTTATCCAGTTTGGCGATGTCTGTTTTCCGTCAGATACAAACATTAAAGTCGGACAGTCGGCTTTTCCTGCTCCGTCAACGATTCCGGCGTTTTTTAGTACCTGCTTTGCCTCATTGATATAACAGTTGTTCATAAGGTTACGTCTTTTAAGTAGATTATGCTGCTGTATTTCGTCCTTGCTCAGACTTCTTTTGCTTACAGGATACCAGAACAGCAGTCCGAGATCATTCAGCCTCTTAAATTTCCGCATAAGTGCTAACCGACTGTTGATCTCTTTGTCGCCCCATTCCATATATGTCAGCGGAGTTGCCATATCGAGACCGACTATTGCTTTAATATCGTCAGGATACAACTGCTTCCATCTGATAGCTTCTATTCCGCTCATTGAATGGGGGAGGAGAATATACGGAGCTTTTTCACCTGCCATCTTCAGTGCCTGTTTCTGAAAGGAAACGAGTGAATCTATATCACACGGACATTCATACAGATCAGAATATCCGTAACCGAACTTTTCAATTACAATTATCCGATAATCATCGAGCAGTTTCTGGTATAAGACCTTGAAATCATACATCGGTGCTACCGTGCCTGAACCTGACATGAATACGAGCTTTGGTTTACTCTCATCACCGCATCTGAAGATATGCATTTTATGACCGTTTATCTGAACGAATTCGAGATCTTTTCTGAACTTGTCTTTCATTTTTCACATTTTCCTTGCTACTGTTTATGCTTTATCTTTGTAATTTCCATTTTATACGGGCAGTTACTCACATTACTTATATTACAAATTATACTACTATCAGTCCTGATTTTCAATAGTACGCCGCAAGTGTACCGATGAAAAGGTGGTGCCTCCGGCACAATTAAAAAAGGTCTCTGCACGTAATGTGCAGGGACCTTTTTACTGAAGTAAATCAGAATTTAGAGTAAGATAACTACAATCATTCCTGCTTTTCAATAGCACGCCGCAGGCGTTCCGATAAAAAGTTGGTGCCTGCGGCACAATTAAAATATTCTTTCTTAGTACTGTATAGACTGTCTTTTCTTCATTCGCCTCCAGCTTACAAAACCGTATATGTCATTGACCAGGAATACAGCAAAGCATGTAAGAACCGATAGATAGTGTATATCTTTAATGCTTGCCAAAGTCCATAGTACGATCAGCACTATATCGTTTGCCGCATAAGCGATTGCAAAGAGCGGTATTCTTCTGAATGTGAGATAGACTGCTATGAAACTTGTTGTTACGGACAGCGTACTCGGAATGAGATTTGCTGTATGAAAATGTCTGAGGATAAAATAGAACAGCACAGTGACCGCGGCCGTAAGGAACAGCATCAAAACAGTTTCATTCCTGCTTATATTTCCGACTTTAACTTCAGATTTCTTTCCGTTGAAAGGGTTTTTAAGCCATGATATCAGTGCAATGACCGCCATAGGCATTGTCATACCGATATATGTTATCATTTCGCCATAATAAGAAAATGAGTACGAAATGATACCATAAAGCAGGCTGAATGCAATCATCAGAACCTGACCGGCCGGATTTCCCTTAGCGTTGAAGATCAGTGAAGTCACACCGGTCAGTGAAGCTATCAGAGACAGGCAGTTCGTTCTGTCGAAAGCGAAGAATGCTGTCATAACAAGCATAACTGACGAAAGCCATAATATGATTTCTCCTCTCGAAAAATAGGCAGTTATCTTTCTGAGCATATTGTTTCCTCCAAAATAAAAAGCATCCGAACACATCTTCTAAGACCTAACGATGTGTATCGAATGCTTTACGCATTACTACCCGGTGGCAGTTTATAGTTATTTTATTGTAGTTTTTGAATGCCTGTTCAGTATAACATAAACTCCTGAATAAGTCAATTGGTTTTCGGTTTCCGTTCAGGCAGCTCGTCAAACATTTCCGATACCATTTTCTGAAGCAGTTCTCTGTCATCGATTATCGTTACGGGAAGCATATTCTTTGCTCCGTCATACGGCGGGCAGGCTATGCTGTCGGGCATATATTTTCTGCTTGCTTCAGTTATTTTCACCATAAATCCCGGTTCGTATATACCGCCGAAAATGCGTTCATTATAGTAAAATATATAGCCGCCCATCATGGGTGTTTTACGGATGTTTTCCAGGTCCGAAAGCTGTTCCGTTATGTATCCGGCCAGCTCTTTAACTTTTGTTTTTTCCATATCAGATACTCCTTTTTTACTGCGATAAATCAGAATTATAAAAGAGCGGTTTTACTTCCTGAATTCAGATTTATGCGAGCAGGTTATATTAACAATTATATCGTAACCGGATTCATTTTTCAATCCGTTGTACGAAAAACAGAAAGCAGATCCGTATGAGCAGCGCCATTTATATCGTCATCATATTGGTTCTCCCGGCCACAATATCCGGAATGAAAATTTGTGAAAATTACCTGTTTACACCTGCAGCTTATTATGGTATACTTAAATTCCTTTCGCTTTTGAAACATCAGAAGTTCAACTTAACAGGAGGAGTACACGTATGGTAAAGAAGTTTAATGAGATGCTCGAAAACTATGCTGAAAAAGTAAACTTTCCGTATGATCCGGTCGGTTCCGAGGACACGATCCTTATCTTCAGCAGACACTTCAGATTCTGCACTGAACCATTTGACAACCTTATCTTCGGACATCGTATCAATATCCTGAATATAGATAAGGAAAATCCGTGCGCTTCTGTATTTCTGGAAATATCCGTTTCAGAAAAACCTGATGTGAAACTGGTAAATGAGATAAACAAAGTTATGAGATCTGTTTATTCTCTGACCGTAGAATACGATGATGAATTAAAGTGCTTATTAGTCAGCTATGTACAGAGGCTGAATGATCTTACAATCGAAAAAATGATCGATAACGGTATTGATGATCTGTTTATAAGGAGGATATATTATTTCGCCAGACTGGTGCTCCAGACTTATGTGAATGCTGTAAACAACGACACTGATGCCGATACTGCACTTTTTGAAGCAGAAGAGGAGATCTGTGAAACAGATATAGAAAATGACGTGGAGTTTATATACGAATCGGTTAAGGATATTGCCGAAAACAACGGAGAAAGATACTTTATCGAAAGAGAGCTCCTTTTAGGATCGTACTTCAGCGATCCGGAGAAATTTGTAAAGATGTGTTCAAAGAAAAAAGGCAGGCTCTTTAATGAATACATTGACGATATTCGTGACAAACTTGATCTCCGCTTATCTTACGGCGAAGGAGGATACCAGGAGTATAAGATCAGAGTAAAAAAGAAGGAAAGGTTTGTTCACCTGTTCCTTCCGGAAGCAGTCAGATCCGGTGACTGCACAGATATGTTTCTTTTCAGCCGTTCCGGCAGCACGATGCTTGCAACCGTGGAGTTCAGCCGCGCTTCCGCTGATGACCGTAAAAGATATATCGTATGTGTAAGATCAAATGACGGCAGCTGCATGATTGCCGGAGTTTTCAGAAAACACGGCAGGGCAGTGGAATTTATGAAAGAAAGGCTGTCTGCAGCATAATAAAACAGCACGCCGAAGGCGTACCGATGAAAATGTGGTGCCTGCGGCACAATTAAAAAAGGTCTCTGCACGATGCGTGCAGGGACCTTTTTACTGCGATAAGTCAGAATTTAATCATCAATCATTCGTTCATTCATTCATTTCTTCTCCATGTCAAACAGATAAAGCAGTAAAGCAGTAGGTTCAGATTAGCGTTAAGCTCAGACATTTCGTCATTGGTCAGCAATTGCAATACCAGCTACCCCGCAGATCGCAGCCAGAGATTAACTCCTGATCACCCACGAAAACGCCTTTGCCGTGCGTACGTCGGCATCTTTGAAGTGATTTCCTTTGTTCCATTCAAGAACGCATTTTACACCGTGTTCTGATAGCAGGGAAGAGGCTTCGCGAATTCTGTCGCCGACTGTCGCCATAACGGGATTGCGGGTTTTTTCTTCCTTGTCTCCGAGGCTGAGATATACTGTACCGGTTCTGATCTCATGCGCCTTCATATAATCCGTAAAGTCCGGAAACCACATCGACGGGGACGCAGTCGCGACACCCGAAAATCTGTCCGTACGATACGTTGCCCACAATGCGAAAAGTCCGGCAAGTGAATAACCGCCTATAAAATATGATTTGCTCTCGTCGGAGCAGAGTTTCAGTATTTCTCCGAGGGTTTTCTCTGCGCCTCCTCCGAAATCTTCTTTGCCGAATGCGGATGGCGCTTTCCACGGCGAAAGATCGTTATTCCAGTTATCGACTTTTACGGCGATCAGACGAAAAGATTTATCGCTGCTTCCGGAGATGAGAGCAATCTCGTTTTCAATGCCCGCAAGGTCGTATTCGTCCACCGGCTGGATAAGAACGGTATCTGCCTTCGGATCTCCAAATTCGTATATTATCATTACTTATCCTTTCCTGCTTATGCGGGAGGTCCCGCGCATTATTTATATTACAAATTATACTACGATCAGTCCTGCTTTTCAATAGCACGCCGCAGGCGTACCGATGAAAATGTGGTGCCTGCGGCACAATAAAAAAGGTCTCTGCACAATAGGTGCAGGGACCTTTAAAAACTCAAAGACTGAGTTGCTTTATATTTTCAATAACACATTCATGTTTTTTAGTTTTTTTATCATAATTTATACCGACTAGTATAATATTGTTTTTGTATCCTTTCAGGCTGCCGGTATATCTTTTTTCTTTGATCTGATTAAGTGCGGTATCAGCATCTTTATCGTATTTAAGCTCTATAATCATTGCCGGTTTATCACCTGAGTCTGCACGCGGAATGAATACCATGTCAGCGAATCCTTTTCCTGATGGCATTTCTCTTATGATCGTGTAGTAAGCCGGTGCTGTGAAATATGCCATTGTCAGTACGCAGCTAAGGGAATTTTCATCGTTGTACTGTAATACAGATGTATAACTGTTATGAGCAAGTTCTATAAGTCCAGCGACTTTTTCAGGTTCATTGTCAATTGTTGCCCACAGTAAATCTTCACTTTGAGTTATTGTTTCAGCTATCTCTTTCCAGTTTCCGTCTTCAATAGCGGATTGAAATGCAGTTGCCACTTCATAATTTGGAATATATGCGTTTTTTCTTTCAGAATCATATCCAAGATAGCCAAGATGAATAAGAGCAGTAAGCGCATCATCTTTTGAATTTATAACAGACAGATCGTTTTTAAATCTATCGGTGGTTACTCTTGTTCTTCCGCCTGAAAGCATTTTTATTATATCATCTTTCAGTCCGTCAAAATTAAGCGTAATAAACTGATTGATAGTTTCAAAGGCTGATGTATCTTTCCAGTAAGATTCAAGACTGTGATCACTGACTGACCGGATAACAGAGTTTGGATTATACATATGTTCTCCGTCTATGAGATATCCGTTGTACCATGTTTTTACTGAATCAAAATTCATTTTGTATTTAATACACAGTTCTTTTACTTCATCTTCAGTAAACCCAAAATATTTTGTGAATGCCTTTGAACTGATCATTGTATATTCCTTGAAATTATTCAAAGCTGACTCATCTTTGATTTTCTTTATCGGAAGAATACCTGTAATATATCCAAGAGCAAGAAATGTTCTGGATTCAGTGCTCTTGAATAAAGAATGAAGAAACTGCAGATATTCATGAACAAACTTTGGTTTATCTGAATAATTTCTTATTACGCAGTCCCATTCATCAATTATAATAACAAACGGAATGTTTTCTGTTTCACCATTGATTGCTGTTACAGATTTTTCATAGACCTGCATAAGAACAGCTGCTGTACTTTTAGTGTAGTCTATTTCAGGATATACAGTTCTGAAATCATCATAAATATGACGCTTTATTTCTTTTACCAGATTGGTTCCGTAATCATCAGAAAAACTGGAAACATCAATATGGATGACATTATACTGATTCAAATGCTTTCTGAACTCAGGAGACTTTGAAATTTCAAGTGCAGAGAATAATTTTTCTGAATCGCATCCTTTGCTGTAATACGCATCGATCATACAGGCGGCCTGCGATTTTCCGAATCTGCGGGCATGACTAAGTGCAATACAGTTGTTCTCAGAATTGATTGCCTTGTTAGTAATATTCAGCAGACCTGTTTTGTCAATGTATAATGTATCTTCAGCTGATTTTGTGAAAGCTTTGTTTCCGGGATTAAAGTACGTGCCCATGATCACTCCTCCGTTTTGTTTTATTCATATATAAGTATATCATTTTTTTTCTATTTAGTAAACGAAAAATATTTTTTGCGTTTACTATTAGCAGATATGCAGGGAGCAAACGTAGTTTGCGGATCTGCAAGGCAATATAAATGAATTAACTCAAACTTCGCAGTTAAATACTGCAATAAATCAGAATTTGTCGATTAACTTCCGATATCCTAAAAACTGAACTATAACAAAAAAAACTGAAAGTTAATCGGCTCAGTAAATTCCGATTTATACGAGCTATTCCTCGCATTACTTACATTACAAATTATACCTCAATCAGTCCGGCTTTTCAATAGCATGCCACAGGCGTACCGATGAAAATGTGGTGCCTCCGGCACAATAAAAAAGGTCTCTGCACAATATGTGCAGGGACCTTTTAAGCAGCGTTTCAGCCGCCTAATGGTCTTGAACAGTATACTTTGACGATTTTTCCGTTCTGATCAAACTCCATATTATAACAGGAATAATCATTTGAATCATACATTTCTCTGCCTGTTATCTGTTCCGTCATCAGGACTGCATATCCGGATCCGTCTTCTCTCTTGTTGTATCGTTCAAACTTTTCGTATTTCTGTTCGACAGTGCTGATATCATTTCCCAGAAACGCCCAGTCATTGATCATTGGACATGATCTGTGAGAGCAGATCCAGACTGTGATGATACTTCCGGATAACATTCCTGCGATCATGCCGGCATATATTTTTGCTCCGATTTTTTTGTGCTTTTTTATTTTTGATACCAGAATCACGAGCATAATAATCAGTGATATTAATATCAAAGCATACAGCGCATATGCCAAAAGATAAATTACAGCAGTTTCCATGACTTTCTCCTTTTCCTGTACAGAGTTAAGGAAGATGGGGAAATGCGGTGATTCGCACCGTGCCCGACGCTTGTTTATGAATAAATAAGCGTTTCCTTATAGTTTATCAACTCATATTGTAACACATTGTCATGGAGTACGTCAACTTTTAAATCTTGATTTGAAATGATAATTATGTTAAAATATCAGATAGAATCACATTTGCGACACTAGGAAAACGCTGATTTATTTCTGGATCAGCGGGGGGAGGGCGAGCCGCGAGAATTCTCCCTCAGTGTTTGCCTGAAACCGGAGGTTATGATCATGGGGAAATTAAAGAATATACTTGCGGGATGTTTTGTTTTTATTGCTGTTACGGCATCGCTGTATTCATGTCTCGACGATGAGACTGATATGACGGAAGAAGAAACCTCTTCGGTATCGGATGAAAAGGAAGACCACGGATCGTCCGGCGGTAAACACGACACAGGGGCGAATGGTTCCGGTGCTGCAGGCACTCCCGTTCGCATCAGCCGAAGTGTCAGAGAAGCGGAAACACCGATGGGGGACGCAGGTACATGGACGGTGTTTGTGTACATGTGCGGTTCTGATCTTGAATCGGATGGCGGCATGGCCTCGGCAGACATTGAGGAAATGGAAAAGTCATCGGCCGGCGGAAATGTAAAATTCGTTGTTCAGACCGGCGGTGCATACTACTGGGAAAATGATGTTGATGAAGAGCAGTGCCAGCGCTATCTTATCCATGACGGCAGAAGAGAGCTTGTCTATGCCGCTGATGACGTGAACATGGGTGAGGGTTCGACGCTGACTGATTTCGCAAAGTGGGGAATAAAGAGCTACCCGGCTGCGAACATGGGATTTATCTTCTGGGATCATGGCAGCGGAAGTATAAACGGTGTCTGCTTTGATGAAAACCATGACGATGACGGCCTTTATCTCAAGGAGATCGATGCTGCTTTTTACAGCATTTTCGATGAAATGACCGAGCCTTTTGAATTCATCGGCTTTGACGCGTGTCTTATGGGAACGGCGGAAACCGCTGCAGTAATGTCAACACACGCAAAGTATATGGTGGCATCAGAGGAAACAGAACCGGGTACCGGATGGGACTATAAAGCACTGGGCGATTACATGGCGGCTCATCCGGAATGTGACGGGGCTGAACTCGGAAAAGCGATCACAGACAGTTACTATTCCGCCTGTGAGGATGACTGGACAGATGATGAAGCAACTATGGCAGTTATCGATCTTGGCAGGACTGATGCATTCATAACTGCATTTGACCGGTTTGCAGAAGGTATATACACTCTGACAGATGATATTACGGAGTTTTCCGAGTTTGCACGTAAGATAAAGAAAGTCGATAATTTCGGCGGAAACAACCGAATCGTCGGCTATACCAATATGGTCGATTTAAGCGGACTTATAAAAGCGGGAAAAGACTGGTCTGAAAACGCTGATGCAGCACTTGATGCACTTGAAAATATGGTCGTATACAGGAAAAACGGAAGTGACCACAAAGATGCCGGAGGTCTGGCAGTATACTATCCTCTGAGTGTCAGCGGATCAGAGGAGCTTGGCATTTTCAGCGACATTGCGCTGAGTTCATACTATCTCGGTGTGGTTGACAAGATAGCTTACGGTGCTGCACACGACGGCATGGAAGGGTACGACAACCAGAGCATACTCGATTTGTTTTCAAATGACTGGAGCGATGACGGATACACTTTTCTTGACGGTCTGCTTTCCTATCTTTTTGACGACGACTGTGATGAATGGGACTACGCAGACGATTATTCCTCAGGTGAGGGCGGATGCTGCGGATATGATGTTTATCCGGAATTCAGTGAAGACGGAAACTACTGGTTCAGACTTTCGGAGGAGTCACTTGTACAGACTGAATCAGTGGAAGCGGGAATTTACATGGCGCTTGATGACGAGCGTGAGGAAGTTCTTGAACTCGGCACTACCGGTCAGGTGTACGGCGACTATGAGACCGGTGAATTTGAAGACGGTTTTGACGGCTGCTGGTTCATGCTCGATGACGGTCAAATACTCGCATCCTATCTTCAGGAATACTGCGACGGCTACGACATTTACACATCTCCTGTAATGTTTGAAGGAGAAGAAACCAATCTTCGTTTTGCCTACTACTACAACGAAGACAGAATAAAGATCATCGACATCTGGGACGGCATAGGTGACAACGGTCTTGCATCCCGAAGCGGATACATACCGGAACCGGGTGATGTTATCATCCCTCTGTACGGCATTTACAGCCTTACCGATGAAGATGCCGAAGGGGAATACTACGAAGGCGATGAATATGTTTTCGAAGCAGACTCTGAGATATTCTACGATTATCTTGATGACGGAGACTACCTCTACTCATTCGTCATCAACGACATCTACGGAGACTTTGACGTGACAGATCCGGTATGGTTCACCATTGACGGAGACGATATTTACTTCGAGGAAGCGTGATGTAATTTTTAATCAGAATAACCGCAGCAAAAGGCGAATTTGAACGATTTTTGCGTGCATGGTTTAATAAGCCTTATTATAGAAGTTTCGTTTTAACTGTTGAAATAACACCTCTAATGTGGTAATATTATAGATGAGAGATATATTTTAGGTATAATGCAGGAGGGATAGATATGGCAGTAAATGTTTCTGTTGACTGTGCGAGAAATGATTTATCGCAACTTGAGTATACATATGATCTCATATCGAGTTTATCAGATGATGAACTTGAAGCTGTTCAGAAAATTGCTATTGCTTTTTTAAATAAAAATCGTGAATTAGATATCAATAATAATAATCAGTCTTTAAAACCGTTTATGCCTCAAACTGAGGAACAGTTGCTGGAACGCATAGACAGATCACTTGCTCAGGCTGATGCCGGAATGTGTATTGATGCAGATGAAGTTATTGATGAATTACTTGCGGAGTGTGACTGATGGTTTCATATAAAGTACAGGTTACATTTGATGCAAAGGAAGATCTTAAACGATATAGTGACTATCTTAGGCTGGAAAAAAGAAGCCCAAAAGCAGCTAAAAGCATAGTTACTGATTTTAAAAATACAGTTTCGCAATTAAAACTGGTAGCAGATAGTTTGCAGATTCCAGAGAGTGAAGAATTACAAAAAAGAAGATTAAAGAGAATCAATTTTTTAAAGCATGATTATTTTTTATTATATAGAATAGATGGAGATGTTGTGACAATCACTAATATGTTTCATTCGTTGGAAAATTACGAGAATAAATTAAGGTAATATTTTCTCTCCCTGAGGCGGCGTTCAAATGGTGATGCTGCTTTCAGGGAAATTTTTTTATTTTAAGTGATTTGAGATTTCATAGGTCTATGCAAAGAGACAACCATAGGCCGGGGGAGAACGACGAAACCGCAGCAAAAGCCGGCATTTCTCCCCCGCCTAAGGTTTTCTCTCTGCACTCTCTTTCCTTCACCATTCCCCACATTGCCGGCTTTGGCTTTTTATTCGTATGCGAAGGTTATCGTACTTAAGGCGTGGTTGATGCGTTATGGAGAGGTATTATTCGTTAGCTATTATCTTGCAAATATAGTTACTGTGATTATATCTGGTTCTAAGCAGAATATCGTAAGATAAATATATTTGGATTAAATGGAATATGTAATGTCTATTACATTATAGCAGCCTTAAATGGATAGTACAAAGAAAATGATTTGTAAAATAACTTAAATGGTATTGACTGACTTGTAAAACTGTGGTATAATATCCTTGCTGCAGTAAATAAAAAACTTGAATATCATTGAAAAAAATGATATAATGGAGGCAGAGAAGGAAATATGAAAAAACGGACAATGTTCTGGCAGATACTCAGTAAACTGAGCGGAGAAGAATATCTTGATGCGGGAGGAAAGGCATTACTGAGTTATCGTGTAATAAGTGCTTTCATTCTTAAGGAGTGTATATCAGAATTATCTGAATATTCGGTAGAACAGATAGCTGCGGAATACATAGTTAGTGAACCGGAAATAGCATGTGTACCTGTACACAGAGATTCAGCAAGGATAGATGATATTCCAGAAAAGATAAGTCAGCTAAAAAACGAAGATTTGGATGTAGATGAAGGTAAAGTCACCTTCGATGTTCGGTTTATAGTACATATTCCTAAAAATAATGAGTACAGGAAAGTAATAATAAATCTTGAAGCACAGAACAAGTTTGATCCCGGATATCCGCTTGTATCAAGAGGCATTTACTATAACGCCAGAATGATTTCAGCTCAGCACGGAGAAGAATTTGACGATTCAAATTACGGTGATATCAAAAAGGTATACTCCATATGGATATGCATCGATCCGAAACCGGAATTTCAGAATTCAATAAATCGTTATCATACTATAGAAACCCGCATGTTGGGGAATATGGAACTTCCAAAAAAGGATTACGATCTGATGGAAACAATCATGGTTTGTCTGCATACAAACGGAGAAGAAGGTAACTGTGGAGATAAACTTGTTGATATGCTGAGTCTATTGTTTGACAAATATGAGACCTCGGAAAATAAGAGAAGTAAGCTTGAAGAAATATACAATATAAAAATGACAAAGGAATACGATGAGGTGGTGGATAAAATGTGCAATATAAGCGGATATTATACAGAAGACTATTATAAGGCAAAGGCACAGCTTGCCGAGAAGGACAGAATTCTTGAAGAAAAAGACAGAAGTCTTAAAGAAAAAGATAAAAGTCTTGAAGAAAAGGACAAGATCATCAAAGAGAAAGATTTTCGATTTGCAGAAATGATGATCAACGACGGAGAAACTGCAGATAAGATCGGTCGTTACACCGGCCTGGACGTTGACACATTAAAACAGATAGCGAAATCACTTGGCAAACCACTTGTGATGTAATTTAATCAGATCACAGATCTCTGGAACGGTATGTAATTACTGCTTTCAGGGATCGTTTTTTATTCTGATGAGCTGCAAATTTCATTTGTTACGACGATGCAAAGAGACAACCATATGCAGGGGGAGAACGATAAAAGCCCGCAAAAGCGCGGCATTTCTCCCCCTGCCTAAGGTTTTCTCTCTGCACTCTCTTTCCTTCACCATCCCCCACATTGCCGGCTTTTGCTTTTTTATTCGTATGCGAAGGTTTTCGGACTTAAGGCATGGTTGATGCGTTATGGAGAAGGACTAATACATGATGACTTAAGTAATAAAAAAATGCTGCTCACTTTGGTTTTTTTATTCTAAATTGGTACAATGCCGGACTATAATTGTTGACATATGCACTAAATTAGTGTATAATAAAGATATCTTCATTGCTGTTTTTGACGAAAATGGAGATAATGATGATTTTTTATGAAAAGGGGTTGACAAGGATGTTAAAATGCCGCATAATTTGTAGACAGACAGACAGACAGACAGACAGACAGACAGACAGACAGACAGACAGACAGACAGACAGACAGACAGACAGACAGACAGACAGACAGACAGACAGACAGACAGACAGGATAAGTCTGCCTTTTTTTCTTGCTATAAATATAATAACAAATTAAAAAAACGCTTGAAATAGCTTTTAGCATTTGCTGAAGGTTGTTTCAGGCGTTTTTTGCGTTATTAATTAGCAAGGAGAGAAATAACTTTGTGGTGCAAGGATTGCAGAAGAGAAACTAATGAATCTGTTTGCGAATTTTGCGGCAGACAGACTACTGCAGATATACCAGCTGAAATATACAGATGTCCTTCATGTAACACCCCTATAATAAGATATCCTGTGGACATTGATCGTCACAGATGTCCTGTTTGTAGTGGTAAAGCAGTTTACATGGCTTCAGATATGAGACCTGTGTTTCCTGAAGAAAGGCTACTGATTGAGATCTTACTTGATAAGCCGATGGAGTTCCATAAAAAATCAGTATGGGCTAACACTAACAAGTATTATATTGACGGTGAGACGATAAACATTTCCAAGAAGCATTATAAAAAATATTCACCGGAATATATCATATCAAAATTAGAGGAATACAAGAGTCAGAATACATATGAGTATTTTGATCAGCACATCAGTAAATTCATTGAGGCCAACAGATCAAGGCTGAATTATATAATTGATGAAGCACATACTTTTATTCAGAAAGAGGCTGAAAAATATCCTCGTGAAAATATAGTATTATCATTTTCAGGAGGAAAAGATTCTACAGTTACAGCTGACTTAGCAGCAAAAGCTCTGAGCGATCCGAGCATGGTTCACATTTTCGGAAACACTACTCTGGAGTTTCCGCTTACTCTCGAATACGCAGCCAGGTTCAGAGAGAATAATCCTAAAGCGATTTTCAGAAGCGCACAGAATAAGGAACAGGACTTTTACAGTGTCTGTGAAGACATCGGGCCTCCTGCAAGAATGATGAGATGGTGCTGTTCTATGTTCAAGACAGGACCGATAACAAGAATTCTGAATCGTTATTATAAGGACATTAATATTCTTACTTTTTACGGTATAAGAAAGTGCGAATCAGTTTCACGAAGCAAATACAATCGTGTTGAAGATAATGCGGAGTCAGTGAAAATTCAGAAGCAGAAAGTTGCTTCACCGATTTTCCTCTGGCAGGATCTTGATATCTGGCTTTATATACTGGGTGAGAAAATTGATTTTAATGATGCATACCGACTTGGCTATGATCGTGTAGGATGCTGGTGCTGTCCGAATAATAATGACAGGGCTCAGTTCCTTTCTTCAATTTATATGCCTGAACAGTATAAGAAGTGGCATAACTTCCTTGTCGATTTTGCAAAGAAAATTGGCAAACCTGATCCGGAAGTATATATTGATACTGGTAAATGGAAAGCTCGTCAGGGTGGTAATGGTCTTGAAGCTTCTCAGGATATCAAGATCAGATATACCAACTGCACAGTTGAAGATAATGCAAAGATATATCAGCTTAACAGAGCAGTTGATGATGAACTTCTCGGTATGTTTACTCCTTTCGGTAAAGTGTCGAAAGAACTTGGACGTAAACTTATCAACGAGACAATTGTTCTCGACATAAAAACACAGACACCTATCATTTCAATTCAGCCGTTTACGCAGGAAGGCTACGAATACTCTGTTAAGATAAAAACAATGAATGTTGCAAAGCATGATGATCTTCAGAGAATGATAGGATATCAGATAAAGAAATTTAACGCCTGCAGAAAATGTCTTAAGTGCGAATCACTTTGTCACTTCGGAGCAATTTCAATTGTGGGCGATACGTATTATATTGACAGTGAAAAGTGCAAACGCTGCAAGATGTGTGTTACAGCAAAATATCTTGAAGGCGGTTGTCTGATGGAAAAATATTTAAGGACTAAGGAATAAGGTAAATCACATGAAGTTTAGAGGGCATGAAAGTTTTGCTATCCGAAAGGGATGGCTGTACAAGGGAATGAGTAATATCATAAAAGAGCCAGGTATTTTTCAGGGTTCGTCCAGCAAAAGCATGGATGTTCTAGGAATAGGGGCCAATATGGTCAAGTCTTTGAGATACTGGCTTATGGCAGTTGGTCTTACATCAGAACCTAAGAGTGGGAAGAAAAATCAGTCGCCTACTAAGCTTGGTGATATTATTTATAATAACGACAGATACATGGAGGAAGTAGGAACCTTATGCCTTCTCCATTATAATCTGGCCGTTAATGAAGAAGATGCTACAGCATGGTATATTTTCTTTAATCAGTTTAACAAGCAGGAATTTGATTACGATGATTTTTATTCTGCGGTGAAAAAATATCTTAACATGCAGGATGATGATAAATTTACAAACAAGGACAGACAAATTGCTGACAGGTCTATCAGTGATGACTTCAGTTGTTTGATAAACTCTTATGTTCCGCGTGCAAAACTGAATCCGGAAAAAGTACATCCTGAAAACAACATAGACTGTCCTTTGGGAGAAATCGGTCTTGTAGATGTTGTTGACAAGAAAAAAGGTATTTATAAAAAATCAACACCTAAGTCAGAAAACCTGCCTTTGCTTGTTCTTCTTGCTCTTATAATCAAAAGTACAGAAGGTAAAAAGGAAATACGAATTTCTGAACTGCAGAATAAAGAAAAAAGCATAGGTAAGGTATTCAATTTAGATTCGATCACTCTTATCAATATTCTGTATAAGATCGAATCACTCGGTTACATAAAGGTTATCAGAACCGCCGGATTGGATGTTATTGAAATTAAGACAGACATGACATTTGAAGAATGCGTCGAAAAGTATTATGACAGTTTAAATAAGTAGGTTTTAGGAGTTATATATGTTAAGTGAAATCATTAAAGTATCAAGCGGGTTTCAGACATCAGTAAACATTGCGTATGATCTGAAAAACGAATCAAAGATACGTAATTTTATACCGACAAATTCTTCAATTGATTTGATATATGATCTTCTTTCAGGTACTCAGAGCGAATCAACTCAGAGAGCAAAAATTTTATCTGGTGCTTATGGAAGAGGAAAATCACACATAGTTTTAGTAGCTCTTTCACTTCTTTCAGAAGTTAAGGATAAAGAATTATACAGAAGAATTCTTGATAAAATGAAGGCTTATAATGAGGATATTTACAAGATTGTTTTAAATATTCTTGACAGCAAATTTAAACTTTTGCCTGTAGTTATAAGCGGAAGCAATTCGAGTCTTACTCAGTCATTTATGAATGCTCTTCAGCAATCATTAAACTATTTCGGTTTAGAGAGTATCATGCCTGATTCTCATTTTCAAGCTGCTGTGAATGCAATTGAAAACTGGAAAAATAATTATCCTGACACATACGACGCATTTGAAGAAAAAGTAAATGACGTTGATGAATATATAAAGAATCTCGAAAACAATAATACTGAAACATATCAGAATTTTATTACTCTTTATCCGAGTCTCACAGCAGGAAGTGTTTTTAATCCGTTTGTAGGTTTTGATGTTGTAAATATATATGAAAATGTAAGTGCAGCTGTTAAGGAACATGGCTACAGCGGACTATACATAGTTTATGATGAATTCGGAAAATATCTTGAAACAAGTATTACCACAGCAACTGAGAGTGATACAAAACTGCTTCAGGATTTCGCAGAGAAATGCACACGTTCCGGTAATAATCAGATGCATCTTCTTCTCATATGCCATAAGGATATTTCAAACTATATCGACATGAACCTTCCGCAGGATAAAGTAGATGGCTGGAGAGGAATATCAGCAAGGTTTGAACACATAAACCTTCAGAATAACTTCAGCCAGATGTATGAAGTTATGTCTGCTGCAATTGAGAAGAATAAAGACAAGTGGGAATCATTCTGTGATAAAAATAAGAAAATCTTTAAAGAGATCACTGATAGATACTCAAATAATTCTGTACTTTCCAATCAGCCTGATGTAGAAGGAATAGTAAAAGGATGTTATCCTCTTCATCCGTCAACTGTTTTTATTCTTCCGAGATTATCAGAAAAAGTCGCACAGAATGAAAGGACGTTATTTACGTTTCTTTCTGCAGGGCAGAAGAATACACTTGTAGATTTCATTGAAAAGAACGACAAAGATTTTCCGTTTGTAACTCCGGATTATCTTTATAACTACTTTGAAATGCAGTTTAAAAAAGAACTGAATTCAAGTGAGATTTATAAGACATACAGCCTTGCTTCCAATGTTCTTAAGAAGGTTGAAAAAAACTCGCTTCACGCTAAGATCATAAAAACAATTGCACTTGTGTATATGATAGAGCAGTTTGAAAAGATGCCGCCGACTGTAGATTTTATAAAGGACACTTTCATTGATGTAGTGAAAGATCCGAAGGAGATCACAGATGCTATTAATGATCTTATTTCAAACTCTTGTATTATTTATCTTAAGAGAAGCAATAACTATCTGAAACTGAAAAAGACAAGTGGAGTAAATACTGAGGATCAGATCAGGGAAAGAGTAGAACAGCTTAAACTTCAGACGACAGTGAAAGCTATTCTTAATAACGCTTCATTTGACAGTTTCATTTATCCAGTAAGGTATAATGATGAACATTGCATAACAAGATATTTCGAATTTGAATTTACAGGTATTGATGAAATAAAGGACAGCTACTATAATGCTGATCCTGATGCAAGCGGTCTTGTTCAGGCAGTATTTTTCGAAAATGCTGATGATTTTGAAAAGCATAAAAATGAAAAAGTTAATCTGAACTGTGCACAGGCAGTTGTTATTATTCCGAAGAATTACAATAATGACTATGATATAAATTCAGTTGCTTATGAATTTATGGCTGTCTCTCAGTTAAGAGATGAAAGCATAGAAGACGATGTTCTTTTTGATGAGTATAACCTTTATCTCGAAGATCTTGAAGAGATAATGCATAATTTCATTTCTGATTATGTTCAGCCGGAAAAGAAAAAATCATATTACTACGACTCGACCGGCGAGCTTAACATTTCAAGAAAAGCACATTTGTCAAACAGATTATCAGAGATCTGTGAACAGGTTTACAGCAAAACTCCGCTTATAAATAATGAATCTCTTAATAAAAACATTCTTCCTACAATGGCGATAAACAGCAGAACAAAGCTGATTTCGGCATTGCTTGAAAATGATATGGTGGAAGAAAACCTTGGCCTTACAGGTACAGGTCAGGATGTTTCATTTATGAGAAGCTCGCTGATGCAGACCGGGTTGCTTTTTGAAAACGAAGGCAACTGGTCTCTTACCCTTGAACCGAAGGATGAGAATATGAAAGATATGCTTTCTGTTATTAGTGATTTCTTCAATGGTACAGCGAAAAAAGGCGAGTCTTCTTTTGAAGTTCTTTACAACAAGCTTACTTTACCTGAAAACCATATCGGATTAAAGCGTGGCGTTATTCCTGTTTATATTGCACTTGTACTTCATTTTATAAAGAAGGATATTGTAATCAGGTATAAGGGTTCAGAAACCAGAATTAATGCGGCAACTCTGAACAGCATTAATGAAACGCCTGAATTGTACTCTGTTATTATGGAAAACTGGGACAACGATAAAACAGATTATCTGAAAAAGCTTGAAGAAGTGTTTGCGGAATTTATCGTTGAAAAAGAAAAAAGCTATAATGGTTTTACTTACATTGCGGCTGCAATGAATCGCTGGTATATGTCGTTACCAAGATGTTCAAAGGAAATGAAGCGAATCTATGGTTCTGATAAGAATTTACCTAAAGAATATACAAAATTTATGCTTACATTAAAGCAGCCAAGTGATAATAACAGAAATTATCTTATTGAGGAACTTCCGAAAGTATTTGGTCTGAAAGCTGTATCAAAGGAGCTTGCAAATAAGATTTCTGAAGTGAAAAAAATCTTTGATACTTCTCGAAGCAATTTGATAAATGAAATAATCAATAAAACCAAGAAACTGTTCGGAGGCCAAAAAGAAGCATCACTAACTTCAACTCTTAGGGACTGGTATGAAACTTTAAAAACTGAGACGCTTCAGTATCAGTTTCCGAACAATGAAAACAAGATCATTTCTATTATTGGTAACGTTGATAACAATGAAAATAAACCTAAGTTCCCGAGAATTTTTTAGTCTACATTATCAAGCAGACGTTTTATAGAAACAGGACATTGAATTTTAAAAGCCTTGTATGCATCGTTCATTTTCTTAATCGGTTCTGTTGTTACAAATTCCTTGTCATACACGATGGCATGCTGTTCATGTAAATTCATAAACACAGATTCAGTTGTCAAGGCAGTATTTCTTAGCTTGTCACTCATCATTTTAAGTACAACAGTTGCAATAAAAGTCAACATCAAATGCCCACGTAATGTTGCTTCTGACTCTACGTTAATCGGAAGTATTTTACCTCCCTGTTTGCATAGCTCAAATATTTTTTCAACCTGATCACGCATATAATAAAGAGGCAGTATTTTTTCGACTGCAACTTTTCTGGTTGATACAATCACAAATACTCCTTGCCTTTGTAAATCATCATAAATATCTGATGCTGTAAGACTTTCATCTTCAGCTCTTGCAATAGCATTTTTCTGTCCTTCATTGTATGCCGTCATATCCTTACACAGGAAAGCGTATGCTTTACGATTTTCTTTCTGACCTATTTCACATGGAACGCATTTGATATAGATAAGTCGTTTGTTGAATATCACTGCATTTTCCTTAATCATCAGATTATTAAGATGTTCACTTACGATTCGTTTGTACACCTTGAAATTACTTTTCATTCGAGCCATAAAAGAAATTCCTGAATCAAGAAGTGCATCGGCATTTACTCCTGTATAATATCCGGCATCAAGAATCGCAAATTTGGTATTTATGCCATTCGCTTTTAGTTCAGCTATAGTTCTTGTTATTGTACTTACATCGATAACATTACCTGCAACATATCTGAAAAACAACGGCATTCCAGTGTGCTGCTGAACAACGTAAATGAGCCTCAGTTCCTCACTGATTATTCCGTTATGATTGCTTACGGCGGTTAATGGAAAATGTATAGAATTTGGAAGCCCTGAACTATCAATAAGTATACCGTCATCAATTTCATTTGATTCATCTGCGTCTTTTTTTAAGGAAAGAAACTTAAAGTATTCCTTGAAGAAGTGGCGCTTAGCATCTTCACTGCCTATATCAGCGAGTGCATCGCTTATTCTCTGAGATGCCATCTGTGCTTTAGGATAAAGATATCTGGCATATGTAAGTTCCCACCAGTCTTCTGCATGACAGTTGGAGTATGTTGTTAATATGTAGTAAGCAACCAGCGCATGAAGGGTATCCTGATTTTTATAATTGATTGCATTCACTGCTGACATAATTCCACTTTTGTTCATGAATGAATCAAGTAAATATATATCTCCGAAAGATACTATCAGAACTGGACGTTTTTGATACTTTGTTTTTCGCTGGTCTTTTGGCTCTTCAAAATCTGCTGAAACAGAACTGTATGAATCTGTTGCAAGATCGTATTTAAACAACCCTCTTTCACGATTTTTGAATATACCATTTTCCTTGTCTATTACTCTTCCGAGATATATTTGTTTGCCTTTTGAAACACTTTTTCCTTTTCGAACAGATGCAGTCACTGTTCCATATTCTTTACCGTTTACGATATTATAGTTTATATACATGATTCCCTCACAGCAAATGATGTAGACTAAATTTATTATATCTACATTATATCATTTTTCATGTCAGAAATCAAGTGGATATTCAAATAAATTACGTATCTGCGTGAATTATCATGCGCTTGTAACTACAATCCTGTGATGTAGACTAAGAAAAACCCGGGAACTCAGGATAAATACATTGAAACTCTCGGTAAACTCATTGTAGGCTTACGCATAGACGACTGGAATGCTGAAGGTCTGGAAAAATACAAAACTGAATTTCAGCAGTTCATTGATACAGTAGAAGACTACAACAGTAAAGATCACAGTCGTTCGGAAAATGCAAAAGAATCATGTAAATTTACTTTTTACGATGACAACGGAGAAGAAGTTGTACGAGTATTTGATAAAGTTGAATACAGCAACCGTGCAAAGCTTCTCTACAATGATATAACAAGTGCTATTGATGAAATGGGACAGTCAATAACTGAACAGGAAAAACGTCAGGTACTTGTTGAAATACTCGAAAAGATGTTCAGATAGAGGATGAAAGATGGTAAACGGAATATCATACTTTGATAATGCGGCAACGACATTTCCAAAGCCGGAAGAAGTTTATTCCTTCATGGATAAGTTCTACCGTGAATGCGGAGTAAATGCCGGAAGAGGTCAGCACAGGCTTTCGGCCAAAGCAAATGCTCTTATAGAGGAGACAAGAAAATTACTGCTTGATCTTTTTCACTGCAGCAATAAAAAAGTTGTATTTACAGGTACGGCAACAGAAGCAATAAATCTTATTCTTTCAGGAATAGATATCCCGGAAAAAAGTACGGTTTACATTTCTCCGTTTGAACACAATGCGGTAACAAGAATGCTGCATCATCTGCAGAAGAAAACAGATTTCAGTATAGAACAGCTTTCGGTCAACAAAGAAACAAAAGCATATGATACTGCAAAAATCTCTGAACAGTTTAAAAATAAAAAAACCGTTTTGTGTTATTGTAAGTCATGCAAGCAATGTCTGCGGAGCGGTTGCTCCAATTGAATATATCTTTTCAGAAGCAAAACAGTCTGACGCAGTCACTATAGTTGACATGTGCCAGACTGCTGGTCTAATTGATACCGATCTGAGCAGTGACATTTTTGATTTTGCCGTTTTTGAAGGACACAAAACCTTGTATGGACCAATGGGAATCGGCGGATTTATATGCAAACAATCTGTTTCAGTTCCGCCTTTGATTTACGGCGGAACAGGTGTCGAGTCAGCAAATCAGGATATGCCGGATGAAGTACCTGTAAAGTATGAAGCAGGAAGTCATAATATTTCAGCGGCAGCAGGACTTAATGCAGCTCTTAAATGGATCATGAAAACAGGTATAGAAAAGATCTATTCTGAGGAACAGACAAAGAAGGAAAGACTTGTATCTGTTCTTAAATCATATTCAAACATCAATGTCATTGAACCTGAAGAAAGCATAGGAGTTGTATCATGTACCTTTGACGGTTACAGCAGTGACAACATCGGACAGGTTCTTAGTGACCATGACATAGCTGTAAGAACAGGACTTCACTGTTCACCATATGCACATAAGTTTTTAGGAACATTTCCGGCAGGAACGGTACGGTTTAGTTTGAATTACTTTAATGAGGATGCAGACTTTGAAAAGCTGAACGAAGTACTTGAATATATTGAAGAGAATTCATGAATGTAGCTGTACTACAGGGGATGAATATAGTGGAAAATATAAAGTCAATAGTTGAAAAGCTTATTACAAAATCAAGAAATAATTACATTACTGAGGATGATTTCTTTTCTGTAATTGATGATAATAATATAAGTTTTGATCAGATACCAGGAATATATGCAATGTTGTCAAGTCACGGCGTTGATATTGCTTCAGATGAAGAGTTGATTAAGAAACAGGTAATCCATAATGTATCAGAACGAAGAAAACTATATTTAAAAGAGCAGGGAAATTATCAGGAAGAAAGCGGAGATCTGATAAAAAAGAGATTCTTTTTTGATTATAATCGCTCAAGATGTCAGTCATCTTATATGCCTGTTACTATGTTAGGGATGTTTGAATGTGCTGATGATAAAGGTAAAGTATTTGTTTCAGACTTAGTGAGATATTTCAAAGAATTCTATGAAGACAGAAAAAATAACAATCTTTTAGCAGAACGATCTGATAGTATTTTTTACAACTCATCTCCGACTGATAAAGAAATAAAAAAGTTGATCCTTTTCAATCCGTTAGGAAGATCGTGTCTTGTGAAATATATTCGATATGATGAAGAAACAGATTGTCTTCTCTTTAACGAAAATCTATGGAATAGTTTTTCAATTGTTGATGTGAAAAATATTATTCAGAGAAGTAAAGATATACTTACTGTTTATTATGAAAAGTTATCGCAGAGACAAAAATGATTTATATTCTATTATGAAATGGTGGTGGGATAATGAGTTTGATTGAGGTAGAGGTTCAGCCGGAATACCGTTCGTTAGTCGGGAATATCGTTAAGGATTTTTATAATCCGTTGCTGAGTAGAGCTGTTATGTATAAAAGGTCGGTAGGTTTTTTCTCTTCATCAGCTCTGAGTGAAATATCAAAAGGTATATTTGGTCTTGTCAGAAATGGCGGACATATTCAGTTAGTAGCATCTCCGTATCTTTCTGAAAGTGATATTCATTCTATTAAGATGGGGTATGAAGATCGTGATAGAATTATTAAGGAAGCAATACTTAAAGAGTTAAAAGAACCGGAAACCGTGTTTGAAGGGCAGCGTTTAAATATACTTGCTAATTTGATTTCGTCCGGTGTCATGGATATAAAAATTGCTCTTATTGAAGATAAAAATAATCTGGGAATGTATCATGAAAAAATGGGGATAATCGTTGATTCTGATGGTAATAGAGTGGCATTTTCAGGTTCAATGAATGAGTCATCAACTGCATTGCTTGTTAATTACGAAACAATAGATGCGTTTTGCAGCTGGAACGGAGCGAATGAAGAAAAGCGTGTAATTATCAAGGAACAGGCATTTGAATCAATATGGAACAATGTTGATCCGAATGTGACCATTATTGATTTTCCAGAGCTTACTGATGAAATTATCAATAGGTACAAGAAATCAGATGTTGATTTTGAAAAAGAAGATAATGATCGTGGTTATGATTTTCCGGATTTCAATATAGAAGTAGAATTAGATACGAATCATTATCCAAGAGTTCCTGATGGATTTAGTTTTCATGATTATCAGTTAGAAGCAATTGATAACTGGGAAAAGAATGATTATGTTGGCATATTTGATATGGCTACTGGTACAGGAAAAACATATACAGGGTTAGGATCGGTAGTTAGATTATCTGAAAAATTAAATCATAAACTTGCAGTTATCATAGTATGTCCGTTTCAGCACCTGGTTGAACAATGGGCTGAAGATATTCGTAAGTTTAATATGGAACCTATTATCGGATACAGTTCTTCTTCTCAAAAGGACTGGAAGAAGTCTCTTGAAAATGCTGTATTCGATCAGAAACTTAATCTGGAAGGAAAAGAATTCTTTTGCTTAGTTTGCACAAATGCTACTTTTTCAAGTTCTTTTGTACAGACACAATTAAATAGAATTAATGGTGATTGTTTACTACTTGTTGATGAAGCACATAATTTTGGTTCGTTAAATTTAAGAAAGCTGCTTGATGAAAAATATAATTATCGTCTGGCTCTTTCAGCTACACTTGAACGAATATATGATGAAGACGGAACAAAGAAACTCATGGAGTATTTCGGCAATAAGTGTATAGAATATGATCTAAGAAGAGCTATAGAAGAAAAGAAACTTACACGATATAAATATTATCCGGTTTTGGTTGAGCTTACTTCCGATGAATTAAAAAAAGTACAATGCATTAACAAGGCAGATCGTACGTTCCGGTTTATCTGTAGATAAATTCGGTAACAGAAAACTGAATGATACCGGAAAAATGCTTGCGTTAAAAAGAGCCAGGGGAGTAGCTGCTGCGGAAAACAAAATTTATGAACTTGAAAAAGTTATTCAGCCTTATTTGAACGACAATCATATTTTAGTGTATTGCGGCTCAGCAACTATGCCAAATATCGATAGCGGCAATATGAACATAGAAGATGAAGATATACGTCAAATCGATATGATAACTGTTCTTCTTGGAAATAAGCTTAACATGAAAGTTTCACAATATACATCAAGAGAAAGCATGCCTGAACGAAAAGTTATTAAGGATGCATTTGCAGAAGGTGAAGAACTTCAGGCTTTGGTTGCAATTAAGTGCCTTGATGAAGGTGTGAACATTCCAAGTATAAAAACTGCATTTATTCTTGCGAGCACATCAAATCCTAAGGAATATATTCAAAGGCGAGGAAGAGTACTTAGACTTTATGAAGGAAAAGACTTTGCGGAAATTTATGATTTCATAACGCTGCCTCAGAAGCTTAATGATACCTTTTCAGCGACTAAAGAAGAAATAGAACCTTCGTTAGGACTTGTAAGAAAAGAACTTAAACGTGCATTTGAATTTGCGGATATAGCAGATAATTACATAGAGGTAAACGATATACTTAATGAAATCAAAGAATTGTATGGTATAGACGAAGAAATTGATCAGTTTAAAGAGGAGTTTGATTATTATGAGTGATTATTCATACAAAGAATCGGATTTAGAAATTGACGAAGCAAAGGTAAAAAAAATTAATTCGAAGAATTATTGTAGCCGAAAGTAAAAACATTAAAAGTGAAGAAAAGTCTGATGCGCAGATGGTTAGGGATATAAAAAGCATGATTGAGGAGGAAGTAAAATGTTATTAAAAAGCATTACTCTTACAGATTTCAGGCAGTTTAAGGGGACACAGAAAGTAGAATTTGCAACAGACAGTCAGAAAAACGTAACAGTTATTATGGGTGTAAACGGTTCAGGTAAAACAACTCTTGCTCAGGCTTTTACATGGTGCCTTTATGGAAAAACTGATTTTTCAGATCCTAATGTATTGTGTAAAGCTACTTTGCAGGAAATGGGCCAGAATACCAGTAAAACTGTTAGTGTTGCCATTGAGTTAAGGCATAATGGAATTGATTATACAATAACAAGAAAACAAGTATATACAGTTGATATGGTAGGCACATTAAGAAAGCCTTTATTTGCAGAACAAGAGATAGCATTTAAGGATCGCGATGGTAATAGGAGGTTTGTACCTGATTTTGAAAGAGATTATAAGATAAAAGAGATTTTGCCGTTTGAACTTTCAAAGTACTTTTTCTTTGATGGAGAAAGAATCGGTAATATGAGTAAAGAGATTCAGTCAGGTAAAAGTGATGAGTTTGCAGATGCTGTTAAAAATTTGCTTGGCTTGAAATCATATATTTCAGCCATGACACATTTGAAAGGTGTTCGCGCAGGAAAGAATACTGTAATAGGAAGTTACAATGATCAGTACAGTGATGATGCTGATGGAAAAATTAGAGAATATTCTAACAAAATAATGTCGTTTGAAACAGAACTTGACTCTAAGAATAAAAGAATAGATGAACTTAATCAAAGACTCGAGATAATTAATCAAAAGAAGATAGATTTAAGTATAATAATCGAAAAAAACAAAAGTAGTGAACAGCTGGCCAATCAAAAGAAAATACTTGAGTCAGATATTAAACATAAAAAAGAAAGAATTAGTGGATATACTACTGCGATGATTGCAAATTTTGGCCTTTATTATAAAAACCATTTTAGTAAAAAGATGATGATAGATGCTTTGTCAGTTTTATCGGAAACAGATAAGTTAGATAAAGGTGTTCCGGATATTCATAAGCGAACAATAGAATTTTTAATTAAGCGTGGATGTTGTATATGCGGAAATCCGATTACGCTGGATTCTGATGAATATAAGACACTTATTGATTTGCTTCAGTATATTCCACCCAAAGCTTTAGGGAATATGATTAATGATTTTGTCAAAGAATGCAAAACTAAAATTGAAAATACACCGGATCTTTTTGAATTACTTAAACGTGATGTGGCAGATAAAAGAACTGAAGAGAACTCTTTGGACAGAGATTATAGGCTTATGAAAAGCATAGTTGATGATATAAGCAAACTTGACGATGTTGGCTCAATTCAGCAGGAACTTAATAAAATCAATGATGAAGAAAAGAAGACTCGTTATGAATTAAACGAATTAACTAAGAGAGTAGGGGTATTGAATTCTGAAATTGAGAAGAACGAAACTTTGAGAAAAGAACTGTCTTTGAAAAATGACAATAACAGAAAAATAGAGCTTTATAAGGCTTATGCTGAAAGAATATTTAACGTTATTAAGAATGATTATGATAATCAGGAGAATATTGTAAGAAGTAAACTGGAAGAAAACATCAATACAATTTTCAAAAAAATCTATAATGGTGGTTTATCATTAAAAATAGATGAACGTTATAATGTTCAGACAATCGTAAATGATTTTAATAGTTATAATGAAGGTGTGGAGACTTCAACAGCACAGAGCATTTCTATTATTTTTGCTTTTATTGCAGGTGTAATAAAGGTAGCAAGAGAAAATGATCAGACTAATGAAATGCTTTCGACTGAAGCTTATCCGCTTGTTATGGATGCTCCGTTATCAGCATTTGACAAGGAGAGAATACAGACGGTATGTAGTACACTTCCTAATATTGCTGAACAGGTTATCATTTTCATTAAGGATACCGACGGTGAAATCGCAGAAAAGTATCTTAGCAGTAAGATAGGAATGAATTACAGTTTTGATAAAGTAAACGAATTTGAAACTAATCTGATGCAGAGGTGATTATAGTGTTTGATAAAGAATATGCTTTTAAAGGAATGCATGCAGAGTATGTTAATAATCTGACAAAAGAATTCGATAATGCTGGACATAGACTTTTTTCAAGAAACTTTGATGTTTATCTGTTGGCACCAGTAATAGGTTTTCTCTATCAGCGTAAGTCAGAGATGGATTCAAAACCTGATATTAAGCCTACTAAAATATTTGGTGATATTCTGTTTAATAACAGAGATGACCTTATGTTCAATTACAGATTAATCATGCTTCTTGATGTCAAAAATGAACCTAATGCTGAAAAGAGAATTGACAAAGCTTTTCGAGGCGAGAATGTTCAGTCAGACATCGATCTTTATGAGAGCTATGTTCGCGGTGGAGTTGAAGTACTCTATGAAAAACTTATGCAAGGAGTTAATAATCCAGAGGATTATACCATAAGATTGTATGAATTTCTCGAAGAATTTGATACCAGATATAATCAGGAAATTGATATGGATTCATTACTTGAGCTTTGTAGAAAGATAAGAGCATAATATGAATTCGCAAAAGCCTGAAGAAAAAGTAATAGAAGTTTTAATCCAGCTTTTTCGAAAAAACAATTATGTTACAGAATCAGAAATTGCAGATGCTTGTGATGATTATGATATACCTTTTCACCGTACCGACTATATAACAGATAGTCTTCTTGCAAAAGGAGTTTTAATCTCAGATTCTCCAGTCTTTTTTGATGTTGTTTTTTCTGATAATTCAGAATCATATGCAGATGAAGATACAGTCGATTATACGGATGAACAGGCAGAAATTGTTTACTCTTTTTTCGAAGAAAACTATCCGGGAATGGATTTTATCATTGATGCTGTACGTAGTTTTAATTATCAGGAAAAGGTATCTATTATGCCGTTACTTGATCAAGCCCAAAACGGAAATAAGTTAGCCAGAGAATATCTTATAAGAAGATATTTAAAAAGTGCTCTGAAAATCTGTTATAATTACAGAAATCGAACTGTTATACCTATAGAAGACTTATTTCCGGTGGCTGTTCAAGGAATAATAGATGCTTTAGCACATTATCATAAAAACAATGGCAGCTATCTGGTCTCGTATTTAGGTTTGGGGATGAGGCAAAAGATAGATCGTTACATAGCAGATAATCAATCATTGATTCGATTACCTATTCATTTGCATGAAAAATATGATTATAAAACTATTCTTACTAAATACGATCTAGATGAAGATAATCTGAAAAATTGTTTTGGAAATTCGGAAACTATTGATAAAATTATTCAGCTTATTAAGTATCAGACTCCTAAATCTCTTGATGAAATTATTGAGTTGAATGATGAAGTTGTAATTGAAGATGAATTTTATATTTTGGAGAATCTTGAAAAAAAAAGAATTGATAAGATTGTTTTCTGGTTTAGCTGGTATAATAGGTGAAAAAGAATTAGATGTTTTACGATATCGCTATGGTTTGAATTGTAAAAGAAGTCATACATTAGAGGAAACAGGAAAAAAGTATGGGGTCACAAGAGAACGTATTCGTCAGATAGAAGCGAGGGCTTTTAGAAAATTTAAAAAAAGTGTTAAAGTATCAAGAATGTTTGAAGGGTATATTTGAGATAAGTTTTATTGTGAAGGCTTTTGGATAATAAAAAAAGGGAAGTGATAATATGAGTCCTGAAGAATTAGTAATAGAGATTTTGTTGAGAAGGGCTACTGTAAAAGGAGAGTTAACTGAAGAAGAAATCTGTAATATATGTGAAGAAAGAAACATAGCTTATGCGAAAACAAGCTATATAATCGAAAAACTTATGTCCAAAGGGGTTCGAATAATATCCACAAACTATGGAAATTCATATGGTAAGAAAAATTCCAGAAAATCGTCTTATAATTTAAAAACATCAAGAAGTGATTATCAATTTGATTCAGCTAAAACAGAATCGATATCAAATAGTTTATCATCAGATAATGACATTGCTTCTGATGATACTATCGTGAATTTATATTCTGAAAAAGCTTACGCTGATTGTATGCCAACATATTTAAAATATAAAAATGAAGTATTCTATTTAAATAACTGGAAGGATGTATATGTAAAAGTTATGTCTTTACTTGCTTATAGATACGATTCTAAACTTGCATCTTGGGCAGGTTTCGGCGATATTTTCAGGATTAAGGATTTGCCGAGTGATTATTCTGAAGATAATTTCAAACCTATCAGCCGAGACATATACATCAAAACAGATTATAATACAGAGGAACTCTTATTTAAGATAAGAAAATATATTAACGTTTGTAATGCTGATATAAAAGATATTGTTATTGGGTGTAAGAAAAATACTGATGTCAATGCAGAACATGAAAAAAAGAAATCTGTTGATGACGGAAAGTCGTTAATTAATGAAGAAACAAAAACCACAGCTGACAACATTAGTGATCTTCCAACTGAAAAAGTACATATCAGTGAAACTGAAATTAATACTATTCCAGCTAAAACGGAGGTTAAACAATCGGAAATAAAACCGGTTTCTAAAACCAGTGATAGTATTATTAAGTGCGTTTCCAGTATAAATGACTCATTTTCTGCCACAATATCAAAACTGAAAAAGGCTGCATCAGAAATTATTGAATGTGAAGATCATGAGAAAGCGGTAACTGTTTTTTCAGAAATACATAGCAATATTTGTTCTTTAAATGCTATAAAAAACTACACTAGACAGTTTTTTGAATAAAATAAATAATACACAGCAAATAATAAATACAGCTTTATCGGCCGAAAGTTCTTTTAATACCATTGATGAGGTTGTAGAATATACAGATAAAGTGATTATGGAATATAAAAAGAAACTGTGTCTAATAATATCCAGTCTAAGTTCAGATATATTAACTGACGAACTAGAATCTAATATAGCAACATTAAATGTATTGATGTCTCTTAATGCTGAATTAAAGAGAATAAGAGAACTTTTGAATTTAAATAATAATGAAAAAAATACAAGTCAAAACAATGCTGAATTAAATGCATCAAAGAAGATTTATGAATTAACAGTTTTTTCAGATTTTACGAAAATGAAAGTAAAATCTATAAAACTAATGAATAGCACCTATGAAGTAAAAGGAATGGATGAGGCTTTTTCTATTATTTGTTATGTCTTGCGGTCTATAAATAAAGATAAAATATCTTATCTTGTAAACAGATATTTAATCGTTGCAGAAAAAAAAGTTAAGATATTTTCATATTATTGCGAGGAACAAGGTTTTCAGCCGCTTGGAAATTCCGGAATATACTATAACATAAATGACATGACTAATGAAGAGATTGTTTTAACAATTAGAATATTATTGCAATTTTATGATTTAAGGCCAGAAGCAGACTTAGTTTTTTATGCTACAGATATTGACGCATAGAAGGTTTGAGGAATCAATTGATAATTAAGAAAGAAGAGGTACTAAAACATGAAAACAACAGGTGTAGTAAGAAAAATCGATGACCTTGGCAGAATAGTATTACCTATGGAAGTCAGAAAAGGTTTAGGCATTGAAGATAAGGAAAGCTTAGAAATCTTTACTGATGAAGATATGATAATACTAAAGAAACTGAATGGTTCATGTGTTATATGCGGGAGCAGCGATAATCTTATTGACTATAAAGGAAAGAGTTTATGTCGTGCGTGTGTTGAAGGGCTACAGTTTTAAAATCCGGTAATATATTTAGGGGTGTTGGTTATGGTTGATAACAAAAAAATATATATTGATAGAATGATAGAGAACTTGCCTGTATTAAGAGCTAAAAGTGGATTGACACAAGCAGAACTTGCTCAGGTTGTTGGAGTAAGCAGGCAAACTATTCTTGCCGCGGAAAAGAAGCAAAGAGAGCTTACATGGAGTATGTTTCTGGCATTGTTGAATGTATTTGGATCGAATGAAAATACAGCTTCGTTGATTGATACATTTGAAATTAGACCAGAAGGTTATCAGAATTCAGTAAAAAAGCAAGTAGAATGCAAGCCATCTTCCAGTATTAATGTAGAGAAGAAAAATGAATCAGGTAATAGTGATAAGCTTATCATAGAGATGAGTTCGCAAATAAAAGTTTTGAATGATCAGTTATTTGAAGTCAGAGCTAAATTAAATGAATTAGAAATCGAACATTCTCAAATAAAAGAAGAATTAATAATGGCTATGAATAAGATTACATCACAGGATGAGATAATCGAAAAAATAATGAAAAATCGAAATACCGATTAATTCTTTATGAATGATCATTATTCAGTGTTTCCTTAGAAATTATAATGGTATGGAAGTGAATAGCTTTCCCTCATTTCCACCAATTAAATATGCATTAGGATTGTAATGAAATTTAATGTTCTAAAAAGAACTGCAAAAAAATATGCATCACTGATCAGTATTTTACTTATGCTGGCTCTTGCCGTTATAGCATGGTTTTTGCTTAAGGATAATCTGACTGGTTTTATGATTGCGCTCAACTCTATAGCGCTTGGAATCATGGGTGTCAGTACATGGTTTTCTTTTTTCAGCCGTTTTAAGAAGTTTAATAAAATAGCTGATGATCTTGAAAATGTCACTCAGTCAATTCTAATGAATTCAAATGGAGATGTAAAATCTGCAATTATATTTGAACAGGATGTACTTTCAGAGTGTTATGACAATTACCTTTCTGACAGTAAAAAGTATAGTTGCGACATTTCTGATTATATAAATGAAGACCTGCTCGATTCTGCCATAAACAAAAGTATATCAGATCAGATTTCTGGTATTATGACAGGTATCGGTCTGCTTGGAACATTCGTCGGACTTATCGTCGGATTGAGAAATTTCTCAGGCGATACTGAGCAGCTGGCCTCAGGAATCCCGATGCTTCTTGATGGTATGAAAACAGCTTTTCTTACCTCGGTATTCGGTGTAATCTATTCTATTTTCTATAATCTTTTTTATAAAGCAATATATAAGGACGGAATAGAGGCACTGCATAATTTCTATAATGCTTTTTACAGTCATGTCGATGAGGAACCAGATACTAAAAATATCAATCAGATGATTGATTTTCAGCGCGCTCAGAACGATATTCTTTTAAGAATGCCTGAAGTTATGTCTGAATCAGTTTCCAAAGCTATGGTCAGCGAAATCAATAATGTTCTTACTCCTACAATGAATAAGCTAGATGAGCTTCTTAGCGAGTTTATTAATCAGGCTATAAATAGTCAGAAGGAGAATCTGGAGACAATCGTAAACCATTTTGTTTCCAGTATGAACGAGGCTTTGCATGATAAATTTGCAGATCTTGGTGAAACGATAGAAAAAACATGTGAAGTATCAAAGCAGAATAATGAACTGATGCAAACTGTTGTTTCCGATATTATTAAGCAGGAAACAACTCTGGCACAAATGAATAATGCGCTTGATGATGCTCTTGATAACATTGGAAAGTATGAGAATCTACTTAATCAGTATAATGAGTCTCTTCTTGAAAATAATAAAGAAACACAGACTCTTATCAAGGAAATCGGAGCAATGCAGACAGAAGCCATTGGCGGCGTCAGAGAACTCAAAGAAGATCTTTCGAATTCTCTTGGATATATTAAGGGTGTTCAGGAACTTGTTACTTCAACGTATTCTGATACAATTGGCGGTATAGGAGCTATGAAGGATAGCGTAAATGAAGTGTTCCGGGAAACCTCCGCTGAAGTTCGTACTATGCAGGAAGAGTTAAAAAAATCTGTTGCAGATACAAACCAGATCATGCAGGAAGGAATCAAGGAATACTTTATTGAAACAGCAACGAGAGTAACTGAAATTCAGTCTGATTTAGTCGAATGTATTGCTAAGAATTCAGCTGAAATGCATGATAAGGTGAAGGACATTATTGCCGATTCTACAAACACTCTCACAGAAAAAATAGAAGAAACTATAACGAGATTTCAAAATGGATTTACAGATTCGTTTAAAAATGTTTCAGTTGATGTTAAGCAATTTACTGATGCCCTTTCCAAAACTATGGATCAGACTAATAATGTTGTAACTTCTATGAAGAAAATGTCGGATAGCAATGTAGAAGTTCTTGATAGTAATCGTAAGTTAATCAGCTCCCTTGATGAAAAAATCCAGACACTTACTAATTCATATAAGGAAACTGCAGAGAGTACAATTAAGCAGATGGATGAACAGACAAATATATTTAAGGACGTTGTTTCTAATCTTGTATCTGAACTTAGCAAGTCCGGCGAAACATTTTCCGAACAGTGCAGCAGCAGGCTTAATGAACTTATGGAAACCTATAGGAAAATATCAGAAGATTCTCTTCGTAATCTTAAATGTGAACTCGATACAGTAAGTGAACTTTCAAATGGAGTGCTGAATGAACTTAAGGGTATCAAATCAAAGATTGGCTCAGAATGTCATGAACTTGAAAGTTCACTTGGAAAATCGCTGACAACTTCATTTGATACATTTGACAGAAATCTTGCTGAAATAACCGGACATTTGAATTCTTCTATAAAGGGAATCCAGGAGGTCGTTGACAGTATTCAGCCATCATTATATAAGTCAATCAATCAGATGACTGATACACTCGACAAATGTGCGGATAAATTAAGCAAGGAAACTGCGGATCAGGGGTGAGTTGATTGAGAAAAGGGAAAAGAAAACGCGGGATAAAATCCAAAGAGGGTATAGGGTACTGGCAATCATATTCAGATCTTATGGCTGCACTTCTCCTGATGTTTATACTTATTACTATGGCGATACTTATTAAATCCAATTATGAGTATCAGAAAAAACTTGAAGAACAGCGTCTGGCTCAGCAGCAGATCATGGAACAAAATGAAGCCATGAAGAGACAGCAGGAACTGCTTGAAGAACAGGAAAAGAAAATTAATGATCTGATTGGCGTAAAAGCCGAGATCATTGAAGAACTTAGTGATGCTTTTAATGATGTTGATCTGAAGGTAACAATCGATAATAATACCGGTGCCATAGCTTTCGCTTCGAGCGTTTTGTTTGATTATAATAAGTCAGATATCAAGAAGAGTGGTGAGGAATTCCTTAATCAGTTTATTCCGATTTATATGGAAAGCATTTTGAATGACAGATTCAGAGATGATATTTCAGAGATTATTATCGAAGGATATACAGATAATGTAGGGGATTATGTTTATAATCTTGAATTGTCACAGAAGAGAGCTTTTTCAGTATCAAAATATTGTCTCGATAATCCTTCTCTTCTTAATTCGACTGAAGAATATGATAACCTGAAAAATATTCTTACTACAAACGGAAAATCAATGACGAATCTGATCTATAAAGAAAACGGCGAAGTTGATAGTGATGCTTCAAGAAGAGTAGAATTCAAGTTCAGGCTTAAAGATGACGAAATGATAAACGAACTGAAGGAAATACTTGAAAGTAATAAAACAGAGGACTGACCTATGGATGTAAAAGTTTATTATGAACCTCTTAAACTTATAAAGCAAAAGAATCTGATTGCAAATGAACACAAGAGTAAAAAAGACTTTGAAAATCCGCCAGAAGGTTTTATTGAGAAGAAAATTAAAGAAATAAGCGGCTTAAAGGAATCTGCTCTTGCTGGTTATTCGGATTTGCTAAAAGATTATGAACTCCAGTACCTTGCTTATTATCTACCGAAAGAGAAGAAAATGGATATCAGTCGAAAAATTAAACTGGTATTGCTGCATCGTTCATCTCAGGATATAATGGAATGCTATTATAATTCATGGCAGAATTACTTTGATAATAATCCTGATAATTATAATCAGAGGGTTTTGATGGACCTTTCTGAAAATGGTAAATATCTTAGAAGTTATAGTATTAGTATAGAAGATGTTGAAGAGATGATAATGTCTTCGCCATATTTGGTTCTGACAACTCTTATAAGCAAGAATTCAAAAGATGATTATGAATTCGTTATGCAGGATCGATATAATATTAAACCTTATTCTCGCCTTGGGAAAAAAATCATAAAATCAAGATATTTATATTGTTCAGGAAAGGACTATATAAAAGCCGGACAAAGTTTTCTGTGTGACATAGTGAATGAATATGACGTAAATGATAAGACACAATTTTTCATTAATTTTGTTACTAAAATGAATAAAGTTAATCTTGCTGAATATCTTGATCTTGAAAAGATCGCTGAAAGATTTATCGGTCCTGATACGGAAAAATATAATAATCTTCCTGGTAAAATCAAGACTCTTCTTAATTCGTGGTTCAATGCTAAAAAGATAAACGACTTATTTGGCGAAGGCGAAAGAGGTCAGTTCTGGAGAGCCAGAGCGCTTGAATATAATGCTCAGAAAGTAGTTCGATACGGTAATCACAATATGATTGTTATGACATTTCCTAAATTTGTAGCAACTGAATTTCTTGATTACGAAAGCAAAAAAGATTCAAAAGATAAAAAGTACGGTCCTATATATATCATGCCTACTGATGTATATGAAAATATATTTTTAAAGATACTTCAAAAATATCATGAAACAGCGGCAGAACTTAAAAGTGATCTGTTTCATGAATTCGAGAATAGTCAGTATAGAATAGTTCATCGTTCTGGGTGGAGAGAATCAGTGTACTCTATGATCAGGTGGTTGTCGTAATCGTATCTTAAACCTTTCCATAACGCATCAACCTTGCCTTAAGCCCGCAAACCGTCGCATTATAATAAAAAAGCAAAAGCCGGCAATGTGGGGGAAGGTGACGGAAAAGGAGTGCAGAGGGAAAACCGTAGGAAGGGGGAGAAATGCCGGCTTTTGCTGCGGTTTAATCGTTCTCCCCCTTCATAGGGTTGTCCCTTTGCAAAAGACCTGTAATTATCTTTCAAAAAAACACTATGATGAAATTGCTATAAATCAATTATTATGCTATAATAATAATTGATTTTATTTTTTAATATTCACTATAACAGAAATGAACACCATCTGCTGTTTGATGTAAACGGAGAAAGAGAAATATTATGTTAGTTGATAAACTTAACCTGAAAAATTTCAGAAAATACGAAGATTTTGAAATTGAGTTTAAAGACAGACTTACCGTGATCATTGGTGCTAATGGAAGCGGTAAATCTACAATAATTGATGCAACAGGGAAGTTATTAAGCGTTGTATTCAGATCTCTTTTTGATTTCAAAAGCGAAACTATGAGAAAAAATGATATTCGACTTAATAAAGGTGAGAAATGCTTCCCGGTTGAAATATCAATGTCAGGATATGTTTCGGGACTGGAATGCAGTTATACCCAGACAATGAAATATAACGGCAACAGAAACAGCTATGCTGCTTCTGAAGTTTCAGGAATTTATAATGATAAACTTGCAAAAGAGAATGATAATACTGTTTTACCGGTTGTTTGTGCATACGGTGCCGGACGATTATGGAATAACTCTGAAAGTATTTCGCTTGATAATCTTACGAAGACATCTTTCAGTCGTAAAAACGGATATTCCAGCTGCCTTGATGCTCATCTTGATTCAAAATCAATGAATATCTGGTTTGAGAAAATGACTTATCTTGAATTGCAGTCCCGTAAAAGCGATGCTTTGTTATCTGCCGTAACTGAGGCTGTTGAAGATGCATTTAAACTGTTAAGTGGATTTAGCAGTGTAAAGGTACAGAGCAATTTGCTGGAACATGAGCTTGAAGTAACTTATAAAGATAAGAAAAAAAAAGGAACATGTGCTTCTTACATCACAATTAAGTGATGGGTACCGCAGTTTTATTTGTCTTATTGCTGATATAGCCTATCGTATGGCATCTGTTAATCCGGGGCTTAAAAAGAAAGCAATTAAAGAAACTGATGGCATAATCCTTATCGATGAGATTGATCTGCATCTTCATCCGGAATGGCAGCAGAGGATACTTGAAGTTCTTATGAAAGTATTCCCGAAGGTACAGTTCATTGTTACAACTCATGCGCCTGCTGTTATCAATTCCGCGAAAAGAGAAAGCCTTATCATTCTTAATGGTGATAAAGCTGAATATCCTTCAATTGAAACATATGGCCGTGAATAATCTATAAGAAAACAAAACGCGCCGCATCTCAGCTCCGGTGAACCGGAAGTGTGATGCGGCGTGTGTATTTTATGCTAGGAATTCATCAGGGAAAGAAGCTCGTTCGTCCTGCTTATGATCTCATCATAAAGCGCCTTGTAGTCACCGGGCTGTTTGTTCCGGAGCAGATCGGTAAGTTCGCACAGGGGAGCGGCTATCGGTTTGAGTTCGAGGTTGTTTACGCCGCCTTTGAGCTTGTGGGCGATGTGGTACGCTTTATCAAGATCACCTGCTTCGAGGGCTTCTCCGAGTGAACCGGAGGAAAGCTCTTTAACGGTGATGTCTACAAGACGAAGGTAGAGTGCTTCGTTATCGGCACAGCGGGACATGCCTTTTTTCGTGTCTGCACCGTATTCTTCAAGTTTTTTCACTGTCAGCATAACAGCCCCTCCTTTTTCGGTGAACTGATCATCAGCTTTTCAAACTCATCTGCCGGGAGAGGACGTGAGAAGTAGTAGCCCTGGATGACATTGCAGCCAAGCGTTTTCAGTTCGGCATACTGTTCGGCAGTCTCAACGCCTTCGGCAATGGTCGGTACTTCGAAGGATTTTGCAAGTCTGATCATCGCTTCAAGAAGCCTTGTGTCTTTCTGCTCCTTGAAAGCACTGCGGATGAACTGTATGTCGAGTTTGAGTGCATCGATAGGCATATCTATGAGCATGCTCAGTGAAGAATAACCGCAGCCGAAGTCGTCCATTTCGATGTAGAATCCGTGCTCGCGAAGCTTCTTCACCGTTGTTATTATCTGATCAGTTTTTTCCGTATAGGCCGATTCGGTTATTTCGAGCAGAAGGTTTTCAGGCTTTATCCCGTTTTCCTTCGTGATCTCAAGAAGCTTTACCGGCAGTTCCGGATCGTACAGATTTATTCGTGAGACATTTACCGAGACTGGAAGTGAGATGTTCAGGCGCTCCTTCCAGTCTTTTATCTGTGATGCGGTCTGTGACCAGACGTAGTGGTCAAGTTCTTCAATAAGACCGTTGTTCTCGAACAGCGGGATAAACGCAGCAGGGCTAACAAGTCCGAGCTTCGGATGATTCCAGCGTACCAGAGCTTCGGCACTGCTTAAAACCGGAACATCTTTTCCTATGTCGAATTTCGGCTGATAGAAAACTGTAAACTGCTTTTCACGTATAGCAGCGTGAAAGTCGTCAATAAGCTGTTCTCTGAGGATCTCCGCTTCACGCATCGAATTGTCGAAAAATCCTATCGGGGATGTCAGATGATCGCGGACGCTGTCTGCCGCCATTTTCGCACAGTCGAATCTGCGCTCAATGTCGGTGTCATTGTCCGCATCAACGTAAACACCCATTCTCAGACGGACAGGGTTTTCACCGTTGCTGTTATCGTCAAGACACGCGGACAGACGGGAAAGAAGTGCTTTGTAATCTCCGGTGTGCCTGCAGTACATCAGAAATGTGTCTGCTCCGCTGCGGCACACGATGCCGCCGGCTTCGTTTACATATGACATGGCCTTGTCTGCGATGCACTTAAGTATCTCGTCGCCGCGCTTTTTTCCGTAACGGTCGTTGTATGTGTGAAAATGATTGATATCGAACACGATCGCATCTGTCGGAGTGTCTTTGTGGTAGAGATCGAGCTGTGCGACATAGTGGTAGAAAAATTCCCTGTTGTAGAGTCCGGTAAGCTGATCCTTCTCGGTCAGACGTAGAGTCTCACGGTCTTCGTACAGTTCTATTGTCCTGCGTATGCGCGCACGGATAACTTTTGAGGCAGGGTAGGGTTTCGGTATGAAATCCACTGCGCCCAGTGTCAGACATTCCACTTCGGCTTCATTGTCCGATGTCATTACGATGACAGGAAGGCGGGAACAGTCGGTGTCCTTTTTTATCCGGTCAAGGACCTCCATACCGCTGATGCCGGGAAGAAGGAGATCGAGCAGGACTATGCTGAGTGTTTCGTGCTGATCTTTAATGATCTCCAGAGCTTCTTCTCCGGTTTCCGCGATCAGGACCTCGTATCTGTCGCCGAGAGTTGCCTTCATCGTCTCCTGACCTACAATATCATCCTCGACAAGCAGAATGCGTCTTCTTTCTTCGGATATACTGAAATTGTTTTTAGCAGTCATAAATGATACCCCTTCCTATTCAAAGCTTCCGTACATTGCGACGGCTTCATCTACGGTGAGTTCACCTTTTCCCACACGGAATGCCGCGGCGCGTATCTGTACCGTAAGCGGATCGGTTATGCCGAGCACTTCCGGGGACAGTATACGGTCGGAAGGCATCTGACCGAAAGGAGCGTAAACCGGGTCGAAGGACATGTCCGCAGCAGGAGTTACCAGACGTTTTAAGGAAGCCATGTTGTTAAGTTCCGTATCAGTGATAAGAAAGCGCATAAACTCGTTTGTCATGTCAGGATCATCGCAGTTTTTGTTTACGGAGAACTCTACGGACGGACTGTCGATAAAGTATCCGCCTTCATCTGTGCACGGGATCGGATAGAATCTGTATTCAAAAGGAGCCTTTGTGAATGCTTCCGACTGGCTTTCACGTTTCCTTGTACCGGATACGGTATCACCGGTGCATATCATCATCGGAACATCGCCTTCAAAAAAGCGCAGTATAACCTGGGTGTAGTTGTCTTCTATCTCATCACATGCACTCAGATCAATGCATCCGTTTTCGATAAGCTGCTCAACCGTGTTCAGTGCAGGCCGCATGTATTCACCGGCAGCAGGTGACAGGTCGTTTGCCAGTTTAAGTGCTTCCTTGTCTGATGCAAGCGTGGCTGTAAAGCACGGATAAGCGACCGTGTTCATAAAGCAGCTTGACGGATCGTGACTGTAACCCATCATAGGGCTTGCGTAACCCCTGTCACGGAATTTTCCGCATACATCAAGCAGCTCCGGCCATGTGTCGGGAACTTCAAGACCTTCTTTTTTAAACAGATCAGTGTTCACAAGCATACCGTAGGTCCTCGAGAAGATCGGTACCATCAACACGCGTCCCTCTGCATCATGGTTTACAAGACCGGAGCGTATGCAGTCAAGATCAAGCGACAGCTTCGGGTCGGAAAGATCTTCTGCCGATGAAAACACCGTGTCGTATTGGCTGTTTCCGATCATCCAGGCGTAGGAGAAGAAAATGTCGGGTCCTTCTTTTCCGCTTAACGCCATGCCTATTGTGTTGTTGTAGTCATCGAGCTTTAAATAGCTCATGCGTACATCCGGATATATTTCATTGAACCGGTCAAACTCCGCTTCGAGTGCTTCAAAGTTGTCGTAGCTTCCGGCTACCGTTATGCTGCAGTTTGTTTTTGTGTCAAGATGCGGATCAAATCCCGCTTCAGATCTGTCGTCTGTTTTTCCGTCACAGGCGGTCATTGACATGATCACTGCTATGTTCAGAATTATGCAGGACAGTTTTTTCATCCCCGTTTTTCCCCCTTGATTCTGCGAATTTCCTTTATGACAAGGTTAATATCCACTGGTTTAGATATATGTCCGTTCATACCGGCGTTCATACATTCGGTCACGTTTTTCCGAAAACGCATCTGCCGTCATGGCAATGATAGGTATGGACGACGCCCACCGGTTATCGAGTGTGCGTATCTCTTTTGCAGCTTCGATACCGTTAAGTTCCGGCATCTGAATATCCATAAAGATAAGATCGTAGCTTTCTTCTGCCGCCGATCTCATTTTTTCCACGCATACGCGACCGTTTTCAGCGCGTTCAGTCGTGATACCGTACATGCCGAGGAGAGTCGAAATGATCTCCCAGTTTACGTCAAAATCCTCGGCAACCAGAATATTCATTCCCTGCAGATCAGAATCGTCATTTTCAGACTTCATTTTTTCTTTCTGCTGTTCTGCGGCTGGAATGTCAAGAATTACTGTAAATGTCGTTCCTTTTCCCGGTGCGCTCGTGCAGTCGATGGTTCCTTCCATCAGATCGACCATCTGCTTTGTGATGGCGAGTCCGAGTCCGGTTCCCTGAATGTTGTTCACACGGCTGTCGGTCTGGCGCGTGAACGGCTGATACATGGTTTCCATGTACTCCGGAGTCATGCCTATACCGGTGTCGGATACTTTATAGGTAAGCCGCACGCATCCGGGCTTTTCACTTTTTTCCTCATACACCGAAGCAGTGACGCGTCCGCCTGATTCTGTGTATTTCACAGCGTTGGAAAGAATGTTTATAAAAATCTGATTCAGTCTGAGCGCATCTGCATAGAGAAATTCGGTCTCTATATTGCTTAAGGTGATGTCAAAGTCTATTTTCTTTTCCTTTATCATCGGCTGCAGAATATTCTCAAGATTTTCGACCGTTTCGATAATCGAGAAGGTCTGCGGACTGAGTTTCAGTTTTCCGCTTTCAACTTTTGAAATATCAAGTATATCATTGATCAGTGTGAGCAGATGATTGCTCGCAAGCGTGATTTTTTCAAGATTTTCCTTCACGGCATCCGCGTCATCAGGATTTCTTTTCATGATCTCCGTAAGACCGGTTATCGCGTTCATCGGCGTCCGGATGTCATGAGACATTGCCGAGAGAAAATCAGTTTTTGCCTTGCTTGCCGATGCAGCTTCCTTTGCCGTCTCTTTAAGTTTCTGATTGAAGCGGAGCATGACTGCGAGATCGAATAAAAACAGGATCAGAAGACCTGCGGAAACAATGCATACGAGCAGCCAGTTTTCAGTTCTGACATGCAGCTCCTTAACCGGCAGAAAGCTGAGAAGTGCCCATCCTGCCTTCGTGTCGATCGGCGTATATGCAAGTATGCATTCATCACCGCGGGAATTGCGCATGGAAACAGAGCCGGTGGAAGCAGTGATTTTTTGTACGAGTTCTTTTGATTCGGCAGGACCGGCAGCATTGTATGATCTGTAAAACTCAAAGAAATTGGAGTTTTTGAAGGAATGGCCCTTGATTATATAATTGCCGTTCGCATCGATCATGGAAAGCTCGGCGTTTTCGTATTCCTCCTGCGGGAAGATCCATTTCTGCTCCAGCTCCGAGACCGGAAGCACACGAAGCAGAACAGCTTTCTTAAGATCTCCGGTTTCCGGATTGCGAAGGTTAATGAAATTGCAGAATGCCAGAGACTGTTCACCGTTTACCGGATTGGTATATGCACGGGAAATATTAATGGATTCCCCGATGTCCGATATCCAGCTTAAATCATTCAGAAAATCCATGCGCTTGTAGGAAACGGTGTAATCACCGGAGTCATCCGGCCGTGCTTTTGTAGACAGTCCGGACAGCGTATCAAGGTACACAATATGTGCAGAAGCGTTTGGAAGCACGTGAGATATGCGTATGAATGAAACGGCATCTTCAATAGTCATATTACGGCCGTTGATATATCTTGCCCACACGTCGCAGATGCGCTGTTCTCCTTCAAGATAATTCTCAGTGACACGCTCCATGGAAATCGTGGTGTTCTCAAAATGTTCTACCTGTATCCGTGCCGTCTGTCTGCTCTGAAGGTTTGAATACAGAACAACAAAGATCAGCATTACTGTCATAATGAACACGTTAGCGGTAATAACAAAAGTCTTTTTCATAACGTATTCTGCTCCCCGTATCATATTAAAGCCGTTCCGGTCTGTGATCCGTCCCGGATACCGTGTGCCCGGCCGGCTGATGTTTTAAAAATAAAAAAAGCCAAAGGATCAGGAAATGATTCTCTGGCTGTTATGCGAATAAATATAAATCTTTATAATCCCCGATCGTGTATATCCCATTTAAATATCCCTTTAATTACAGATTATCATAATTCTTTTCATGTGTCAATACTTTTTCACGTATTTTATAAAACATCTCCGGCAAGGAACGGTGAAGGATCAAGACCTGCGATGATCTGGTTTGTGAGTTCTGTATCATTACATATAATAGTAATGGTCACGTGATAGCGAAGCTCAGGATTGCATATAACCACATTTGTCATCTTTCTTTTTGCAGGTATTTCGCAGATCAGACCGTCGAAATTACTGCCGTGATAGTAATAAGGAGTCTCCATATTTATGACGGTCTTTTTGCCGTATGCCTCAAAATTGAAAATCAGCAGATCCTTTAAGTGCAGGTTCCGGCAGCACTCAGCGTTGAATTTATCACGGATATAAACTATCTTGTCTATCATATTGTCAGGCTTTTCTATACCTAAATTTTTGAAATAATGTTCATAATCCTTATCGCTGAACGGTTCCTTTATATCTGATGAAAATTTGTAATCTTCGCTTAACGACTGAACAAAGACGGTAAGCGTATCGCTTTTGAACGGAGTACTGCCGCCTGTGCCGGGGAGTTTAGGATTGTTAATGTGTTCTTTTGGAGCTCTTATGTTAATGCCGTGAGCAGTACGTGTGACAAAATCAGCAGGTACACTTACATCTGTGAGCGGATAATCAGTCATAGTGTCATCTATTCCCGGATAAACAACACGGTAAAACGATGGATTGTGTGACACTATAAGCAGGAACACAGTGATAAGAAGAATTAAGGAGATGAGAACTGTAAGAGTTATTTTTAATATTTTACGTATCATACATGTACCGCCTTTTCGATTATTATGGTGATTCATTTTTTACTGATAAGCTCAGATATTCAAGCGATTTCAGTTTTCCCGGAACGAGCATAGAGCCTGTTTCATCGATGTGTATGAAATTATTATATCAATTAGCTTTATACATGTCAAGAAAATTTAATTTTCAGATAAAATACTGACAACCGGCACAGTTAAAAAGGTCCCGGCACATTGCGTGCAGGGACCTTTTCTTTATTATTTAGAAACCAGCATTTCCTTTATGAGGCAGAAGTCAATGATTGTGATTTTTCCGTCTTCGTTAAGGTCGGCAGCAGATGAGTCTGTCAGATCTCCTGTGCCGAGGAAATATTTCTGCATCATGAGAACGTCAGATGCGTTGAATGAATCGTCGGCATTGACATTGCCCTTTATGGCAGCCGGTTCTGAAGGTTCGTAAGGTTCTGAAGGAGTGCCCGGTGTTACTGTCGCTTCAGTCTTTCCGTATGCCTTGTGCTGCATTCTGCCTGAATAGTTCTTTACGTCATCCCTTGCTTTGTCAGGTGTGGAAGGGGAGTAACTGTACATTTTTAAGTCGAAGTTGTCGTAGGCAGCACCGCCAGATTTAAGATTTGCTATCGATGCATTTTCACTGCGTGATGAAACGATCCTGTAAGCAAGTCCGCTTCCCATTTTACAGCCGTCAAACTTGTCGTTAAATGACTTGATGGTTCCGGAATATGCATCCTTTCCCATGTTTACAGCGTCGAGCGGGAGGTTTACATTTTCATAGTAGTTGCTTTCGGAAAATACCTTTGAGTTGTACGAAGCTCCGATGCCGTATTCTGTATTACCGTAGAAATAATTGTTGTATGAATGAACATGTGCATTTCTTACACGCGGATTACGTGATGCTGTTGAATTGAACCAGTTGTGGTGATAGGTTATGTAATCCTGCATATGAGTTTCGCCGCCGCCTACCAGCGATGTCTTGTGGCATTTTACGAACTGGTTGTACGAGAGCGTTACATATTCGGACCACTTGATATCAGCAGATCCGTCACCTTCAGCCTTGTCGCTGTCAACTGTTCCGTTTCCGGCAAATGCATTATATCCGGATTCGAGGGTGTTGTTGTGTATCCACATGTGATTTGACTTGTCTGATGAGTCACCGGTCATGGAAATACCGTCGTCAGGATATTTTCCGAGCCAGAGGTTCCTTACTTCGCATGAAGAACATCTCTTCATTTCAAAGCCCCACTTGTCAAGTGCCGTATCATATCCGATACCTTCAATAGTTACGTTTTTAGCGTGCTGGAGATAGAGCATTGAGGAACCGTCATTCTGCTTTCCGTCATTTGCCTTTGCTCCGGAAGGTACGCCGATAGTGCCGATAAATCTGAACACTACATTTTCAGGCTTTGCACTGTAGAAAATATTGTAGAGTCCGGTCTTGCCGTTGTATGTGACCGTATCTTTGTTTGAGTTATTTACGTAGATAACAGTAACTCCTGACTTAAGCGTTCCGTCGTTGTTGTATGCACCTACACCTGATGAGTAGTTCCAGTGAGCATATCCGCTTCTGTCGTGGCTCATCGGAGTTACACTGAATGATGCTTTTCCTGATGAACCCTCGATAAGTACATCGTAGGAAACGCCGCCTTTAAGTCCCGGTATATCAACGCGGTTTCCTCTTATAAGCTGTGAATCTGCCTGTGTGTATGTTGAGGCCGATGATTCCTTGTATGATACCTTGATACTGTTTCCGAGTTTGCTCTGATCCCATTCGGCAAAAGCTGTTTCGAACCAGCCGCCGCAGAGTGTTACGGCGTCACTCGCATTCTGCGTGCTGCCGCTCTGAGGTGTGCTTTCCGAAGGTGTATTTCCGGACTGACCGGATGAGTTCATAAACGAAGGAGTCCAGCCCTTCATGTAGTTTACAGGTTTTACTGTAGAAGCGTCTGATGCGGAAAGTGTGTGTCCCTTACGCTGTGAAAGGTCAACGCCTGAACCGTTTGCAAGCTTTGTTCCGTATTCCTTGAATCCGGCTACAGTCTCAGGTTCCACTCCGGACATTTTTGTCCAGCCTGCAGGAAGAATAAGGTTTCCGTTGTCAAGTACTGTGTTAAGGAACATTACCTTTGCAGAGTCGCGCCATGGTCTGCCGAGATATCCTGCAGTCTGCTTCAGTGAAGAATTTGCAGTTACTCTGCAGTTCCAGAAAAGATAACCCGAGTCATCGTTTTCTTCATCTCTTTCAGCGGTTATATATCCTGAATATCCCTTGTCGCTGTATCCGTAGAAACAGAGTTCACACTGATCAAACACAGCCGATGAATCGCCGAAGATGTAGTCGGTGTTGCCTTCAATGTGACAGTTTTTGTAGTACTGCGGTCTGCTTCCTGTATAAAGTGTGTCCTGACTGGAAAGAAAACGGCAGTTTAAGAATTCCGCATATGCAGTATCTGCTGAAAGTGCGGCTGCTCTTTCGGTAGCTGCTTTTGAACGTGCATCAGTGGATGAGGTACGTACCTGAGAGATGTTAGTGACTGATGTATCATGTGTGAGCTCAACACCGTCACGTATTTCTTCTTCAGTGATGTATCTGTTGAATGAATTCTCAAATGTTATGTCCTTGGCCTTGAAGTACGACGCTGATGGACGAAGCTGAACGGTTGCGCCCCAGCGGTAGGAAGGCGTGTTCTTGGTGCTCTTCTGTTTTGCTGAGTTTGCGTCGTAGTATCCGCCTGAGCCTACGCTGTAGTATTTATAGCCGATGCCGTAATACCAGGTGAGTACTACGTCCTTTGAAGGTTCGTCATTTACAAAGGAAATGTACGGTGTCTGGACTATGACCTGTTCACGGTACGTTCCCGGTGCAATGTGGATGGTAACACGGTCTGATTCACTTCCCGGTTTAATTCCGGCGGCCTTGTCAACGGCCTGCTGAACAGTGCTGAAATTATTCTGCTTTGAAGGATAACCAACATAAAGGTCGGTTCCTCCTGCAGCTCTGACCGGCATGACAAACAGCTGGCAGATAAACAGAGCCACAGCAGTAAGTACAGCACCTGTACTTTTTACGATTTTTTTCATTCGTATCCTCCTGTCATTGAGTGTTTAACTTTATATACGATCCCGTATGCGTATTTACCGTCACGGGATAAATACACATCTCATACACTGTGATTATAGCACAGTTTTTTTAAACAAACAATGACGAATAATACGATTATGCATATATTCTTTAAAGTACTATATGTTAATAAAATCTCCGTCAGCCGAAGTTTTTTAAAAAATCCGCGTATAGCATCTGCCATCGAGTCGGTGCGGCCGGTAAAGCAGTGATCAGCACCGGGGATCGGAACAAGGACAGCGTCGGCGTAAAGTGCGGCGGCTTTTTCTGCGCAGGAGAACGGAACAGTCTCGTCGCTGTCGCCGTGAACGATAAATACTTTACCCTTGTACTTTGCTATGGCATCTTCGGGATGTATCATCTGAGCGACGCGTATGTAGTCACCTGAGAGTTCACGTCCGTTTACGAATATGCTTTCCGGAATGTGTTCAGGATCAAATGAGGTTCCGAGCATGGAGCCGCTTCGTGCATTTTCCGGGATCACCCAGGCAGGGGAGAGCGGGAGGATGGCTTTGAGATCATCGGGACACATGCCGCCTATGAGCATTGTCAAAAGTCCGCCCTGTGAATGTCCGCACATGTACAGGTCAGTAACAAAATCGAGTTTCTTTGCATAAGCGACCACTGTGAGTGCGTTTGTGATCCATTTGAAAAGAGTGTGATCCCTGAATTTGCCGTCACTGCTGCCGTGGCCGTACATCTCGGCACGGAGTACGGAAATGCCGGAATCAAGAAGGGCTTTTTCTGCTGCGATTATATGTTCTTCTTCCATATGTCCGGTAAATCCGTGTACAAGTATACAGAGCGGCCCCTTGTCCGCGCCTTCAGGACGATCGAGTTTTGCGTGAAGACGGATGCCGTCGCTGTCTATAAAGAATTCTTTCATTATTTACCTCCCTGTTTGAAGTTCTTTTATTTTAGGAAACACTGATTAAACCGGAATCCGGCGAAGCCGGATTTCCAAAGGTGGGATTTATGGGGCTTCGCCCCTGACCCCCACGCTGATTTATGAATAAATCAGCGTTTCCTTAATAATTGGTTTTGCCTTCGAGGTTCCGGTATTCGTCGAAAAGATCAAGACATTCTTTTCGGTCGAGTTCCTCGCATATATCTGCAGGGGAAAGATAAAACTCCCTGTCACGGAAACCGATGGAATCCGTATCTGCGATATTGCAGCCGTAGTATACTTTTCTTATGTTCGCCCAGCGGATAGCTCCGAAACACATCGGACATGGTTCAGCAGTCGTGTAGAGTTCGCATCCGTTTAAGTCAAATGTGTCCAGAGCTTTGCTTGCAGCCCTTATGGCCATTACTTCGCCGTGGCAGGTCGGGTCTTTGCGCTTTATAACTTCGTTGTGACCACGGCCTATTACCTTTCCGTCTTTTACTATGACGCAGCCGAAGGGACCGCCGTGTCCGGAACGTATTCCGTTTTCGGCTTCCTCAACTGCCATTCTCATAAATTCATTCATATATTTATCCTCGTAATATGATCCCGGCAAAACGGCCGACGGATCATTTTTTTATGAAAACCTGCAGTGCCATATGATCAGCTCATTGCCGTATTCTTTGCTCATCCTGCAATGTCTTCAAGTGCATCAGTGTCGGTGATTATGATCTTTCCGCGCTGGTTCTGAATGTATCCTTCCGCGGCAAAGCGCTTGAGCATACGTGCAACTACCTCGCGGGCGGTATTTATCTCTGTTGCAATGGTTTCCTGTGTGATGTTAAGGGTATCCGATCCGGTGCGGTCAGATTCTTCAAGCAGGAAAGAGGCAACACGGCTGTCGATGCTTTTAAAGATTATCTGCTGGATGACCCACATTGAGTCGGAAAGAGCCTTTGATGTCTGCTCGTACATATGACAGCGGACGTAGATATTGTCCTTTATTATCCTTCCGAAAACCGCGGCAGGTATAATAAGTATCTCAGTTTTTTCTGCAGCGGAAAGTTCGTTGTGGAAGCTTATCTGTTCCATTACACATGAAGCGGAGATCACGCAGGTATCGCCTGCAAGCACATGGAAGAGCGTTACCTCCCTGCCTTCTTCGGAAAGAAGATAAAGTCTCACATTTCCGCTTATAACGTATACAAGACCGACGCACTGTTTGTCGCAGGTGTGTATCATCTGTCCTGCATCGTATTTCTGAATGACTGCCGAAGTGACTACCAGATCCTGTTCCTGTCTGGTGAGCTTTTCCCAGAACGGCAGCTTTTTAAGTATCTCTTCCATTGACCGAACCTCTTTTCATATGTATCAGTTTTTATTATTGTAATTATATCATTTTTACCTGCTTTAATCAATTGAAAATTTTTTCTGTAATATGACTAAGTCACAGAACTTTATCCCCGGTTATGATATTATAGTGACAGAAGATAAGAGAAAACAAAAAAAAACTCTTATCAGAAAAGCTTAAGAAAACGATGATTTATCATAAATCATCGTGGAATCAAATAAATCATTCAATCTTAAACAGGGGGTAACTGCTATGAAAAAATTTGAACAGTGGAACGGATTCAAGGGTCGTCTCTGGACAGAGGAAGTAAATGTAAGAGACTTCATCCAGAACAACTACACACCTTACGACGGCGATGCATCCTTCCTCGAAGGACCGACTGAAGCTACTGAAAAGCTCTGGAACAAGCTCAGCGCTTTACAGATCGAAGCAAGAAAAAAAAGGCGGTGTCCTCGACTGCGAAACTGAGGTCGTAACAAGCCTTATAGCATACGGTCCGGGATATATCGACGAGTCAATGAAGGACCTTGAACAGATCGTAGGTCTTCAGACAGACAAGCCGTTAAAGAGAGCATTCATGCCGTACGGCGGCATCAAGATGGCCGAACAGGCAGCTGAAAGCTACGGCTACAAGATAAATCCTAAGTTCGACCAGATCTTCAATGAATACCACAAGACACATAACCAGGGCGTTTTCGATGCATACACACCTGAGATCAGGGCAGCAAGAAACAGCCATATAGTTACAGGCCTTCCGGATACATACGGACGCGGACGTATAGTCGGCGACTACAGAAGAGTTGCTCTTTACGGTATCGACTTCCTTATAAAGGAAAAGGAATACGACAAGGCAAACTGCGGCGACGGTACAATGACTGATGACGTTATCCGCCAGCGTGAAGAACTTTCAGACCAGATCAGAGCACTTCAGGGTATGAAGAAGATGGCTGAGATCTACGGATACGATATTTCTGAACCTGCAAAGAATGCGAAGGAAGCAGTTCAGTGGCTCTACTTCGGATATCTGGCAGCCATCAAGACACAGAACGGTGCAGCAATGTCAGTAGGACGTGTGTCAACATTCCTCGACATCTACATCCAGCGTGACCTTAAGGCAGGAACGATCACTGAAAAGGAAGCACAGGAACTTATCGACCATATGGTAATGAAGTTCAGAATGGTCAAGTTCGCAAGAATCCCTTCATACAACGACCTCTTCTCAGGCGACCCGGTATGGGCAACACTTGAAGTAGGCGGCATCGGAGTTGACGGCCGTCACATGGTAACAAAGAACGACTTCCGTTTCCTCCACACACTCGAAAACATGGGACCTTCACCGGAACCTAACCTCACAGTTCTCTACTCAAAGGATCTTCCGGAAAACTTCAAGAAGTACGCTTCATACATCTCAGTAAAGACAAGTTCTATCCAGTACGAGAACGATGACGTTATGAAGCCGGTATGGGGCGATGACTACTCGATCTGCTGCTGCGTATCTGCTACACAGACAGGCAAGGAGATCCAGTTCTTCGGTGCCCGTGCAAATCTCGCAAAGGCACTCCTCTACGCTATCAACGGCGGTATCGATGAAAAGCTCGGCAAGCAGATTGCTCCGGCATATCAGCCGATCACTTCCGAATATCTTGACTACGATGAAGTTATGAAGAAGTACGACGTAATGCTTGAATGGCTCGCAGGTATCTATGTAAACACACTGAACCTCATCCACTACATGCACGACAAGTACTACTACGAAGCAGCAGAAATGGCTCTTATCGATACAGATGTAAGACGTACATTTGCAACAGGTATTGCAGGATTCTCACATGTTATCGACTCACTTTCAGCTATAAAGTACGCTAAGGTAAAGGTTATCCGCGGCGATGTAGAAGTGAAGGACAAGCAGGGCAACGTAGTCGATGTGGCAAAGAACATCGCTCTTGACTACGAAGTTGAGGGAGATTTCCCGAGGTACGGAAACGATGATGACCGTGCAGACCAGATCGGTGTTGATCTTCTTAAGACTTTCCTTGCAAAGATAAAGAAAAGACATACATACAGGAACTCAGAACCTACAACATCTATCCTCACTATCACATCAAACGTGGTTTACGGACGTGCTACAGGTGCTCTTCCTGATGGAAGAAAGGCCGGCGAACCATTCTCACCTGGCGCAAATCCAAGCTACGGTGCAGAAAAGAACGGACTTGTTGCATCTCTCAATTCAACAGCCAAGATCCCTTACGAATGGGCACTTGACGGAATTTCAAATACACAGAGCATCAATCCGGATGCCATAGGCAGAACTGAGGAAGAACGCGTTACAAACCTCGTACATGTTCTCGACGGATACTTCTCACAGGGTGCACATCACCTCAACGTGAACGTATTCGGCAGAGAATATCTCGAAAAGATCATGGAGGATCCGACAAATCCTGAGTACGCTAACTTCACGATTCGTGTATCGGGCTACGCTGTCAAGTTCGTCGATCTTACAAGGGAACAGCAGCTCGACGTTATTGCAAGAACATTCCATTCAACAAGATAATTCCTGATATACTCCCTGGTACGAAACAGGCTGCGTGACTTATGCCGCGCAGCCTGTTTTCATGCAATAAAAGTGAGTAAAAATAAGAACATGAGCAAAAATCATAAAAAACATTGACTTTTAAGAAAATTTATTGTAAAATTATTATAATAAGTATTTGAGTATAACTTTGCAGTAAAGGAGGAACAGTTAATGAGTCGTATAATGATTGAAGACGCAGGAAGAAAAGAATTTATTTTTGATAATGAAATAACAGTTGTTGCAGCAGTGAAATATACTTGCGATGGTGAAACCAGATGGCTGCTCAATAACTGTTCGGACGGTACTTCGTGTTTCCATGAATCAGAGGAAAATATTTTTGAATATTTTTCTGAATGTGAGTCGCTTGCCGGACAGGAGCTTATGGACTTTATAAAGATCGTGGAAAGCACCGTGACTGATAACTTTTTCGGCTTTGATTTTGATGACGGCGACAATGATGCAATAATCGAGGCACTTTCGGAAGTCCCTGAGGATGATGTTACAGCACTCCTGAAATATCTGATGAATCTTACAGTCTGTGATAATGATGAAACAGATGAGATCATAGAATGGGGGGTAGGAAAATATTCTGACGAGATCTATGAAGTTGACTGCGATTTTTCCGGAATGACTGCTGAAGAGAAATTCCGTTACCGCCTCAGACTGGAAACTGACATTGCCCACGATACTGTATTTCACTATATAAATATTGACGATTATGACAGGAACAAAAAAATCTTAAAAAAGCTGGTTCCTGAAGTAGATGATGATGACTATCTTATCTGGAAGGAAAAGTTCTTTGATGAGCAGCTCAAACTTATTGATAAGGAAAAAATAATAACATGTACCTATTCATTTTCCGGCATCGGTCACTACGCTGATGTAATGCACGAAGATGACTACGATGTATTTCTGGATTTTATCGCAGAAAACGGTTCTGCTGCCATGGAAGGAACCAGAAAAGCAACTGATGACGAAGTCAGACTTTACATTGCACTTAATGTAGATGTTGCGTGAAAATGCTGACTGAAAATACAAAAGGGTAATAGTCATTGCGATAAAAGCAAAGACTGTTACCCTTTTTGTATTATTTATCTTTTGTTCTACAGTTTATTTTTTCTCTGTAAGTGCGGCTTTTATCAGCAGCCCCAGAAGCGGTACATTTCGAAATACACTATCGCAGAAACGCATATTACACTGCAGACAGTATTGATGATGCAGACCGTTTTCTTTATTTTATCTTTATCTTTTAAAGCGGATCTTACCGCAGCGATTGCTGAAACAACACATACAGCCGCGCATATGATCTGACAGGTGCCGAAGACGGTCATTGCTGCCTCCGGAAGACCACCCAGGAATTTCAATGTGTACACGTAACTTGTAAGCAGAAGAATTACTGAAACAAGTATCGCTGTTTCTCCGGCAGTTATAACACCTGAAGTAAGTGACTGTTTTTTGAGTTTACGAACTTTGAAACGGATACGGAGCATGTAAAACGATGCGACTGCGGTAAGTCCGTAGGCAGCAAGGAGAGCCAGTGCGAAAAGATAACTGCCAGTATGTATCAGTTCTTCACTTTGTATAAGCAGCCCCCAGTCGCCGTTTTCGTAGTTTCTGACTGAAGATAACTGACCGCTTTCACCGGCTTCAATAACATACAGACCGTCATTCAGTTTTCTTAAATTAGTATCACCAAGTTCATCTGCAGAAATTGCTGTCAGAGTATTTTGGAATTTCATCAGTCCTTTGAAAACTCCGCGTGAGATCAAATAATATCCTTTTATATCAATTTTATCATCTGTTTCGGAAATATATTTGTCTTTCGGAAAATGTCCGAAGACCAGTGACGGTGCGTTTTCAGTTACCAGGTTGCCGCCGTACTGATTTACCATAACGACAAATCCTATCTTTGATACCGGATCAAATTTCATATCAGCTTCTCCGAAAAGTGTTGAACCACCGTGACCGTAAACACGTACTTCACGTTCCTCCGGCCAGAAGCCGTGACAGTTTTCCGGAATGTCCGAATCACCGTAAAAAGCTGTTCCCTCAAACATCAGCTTCTGAGTCTCCGGATTTTTGAAAAGCGGTGCATCATCATTTACAAATGCCTGCGCATAGGTCCTTAAGTCCGCTAAAGTTCCTGCTGCTGCTCCGGCAGGGTAGCAGGGAATGTAGTAAAGACAGTTTCCTTCGTCAACAGATTCAAAGAACATAGTTGAATAGCTGTGCATTTCCTTTCGCTTTTCGAAAACGTAAGCGTTGTCGCTGTGGTTCGGATTCAGTGAAGTGTGTTCCATTCCGAGAACGTTGAAAATGTTCTCGTGAACATAGTCACAGAAATCTTCGCCCGTTATGCATTCGACCACATATCCCGCCACAGCAGCACCGTAGTTCGAGTAGGCGGTAACTTTTCCCGGACGGAAAACCTGCGCCGGTTCGATTTCTTTAAGAGCTTCTCCCAGCGGCTTTATATCCTTTTCGTCTTTTACCTGGATAGCTTTCGTTGTTTCCTGCCATCCAGCATTATGATTCATAAGGTTCATCATTGTGATCGGATCGTCGTATGTGAGATTCTTAAAGAATCCTTCCGGAAGATATTCACGGATGTCCTTGTCAAGATCTATACGCCCCTGTTCATAAAGCTGCATAACGCTTACCCAGATGAGTGTTTTCGAAATGCTGCCCCATTCGTAAACTGATGTTTCATCAGCGGCGATGTGTTTTTCCTTGTTCACTTCACCGAAATAACCGGTGTATAGCTCTTCGTTACCTTTGAATATACTGATCTCGGCTGATGCGAAGTCCAGAATATCTTCAGTAGCTTTACAGTCTGAGGCTATTGTAGAGATCACTTCTTTCAGTGTTTTGCCTGATGGCAGTGTAATATCATTTTCAGGAATTTCTTCAGCTGAAATGTTTACAGGAAATGAAAGCATAAGTCCTGCACACAAAGCAGCAGTCATGCGTTTAAACAGATTTTTCATTTTATCACCCCAGATCCTTTTCCTCATACTCAAGTCTTGTGCATGTGTAACTGAAAGTAAGACTCATAAATCCTAAGCATAGTGTAAAAACAGTCAGGAAAACTCCTTTTCCGGCATGAGCAAGATTTGCAAAAAGCTGAAGTATTACAGCCAGAGCTGTTGTTACCGGAATAATGCCTGTTACGACGAGTATAAAAAGTAATATTCCGAAAAATATAATAACTACAGCAATTTTTTCTTTTTTAGAGTTTTTATTTGATGTCATATCCAGATCTGCTTTTAATCTTGCAGGATCTTTGAAATAGGCACGGAGCTGCATTCCTAAAGATAATAATCCTACGGCAAAAGCAAGGCAGTATATCATGCTGAAAAACAACAGCGGTGAAAAGCCGAGACGTTCTGAAATCACTTTAAGAAAATCGGCGTCTTCATCTCCGAGGATCAATGTGTAAAGTTTTATTTTTTCTGATAAAAGCATAAGAACATAGACCACAAGACCGACTATAAAATATGTACCTGCGGCAAACAGAAATCTTGCGTTTACAAGATCACTGCGCCGTATCGGAAGAATAAAGGGGAGCTTTTCACTGTGATATTTTATCTCGTTGGAAAAAAGTGCGGGTACGACGAAGACTCCAAGCAGAAACGGTCCGTACAGACCGGCTATCGGTGAAACAAGAAATCCGGTTCCGAGAAAGAATACGGCTGTTATTACTATAAGGGAAGTCATCGAGTTTTTACCGCCTCTTATATTTGTAAGGTCTGATTTTATTATTTTTCTGATTACAGTAAGATCCATGATTATCCCTCCTCATAGCTCTTTTGCCGATACTTTTCCGGCGGTTATTTCTCCGAGCAGCAGGCAGATCATAAACAGCAGTGTGTTCAGAGAGATGCCGGCGGTAAGTGTCTTTAAATTGCGGATCTTTTCGAAATCCACCTGTATTATGTCATGACTTCCGAGTGCTGTCAGGGTCGTAACAACTGCTGTTACGGTCAGGAGTAATACCATGATGCTCTTAATATCATTTTCGTGTCCGAAGATCTGTCCGGTGAATTCCATGTAGAGGAAAGCAAAACATGAAATCGAAAAAACGGTGAAGATGATCATGCACGGAGAGCGGAATTCTGATGAAAAAGCATTTTCGATCATCTGCAGACTTGCACTGCCCTGATTAGGAAGAAATCTGTATGCCTTCAGAGTGAAAGCCGGTTTTAACAGTAAAAGCGCGATCATTTCCGGTATGAAATGAAGCATGAATATATACAGAAAACGTCCGCGGGTTATGTTTTTTCTTTTTACCGGAAGAATTCCGTAGAGTTTATGAAACTCAGATTTCTCAGCAACGCTTGTAAGCGGAAGTATAAAGCATATGGACGTCAGTATCAGAGCGGCTGCACAGCCCGGACCGAAAAGGAATGCTCCTGATACAGACAGGGCAGCAAGGAAAACTGCCGGAAAATATCCGGTATCTGCGGCGGTTAAGAAATCAAACCGCATTATTTTCAGCATGTCTTTCATTCTTATCCTCCTTTGCTATGTAGACCAGGATGTCGTCGAGGTTAGCCTTTTCATATTCCAGGGAATCCGGAAGTCCTGCCAGATCGTCGGTTTTTATTAATGCTTCGAAGCCGTTCCGGTATGCGTGGAAGCCGATGAGTTTATCTTTTACCGTTTCCGGAATATCTTCTTCCGCGCCCTTTAAAACTGCATAGCTTTCCGCAAGTGCGTTGAGTTCGCCGGTAAACCACACTTTTCCGTTGTGGAGTATAGTTACGTAGTCGGCTATACGCTCAACGTCTGCAGTGATATGCGTTGAAAAAAGCACACCGCGGTTTTCATCTTCAATGTATTCCGAAAGAATGTCCAGCAGTTCATCACGGGCCACCGGATCAAGTCCGCTTGTTGGTTCGTCCAGTATAATGAGCTCTGCCTTGTGGGAGAGGGCAACGGCTATCATCAGTTTCATCTTCATGCCCTTTGAAAACTCGCCGACCTTCTTGTTGTCAGGAAGTTCAAAACTTTTAAGGCGCTTAAAGAACTCATCGCTCTGCCAGTCATTGTAAAACGGCTTTAACTGCTTTTCTATCTGTTTTGCAGTAAGATGTTCCGCAAGATAAAGGCTGTCGAAAACCACGCCGGTACGCTGTTTGATCTCGATAGTGTCATTTACACTGTCAAGACCAAAGACAGATATCTTTCCGCTGTCGGTTTTCGCCATATTGAGTATCGAGCGGATAGTAGTAGTCTTGCCGGATCCGTTCTGGCCGACAAATCCCATTATGTAGCCCTTTGGAAGGGAAAAGCTTACGTCTTTCAGAGCAAAATCCCCGTATGATTTATTAAGGCCGTTGATTTCAAGAATGTTTTCCATTGTCATCCCTCCATAAATTTCTTAAGCGCCTCTATGATCTCCTCGTCAGAAAGTCCGGCATTTCTGCCGCTTGTTACGGCTTTTTCAAGTCCTTCCTCCATTTCGAACAGCATTCGCTCCTTCAGGAGTTCGTTGTTTCTCGGAGAAACGAAATAGCCCTTGCCGGCCACCGAGATGATGAAACCTTCCTCAGCAAGATCGTTGTAGGCTCTTGTTGTTGTGATTACGCTTATCTTCAGATCACGGGCAAGCTGACGGATAGACGGAAGCTGTTCGTCTTCCTTTATGGTCCCGTCAAGTATCTGTGTCTTCATTTGCTCCTCGATCTGTTCATAGATAGGCAGTTCTGATTTGTTTTTTATAATTATTTTCATGAAAATCTCCTTTGACATACTGTGTATATCGGTATATATACAGTATAATCAATGATAACAGTTTTGTCAATAGTTTTTTTATTTTTCCGGAGAAAGTGTTTGTTAAAAACTCTCTTAAAAAGAAACTAGATATATCCAAACCCACGTATTTAGGCGATCGGATATGCCGTTATCATGGACAGGTTCCTTGACTTTTGCCCAGTGTTTGTGGTAAAATGTATCCAATAAAACAAACCGCAAAAAGGGGATAAGATTTATGATAAAGAAAGTTATATCTGCAGTTCTTGCAGTCAGTATCGTTTCATCAGTTTTCATCACAGCATATGCTGCCGATACTGAGAAGGCAAAAAAATATTTCAAACCTGCCGATAAAGCATCTGAAAATCTGGATGTAAACGAAGACGGTGTAGTGAATATACTCGATACTATTTCCATGAAGGAATCAATATACGAAGATCATTCGTACTATAAACATGTTCTGAGTTCATCTGCTTACGAGAAGGATATCAACGATTCCCAGAAACTTAACCGTATGGCTGAAACAGTTGCTGAGATTATAAACGGACTGCTTCGCAGCGATTCTGGTATTCCTGAGGAAAAAGGAAGATCTGTTTCGTTTGATGACGGAAGCGAAACAACAATAACTTAACATCCTGAAACACAGGATCATAGCAGTACATGGCTTTACCCTTATATTAACCCTGCTCACCGAGCAGGGTTTTTTATTGCATTGAATAAGGTGTATTCTGATATTTTTTTAGGATACACCTTATTTATATGTATTATGAGCTATTTTGATAATTAGTGTTGCATTGTTATGCTTAGTGTGATATAATAATTGTATCACACTATACAAAGGAGAGTATTCTATGAAAAAGACAGTATTATTAATATCATCACTTCTTTCGGCTTTTGCTTTAGTTTCATGCGGAACTGCAGCAAAAACTGATAACGGCAGTGCTCAGAACTCTGAAATAGTGCAGGTAACGGAAGCCTATGAAGGATCTTCCGAAGAAACTGCAGCAGAATTAACTGAAGCGGCAGAAGAGTTCAGCATTGAAAATCTCAGCACATTTGAAATAACATCTTCAGACCTTGGTGAAGACGGAAAGTGGAAGGACGATATAGGAAGCCTGAAGAAAAAAGGGAACAATGTTTCTCCGCAGCTTTCATGGGGATCTGTTGAAGGCGCAGGAGAGTACGTTATCTACATGATAGATACAAGTGCCTACAACTGGCTTCACTGGAAGTCCGTAAGCAAGGAAACTGATCTCCCGACAGGCTGGGCACCGGCAGAAGAATACAAAGGCCCGTATCCGCCGGCCGGAACCGGAGACCACAATTATGAAGTCTACGTCTTCGCCCTGAAGGAACCTGCAGAATCCGTTGAAGTAAGATTTGACAATATGAATCAGGAGTTCTTTGAAACGATAAAGTCGCTTGACAACGGCGGCGGAAATGTTATTTCCTATGGACATATTGCAGGGACTTATGCGTTTAATTAATTACCAATTAAATTATTCAGGTGAACCACGTTTTCTGAAAAGAGAGCGTGGTTTTTCTGCATATCTGAATTGACTTTGAATCACATTCGTGGTAAAATATATCCAATAACACAAACCACAAAAAGAGGATAAGATTTATGATAAAGAAAGTTATTTCTGCAGTTCTTGCAGTTACTCTCGTTTCATCAGTTTTTATTACAGCATATGCAGCAGATACTGAGAAGGCGAAGAAATATTTTAAACCGTCCGATCTTTCAGGAATGTTCGATTTCATGACAGGAAAATCTGATGGAGAAGCTTCTGAAAAACTGGATGTAAACGAAGACGGGGTAGTGAACATACTCGATACTATTTCCATGAAGGAATCAATATACGAAGATCATTCGTACTATAAACATGTTCTGAGTTCATCTGATTACGAGAAGGATATCAACGATTCTCAGAAACTCAACCGTATGGCTGCAACAGTTGCTGAGATTATAAACGGACTGCTTCGCAGCGATTCTGGTATTCCTGAGGAAAAAGGAAGATCTGTTTCGTTTGATGACGGAAGCGAAACTGCAGAAGAAGTCAATCGCATTATTCATGATAAATACGGATATCGTAATCTTAAATGGATAGCTGACTACAGCTTTTTTGGTCAGACAAAAGTTATATGTTCTGTAAATAATGAAAAGACTGGAGCATATCCTCTTGGAATACCGAATGATATTATAATTCCTTTTGACAAAGTCGATACATCTTTTTTTCAAATGATGAGCAGTTCAGATGCGGACTGGCACAGTTATTCCCGTACTGTTTCACAGCTTAATGACGACGCAAAGATGATGTACGGACTTACCGGACTTGCACTCATAAATGCAATTAAAAACGGCAAATACACAGAAGAACTTGCCGGAGAAAGAATAATTGTAAACGGAGCCGATGACGATGACTTCTGCGTTCAGCTGAACAAACTTGCCAGATTTTCAAACAAGTTTAATTTTAAGTGGGCGATACACATTTCGGACGGTAAGGTCGTATCGGTTTATCTGACAGATTTAAACGGTAAGGTAACAGGGGCATATCCGGCTGCTGTTCCTCAGAATCTTGCGATTCCGTTTACATCCGGACTTGATCAGTATGCTTCCGGAGAGGAGAACTGGAAGGACGGTTTTGCTGATAAGACCTCAGAAGATCCGGAAACTGCATCACTTCCTGATTATCCGGAAATATCTGAAAATGATGCACTTATAAAAGCATACTACTATTTCTCATACATGGAATCCGATCATCCGGACGTGGAAATAGAAGACGGTGTTTATAACTATGATAATTTTGAAGAAGAACTTCCTGAACTTATGAATGACCGTATGTTCCGTTACATGGATCCTCTTTATAAGCACGAACACATTAATCTTACTTTCCTTGACGGCAAACTTTCTGAAGTTGAGTACATAAACGACGGATGTGACAAGTCTTTCAAGGTTTCCTATGAAAGATACCTGAAAGCGAAGGAAGAAGAAACGGTAAAAGTAACTACATCCGGCGGAGGAAGCAGAACAGTTTCCACTAAAGTCATCGGTCTGAACGATGATGAAGAAAAGGTTAAAGTCCCGGATCCGGATCATCATCTTTACTACAGCACTGATGCGGATGGTGACAATACGGTCATCAGATTAAGAACTGAAGAAGAGCTTGAAGAATCTTCGAAAGAGACATCCAGCAGCTGGACTGTTACGATCCCGAATTCAGATATTAACTGAATAAGATTTTTCTCTCCCTAAGGTTGTCCCTTTGCAGAGACCTATGATATTTTTACAAACATAAAAATTTAACTGAAAACAAAAAACGCCGCATCTCAGAACCGGACTAACCGGTGAGATGCGGCGTGTTTGTTATTTAGCAGAGAAAACTATTATTTTTGAAGATCCACAATCTCTGAATCCACATTAATAACAAATTTATCACCATCGGCGGAGAGGTTTACCTTTCCTCCGTTTTTCAGTTTTCCGAAAAGGATATCGTCAACGAAAAGCGGTTTTATCTCGTTTCTGATCACACGGTCTGCTTCACGGGCGCCGTATTCAGATGAGATACCTTTTTTCTTGATAAGATCAGCTGCAGCCTTGTCGTATTCAAGTGTGATGTTCTTAACTGCAAGTTTGTCAGCAAGTTCACCCAGCTTTTTACCGATGATCTTTTCCGCCATGCTGTCATCCATGCCGTTGAATACAACGATACGGTCGAGACGGTTGCGGAATTCAGGCTGGAAAATACGTTTTACTTCCTCCATGACAACGCTGCTGTCTCGGTCTCTGCTTTCAAATCCGATAACGCTTTTTCCGATGCGGCTGGCGCCTGCGTTCGATGTCATAATTATGATGACATTGCGGAAATCAGCCTTGCGTCCCTGATTGTCCGTCAGTGTTGCATGATCCATCATCTGCAGAAGAATGTTGTAGATGTCCGGATGTGCCTTTTCTATCTCGTCAAGAAGAAGGACTGAAGACGGATTTTTTCTTATTTCTTCAGTGAGGAGTCCGCCTTCCTCGTAGCCGACATATCCCGCAGGAGAGCCGATAAGCTTGGCAACTGCATGCTTTTCCTCGTATTCACTCATGTCAAAGCGTATGAGCTTAAGTCCGAGTTTCAGAGCAAGCAGACGTGCAATCTCGGTTTTTCCGACACCGGTAGGACCAACGAAAAGAAGACTTGCGAGCGGTTTGTTTTCATCGTTGAGCCCGGCCTTCGAGAACTTGACGGTGTTGACCACCTGCTTTATTGCTTCGTTCTGTCCGAAGATAAGAGCACTCAGTTTTTCCTCAAGTCCTGCAATTCCGTCCATATCTTCAGTTTCAACAGTTTCGACCGGAACGCGGCATATCTTTGTGAGTACGGCGTTTATTATTTCGCGGGTCACCACCGGAACAGCACCGGCTTCCTTTAAAAGCATTTCCGTAACAGATGAGAAAGCGGATTCATTATCCTGATCTTTTTTGTCCATACCGAGTTTAAGATATGCTCCGGCCTCGTCGATAAGATCGATGGCCTTGTCAGGAAGGAAGCGTTCGTTAATGTATTTTGAACTCATCTCCACTGCGTACGGTATTACGTCATCCGCATATTTTACACCGTGGAAATTTTCATATCTGCTTTTAAGACCTTCAAGGATCATTATGCATTCTTCCTTTGAAGGTTCCTTTATTTCAACGTTCTGGAATCGTCTTATGAGGCTTTTGCTTTTTTCAAAATATTTTTTGTGTTCCTCGTATGTCGTGGCGCCGACAAAGCGTATCTTTCCGTCTGTCAGATACGGTTTTAACAGATTTGCAGCGTCAAATGAGCCGTCACCCGTGGCACCTGCACCGGCGATGTTGTGGATCTCATCGATGTAGATTATCGGATTCTCGTCACGGCTTATATCGGAAAGTGCCTTCTTAAGCCTTTTCTCGAAATCACCGCGGTATTTCGTTCCGGCAAGCATCGAGCCGATGTCGAAGGAATAAACACGAGCGTTCTTCAGAGGCTCCGGAACCTTACCCGATACGATCTTTTTTACCAGACCGTACATAACTGCAGTTTTGCCTACACCCGGATCGCCTATGTGAAGGGCGTTGTTCTTGTCAAGACGGCAGAGTATCTGCATTGTCCTTTCAAGTTCTTCGGTTCGTCCTATGAGCGGATTAACATCGCCGAGACTGTCGTTAAGGCAGGTTACAAAGCCTTCTGTGCTGCGATGACTTTTACCTGAAGATTCCGGTCCGGTGATAAATTCATCGTCCTCATCTTCATCATCATCTTCGACACTGTAGTATGTATGTTCATCAGTGTCGTCACGCTTTTTTATTATGACATCTTCAGGATGCGGCTCTTCATCATCAAGTTCAGCAATAGCACATAAAAGATCGGTTTCCTTTATACCCTGCTTTTCAATGAAATAAACGGCATAAAGATCCTCTATCTGCCACATTCCGTGGATAAAATGCTTTATCTCAATTTCACGGTTTCCACTGTTTGAAGCGCTTATTGCGGCGTTTTCCAGTGCACATTCAAGCGCAAGGGAATTCTGTACTGTATTGGTTTCGCTGCTGTATCTGTCTATATTATTTTCAATGTAATCATAAAGATCAGCTTCGAGAAAGTCAGTATCTCCTCCGCAGTCGGAGAAAGCACTGTCAAACATTTCATCATCGCAGATAAAATAAAGCACAGTTTCCGGAGTGCATAATTCCAGTTTCTGATTTTTTGTAAATTCCGCAGCGTTTATAAGCGCTGTAAGAAGATGTTCAGAATATTCCATTTGTTTTATGCCTCCTCTACAAGCATTCTGAAAGGAAACCCCTCATCACGTGCGCGCTGCATTGCTGTACGTGTCTTCGTCACAGCTATGTCGTATGAATATGTTCCGACTACAGCTTTCCCTTTTTTATGCACATCAAGCATCAGGGCTTCAGCAGTCAGCTTATCTTTGTGAAAGATATCGATCAGTACAGCCACGACAAAATCCATTGTCGTAAAATCATCGTTGAGCATGATCACGTTGTATCGTTTCGGTTCCTTTGTCTTTGAACCGGTCCTTTCTAATGTCTGTCCCTGTAAACCCATTGTATGCTCCTTTCGTTCTATGAAAAACTATATTTGCTGAGGAAGCGCGATCTCCCTCTCTTTAGATAAGATATTATTTTATAGCTGCGTTGTTCTGCCATTTTCCGCTGAGATAATAGATCCATGTTACAATAAATCCCATGCCGAATCCGAAAATACCGTTCCACCAGATGATAGTGTGTCCGAAAATGTCACTGTATCGGAAAAGATAAGTTACAAGAACTCGTGTGCCGAGAGCGACTGTGGCGACGATCATCGGGAAAGCACTGTGGTTTGAACCCTGAAACACTCCGAAAACAGGAACGTACATTGTGAGAACTATGTTTACGAGTGCTATGGCACGCAGATGCTGCAGGCAGTATACCGCAGCCTGGTCACTCAGACTGAACAGAGTGACTATTGAACCGGAGAATACCGTTACCATGGCGGAAATGAACAGAGTGAATAAAAGAGCAATCACAAGCGCCTGCTTTACGCCTTTCTTAACACGTTCCGGTTTGCCTGCGCCGATGTTCTGTCCGGTGTAGGTGGCAAGTGTGGTCTGGAAAGCTGTAGCCGGAAGGTTGAGGTACATTTCGATTCGCTGGCCTACTGTTGCGGAAGCTGTCATTACCTTTCCGAATTCATTTACAGCACGCTGGATAAATGTAAGACCGAAGGAAACGATCATGAGCTGAAGCGAGATAGGAAAACCTATTCTGACTGTAGCTTTTATCATCTGTGAATCCCAGCGGAAGTCGGAGAGCTTAAAGCGGAATACTGGATATTTCTTTGTCATGTAGAAATATGCCGCTGCAAATGAAGCTGCCTGTGAAATGTCTGTTGCAACGGCGGCACCTGTTACGCCCCATTTGAAATACGCCACGAAAAGAAGATCGAGACCGATGTTCAGCACTGATGAGATAAGAAGAAAATAGAGGGTCGCAGCACTGTCGCCGACAGCACGGAGAATAGCCGAGAAAATATTGTATCCGAACTGGAAAACAAGGCCTATGCAGTACCAGCGGAAATAGTTTACGGTAAGACCGACAATGCTCCGGTCAACGTTAAGAAGATATGTATAGGCAGGTTTTGCGGTCAGAATTCCAACAAGGGCACAGATCACGCCGAGACCCAGCAGGAAAAGGATTCCGACCGATGCGTTGGCACGTACTTTTTTTCTCGCTACCGGCACCGTAATGCTGTGCAACGACAACACCGTTACCTGATGAAAAACCAATGGCTACCGCGAGAAAGAAAAAAGCAAGACTTGCAGTTGTTCCGACTGCGGAAAGTGAATCCTCGCCTGAGTATTTACCGACGATTATAGTATCAACAGTGTTGTAAAGCTGCTGAAGAAGTGAACCTGCAAGAACCGGCAGTGAGAATTTAAGAATATGTTTCCACGGCGCACCTTCCGTCATGGATTTTGTCTGGATCTTTTCTGTATCCAATTAACAGACCTCCTGAATAATTTATTTGATTTTGACATTCAATATAAATTATATCAAAATGACAAAACTTTTTCAATTGACAAAATCATCTGAATTTTATTTGACAACCAAAGCCGATTAGTATATAATTTATTATGTCTATCAAATCAGTATGAAAAGCGGGTGATGATCTTCCAGCCATGCATCCGCCTTAAGTATTATGAGGTGTTTATCGTATGTTAAATCAGTTTTCAAGAACAGAATTGCTAATCGGTGCGGAAGGAATAAAGAAACTTTCGGAAGCCAGGGTAGCAGTTTTCGGTATAGGCGGAGTAGGCGGATATGTTTGCGAAGCGCTTGTACGAAGCGGCGTTGGTCACTTTGATCTTGTGGATGACGACAAGGTATGTCTGACAAACCTTAACCGTCAGATAATAGCTACAAGAAAGACTATCGGAAGATACAAGACTGAAGTCATGCTCGAAAGAATGAAGGATATAAACCCTGATGTCGATGTCCGTGTTCACAACTGTTTCTTCCTTCCGGAAAATGCTGATGACTTTCCGTTTGAAGAGTATGACTACGTTGTTGACGCAGTTGATACTGTTACAGCAAAGCTTGAACTCATAATGCGCTCGAAAGCAAAGAACGTTCCTGTTATCAGCGCTATGGGCGCGGGAAACAAGCTTGATCCGGGAAGATTCAAAATAGCTGATATCTACAAGACCTCAGGCTGTCCGCTGGCCAGGGTAATGAGGTATGAGCTCAAAAGACGCGGCGTGAAAAAACTCAAGGTCGTTTACTCCGATGAACCACAGATAAGACCGCGTGAAGATATGGGTGCAAGCTGCCGCACAAACTGTGTATGTCCTCCGGGAGCACAGCACAAGTGTACCGAACGCAGGGATATTCCGGGAAGCACAGCCTTTGTTCCGGCAGTCGCAGGACTTATGATAGCAGGCGAGGTAGTGAAGGATCTTATCGCAAAATAAACCTGTACACATGGTTGAATTATAAAGATAAATGTGATAAAATTATAGTGTTAAGGAAACGCTGATTTATTCATAAATCAGCGTGGGGCTTCGGGGCGAAGCCCCGCAAATCCCACCTCCGTAAATCCGGCAAAGCCGGATTTACGATTAAATCAGTGTTTCCTTAAGAAAACATGATTTTTGAACTGATCAGTGCTTGCTTAATGCATTACTGTTTTATGATAACAGCGGGGAGGCGACGGGGTTGAAGAAAAATAAGTTTAAATCTTTTGTATTACCGGCAGCGGTCACTTTGCTTGCACTGCCTGTTATGACATCGTGCGGTGATTCTGAGTTTCATTCACTGAGTGAGGAAAAGCAGATAGAATACGTTGAAAACTATATGCGTGAAACGTATAATGAAGAGTGGAAGGCTACCGGTATTTTAGGAAGAACAGAGAAACTTGGTAATAAAATTCCTGCCGGAATGTTTATTTCAACACTTGAAAACAGTGATTCAGGCGATGTTGTATGTATGTGGATAACTTCATCAGGCCAGATATTCGAAGACAGGTTCATGCTGAGAATGCGTCAGCCGGCCAAGGATTATCTTGTGAAAGCCGTGGAAACTGCGCTTCCGAACGCGAAGGCTTTTGCTTTTGTAACGGTCGATTATCCGGAACTGAACGGTGATTACCGCAAGGACGGCAACGTTGAACCGCTTCTGACGGAATCAAACCTGAACATTGAAGTAGAGGTATATACAGGTAAGGACAAGCCTTTTAAGAGCGAAGATATTCAGAAACTTACATCTGCTCTGAAAGATGTCCAGTTTGACAGCATAGGCGTTTGGATCTGTGACGATACAGGTATAACCGGCACTGAGAAAAACAATTCACAGCTTAAGCTTTCAGGACAGAAAAAATGGCAGATCTCAAAGGATGAAAAGGGAAGATGTTCCTGCAAAAGCGTTGAAAACGGCGGCAGCGATGAAACAGGGAAAGAAACAAGTGAATAAATAAAAATAAAACCGGCTTTTTCAGCCGGTTTTTATTTTTAGGGGAAAGTAAAACGGCCATGCCTCGAAGACATGACCGTTTTGAAAGAGAGTTTTAATGTCAGTAAATAAGGGACTAAAGTAAATGCTGATTTATTCTTAAATCAGTGTTTCCCTGAGAATATTACTTGCTGAAAAGTGGTGTTGAAAGATATCTGTCACCTGAGTCAGGGAGAAGTGCAACGATTGTCTTGCCCTTGTTTTCAGGTCTTTCAGCAAGGATAGATGCAGCCTTAAGAGCGGCACCTGATGAAATACCAACGAGGATACCTTCGCTTACGCCGAATGCAGCGCCTTCAGCAAATGCGTCTTCGTTTTCGATTGTGATAACTTCGTCGTAGATATCTGTGTTGAGAACTTCAGGAACGAAGCCTGCGCCGATACCCTGGATCTTGTGAGGACCTGCTTCGCCCTTTGAAAGTACCGGGCTTGATGCAGGTTCAACTGCTACGATCTTTATGTCAGGATTCTTTGACTTGAGGAATTCGCCTACACCTGTAAGTGTACCGCCTGTGCCGACACCTGCTACAAAGATGTCAACCTTGCCGTCTGTCTGTTCCCAGATCTCAGGACCTGTTGTCTTTCTGTGTGCTTCAGCGTTGGCCGGATTTACGAACTGACCGAGGATAACAGAACCTTCGATCTCCTTGTTGAGTTCGTTAGCCTTTGCGATAGCACCCTTCATACCCTTTGCACCTTCTGTGAGAACGAGGTCTGCACCGTATGCTGCAAGAAGTGTTCTTCTTTCAACGCTCATTGTGTCAGGAAGTGTAAGGATAGCCTTGTAACCCTTTGCTGCTGCAACAGCTGCAAGACCGATACCTGTGTTACCGCTTGTAGGTTCGATAATTGTTGCTCCCGGCTTGAGAATGCCTTTCTTTTCAGCGTCTTCGATCATTGCGAGTGCGATTCTGTCCTTAACTGAACCAGCCGGATTGAGGTATTCGAGTTTTGCAAGAATAGTTGCATTGCTGATACCAGCCTTCTTTGTATAGTTGTTGAGTTTGAGAATAGGTGTTCCTCCGATAAGTTCGAGTGAACTCTGCTTGATGTCTGCCATAATAATTCCCTCCGTTAAATATAAAATAATAATAATTACTGTAATGATAAGCAATTATTGATGTAAACCTTGTTTTCCTACAGGATAAGTAGGAGTTGATATTTTAATAATACACTATTGAGCACGAATTGTCAATAGTGAGGTCTTAAGTAATTCTTATCATGGTCTTATTATAACGCTGCGGATTCTGTTTGTCCAATACAGTTTACACATAGCAGCTTATAGGTAAAATCTATATCTCTGATTTGCATTGGACACGTAAATATGCTACAATTATAGTACGCAGGGGAGACTTTAGTTTCCCGGAAATTTATGAAATAATGACAGGAGCGTTGGGAATATGATAAATACTGAAGAGATAAACGGAAAAATCAAAAGGGTGATATTCACAGAGGAGGAGATAAAGGCAAAAACTGCTGAAGCGGGTAAATGGGTAAGCCGTGAATATAAGGACAAGCCGCTTCTGCTTATAAGCATACTGAACGGAGCGTTTGTTTTTATGGCTGATTTCTGCCGTCAGATCACCATTCCGTGTGAAGTTGCATTTATGTGTGCCAAAAGCTATTATTCCGGAACTGTCTCGACAGGGGAAGTAAGCATAACAATGGATGTAAGCCAGGATTTAAGCAGATATCATGTAATAATCGTTGAGGATATTATAGATACAGGCCGTACTCTTCATGATGTGGTGGAGAAACTTAAGGAAAGAAATCCGCTTTCACTGAAGGTGATCACTCTGCTCGACAAGCCTTCGAGACGTCTTGTGAAATTCGAAGCGGACATGTCGCTGTTCACAATTCCTGATCTGTTCGTAATAGGCTACGGACTCGACTGTGACGAATACTACAGAAATCTGCCTTACATAGCTGAATACGATGAAGAAAAGCAGTGATCTCATTTTCTGCTGCTGTCGTATTTTTTAGTGAAAAGTCTGATGAGGAAAAGAATGCCTCTGATGCACAGCTCGATACACATTGCTGTCCAGACACCTTTAAGTCCGTAACGCGGAGCAAGGAATGCTGAAAGAGGAATGCGTATCAGCCACATACTGCAGAAATTCAGACAGCTCGGTATAAGGGTGTCTCCTGCACCGCGGAACACTCCGGAAGCAATTATGGAAGCGCCGTACAGCGGTTCGGCGAACGCTTCGATACGAAGCACTTCTGTTCCGAGTCTGCGTATTTCTTCATCATCTGACAGAAAACCTATCATATACGGTGCATAAATATACATCAGGCATCCTATCACAGTCATGATGACCATTCCGGTCACAGTGGTGAGTATGCCTGATTTTTTTTGTCATGTCGGAACGTCCGGCTCCGATACACTGACCTGTTATCGTTGTTGCGGCAGAACCGATACCGTATCCGGGCATATAGCACAGACTTTCTGCAGTGATGGAAAATGAGTGGGCCGCTATTGCAATTGTTCCGAGAGGTGAAACGATTTTTGTGGAGGCAATGTAGGCACTGCATACAATAAGCTGTTCGACTGCGACCGGAAATGAAATGCGGAGAGCCTGCTTCATAGTTTCAGCGGAAAAATGCATTTTCTCGCCCTTCCTCAAATGGAGCGAATCTGATTTTTTCAGCAGTGCGTAAAGCATGAAGACAAGAACAGTTATCTCTGCAAGGGCAGTTCCCAGAGCGGCACCGTAAATGCCGAGGCCGGCGCCCGGAAGATATATTTCACTGCCGAAAATTCTGATCGTACGTGACGGAAATATAAGCATAAAGTTATAAATCACGTCAAGAAAGCATTTTGAAATATTCAGTGTACTCGGCAGTTTCATGTTACCGCTGCACTGAAGCATTCCTGCAGAAATATGATTGAGCTGAAAAAACGGCAGGGAAGCTGCATATATCATGAAATATCCGGATGCGCTGCGGCGTATATTTTCTGCTCCGCCGAGCCAGTGCGGAAGTATACTGCTGACAGCGATGCCGGTGATCATTAAAGCCATACTGAAAAGAAGTACTGAAATGAGACCTGACTTAACGGTGTTCTGGGCTTTTAGGTCTTCACCTGCACCGATCAGATGTGCTATCTGAACGGTAAAACCGATGGATGCAGCTGAACATATACCGCCGAACAGCCAGGTGGTTGATGATACAAGCCCGATCGCAGCTGAGTCAGACGGGCTTAAATGCCCGATCATTGCAGCGTCGGTGTACTGCATAACTATTGATGAGACCTGAGCCATGATCGCGGGAATGCTTAAAGTGATTATCATACACAGCTGTTCATAAAGCGAGAGTTTTTCCCCGTTCCGCATCATAGCAAGGTAGTCTTTTTTTGATGTCATTTATTATCCTTTCCTTCAAACATGCCGGAAGACAAACTATTATAAATTATAGCATATATAACATAAACAGTAAAGACTCAGAAAACAAAGAGATCAAACCGGAAACATAAGAAGTTTACAGAGATCTCCGGAAATGATTTTATAAAAAATACATGAAATTTAATAGATTAAAAACGATTTTTATGTTATAATTATTATATGAATAACGAATAATGCGGGGGTATCATATGTTTGAAAAAATATTCAGATTAAAACAGAACAATACCAGTGTAAAAACGGAGCTTACGGCAGGCCTTACTACTTTTATGACTATGGCGTACATTCTGGCGGTAAATCCTTCGATACTCGGTGCGGCCGGAATGGACCAGACTGCTGTGCTTATTGCTACGTGTCTAGCGTCATTTGTCGGAACAGCCTGTATGGCTTTCATGGCTAACCTGCCGTTTGCGCTTTCAGCTGGTATGGGGCTCAATGCGTTTTTCGCATATACCATAGTCGGAATAATGGGATATCCGTGGCAGGTCGCTCTTCTTGCTGTATTTATTGAGGGAATAATCTTTCTCGTGCTTTCCCTTACAAATATACGTGAAGCCATCTTTAATGCCATACCTCTGTCGCTGAAAACTGCAGTTTCAGTGGGCATAGGTCTGTTCATCGCATTTATAGGACTGCAGAATGCGGGTATCTGCGTTGATAACGGATCAACTCTTGTTTCCATAACTGATTTTACGGCGAATTTCAGTACTGCAGGAATAAGCGCACTGCTTGCTCTTCTTGGAACACTGTTTACCTTCATTCTCTATCTTAAAAAGGTAAAAGGATCGGCCCTTCTCGGAATAATCGGTACCTGGGCAGCAGGAATGGTATGTCAGCTTGCGGGAGTTTATGTTCCTTCACCTGAAGCCGGATACTATTCACTGTTTCCGTCTGTGCAGATGACGGACTTTAACGCTTTTTTCAATACCTTCGGACAGTGTTTCAACGTTGATTTGAACACAATCGACTGGTTCAGTTTTATAGTTATCATATTCTCGTTCCTGTTTGTTGATCTGTTCGATACACTCGGAACACTAATCGGTGTCAGCGCAAAGGCGAAGATGCTTGACAAGGACGGAAAGCTTCCTGCAATAAAGCCGGCACTTTTATCTGACTCAGTAGCTACGGCAGTAGGCGCGGTTTTCGGAACCTCTACAACAACTACATTTGTTGAGTCATCTGCAGGTGTTGCTGAAGGCGGAAGAACCGGACTTACGGCTCTTACCACCGCTGTTCTTTTCCTCGTATCAATCTTTTTCGCACCTGTTTTCACAGCGGTACCGGGATTTGCAACAGCTCCTGCACTTATTGTTGTCGGTTTCCTCATGTTTTCGGCGATTGCAGATATAAAATTCAGCGAAAAGAATTATACCGATGCCGTACCGGCGTATATATGCATTATTTCCATGCCGCTGTTTTACAGCATTTCAGAGGGTATCTCACTTGGTATCATTTCCTACACGGTCATCAACCTGATCTGCGGTAAAGGAAAGAAGATACCTCCGCTTGTATATGTTCTTTCAGTTCTTTTCGTTCTCAAGTATATTTTACTTTAAGGGATTTTCGGGTATCTGTCACTTTTTATAAGTCGAGAAAATCCCTGCTTTCGTGAAAAAAAGCAGGGATTTTCTTGTTCAGAAAACGGAGGCATCGTTAATATGTGTGGTAACTTTTCCGCCTCTGTTCTTTATCCTTTTGCTGCTATTAGAGAAACCAGCGTGTGTGGATATCAGTGTCAAGGGTTTCCGCGTAGCGGTGCTTGCACCCTTGATACTGATATTCACATATGCTACAATTTCTAATTGCAGAAGAAGGATGAACGCTAATTCCAAGGCAGTCTAACATCAATGCCTGAGCATCTCAGCATTATCATAGCTAACATGTTATCGATATTTCTGAAGCCATAGGCCATACGTATAGATAGTTTTATCTTGTTGTTAATTGCTTCAACTCTTGCGTTCGAAAGATGATATTTTATCGTGTTCAGAATCGATTTTCTATGACGATTGATTTTCTTTTGTAGCTCAACAAACTTTGGCAAACGACAATGTCTTGCCCACTTAATCCATGCATCAAGTTTTTTCTTCAGCCTCCTCAGCTGTATCACTATGAAAGACGTATCTAAGCGCTTCTTTAAGTTTGTAAGCTCTGAATAGTTTAGGATCTGTTTTCGATATCCAGTCAATCTTGTCAGCTTGCCTGGACGTGAGTTTTTCCATCGACTTTCCTAATATGAGCTTGGATGTCTTTATTTCTTTAGCAACGTCAATCGTCTTCGGAGTATCCTTGGGCTTACGACCACGTTTGGCTGGTCTTTTACATAGTGCTACTTCCTTTTTGATTGAACGCCATGTATCTACGCGCATATCGTCAAGTGCTTCCATTGCCCAGCTGATTACGTGAAAAGGATCTACACAGCGCTCAGCGTTTGGACAGTATTCTTTTATACATTCATCAATCCATTTAGCTCCGTCTCCGGATACGAGTTGTATGTTTGCTCTCTGTTCTTCTGTTAGCTGATCAAAGAATGAAGAAAACACACTTTTACCATGACCTTCAGATGCCCATATCACCTTTCCGGTATCATGGTTTATCACCGTCGTTATGTATTTATGACCTTTCTTGTAGCTTGTTTCATCTACACCGATTCTAAAGAGATTATTAAATCTTTTTTCAGGGTCAGTATCAAGTGCATCGTTTACTCTTTTAACGATTGCTCCAACGGTACCCCATGAAATTCTCATGAATTCTGAAACTGCAACTTTAGAACAATTAACAGCCAGCCAGGCTGTTATCTGCTCAAAATCATAGGTGAAACCTGAGTTATGCCTTGCCCACGGAAACTGACATGTAACTACTCCGTGTTCAGGACACCTGACTCTGCATGATGGGGCTACAAGTATCACTTTGTATGTTGACCAGTCACATGCTCGCCACGTTCTTGCTCCATAGTTTCCTGCATCATATACTTTACATTTCCTGCCGCAGATTCCGCATCTGCACTGATGTCCTTTGGTTGCATGGACCTGAATGATAAACGTGTCGTCTTCAAATACAGTTTTATCTATCGCTGTATACTTGACATTTAAGATTTTTTTGATATAATTATTACAAAGCATATGGTATCTCCTGTTTTAATTTTTTCTCGTCAAAAAAATCATAACAGATATCATATGCTTTTTCAATTTTTTACGGCTTTTTCTGCGATTTTATTTCCACACATGTTAATGAAGAGCCAGAAAACGCTGATTTTTTCATAAAACAGCGGGGGTCCGGGGCGAAACCCCGCAAATCCCACCTCCGGAAATCCAGCAAAGCAGGATTTCCGATTTAATCAGTGTTTCCTTAGATTAATATTTAACAGTGAGGAAATTTTTTGAATTATACTCTGTAAATAAGAGATTTGAACTTTGCTCTGTCAAGAACTGTTCCGACACATACGAACAGTACCGAGCTGCAGACCGGCTGAATGAAGCCGCGTAAAACTGTACCTATCGTCGATGCGGCAAATCCGAACATGATTCCCTCGGCGATCCAGTAGCCGACTATTGTTATCACACCGGAAACAGCACTCATTATTATCATTTCCTTTGTCATGATCCTGTCGCTGTCCTTCTTTTTAATATATTTCAGAGCGACGATGAAAGGCAGTGTATTGAGTGCCTTGATGATGAGTGTAGGAAGTGCCCATACTGCGGAACCTGAAAGAATATCTGCCATTGCACCGCCTGCAGAAGCTGCAAAGACTGCGTACGGTGCAGGAAGAAGACAGGATGCAAGGTATATCATTGAATCACCGAAGTGAATGTATCCGTCATTTACAGTCTTTATCTGAAAGCATGCTGTGAGAACAGTGATAATTGCTGTAAACATAGCTGTTGTGGTCATAGTTTTGATTTTCTGATCTTTCATTGTAACAACTCCTTGAATCCGAATTTATAATGCGCTGATTAAAATTACTGCAGTATTTTAAAAACCTACTTGAAACATATGAATCTTATGTATATAATAATAATATAACTTTGTCATTATTGAAATACACAAAAACAAGAATTTTTAAGGGGTCACTTTATGAAGTATCAGTTTCCTGATGATGACAAGCCGCTTTACCTCAGGGTCTACGGCTATTATAAAAACATGATCACAGACGGTACGCTTTCACCGGGTCAGAAGATACCGTCGATAAGACGGTGCGCTGAAGAACTTCAGATAAGCCGTACCACAGTTGAAAATGCATATATGTCCCTTGCTGCTGACGGATATATTATTTCGCGGAAGAACAGCGGTTTCTACGTTAGTTCCATCTGTCCGGCTGACAGAAGACAGGCTATGAAAAAAGATGAGTCCCGCAGCCCGGAGATCATTTATAATTTTTCCTCGGCGGGTGCTGACAGGGAAAGCTTTAATTTTGATATGTGGCGAAGATATATCAAGAGTGCTCTCAGACAGGACGAGAGGCTTCTTTCATACGGTGAGCCGCAGGGGGAGTATGAACTCCGTGAAGCTATAGCTTCGTTTATATCTTCACGCAGAAACGTTGTGTGCTCGCCGTACAACATAGTTGTGGGTGCGGGTGTTCAGAGCCTTCTGCATATACTCTGCTCCGTCATTGGTGAAAAAAAGAAGATAAGTTTCAGTAACCCTGATTTCAGACAGGGTACAGCTGTGTTCCGGGACCACGGGTGGATCATTACTGATGATGATCCCGATGTTATTTATGTAAATCCGTCAAGCAAGGGCGACTTCGGCGATGTCATGACTGTTGAGCAACGTTTTTCACTCATAAAATCAGCAATGGACGCGGGAAGGCTTATAATCGAAGATGACTACGGAAATGAGTTTTCCTATTTTTCAGGAAGAGCACCATCGCTCCAGAGCCTGGCTTCAGGCAAAAACGTAGTCTACACCGGAACGTTTTCAAGACTTCTTCTGCCGTCAATCAGAATGAGTTACATGGTTCTTCCCGATGAAATGATGGAAAAGTATCTTGAAGTGGCGGCTGACTACAACCAGACCGCATCCAAGACCGAGCAGATAGCCCTGTGTCAGTTCATAAGGGACGGACACATGGATTCGCAGATAAGAAAACTCAAGAAGCTTTATGCGGCCAAATCCGCAATGCTTGCGGAAATAATAAAGAAAACTTTCGGCGATTCGGTAAAGATCCTGCCCTGCGGAAGCGGAGTAATGGTAAAGGCTCGTTTTTCTAATGTACATGAGCCTGAAAAACTTAAAGAACGTGCAGCAGAAAAGGGCCTTAAGTTTAAAAGTAAGACAGATGAAAACGGTGGTGCAGTTCTTCTTCTTTCATGCACATCAGTTAAGACGGAAGAACTTGAAAAAGCCGTTTTGCTTATAAAGGAGGTAATTTAAATGAAAAAATACAAACGAATTTTTACAGTTGTCATCGATTCACTCGGCGCAGGAGCCATGCCTGATGCTGAAAGATTCGGCGACAGCGGGACTGATACGCTGGGACATATCGCACAGTCGGTAAGCAGCTTTAAGATCCCGGAACTTCAGAAACTTGGTCTTGCCAATCTTCACAGTATCGATAAGGTAAGTCCTGTCGGTGCACCTGCAGGAAAATTTGCATACCTGTACGAAGCAAGCAACGGAAAGGATACCATGACAGGCCACTGGGAGATGATGGGGCTTAAGATCACAACTCCGTTTAAAACATTTACCGATACAGGATTCCCTGAAGAGCTTATAAAAGAACTGGAAAAGCGTACTGGTCATAAGGTGATCGGAAACAAAAGCGCCAGCGGTACGGTCATTCTCGATGAGCTCGGTGAGGAGGAGATAAGTACCGGGCACATGATAGTCTACACCTCAGCGGACTCAGTTCTTCAGATCTGCGGCAATGAGGAAACGTTCGGTCTTGATGAGCTTTACCGCTGCTGTGAGATAGCAAGGGAACTTACCATGAAGGATGAATGGAAGGTGGGCAGAGTAATCGCCAGACCGTATGTCGGAAAGAAAAAAGGTGAGTTTGTCCGTACGAGCAACCGTCACGACTACGCGCTGAAACCATTCGGAAAAACTGCTCTTGATGTACTTAAGGAAAACGGCTTTGACGTTATTTCAGTAGGAAAGATATCTGACATTTTCGACGGAGAGGGAATAACAGAGTCAAACAAGTCAAAGAGCTCAGTCCACGGAATGGAACAGACCATTGAGATAGCAGGAAGAGATTTTACCGGACTCTGCTTTGTAAATCTCGTTGACTTCGACGCACTGTGGGGACACAGAAGAAATCCGGTCGGCTACGCCGAAGAACTGGAACGCTTCGACGTAAAGCTTGGCGAGCTTCTGAAAGTGCTTCGCGATGATGATCTGCTTATTATCACCGCTGACCACGGAAATGATCCAACCCACACGGGAACAGATCATACAAGGGAAAAGGTCCCGTTTATCGCCTATTCGCCGTCAATGAAGCAGGGCGGCAGGATAGATGACCAGAACTGCTTTGCAGTCATCGGAGCATCAATACTCGACAACTTCGGCCTTAAAATGCCGGAAGGAACGATCGGTGCCTCCATTCTTGACAAAATCAGAAAGGAATGAATGCTATGTATAAAAAATTACAGTCATGCTTAAAAAGCATAAGAGAAAAAACAGATTTTGTTCCGGAAGTCGGACTTGTACTCGGCTCTGGCCTTGGTGACTACGCTGACAGCATAAAGCAGGTCGCTTCGGTGGAATATAAGGACATAGAAGGATTCCCTGTATCAACTGTAAAGGGTCACAAGGGAAGATTCGTTTTCGGATATGTCGGAGAAGTCCCTGTAGTGATCATGCAGGGAAGGGTGCACTACTACGAAGGCTATGCGATGACTGATGTTGTGCTTCCGGTAAGACTCATGGGAATGATGGGAGCGAAAAAGATCTTTCTGACAAACGCTGCAGGCGGTGTGAATGAGAATTTTCACGCGGGTGATTTCATGATAATCACTGATCATATTACCACAGGTGTACCAAGTCCTCTTATCGGTCCTAATATCGAAGAACTCGGAACAAGATTCCCTGATATGAGCGAGGTCTACAGCCGCAGGATCATACAGGTGATAAAAAACTGTGCCGAGGAATGCGGAATAAAAACACAGGAAGGCGTGTACGTACAGTTTACCGGACCAAACTATGAAACACCTGCTGAGGTGCGTCTAGCCCGAATATGGGGCGGCGATGCCGTAGGAATGAGTACTGCATGTGAAGCGATGGCAGCAAAGCACATGGGACTGGAAGTGTGCGGAATTTCGTGTATTACCAACATGGCAGCCGGAATATCAAAAACACCGCTCAACCATAAGGAAGTACAGGAAATTGCAGACCGTGTGTCAAAACAGTTTGCAGAACTTGTAACAAAAGTAATACTCAGTTTCTGATTTTATAATATTGCTGTATATGAAAAAAACGACCCTCCGCACTGCGGGAGGGTCGTTTTTTTAGCTCTTAAGGAAACGCTGATTTTTGAATTAATCAGCGTGGAGGTTCCGGGGCGAAGCCCTCGCAAATCCAACCTCCTGAATTCCGGCGAAGCCGGATTCCCGGTTTAATCAGTGTTCCCTTAATTATTCGGAATCTTTCTTCTTGAACGGGTAAGAACTTTCTTTTCTACCTGACAGTCTTCTGATTCTGTAAGCGGTGTTTCAGACCATTCTGTCCACTCGCCCCAGTCGGAAACGATCTCCTTTTCAAAGTGATATATTGTTTCAAGAAGATTTCTTCTCTTGTAAATGTACCATTCAGTTTCTGTTGAACCGAACTTCATTGCGTATGATTTGCCGTCAACAACGTGTGCGCTGAAGAATATATTGCTTATCATCGGATCGCCGGCAGGTGTTGAGGTCATGTTATCAGTAACAAGTTTCCAGTTCTTAACGTCCGGCTTTATGTTCTGTTCTGAAATGATCTCTTCATAGATCCAGTTTACACCGTTTAGATTTGTATTGAAGAAGTTTGCTACATCAGGACTTGAGAATGACATACCGTTCATGTTCGCCGGATTGAACCATCCTGCATATTTGAAGCCGCTTGCAACACGAACTATTTCACATGTTGGTCCCGGTGGTATAGCCTCTGCTGTGTAGTACTGATCCACTTCCCATTCTGAGAATTTCTGATCAGTACCGGTGAGTGTGTAGCCTTCGTATTCGCTTGTATCTGTTGTATCACGCTTGTCAGTTGTGCGTGTTCTGATCCTTTTTCTGTATTCGGTCTTAGTCTCGATAAGGAAGTTGTTCGGTGATACCGGCATAGGATTTTCTTCCCATTCAGACCAGCTGCCGGCGCTTACTGTCAGCTTGATGACAGATCCCGGAAGCACTTCCGTATCGGCAGGAATGCTCTGTGAAATTACAAAGCCGAAATCCTTGTCGCTGTCTGCATATTCTATTTCAGGAACAAGACCCTTGAATTTGATCATCTGGACAGCTGCTTTCTTTTCCTGACCAACATAGTTAATGATCTTTTCCTTTACAGGCTCTGGTTCAGGTGCAGGTTCCGGCTTGATTTCCGGTTCGGCCTTAACTTCCTGTTCAGATACGGTTTCCTGCTTCTGTTCAGCCTGTTTTGCAGGATCGGCAGCTGGAGCTTCAGCTTCTTTGCTGATTTCCGGTTTTGCATTCTGTTCATGCTTGTCCGGCTGTGCTTCAGCTGATGATTTCTTTGCAGTGAAATCAAGTATTGAATCAACTGATTCGTCAAGAGCCTTTCTGGCTTCTTCCTTTCTGATTTTTTCACGGACGTCGTTTTCTTCAGTATTGTTTACCGGTTCAGTTTCAGGTTTTGATTCCGGAACTGTAAAATCAAATGCAGAGAATTTGTTCCTGTCTGTGCTCTTGGTGTATTCCATGTAGGTTATTGGGTTTGCATCAGGGTCATCTGAAGCATTTCTCATGGTTACATTTCGTGCTATGTTAACTGTAGGATCATAGTCTCTGTGTTTTTCCGGTGTGGTGTTTTCAGTGGCTTTTTCTTCCGGTGAAGGTTTTGCGTCGCTGCCTGATACCGCACCGATCGGCTGCGAAGTTTCTTCGATGAGAAGAGAGAGTCTTTCGTTGAAAGATGATATTGAAACAGGCTTTGCATCCAGCGGGTCAGGGTCAAGAGCTTCATAGGCTGAATGGCTGCCGGCTGCATCGCCGTTGTTCATTTTATAAGGGTCAAACATTGAAAGCGAAGCCGGATCAAATGAAGCGATAGGCGAAGCGTTTTTCGGAGCTTCCGGCTTTTCAGGGACCGGAGCAGCAGTCTGGGCCGGTGCTGCCGGATGCGGAGCAAAAGGATCGGTAAAACCTGAAGGTATATCAGGGATGATAGGCGGCGGTGCAACTGTTTTCTGTTCAGGTACAGGCGCTGCGCCCGGTTTGTTCATAGTAAAATCATTAGGCTGGAAGGAATTAAACGGCGGAGGTGTTACAGTGGTCTGGAAACCGTTTTTTGCCTGGCTTAATGCATTTTCCTTTGCCATTCTTTCGAAAGGGGAACCGAAATCAGGATTTGCCTGAGCATCCTTTAATGCATTTTCCTTCACCATTCTCTCAAAAGGTGAACCGAAATCAAGTGTTTCGGAACGTACCGGAGCATGTGCTTCCGGTTTGAAATCACTGATCTTTTCCGGGTTTGTATTTACTGATATATTTTCTCTCGGTTCCGGTGATGTAAAAGTTTTTCTCGCCGGTTTTAAGATTTGCACCACAGTAACCGCAGAAGTTCATTTTCTTTTTTTCTTTTATAATCTCGCCGCAGTTTGGACATTTCATATAAAACGACCTCCGTTTTCTATATTAATCTATGTATAATTTTATCATATTTTAGTGAGTTTTTCAACCGAATTAAGCTGATTGCTGTTAAAAAAAATCTAAAATATTTTGTTTAAATCGCACAGAAATGTTCAAGTTTTTTATTTACAAATAGCAATTAACTGTAAAATTATATTAAAATGGCGGTATTCTTCACTGTGACGAGGAATACCGCCTGAATATTATCCGAGAAGTACGTTCAGGAATCCCATGAGGAAACCGAGCAGACCTCCAAGTGCTACAAGGGCATTAAGCTCCTTGCGGGCAATGTCCATAATGAGTTTTTCGAGTTCCGGAAGTTCAAATTCATTTATCTTCTGTTCGACTATCCCGCTTATATTGAAGCCTTTAAGAAGGTTAGTGAGATATTTTTCTATAAATCCTGAGTAGAGTGCCCACAGTTTTTCTTCATAGTCCGGGAATTTTTCCTTAAGGTAAATGATCGTTTCGCCGACAGGCTTGTCCTTCAGTTTCTCATATTCCTTGTCAATGAGACCGGAGATGAGTGTCGGTGCCTTTTCCGTGATAAGATCATTTATTTTTTTTACAAGTGAATCACGGGCGGAACTGATCGCTTTCGGAGCAAAACCGGAAATGAGAGGGTTCGAATTGTTTGCAAGCTCTTCTTCAGCAAAGTCGAGGAGAGAGGAAGCAACATTCATGTCGATCATTTTTCTGGCAATGCCTGAGCCTGCTGTGTCTTTCAGTGATTTTTCCTTGTCATCGACAACTGTCATAATTCCTTTTGAATCAAGAAGTCCTGAAAGTGTTTCAGTACTTTCTGAAAGAGATTCGATCTTCTGGTTCAGAGCTGTTGTGATCTTCGTTTTAATATCATCTGAAAGCAGTGATTTTCTGATAGTTGCATCATCGAGAAGATTGTTTCCGATAACGTCAGCGATCGATTTTGCGATTCTCGGCTTTTCCTTTGGAATAAGACCCGGTGTGAACGGAAGCTGAAATTTGCCTATGAATACCGGCTTCCATGGTCTGAAAAGCATTCTTATTGCGATTCCGTTTGTTACTGTTCCTATTGCTGCACCGATTATCGGTGCGGTTATCAATTCGTAATTCATTCTGTATCCATCTTTCTTTCATAAACACTGTTACTCCGTCAGCAGAAACGCGGCGGAGTAACAGAACACATATTTTATTTTAAAGCAGTTTCCGGACCGGATCAGTGAGCCGCCCGGGTTATGTAAACTGACAGGTGAATGTTATCTGTTCTGGTGAGTAACATTGTTCACAGTGTTCTGAATACTGGTTGATATCTCGTCAATGGATGATACACATTTGTCGATCGTGTAACCGGATTCAGAGTTTTTGGTAACGAACTTGTCGAGGTTTACAATTATCTTTCTGATGAGTTCAAGAGTACCTGCGATCTCTGAGATAGTTTCTCTTGAAACGCCCTTCGGATTGTTGCAGGCATCGATCATCTGGGTAATTACCTTGTTGATGGTCTTTGCAGCTTCGGCTGTCTTGTCGTTGTTTGAGTAGATCGAAACAGCTTCTTTTCTGATAACAGCGACCTGATCGTTGAGTGACGGCATGTTCTCTCTTATGATCTTTTCGACTGCATCGAGGGTGTTTCTGATCTCGGCAACAGCAGCTGAGTCGTTTCCGCCGATGTTTCTTGAATAGTAAACACAGTTTTCCTTAATGTTTGTACCGTGGAAAACAGCGATAGCCATTTCCTTGCATGTCTTGCATCCGCAGGCCTGGCAGTTGATATTTCTGTCTGCATCTGTGAACTTGAACATGGAATTGTATATGTTGTTGAGGTCAGGAAGTGTCGGAGTGCGGAGAGTGTTTCTCTGCGGCTCGTATTTCCTGAGGAATGTTTCAAGTTTAAGTTCTCTGTCGAATTCCTTGAACAGCTTGTCACCTTTGTTGAGGTTAAAAATACCGTTCTGTCTCTTGACAGCATCTTTTCTTGTTACATCCATTACCCTTGAAATAACTGCCGGAGCAGGAATTTCACCGTTAATTTCTATACCGATACCGCCGTTGCATCCTTCGTCACAGCTGAGAACTTCATAAACATCAGGAATGTAGTCCTTTGCTGCAAGAGCGTTGTATTTGTTAAGGTTGCTGTAAACCTTTGAAATTCCGTCACAGTTTGAAATGTTGATGTCAGGCTGGTATTCGTGAAGGTTCTCCTTAAGTCCTTTCGGCTTGCAGTAAAGAGCACCCATGAGACCCTGTCTGTGTGTGAATTCAAAGCTGAAGCCCTGGCCTGTGCTTGAAAATGTGATCTGTCGTTTTGCAAAGTATTCTTTCATTCTCTTGAATGTAACATTGTACTGAATAAGCTTTGTGGACTCGAATTCAGCCTTGCGGCCGGGACATGGACCGAGATAAGCGAATTCTGAAGTGTCCTTCAGCTTGAACTTTGCATACAGAGCCATGCATATTGCAGGGCTGTAAACAGGTGAGAGCTTTTCAAGAAGTGAATGGTCATGCTTTTCAGCGTAGCTGACAACTGAAGAACATGAGGATGAAATATACTTCTTGATTTTTCCGCTGCTTACTGAACGAAGCTGCGCCCATGTTGCTATGTCGGCGCCGAAAGAAACATCATAGATTTTTCTTATGCCCTGAATATAGAACCATTTGAGAACATCCTGCCATACGTCAGGAAAAGCTACTCTTATAGAAGGATCAACAAGAAGGGAAACCTTTCCCTTTTTACTGTACATGTCTTCAATAAAGTCTTCATAGTCGTCTTCGTAGTATCTTGCGTCGTGCGGGCAGTGTCTGATACATTCACCGCAGCTGATGCAATTGGCAGAATTGATACCTACATAGTTTTTGCCTTCCGGAGTTGTACTTGGAACACAAGCTTCTGGTGCAGGACAAATTCTGATACAAGCATTGCACGCGATGCATTTTTGCGGATTTACTTTGATAATTTCCATGTTATGTACATCAGACTGTAAAAGAACAGTCCATCCTCCTTACAGATTTAGTGATTTTCTTTGCATCTTTAATCGTCTTAACTTTGGTCACCGTGACGCATAAGTGAGATTACCCTTGTCACGCTTTATGCGAAACGACGAAAAAGTAACAACAATTATTCCTTTTGATATATATTTATTTTATCACAAGTATATTAAAAAGTCAATCAAAAATGAACTTTTCTGAACAAAATCTGAAAAATTCAATTACGACTGGAAAAAACAAGATTTTTATAGTATAATAAAAAAGAATGCAGAAAAATATGCTTTCACAGTAACCGGTAAATCTGTTTTTTTACTGCAGATCATAGCTGGTTTATATTTATTGTAAGGAGTTTTTCAAATGGGCATGAATTTCAGCCGCAAGCTGCCGATCCCGAAGGAGATCAAGGAACAGTTCCCGATCGATGCAAAGGTCGTCAGCGTCAAGGAAAATAAAGATAAGGAATTAAGGGATATTTTCACAGGGGCATCTGACAAATTTGTTCTTATAATAGGACCGTGCTCTGCTGACAATGAGGATTCAGTGATCGATTATGTCACAAGACTTGCAAAGGTACAGGAGCAGGTAAAGGACAAGATCATGATCGTTCCGAGAATATACACAAACAAGCCGAGAACAACAGGCGAGGGCTACATGGGAATGGTTCACCAGCCGGATCCGGAAAAGAAGGAAGACCTTATCGGAGGTATTATCTCAGTAAGAAAACTTCACGCAAGAGCTGTAAACGAATCAGGTCTTATATGTGCTGACGAAATGCTCTATCCGGAAAACGGCAGATATCTTGATGATATTCTCGGTTACTGTGCGATCGGTGCGCGTTCAGTTGAGGATCAGCAGCACAGACTTGTTGCCAGCGGCCTTACTATTCCTGTAGGAATGAAGAACCCGACAAGCGGTGACATTTCAGTAATGCTCAATTCCATCAAGGCAGCTCAGGTGCCGCATACATTTATCTACAGAGGCTGGGATGTAACGACAACAGGCAATGACACAGCTCATGCCATCCTCAGAGGATATGTTGACAGCGACGGAAAGTCACACGCCAACTACCACTACGAAGATATGATCCAGCTTTTCGATATGTACCAGCAGAGAAATCTTCTCAACCCTGCTCTTATCGTAGATACAAACCACGCAAATTCAGGAAAGAAGCCTCTTGAACAGATACGTATAGCCAAGGAGATACTCCACAGCTGCAGACATTCCGATGACATAAAGAGCATGGTAAAGGGACTTATGATCGAAAGCTATATTGAAGACGGTGCCCAGAAGATAGGTGAGGGCGTTTACGGAAAGTCCATCACAGACCCGTGCCTCGGCTGGGAAAAGTCTGAAAGACTCATCCTCGACCTTGCAGATCTTCTTTGATCTTAAAGGTTGTTTAATTCGGGATCACTGAAAACACAGTTCAGTGATCCTTTACTTGTGTAGAAGAGGTGCGGAATTTAATGATATCTTTTCTTAGGAAAGAACCTGTTCTTTCTGCGGCAGCTGCAGGTGCGGTCCTGTCTGCCTTTTTTGTTCATCCTTCGGCCGATTATCTGGGGTACATAAACTTTTCGGTGCTTATTCTTCTTTTCTGCCTCATGATGGTCGTGGCAGGGCTTATGGAAACAAAGCTTTTTGACGTAATCTCGGCGGCTATATTAAAAAGCTCCGACAGCTCAAGAACAGTTGCCATGCTTCTGGTAAACATAACGTTTTTCAGTGCTATGCTTATTACCAATGACGTAGCCCTTATCACGCTTGTTCCTTTTACAGTGGGACTCTATAACGGTGCCGGCAGGAAATGCCTTATTCCGCTTGTGGTTATGGAGACAGTGGCGGCCAATCTCGGAAGCATGATAATGCCTTTCGGAAATCCGCAGAACCTGTACATCTACTCGCAGTTCAGCATGAAGATGAGCGAGTTTTCAGAAGCGGTCATTCCTTACGGACTTGTGAGCCTTGCTCTTGTGAACATAGTGACATTTTTCCTTATAAAGGACATGAAGCTTACCGCGGACCGTACAGGTACAGCGAAGATAAGCAGCAAAAGAAACTTTATCATTTACACGGTTCTGTTTGCAGTATGCGTGCTTACGGTGTTAAGAATTTTAAACTGTTATGTCTGTCTTGCCGTAGTAGCTGCAGTATGCGCATTTACAGATCATAAGCTTTTTGCAAAGGTGGATTATTTTCTGCTTCTTACCTTTGTGGCGTTTTTCATCTTTGTCGGAAACCTCACAAAGATAGATGTTATAAGCAGTTCTCTTTCGTCAGTCGTGGCCGGACATGAATTCATCGCCGGTGTACTGGCAAGTCAGGTAATAAGCAATGTTCCGGCGGCTGTAATGCTTTCAGGATTTACAGACAATGCGGGCGCGCTTCTTCTTGGTGTTGACCTCGGAGGACTGGGTACTCTGGTGGCGTCGCTTGCAAGTGTTATTTCATGGAAACAGTATTCCAAAGCTGAAGGAGCCGACATGAAGAAATACATGGCGGTTTTCTCGACGGTGAATTTTGCGCTTCTTGCCGGACTTGCAGCTGTTTACTTTACGGTACAGACGATAAGATAACCTTCCGGTGAAAGCCGGATATGCATACGCACTCTGCCGTATGCAGTACAATGAAAATCAGGTGAACTTAATGAAACAGGTTCACTGTAAAAGAAACGGAGGAAAATTATGATGGAAACAGTTAAGGAACGTTCTGAAGTATCAGAAGAATTCAAGTGGGCAGTTACCGATATCTACAAAAATGATGACTGCTGGAACGATGATTACAACGCAGTAAAGGCTATGACTGAAAAGCTTGCTTCATTCAGGGGCAGACTTTCTGAATCAGCTGAAACAATGCTTGAGTATTTTAAGCTCAACGATGATCTTGGTATTAAGCTCGACAGCCTTGTAAACTACGCTCACCGCAGAAGAGACGAGGACAACAGGAATTCAGTTTACCAGGAAATGTGCGGCAGACTTTCAGCACTTATCTCAGACATTGCTGAAGCAGGTGCCTTTGAAGTGCCGGAGATCCTTTCAATAGATGAGAACGTGCTTGAAGGATTCTTTGAGAAAAACAAGGATCTTGGTCTTTACCGTCTTTACATAAGCCGTCTTCAGAAGAGAAAGGAACACACACTTTCCGAAGCTGAGGAAAGGATCATGGCTCTTGCCGGACAGATGCAGGAAGCACCTGATACAATTTATTCCGTATTTTCCGATGCTGAGCTTGATTTTGAAGATGCCACTGACTCAAAGGGTGAAAAGCATCAGGTGACACACGGAACATATATCCCGCTTGTAAAGAGTTCTGACAGAGTTCTCAGGGAATCAGCTTTCCATTCAATGTATGCAAGCTACGACAAGTACAAGAACACTATTGCATCAATGCTTGCAGCCCAGACAAAGCAGCTTTCTTTCAACGCAAAGGCAAGAAGATATGAATCGTCACTTCATGCCTCACTTGACAGAACAGATGTACCGGTTTCCGTTTACCGCAATCTTATCGATGCAGTTCACAAAAACATGGAGTACATGTATAAATACGTAAGACTGAGAAAGAAACTTCTCGGCGTTGATGAGCTCCACATGTACGATCTCTACACTCCTGTGGTTTCAGACTGCGACATGAAGATAAGCTTTGAAGAGGCTAAGAAAAATGTATACAACGCCCTTGAACCAATGGGTGACGAATACCGCTCCATTCTTATGGAAGGCTTTAACAACCGCTGGATCGACGTTTATGAAAACAAGGGCAAGACAAGCGGTGCCTATTCAGCAGGCGCAAAGGTACATCCGTTCGTTCTTCTGAATCACAAGGATACGCTTAACTGTGAATTTACTCTTGCGCACGAGATGGGTCATGCCATCCATTCGTACTATTCAAACAAAACTCAGCCTCAGGTTTACTCGGACTATGTTATCTTCGTTGCTGAAGTGGCTTCTACATGCAACGAGGCACTTCTTATGGAATATCTTCTTAAGACCACAACCGACAAAAAGCAGAAGGCTTATCTCATAAACTATTTCCTTGAACAGTTCAGAACAACTCTTTACCGTCAGACAATGTTTGCTGAGTTTGAACTTAAGATAAATGAAATGACAGAAAACGGCGAAGGTCTTACTGCTGACAACCTTTCAGCTATCTACTATGATCTCAACAAGCTTTATTTCGGCGATGACATTGTGATTGACAGGGACATAAGCCTTGAATGGGCGAGAATACCGCACTTCTACTATGACTACTACGTTTACCAGTACGCTACAGGCTACAGCGCTGCCATAGCTCTTTCCAGAAAGATTCTTAAGGAAGGCAAACCGGCAGTGGATAACTATATCAAGTTCCTTAGCGGCGGCTGCTCCGCTTCTCCGATAGAGCTTCTTAAGACCGCCGGCGTTGACATGTCTTCACCGGACCCTGTAAACTCAGCCCTTGAAATATTCGGCGAGCTTATCGACGAGCTTGACAGTCTTACAGACTGATTGGAAAGGGGCATTTAAATGGCAGTTATACTTGCATCGGCATCGCCGAGAAGAAGGGAACTGTTGGGTTATATAGTGAGTGATTTTGAATGTATACCGTCAGATATAGATGAGACAATACCGGAGGGTGTATCCGCTGAGGAAAGTGCGGAATATCTTGCATGCATAAAGGCAGAATCCGTTGCGGAAAGTCATCAGTCAGATATTGTCATAGGCTGTGATACTGTGGTGGTATATGAGGGAAAGGTTTTCGGAAAGCCGTGTAATGAGGAAGATGCTGAAAGAATGCTTACGGCTCTTTCCGGAAAAGTTCACAGGGTAATTACCGGTGTCTGCATAATGAGCGGCAGAAAGAAGAAAAGCTTTTCGGAAACTACTGAGGTTGAATTCTTTGAGCTTACTGCCGGTGAGATAAAGAATTACATCGCCACCGGATCACCGATGGACAAGGCCGGGGCTTACGGCATACAGGACGGGGCACTTCTTCCGGCTAAGAGTATAAAAGGTGACTACTTCAATGTTGTAGGACTTCCTGCAGCAAGACTTAAACGTGAACTTGCTTTCTTTATATGATTATTTTTAAGGAAATACTGATTAAATCGGAAATCCGGCTTCGCCGGATTTCCGGAAGGGGAATTTGCGGGGCTTCGCCCCGGTCCCCTAAGCTGATTTATGAATAAATCAGCTTTTCCTTAAACAAAATGATCAGAAAACAGTAGACATTAAACCGGTTTTATGGTAAAATAATGATATTCTATGAATCAGGGGGGATATGAAATGGCAAACTGTCCTGGCTGCGGGGGCCTGCTGAAATTCAGTATTTATGATCAGCAGTTAAAGTGCATGTCATGCAGCGCTTTGTACAGTCCATATGAAAAAAAATGTGCTTGCCAGACCTGATGAACACTCTGGCAGTGAACCGCCGGCTGAGGGTGATGACACTTACGAAGCGACAGTATTTACCTGTCCGCAGTGCGGAGGCGTACTGACAAGTACCGATCACGATCTTTCCGGTAACTGTACGTTCTGCGGTTCGCCGGTGGTTTTTGAATCAAAGCTTGAAAAGCAGAAAAAACCGGACTATATAATTCCTTTCGGAATCAGCAAAAAGCAGTGTAAGAATGCTTACATGAAATACGTTAAAAATAACCCTTACACTCCTGAAAAGCTGAAAGATCCCGAATTTATTGACGGATTCAGGGGAATATATGTTCCTTACTGGATCTATGACGTAAGGCAGGAAGGTTCTTTTACAAGAAAAGGTGACCGTACTGAAGTTCACGGCGAATACACTTATCAGTTTAAGGATGAGGTAACCGGCACTAACTGTTCAGTTTTTAAACATATCATGCATGATGCTTCATCTGTTTTTCATGATGATCTGAGCGAAAAAACCGAACCGTTTGAGACGGTCCGGAATCCGGGATTTCACCGGAGATCTCCGGAATTCAGAGAATTCAGTGAAGGATATTTTGCAGGATTTTATGCCGAACCGGCTGATGTTCCGTCATCGACATATGAGGAGTATGCCGTAAATGTTGCGGAGGACAGAGCACAGAAATATATTGAGACACATTCAAAACTCAGTACATACAACATAACTCTGAAAAAAGAAGAGTTCGGTACAAGGATCAACAGTGTAAAACTTGCGATGATGCCAGTCTGGTTTCTTTCATACAGAAAAGGCGACCGTGTGGCATATGCTGCAGTAAACGGACAGACAGGACGTGTTGTATCCGATACTCCTATTGACACCAAAGTTTTTTTTATAAGGTTTCTTATCGCGGCAGTTATTGCTTTTGTACTGCTGATGTTCACAACGATTCTTCCTGTAAGTGTAACACTTATTTCCGTAATCATGGCTATGCTTGTTACAGGGTACTGTGCGGAAGATACAGCTGCTCTTAAAAATCGTTCATCAGACGGGATCGCCGGCAGGCTGAGAGATAATCTGGTCAACGGAATTTCGCTGGTGGTATTTTTTGTGATACTTGGAGTGATCGCTGTATTCAAGATCCTGTGCCTGATAGAACCGGATTTTGTGACCTTTGTTAATGCATCTTCCTTTTCAGTCATAGCTGTTGTGATAAACATTATTCATCTCATTCTTCTGGTGTGCCTGTTCAGTGATCTTCAGAGTGTAAAAAAGAAAGACAAGTCGGTTTCGTTGTATTTGTGTCCGCTGATAAATATGGCATCAGGTATAGCAGGAAATATTGTGCTTGCAGCAAAACCGGTATGGGATTACTGTTACTATGCTGTCGGTGTGACAGTTCTGGCTGCGGAGCTTGTGTCATTCCTGCTTCTGATAAGAAACTACAACAGGATAGCTACACGTCCTCTTCCGCAGTTCAGCGTTCATAAAGGCGGTGATGACAGTGCAGTATAATGCGAATTTAAAAAGAAATTGTCTTCGTGTGTTTACGATGACTGTTTTCCTGATACTGTGTTTTGTTATTACTCCTGACCGTGCTGTAAAAGCTGATGAGATATACAGAAATTCTGTTACAGGCTACAGAGCTGTGATCGATGATACTGCCGGACTTATTTCAGATGAAGATCCGTATTACGGAAAGCTGACCGAAGAGATGCAGGCACTGACAGAGTATGGTAATGCGGCGCTTCTTACAGTATCGGAAGGATATATTGAATCCACAAGAGATTATGCCAAAAGCAATCTTCATTCTCTTTTCGGAAAAGAGAGTGCAACAGTATTTCTCATAGATCTTGTAAACCGGCAGATTTATATATTCAGTAACGGCGATATTCTTAAAACCGTTACGCAGCCAAGAGGATATATCATCACTGACAACATCTATCGTTATGCTACACTTGCTCAGTACACAGAATGCGCTTGTCATGCATTTGAGCAGGAAATACAGCTTCTTGAAGGCAGTGAAATAGCACAGCCGATGAAATATATCAGCTGTATTCTGCTCGCGCTGCTTTTTGCAGGTTTTATTGTGTATGAAAATGCAAGAAACCATTCTGCCGGATCTGTTGCTGATTCTTCTGAACTGCTGAAATATACAGAACATAACCTTGGAGTAAAAGTAAAAATAAATAACCTCAGCAAAACAAAATACCGTAATGATGATAATAAATCAGACAGCGTAAGAAGTTCCGGCAGCTGGTTCAGTTCTGATGACTACAGCGGAGGCAGCTGGGGCGGAGGAAGCAGCGGAGGAAGTGGCGGCGGCGGAGGCGGCCACAGTTTCTGATGTAAAATACGGGAACGCTTTTTTAATCAGCGTGGGGGTTCGGGGCGAAGCCCCGTAAATCCCACCTCCGGAAATCCGGCGAAGCCGGATTTCCGATTTAATCAGTGTTTCCCTAAAGATATAGGAAAAGGAGAAAAAAATATGAGTGGAATGACAGATTACAAATGCCCGTGCTGCGGAGGACAGATAGAATTCGACAGCGCATCACAGAACATGAAGTGTCCGTTCTGTGACAGTGAATTTTCGATTGAGGCAGTACAGGAAATGCAGGCTGACCAGCTTTCATCAAATGACATGAGCTGGGATACATCAGCAGGTACAGACTGGCAGCCGGGTGAAACAGAGGGCATGAAGATCTATTCGTGCAAGTCATGCGGCGGTGAGATCGTAGCTGATGAACTTACAGGTGCGTCAAGCTGTCCGTACTGCGGAAATCCTGTTGTAATTTCAGGAACATTTGACGGTGACTTAAGACCTGACCTTGTTATCCCGTTCAAGCTTGACAAGAACAAGGCGAAGGAAAAACTTGCGGAGCATCTTAAGGGAAAGAAGTTTCTTCCAAAGGCGTTTACCGACCAGAATCATATTGATGAGATAAAGGGCGTTTATGTTCCTTTCTGGCTTTTCGATGCAGATGCTGACGGCGATATCCGCTACGAAGGTGTCAAGGAACGCAGATGGTCAGACAGCAATTACCGTTACGTTGAAAAGAGCTACTATAATGTAAGACGTACCGGTTCGCTTGCATTTGAACATGTTCCTGTGGACGGATCTTCAAGAATGCCTGACGATCTTATGGAATCAATAGAGCCGTTCGACTATAAGGATGCAGTTACTTTTGAAAAAGCATATCTCTCAGGTTATCTTGCAGACAGATATGATGTTACTGCTGAACAGAGCATTGACCGTGCAAACCACCGTATAGAGCAGAGCGTTATCGATACGTTCAGGGATTCAGTTATCGGATATTCACAGGTAACTGAAAAAGGCAACGCGATTCAGCTCCATAACGGCAAGGCACAGTATGTTCTCTATCCGGTATGGATCCTGAACACAACGTGGAATGACCAGAAGTTCCTCTTTGCAATGAACGGTCAGACAGGAAAATTCGTCGGAAACCTGCCGCTTGACAAGGCAGCATTCCTTAAAGCGATGGCACTGTATTCAACAGTATGTGCAGTCATTGCCTGCATAATAGCATATTTCATGGGATCATAAGGAGGGGTACAGCATGAATTACGTAATAGCTATCCTGATAGGAATTCTTATCGGAGTTATCATAGCATTTGTACAGAAAAGCGCGCTTACTTCAGTTCACATGCAGCATGCAGCCGCTGAGTACATTAAAAGAAACAGTCTGAAGTTTTCAAGAAAGACAGATACTTATCTCTACAAGAGAATTGAAAAGACTGCTATTCCGAAGGAAAATAAGTGAACAGTCAGTCCGCTGATGCTCATTATATAAAAAACAAAACCGCCGTGTTTACCATCTGGTACACGGCGGTTAATTTGTATAGTTTCTCTGAAAATACGAATGGTACTTTATTTCAGTTCATAACAATATATTGCTGTAAATTTAAGCCACTATGCACTATGTATATAAGTTGTATACAAAAACTATTGACTTTTGTATGAAATAATAGTAATATAATTATTGTAAGTGTGCGTGCTGCGTATGGCGGCACGATTTCAGGATTGATTACCGGTGCGTGAAAATGGTCGCGCATTACGGTAAAGGGTTAGGTTTTTAGGAGAGATAAGTATGCGTAAAGTATTTAAGAGGGGCGGAGTGCGCCCTAAAGCAGGAAAAGGTATTGCCGTTTTAATGGGATGCTGTCTTGGAATGACTTCTGTTGTACTTCCTTCAGGAGAAGTTTTACTTAAGGCGGACACTGTAAAGGCAGCGGATTATGCAGCAGAATTCTATGTTTCACCTGACGGTGACGACAACGGAAGCGGTACGATCGATTCGCCTTTCCGTACTCTTGAAAGAGCAAGAGATGCTGTAAGAGAGATCAACGGGAACATGAGCGGTGATATCTGTGTTTATCTCAGAGGCGGTACATACCGTGTTACAAAGACAACAGAGTTCGACACGAGAGATTCAGGTACAAACGGTCATACGGTCTATTATATGGCCTACAAGGATGAAGTTCCTGAACTCAATGCTGCGACACAGGTAACAGGGTGGACACAGTACAAGGACGGAATATACAAGGCACCTCTTGACAGAGACTACAAATTAAGAAACCTGTTCGTAAATGACAGACGTGCAAATATGACCAGCAAACGTGTCAATGCAAAGGGCGGTTTCGGTGACTACAACGTAAACAAGGGTCAGGCTGACTGGGCATGGGATTCCGGCAAAAAGAGCGACGGTATTTCATACAACCCAAATGACCTGCCGGAGATAAAACGCAACAAGGACGATCTTGAGATCATAAACGGTACAACATGGAATGAAAATATCGTTTGTACAAGAGATATCAAGAACGTAAACGGAAATCTTGTCATGTATCTGCAGCAGCCGTACGGTGCGATAGCACAGACACCTGGCTGGGGAGCCGGATTCTCATGCGGAGGCACTCATACGATATACAACGCATTCGAATTCATGGATGAACCGGGCGAGTTCTATTTTGACAAGACCGAAAAGGTGCTTTACTACTGGCCGCGTCAGGGCGAGGATATAAACACGGCAGATGTCGAGGCACCGGTACTTGACAAGATCATTAACATTGCCGGAAAATCAACCACTGACAGAGTAAAGAATATTTCATTCAGCGGTATTACTTTTGAAAATACAGAATTCCAGCTTACTGAAGTAGCCGGATCACACGGAAAAGCAACATGTCAGGCTGCTCAGTCATATACAGCTTTTGCTGATTCCAACTGGCACAACAGAAAATACGAAATGGCTGACACACTTCCTGGTATGATAAATGTCACAAACAGTGAGTCGATTTCATTTACAGACAACGTTATCAAGCACAGCGGTGCAGACGGCCTTTCAATGACAAATGACGTTATTAATTCAGAGGTAACGGGCAACTTTATTACGGATATTACATCCAGCGGTATTACAGTCGGACATCCGCAGCACATATACATCGGTGACGGAAGTTCCTCAAACCATGAAAAATATGCTCCGGGTATTGAAGGCATCTGTAAAAACAACAATGTCAGCGGCAACATGCTCTATGATATTTCCGTTGTTCACGGTTTCGGCGGATGCGCAGCTATCACAGCGTATTTCGTTGAAGGTATTACAATTAATCACAACCAGATAAACAAGACAGCCTACAACGGTATCCATCTCGGATGGGGCTGGTGCAATTTCAAGGATTCAACTACCTGTAAGAACAATTCCATCTGTTACAACCGTGTTACGAACTGTCTTAACAGACTTCACGACAGCGGCGGTATCTATACCATCGGTCAGATGCCGGGCACTATCATAAATGAAAACTACGTTGAAGGCATACCGGCTGCAGCGGCATATCAGCCGACTTACGGACTTCACAACGATGAAGGTACAGCATATATCGAGGAAAACGACAATGTACTCGAAATAGACCCTAACGTAACATATACTATCAACTGTGAAGATTACGGCCAGAAGCATCATCTTAAGATCAAGCGTACATATGCTACAGTAAACAAGATGGGCAAGAATCCTCCGAACAGTGAGATAGATACTCCGATCGTAGTAAAGGACAATGTATGGCCTTTCGCACAGTACAAGGTTTGTCTTAATTCAGGTCTTGACGATGATCATGCAGGACTTGTACCGGGTTATCTGCTTTCCGATGCAGACAGAGTATTCCCGGCAGCATGTGAAACTACCGGCGGCTCAGTTCTTCCTGTAAGAAGCAGCGGCAGCAAAGACAACACCATCTGGCTTGCTCCTTCCGGAACTACATCGTTCACAGCAGGGGATAACATGACGAAGGCTTCAGGTACAGCAACAAAAATAAAAACTCCTGCAAAGGAAGGCGAATATTATCTTTATGTAGTCGGAAACGACGGTACAGTAAAGAGCAGATCAAAGAAGCTTCTCAGAATAAAGGGTACATCGGTTGGTATATCTGCAGTATCATACGACGTAAACTCAGGAACAGAGCTTGAAACCTGCAGCGAAGGCGGCCAGGATGTTGCTTATATCAACAACGGCGACTACATAGGTTTCAAGGGAGTTGACTTCGGAAAATCCACAGAAAAGATCGACTTCAGAGTAGCTTCAAATCTTGAAGGCGGAAAGATCACTATCAAACTCGGCAGCCCTGACGGAAAAACTATCGGTGAGGTCGATGTTACATACACAGGCGGCTGGCAGAAGTGGAAGACAGAAACTGCAAAGATCGAAAAGACAAGCGGTATAAAGGATGTCTACTTCGTATTCAGCGGCAACGGTACAGATTCACTTTTCAACCTCAGCTGGTGGAATCCGGATGTACAGGGAAGCTCAGTAGATATTGAAGTTGTATTCGGCGATACAAACGAAGACGGAAAAGTAAACATTGCCGATGTCATTATGTTAAAGAACGCAGCACTCGGCGGCGAATACAGTGCAAACGGTGACTTCGATGAAAATGAAAAGAATGATTCTGATGACGTTTCAAAGATCATTGAGTTTTTCATCGGAAAGATCACATCGTTTATAGCCTGATGTCAGAGCAGTACCGGATACTGATCCCGGTGCTCATTTAAAATCAGTATTCATCATTATATCACTCCTATAACAGACTACGCTTCACAGATTCATTGCGAAACTGTGAAGCGTAGTTTTTTTATCTGAAAGTTTTTAAACTGGACTTAAAAAACCTGTTGATTTTCAGGAGCTTTTATGATACATTGTTTATATCTGTTTTTCTAATAATTATGATTAGAGCGTCAAAACAGCGATTTTGACTTTTCAAAATTCCAATAGAATCTTGAAAATTTAATATTATTACAAATTATGGATATATCGAAACGTAAATCTCAATATTTAGTAGCTTTCCTTACTCATTTTTCAGGCTATTACCGCATTTTGGGCGCGGCATGCCGAGCCTTGCATGAATTTGCAAAACTTCTGGATGTTCATAGCAGTTACTTTAGCTCCAAAGAATAGTTTCTTTCGAATCATACCTCTTGCCGGTATTTTGTCAACATGATATTTTCTTCGAAGAATGGATGGAAGTGATTCAACACCATTTCGGAATTTAGTTAAGTCACTAAATTCTTTTGTAGAACGTTTTCTCTGTTGCTGAGCTCTGTTTTTACTTTTTAATGAGACTGTTTTCTTACAAACCTTTACTCTCAAGTTAGGTTTACATTCATTAAAGTGTGGACAGTTTTCGCACTTTTCTTTATCGAAGGATGCTACACACTGCCCTGTCTTTTTATTGTAGCTGCAGCTTATTGGTTCATGTCCTCCGGGACACTTTAAGATCTGTGTTCCGTCTTCACTGAATTCAAAATCAGCATTGATATCTGGTGTTTCTTTACCAGTAAGATTAGTGTTTACAATTTCAATGTTTTTTGATTTTGCTAATGCTTCATCAGCTGTATATGCACCGTCAGCTACTATTACTGTGCGGTCGTCTTCCGGCTGAGAATTCATTCTTTCCATTGCATCATTGATGAATTTCTTATCACTGTAATTGTTTGCTTCAAACTGAAAATCAGTTACAAGCGTATCACCGTTTTCATTTGATGATTCTACTAAATTTGCAGCGTATCCTATATGATTTTTACCTGCTTTATGGCGAAATGTTGCTTCCGGATCCGCAGGATTCTGAAGTATTGAAGAATCCATACTTGAATCGTCTGCATCTTTAAGCTGACGGATTCCGTTAGGATATATGTTAGTCTGCTCATTGAGAAAGCGTACCAGCAATTTATATGCACTGCTGTCTTCAATATCTTCATCACACAGGTTCATCAGAATTTTTGCATCTTCAAGAATAGTTACAATCTTGCTATCAACAGATTCACTACGATTATGATATACTACTTTATTTCTGTCATCTACATCAGCATAATGCATGTATTCCAAAGGCACTTCTGCATTACTGCGTTTCATCTCTTTTACAAGGTTTGAAACACATGTATAAAGCAGTTCGAGACGCGACATTTTCTTCACATTTGCAGATATCATCATGCTATCCATACGTTTAAGATGATGATCTATTCCCATAACAAGCGCCATAACATCTGTTATTTCTTTTTCCGTATTTTGTATGAGATCTATTCCTGTTTCAATTTCATACATTGCTAATCTTTCACGAAATCTTCCAAGACTTCTGTCACTAAGGGGCTGTTCATCAAATGATGTTGTGTGAAGTGCATACTGATATCTTATGTCAAACAGCAATGATTCAAGAAATTCATCATCGGACTGTCCTGTTAGCTGCTGAATGAATATTGCGCCTACGAGAACGTTTACCGGAGTATTTGGACGCGATAATTTTTCGCTGTAAAGAACCGCATACGGTGTTTCATCTATTGCAGGAAATACTTTTTCAGCAAATACTTTTGCCCATGATTTTTCTAAAAATCTGCGTTCTCTTTCTGTTAAATTCAGCGTGGAATCGAACATTGATATTTGTTCATTCCTTAAATCGTTTGCTACGAATGACATTTCTTTTTCCTCCGAAATTTGATACTTCTATTGTACCATATTTCGCGTTTTCATTTGTTGTAATAATATTAAATTTTCAAGATGCTTTTGTTGGCTCAGATTGGTCTTACCCTTTTGACGCCCGAATCATAATTATTTTTACTTCACCGTTACTTTTTCATCAATTGAAACTGGTGTCTCAGGTTGAGGCACCCGTTTTTGAGATAGTACGCCGTTAGGCGTCCCGCTTAAAATGGATGCGCCTTCGGCGCAATTGAAAAAGCAGCTCAGACTGCTGAGCTGCTTTGATCAAAAACAGATATGTATACAGCAGTACTGAATTACTTTTCTGTTGCCTGAAAGAGTGAAACGTGTTATACTTATAGCATGAGAAAAAATACAGGAAGGAGCAAAAGTAGTGAAATTAAATATCAGAGCATCATACGACAGTTTCCGTGAACTCAGAGAAAACAATTCATATTACATAGATAAAACAGAACTGATAGAAGAATTTCTAATTGATAAATTCGATAAGGCAGTGCTGTTTGCACGTCCGAGAAGATTCGGAAAAAACTCTGACAATGACAATGCTCAGGGAATTTCTGGATATCCGCCGGGATAGCAAAGATATATTTGATGGTCTTAAGGTCATGAACAATCCGGAATTAGTGGACAAATATATGAACAAATATCCGGTGGTGTTTATTTCTATGAAAGAAATCTATGGTTGTGATTTTGACACCATAGCAGGAAATTTTAAGCTTGCAATATCCAATACAGTAAAGAGTCTGAATTTTCTTTCGGAAAGCGAAAAAACGGATAATGACGACAAAGAAATCTTTCTTAAATTAAAGCAGAAAAAAGCTGATATGGTTGAAAGTGTAGCAGCACTTGATGTACTTGTCCGTATGCTTCACGATCACTATAATAAACAGGTTTTTGTTATTGTGGATGAATATGACGTACCAATGGCAAAAGCACTTGGTAAACCGGAATATGATAAAGTCCGGGATATGATCGAGCATATGCTCAGCTTTGTCTGCAAGACAAACGAAAATGTCAAAGGTGTTATTCTTTCCGGATGCCTTTATACAGTAAAAAACAGTACATATACCGGAGTTAATAATATCATTCCTTATACAGTTCTGTCACCTGTTTTTGCAACAGCTATCGGATTCACAGATGAAAATGTAAGAAATCTTCTTGACGATGCAGGTTTGTCAGAAAGATATGACACTGTTTCAGAATGGTATGACGGATATATCTTTGGACGTGAAAAGATGTATTGTCCGTGGGATGTACTGTTGTATGTGCGTTCGGTTCTTGACGGATCATACAGTAACCTCAGAGGACCTAAAAGTTACTGGGTAAATACTTCAGAAACATCGCAGAATCTTATACACGGATTTCTTGGAAAAACTGATGATGCAAATGAAAACTTTGAAAAATTGCTTGCCGGTGAGACTATTGAATGTTTTGTAAATGAACATGTACCATATCATCTTATTCATGAAAACGGAGATAATCTTTGGTCTGCATTGCTTGAAACAGGATATCTTTCAAAGGCGGTAGAAGAAGATGCTGAACTTTTGCCGCTGCGCATACCAAATAAAGAGATACAGATCGTATTCAGGAAGGAAATATGGAATTATTTCAAAGATAAAGTAGATAATAAAACTGTAAAGGATCTTTCCCTCGGAAAATAAAATAGAAATTTTCCAGTCGCAGACTGGAAAATCACCGATTACAGAGTAACAGACTGCGTGACCGCATGGGTTATGTAGTCTGTTTTTCGTGCGCTGCCGAGCGCTCGCTTATTCAAAAGGCACCCAACGGGTGCCTTTTCTGGAATAGTACGCCGATAGGCGTTCCATTTAAGCGGATGCGCCTTCGGCGCAATTGAAAAAGCAGCTCAGATTGCTGAGCTGCTTGGGTTCGTGATATAAGGCCTGAGTAATGTTCTGATATTTCAAATTTTTACTTCCTTCAGTCTTATCTCTTTCCGCCGGCATATTTGCCGCAGTTGATATCAAGTACGCTTCTTGGCGGATCTATAAGTGAGTTTTCGTACTGTACCGGCCACTGCGGTTTCATCTGAATATTACCGTTTTCATCAATACTGTCAATGGTTTCACCGCTCTGGATCGGGAAGCCGTTGTCGAACTGGTATGACGCAATGTTATAAACGTAATTTACAACATTAGTCGGATCGAGGTTTTTGAAATGCATCTGTACATCAGCAGCCCCGAAAACATAGAATCCAAGTGTATCAACTACCATTTCATCTGTATCAGAAATATTAAAGAATCTTGCATTGACAAAGAGATCAATGAATCTTTCTGACACGCTGTATTTTTTGAAGCTTTCAAATTTATCAGGAGTAATAAGCTTTCCGCTCTGCGTTGCATATATTCCAGTACATCCCGGATAACAGTCAAGTGCTGCGCCGACCTGAGCAAGCAGTATCTCTGCCTGTTCCTGATAGGTAAGTCCCATTCCGAGCATAGTATGAACAAGCACAGTGTATTTACAATCATTTATTATCGCTTCACCGTCCTGTACATCCCAGAACTGAGAGCGTGCCATTTCATCCACTTCTATCCTGGATTCCGGCTCAGATGATAAAAACACCGCCATAGCAGGAATGCCGTCCGGATGATCCTTAGTTACCACTTTATATTTTTCAAGCGGAAACATAAACATGTCTCCGGAACTTATCTTGGAAGGTTCTGCATACGGAATTTCTCCGAGATCACCAAGATATTTTTCAAGTGCCTTTTTAACTTTATCCGCTGTCGGTGACTCTGGTTTGCTGTTAAATAACAACTGGACCATCATTATTTCCATATTGGTTTCGACTTCATTATTCATCTCATTTTCTCCTTTTGACTTTTTACGTCCGGGGTTATCTGAATCTGTTCTGTGCGGCATCGTATTCGTATCCGATACCTGCAAGCTTGTTTTTTTATTTCGTCTTCTGAAACGTCAAGATCGTCGCAGAGAGCGGCAAGCGAACTGTACTGATCACGAAGTTTTGTGTTTATTACACTAAGAAGTATAGCCGGATCATTTGGAAGCATGATTATTCTCCTTTACTGACTGATTATTACTTTTCTCTTTCGCCGGCAGCGTTTTCTCCCGGACAGACATCGATTACCGCACGCATTGGCTGTACCATTGCATCTTCATAGCGTACTGTCCACAGAACGTTTTCGTCGAACTCTGATGTTTCGGCGTTAAGTCCTTCAATAGTGTCGCCGTCTTTTATCTGGTCTCTGCTCTGCATTACAAACGAGGCTATGTTGTATACATAGTTTACGACCGCATCAGCATCAAGATTTTTAAAGTGGCACTGGATATCAGGAAGTCCGACAGCACACATACCGTGTGTGTCAACAAGCATTTCATCCGTCTTTTCTATTTTAAAGAAACGTGCATTAACGCAGAAGCATACAAAACGATCCTGCTTTTCCACCTTTCCGCTTCTTATAAGATCTGCCGGAATGAGCTTTCCGCCGGACGGAATCCATACAGCGACACAGTCTTTGAATATATCTGTAACTACTTCAAGCCAGTTCATCAGAAGACGTGTTCTGTGTTCAGTATCGAGTGCGGCCATCATGTCAGCGGCAAGTATCTTGTGCGTGCATGATGAAAGAAAAGTGTCACGGTCTTTGATATCTCTTATCTGGGCACGTTCTGCATTGGTGATGTCAGTCTGTCTGAACGGCATTACGTTTCCCAGCATTACCTGAGCGGGAAGGTCGGCGTCCCTGAAATGACTCATGAAACGTTTAACGCCGAAGCTTGTCAGTTCAGGGCTTGACGCGATTACATCCACTTTGCCGCATTTGCTTTCCAGAGCGGCTCTCAGTACAGGTTCCTCAGGACGTACCGGTTTATCTTTGAAGAGAAGCCACATTTCGAATACGTTGCTCTGCTGTTCATACTGTGCTGATGCAGTCTTTGCTTTATAATTGCTTTTCATTGGAATTCTCCGATCATTTATTTAAGGAAACATTATTAAACCGAAAATCACAGCGGGGCTGGGGGACACCCGGATCTTAGCTGTGTTTTTAGGATTATTTTCATTGTTTCCTTATTATTACTCCATTAATTCTATCATATTCATCTTAATATTTCAATAGAAAAAAACGACTGCGTTATGCAGTCGTTTTTCTTGTCTGATTCCTTGATTAGATGGAGGGAAAACAGACGAGGGTGAATTGATATATTGTATTTTGAAGATATCTTATTTTACAAGACCGAGACCCCAGATAGTGAAGTTTCCGGATGCTGAGATAGAAACATCAAGAACGCCTTCAGTATCCTGATAGTAACCGAGTTCAGCGTCAGGACCGCCCCATGTATACTGCTTGTTGCCGTTTACCTTTGTGGTTTTGCCGTTTACAGTTACATTTACGCTTCCCATTCCTGAGCTGTTAGCCTTGAATACAATGATAAGTCCCTTGCCGTTAGCCTTGAATGTCATCGGCGCTCCGCCGCTTGATGTATAGCTGTAAGGAAGTGAATTGTATCCGTTTCCTCTCTTGAATGACCCGCCGTTGAAATTCTGGAGATCCTTGTCAGGATCAGCGTTTATACATGTGTAGTATTCAGAACCGTATTTTGATCCGGTCGGTATGCTGTATGATTCAGAGCGGTTTTCAGTTCTCATAGCCTGACGTGTATAGTAAGCCATACAGTCAGCTACAAGCTGTCCGCCGTTCTTGTGCGGATGGTATTCATCTGAGAAGTAGTCGCTCTGCTTGAGGAATCCGCTCTTGAAAGCGCCCTGAAGAGCATTGTGCATGCTGATAACAGGAATGTCAAACACCTTGCTTGATGCTTCCATCTGAGCCTGGCTGTTATATCCGCCCTTTGATGTTGTGATAAGAGCGATAACTGCAGGATCGTTCGGCAGTGAGAGGAACTTTTTGATGCAGCTTTCGAAGCACTTCTTGTACATGATGTCTTCGTGGTCGTTTACAGAGAATTCGATAACCACGATATCAGGATTGTGGCTGCAGATATCCTTTTCACTTCTTACAAGACCAACTACTGATGAAGTACCGGAAAGACCGGCATTTACTTCCTTGAAAGTTCCCTTGCAGAAGTTGTTCTTTATATATGATGAGAACGGACTGCTGTAGTTCTTTCCTTCAGTGATCGAACCGCCGAGATAAGCAAGAGTAAGCGGTGCACCCTGTGATGCAGCATCAAGTTTTGCTGCGAGACGTGCTGTATTGCCCATGCTGAGGATAGAGCTCTTGTAGAAGTTTATCCATTCAGCAGATGCTGTTTCCTGATAGTCATCCCATACGTTTTCCGGCTTAGGCGGTTCAGGGAATGCTTCTATTTCAGCATTGAGCCACTGGAAAATGAGCATTGCATCTTCAGCATTGATCTGCTTGTCGTGATTTACGTCAGCGGCCTTTTTCATTGCCTCGTCTTCGAGTCCGTCAGTTATGGCGCTTTTGATAAGGCAAAGGTCCGGAATGTTGATCTTTCCGTCGTAGTTTATGTCGCCGTATGTGAGCTTTTTGGCCTTTGGTCCTTCAATCTGTGTAGCTTCTCCGGCACCGGCAGCATTGTCAACATAGAAGTCAAAGGTTCCGCTTTCTGTTTCGACATAAAGGAAAGCTTCAGTCGCATCAGCCGGTATCTGGTATTCAGCATTTGCAAGCTGTACCCATTCGCCCTTGAGGGTTGTTGCTTCGGCAATTGCAGAATAATTTGTCTTGCCTGAACCGTCTGTGTACTGGAGTTTCATGTAGAATGTTTCTTCAGATCCGCCTGCTGTCTGCATTGCATTGCAGCTGAAACTGTATGTTTTTCCAGGTTCAAATAAAGTAAGATCGAGTTCCTTCTGTGCACCGTTCCATGCGGCTGTACGTCCGGTTACATAGAGACAGTTGATACCGTCAAACGGTTTTTCATCACTTAATGAGAGTTTTGCGCCGCCGCGTCCTGTCCAGCTGTGATTGCCGTCATCAAAATGATCAACGAAGAAAAATTCTTTTTCTGCTCCGCTGTCAGGAGTTTCGGAATTCTCGGCTGCTGAGGTTCCATTTACGGCAGATGTGTTTTCATCAGCTGCGGCAGTAAATGACATCATTCCTGCAGAAAGAACAAACGCTGTCAGTGATGCAATCACTTTTTTCAGTTTAAATGACATATGAATAATACCTCTTTTCGTGTTCGGGTAATGACTGAAGGAGTTACAGATCCAGTCATAAAAAAATACACTGATTAGCTGATAATTGAAAAATATTATCAACATAACATAAAATCCTGTATAAATCATATCATAGTTATCTGCATTTTACAACCTATAATATGCATAAAAGGTGGATAAAAATGATATTTGTATTTAATTTGTCTTATTAATATGTATATGATGTGCTTGTTTATCCGTATTCCGGAAGGAAGAGGAGTTTCCCGGATGACTGCTCCGGAAATACATCTGACAATAATCGGACTTGATTTTATTTCTGAATAGTTGTATAATAAAATGCAAAGCGCTGCAGAGAATGGTACTGCAGTCAGCGGGAAAAGCCCGCAGGTATGAGTATAATCAAACGGAAAAAATAAGATTCCAGAGGGGAAATAATTATTATGGCAAAGTATTTTGGTACAGATGGTTTCAGAGGAGAAGCCAACAAAAATCTCACTGTTGATCACGCATTCAAGGTAGGCAGATTCCTTGGCTGGTATTATTCACAGGGCAAGAATGACAAATGCCGCATTGTAATAGGCAAGGATACAAGAAGAAGTTCCTACATGTTCGAGTACGCTCTTGCAGCAGGTATCACAGCGTCAGGCGCAGATGCATATCTGCTTCACGTTACAACTACTCCGAGCGTTGCGTATGTGACCAAAACTGATGATTTTGACTGCGGTATCATGATCTCAGCAAGTCATAATCCGTTTTATGACAATGGTATAAAGGTTATGAACGGAAAAGGCGAGAAGCTTAATGACGAAACAATAAAGAAGATAGAAGAGTATATTGACGGTGATCCGGATTCAATACCGCTTGCTACAGGTGAAAACATCGGACGCACAGTCGATTATGCTGCAGGACGTAACCGCTACATCGGTTTCCTTATCTCTCTTGCTACCCGTTCGTTCAAGAACATGAAGGTTGCTCTTGACTGTTCAAACGGAAGTGCTTCATCAATTGCAAAGTGCGTTTTTGATGCACTCGGAGCTGAAACACATGTGATCAATAATACTCCTGACGGAACAAATATCAATAACGGATGCGGTTCAACACATCCTGAGGCACTTCAGAAGTACGTAGTGGAATCCGGATGCGATATCGGATTTGCATATGACGGCGATGCAGACAGATGCTTTGCAGTAGCCCATGACGGAAAGCTTATAAACGGAGACCTTATCCTCTACATCTGCGGTAAATATCTCAAGAGCAAGGGTCAGCTCACATGCAACACTGTAGTTACAACGATCATGTCCAATATCGGTCTTTACAAAGCTTTTGACGCTGAAGGTATCTCCTATGAAAAGACAGCTGTAGGTGACAAGTACGTTTACGAGAACATGGCTGCAAACGGATTCAAGCTCGGCGGAGAAGAATCAGGCCATATCATCTTCGGCAAGTACGCATCCACTGGCGACGGCATCCTCACTTCACTTATGATAATGGAAGTTGTACTTGAATCAAAAATGAAACTTGCTGAACTTGCAGCACCTGTGACCATCTATCCTCAGCTTCTTAAGAATGTACGTGTTACTGACAAGAAACTTGCCATGGAAGATGAAGATGTTCTTGCTGCAGTAAAGAAAGTTGAAGAGGCACTCGGAGACAACGGCAGAATACTTGTAAGAGGCAGCGGTACAGAACCTCTTGTCAGAGTTATGGTTGAAGCAGAAACTGATTCAGTATGCAAAAAATATGTTGATGAAGTTTCAGAAGTGATCGTTAATAAAGGATACGCAGTCTGATGAAAAATGAAAATGTCAGGAAGGTACTGAAACTCTCTCTTGCGGCCATAGCTATACTGGTCGTCCTGAAGTTAGCTTTTCTTCTTCTTAACGGTTTTTCCGGATTCGGAAATGATAATGAACTTCAGTCGCAGGATGATATTATTCCGGGTTATGTAACCGAAGCAGTCACTGAGCCTGCACTTCAGATACTGACCGACAGTGAAACAGATGCAGCGACAGCTGAGCAGGATACAGAAACCGTCAGTCTTTCAGAGGACGTTTTTCCTGTCTCGGAAACTGTAACGGAACAGGATGTTCAGACCGAAGCAGAGGCAGGTTCCGAAGAACCTGAAGAATTCTCCGGTGAGGTATCCGAAGGACAGAAATACGTTTTCAGAAACAGTAAGCTTTTAAATGACCATTATAAAAAACACGGCGAGGAAATGGGATTTGCTTCTGCAGAAGAGTACGAAAAGGCAGCATCTGATGTTGTGAATTCACCTGACGCACTTCACAAGAAGGAAAAGGATGACAACGATGATGTATACTACATTGAAGATACAAATGAGTTTGTTGTTGTGTCATCGGACGGTTATCTGAGAACATATTTCAAGCCTGACAGAGGCAGGGCATACTACGACAGACAATAACAAACAGTAAACAAGGAATCCGGCGTTTGCCCTCAGCTGATAATCAGGAAACACAGATCAGCATGACAATATTATAAGCTATTCAGCGGCATGACTTTCAGAAGAATGAGTCATGCTGCTTTTTTATTTAAAAGCTTAATGTGCCTGAAACAGGTTTTGGCTGTGCATTTTGTGCATGGTGACATCTTAGTCGTTTACTATAGAAAATGGCAAAATAATTTTGCATTATTTTATTGACAAATAACAAAAAAGAGAGTATAATAATGACAATGTTCTATTAATGGAGAGCTCATTTCTTTTATCGGTTCACAAGAACTTAAATCGAGTTCACAAGTTAATACATGAACAGAAAAAATATAAAAAAAGAGACAGGAGAAAATGTTATGTCAGAATTAATAAGGAGATTACCGGTTTATCTTTTACTTGATACTTCCGGATCTATGAACGGAGAACCTATCGAAGCGGTAAGACAGGGTGTAAAGGCTCTTCTTATGGAACTTAAAAGTGATCCGCAGGCGCTTGAAACTGCCTATCTTTCAGTTATTACATTTGACAGTGTGGCAAGACAGGTGTGCCCGCTTACTGAACTTATAGACTTTAAGGAACCTGAACTTCAGGCCAGTGGTATCACATCACTGGGCGCAGCACTCAGACTTCTTTCAGAATGTATTGAAGACGAAGTACGCAAGGGAAGTACAGAACAGAAAGGCGACTGGAAGCCGCTTGTATTCATTCTTACTGACGGTGCGCCTACAGATGAATGGGAACAGGCAGCCGAAGAACTTAAGAGCAAAAAAACCAGCCAATATCATAGCATGTGCAGCCGGTGCTCAGGCAGATACTTCAGTTCTCAAGAAGATCACAAATAATGTTCTTATGATGAACAGCCTTTCAGCAGGCGATCTTGCACAGTTCTTTGCCTGGGTATCAGGATCTATCAAGATGTCATCAGGAAGTGTTGATGCTCTTCCGGGAGCACCTATCGAACTTCCTCCGCCGCCTCAGGGCTTCATTATTGTTCCGTAACAGGCAGGTGAAATTGTGAGTAACAAAGAAAAAGAAGGAAAGTATTCTGAAGATGAAGTGATCGACATTGAGCCGGATGAACTTCTTTCAGCGACCGAGGAAGACATAAAGGAAAGCATGGACAGGCTGTCTGTTTTCAATGAACTTAACATAACAGACAAGACGGCTTCGCTCTGGCAGTACAAGGCAGTTTCGGAAAACGAACCTGAAATTTTTGAAGAGTATATGTCTTCAGAGCAGGAAATTGAATGCGGAAGGGTAACTGCTGCAAGAGTACGCGGCAAGAAACACAAGCATGACGGAACAAACTGCGACGACTGGTATGAATATGATGTAAACGGCGACTGGAAGATCCTTATTGCATCTGACGGTGCCGGCTCCAGAAAGTTTTCAAGAATTGGTGCAAAGGCAGCATGCAGTGCAGCAGCAGCGTATCTCAGGGAAAACCTCGGTAACGCTTCAGAGGATGACAAAGCCAAGCTTTCTCTGCCTCTCGACGACAGCGGTTTTATGGAAGGCTGCGGCGTTTTTGCGAATATTCTTCAGGATTCAGTATTAAAGGCAAAGGAAGCTGTTGAGGCAGCTTTTGACGAGAGAAAGACGCAGTTTCGCTATCTTGATCTTGTGGAACGCGATCTTGAAATAAAGGATTTTGCATGTACATTTTTAGTATGCATTGTTCTTCCGGTAATGGTCGGTGAATCAAAAGAGTATTTTGCAGCCGCGATCCAGATAGGCGACGGCATAATCTGTTCCGTTGACAGAAACAGCCCTTTTGAAAAGGCATTAAGACTACTCAGTGTGCCTGACAGCGGTGAATATTCAGGTGAAACTGATTTTATCACTTCTGATAACCAGACCAGAAAGGAAAGCCTTATGGGCAAGACCAAGATCATGCGCGGAAAGTCTTCAGCTTTCATGCTTATGACTGACGGTGTTGCAGATGATTATTTTCCTAATTCACCGGAACTTCTCAGACTTTATCTGGACCTGTGTCTGAACGGTATTACATCTGTCGATGATTCGTCATCAGAAGGAGAAATTCCTGAGACTGTTCCTCAGCCGCTTGTTCATCCATGGGTAAATGACAATGAGAAAAAGATAATGTGCCAGTACGCCAAACGTCTTGAGGAACGTACCGGTACAGATCTTGAAACGCTCTGGAAGAATACGGCTTTTATAAAGAAAGCATCGCTTGAGAACTTTGATACTGATCTTCCGTCTGAAAGAAAAGAAAGACTTTTAAGATGGCTGGATAACTATACTGAGCGAGGCTCATTTGATGACAGAACGCTTGTTCTGCTCGAATTTGATCAGGAGTGAAACACCAGATGGACAATATCAGACGCGGACTGCTGCTTAGCGGCCGTGAGATCGAATATGTTGTAACTAAGAATCCTCCGCGCGGGGGAATGAAGTACACTTATTTCACACCGGACAAATCGTTTGTAGTCCAGTTCTTCAATGATCCTGAAAATGCCGCAGACCCCGGTATACAGGACCGCCTGAAAGCAATACTCGGCAGATACAATCCTACTGTGCCTGAGGAACTCGGCGGTGCCAACGGAAACGATGACCGGACAGCTTCTTATTTTTCAAAATGCTACTGCTGGCCTGTCGATATCGTAATAAGGCCTGAGTTCGGGATCGTAAGTCCGGCTTACCCGAAGAATTTTTTCTTCGGTGACAATGCATCCCAGATCCTTCAGATAAAGGGAAAGGACAAAAAAAGCAACTGGTTCACCGGACGAAGCAGAAAATATCTGAATTCATCAGAACTCGGTGATTTCCGTTCAATGCTGCAGATTTCAATACTTCTTTCACGTGCTGTCAGAAGACTTCATCAGGCCGGTCTCGCACATTCAGACCTGTCACCGAACAACGTACTTGTTGATCCGCGTTCAGGTACCTGTGTTGTGATCGACATAGACTCACTGGTGGTACCGGGACTGTATCCTCCTGAAGTAATAGGAACCAGAGGCTATGTTGCTCCTGAGGTGCTCCAGACACTCGGGATGGACAGAAAACAGCGTAAGTTTCCGGGTGTTCAGACAGACCTTCATTCAATGGCGGTACTGATTTATGAATATATCTTTCTGCGGCATCCGATAATCGGTCCGAAGATCTATTCAGAAGATCCTGAAAAGGACGACTATTTATGTCTCGGCGAAAAGGCTACTTTCATTGAAGATCCAGACGATACTTCAAACAGACCGGATGATCTCAAAGTCACGATAAAAGATCTGGGACCATATCTTGAAGATCTCTTTCTCCGTGTGTTCTGCAGGGGACTGCATGATCCGTCGGAGAGACCGGCGGCTATTGAATGGGAGAGAGGGCTTCTTAAGACCTGGAATCTTCTTCACAGCTGTTCCAATCCGAACTGCGAAAAAAGATACTTTATTCTTCACGATATCAATGATCCCGTATGTCCTTTCTGCGGAACAAAGATCAAAGACGATACGATTCTTAAACTTGATTTCTATGCACAGAGAAGGGGAAATCCCGGCAGGTGGTTCAGAAAGAGCGAAATGATCGCTGAAAACAATACTCCGCTCTGCATATGGAATCTTCATTCAAATATTTTTCCGGATGAAAAGGCTCCTGACCGTGAAGTCAAGGCGTACATCCAGAAAAAAGAAGGAAGTTACTATCTTGTAAATCTTACACTGAAGAATCTTCTTTCACCTGACGGAAGCACAGTTCCGGTAGGATATGCTACTGAGCTTTATCCGGGAGCGGCTTTCAGACTACTGCGTGATGATGACAGTCTGCTTATGAAAGTTGAACTGTTCAATATTAACTAAACAAGGAGAATCAGAAAAATTATGAGCAATCAAAAAGAAAAAAAATTTGGTCTTACCTCCGAACAGGTAAAAAAATCACTTGAGGAACACGGCAGCAACAGGCTGACTCAGGTTGAGGGTGAAACATTTTTAAGCAAGTTGCTTGGTAACTTTGGCGATCCGATGATCAAGATACTCTGCGTAGCACTGGCAGTCAACGTTCTTATCTTTATCCTCGGCGCAACTGGTGTGCTCAAGGGCGTGGATGTTGAGTGGTATGAACCGGTAGGTATCGCAGTTGCGATCGTACTTGCCACATTCGTTTCAACATTCTCTGAATACAGAAATGAAAACGCATTCCAGAAACTTCAGGAAGAAGCTTCAAAGATCGTATGTAAGATCTATCGTGATGACGAGATCAAGGAGATCCCGATCGATGATATCGTTGTCGGTGACTGCATCCTTCTTCAGTCAGGTGACAAGATCCCTGCTGACGGTCAGATAATTGACGGAGACATCAAGGTTGACCAGAGTGTTCTCAACGGTGAGTCAAAGGAAGCATCAAAGGTTCCTGTACCTGATGACTACAGTGACGAAGGCGAGCCGATGGACTTCCTTAATCCATACAAAGTTTTCCGTGGCTCTGTTGTATGTTCAGGCAATGCAGTAATGGAAGTTACTGTTGTAGGTGACAAGTCAGTTTACGGACAGATCGCCAAGGAACTTCAGCAGGACGACGACCGTGAAAGCCCGCTTAAGGTTAAGCTTTCAAATCTTGCTGACGGTATCAGTAAGTTCGGTTATATCGGCGGTATCGCAATCGCTGTTGCTCTCATGTTCCAGAGAATGATCACCGGCGGCGGTTTTTCAGCTTATATAAATTCAGGTATTTTCAACATTCTTGCAGACTTCCTTGATGCTGTTATTCTCGCAGTTATCATAATAGTAATGGCTGTTCCGGAAGGACTTCCTCTTATGATCGCTCTTGTATCAGCAATGAACATGGGCAAGATGCTCAAGGATAACGTACTTGTAAGAAAGATCAACGGTATTGAAACAGCCGGAAGCTTAAACATTCTTTTCTCAGATAAAACAGGTACAATTACAAAGGGTAAACTTGAAGTTGTTACATTTGTAGACGGTGACATGACTGAAGTAGGACAGGCAAGTGACGTTAAGGGCAAGCTTTCCGAAATCCTTTCAGTTGCTGTTCATCACAATACAACTTCTATCGTTGCAAAGGAAAACGGTGAGACAAAGGTTGTCGGCGGTAACGCTACTGAAAAGGCAGTTCTCGCATTCGCTGCAGACCTTATTCCTGAAAACATCAATGTTGAAAAGGTAGCTTCAATTCCTTTCAACAGTACAAACAAATATTCTGCTACCCAGGTAAAGGGTGACTACAACTGCACACTTGTAAAGGGTGCTCCTGAAAAGATCATTTCAAGATGTAAATACTACTTTGACGAAGACGGCAACAAGAAGGAGTTCACAAAGGGTGCTCAGATCGAAGACAAGATCAATGAGCTTGCCGGACGTGCTATCCGAGTTCTTGGCCTTGCGATCGCTGATGAAGCTCTCGGTGAAAACTCACTTCCAGAAGGCGACTGGACACTCATTGGTATTCTCGGTATCAGAGACGAAGTCAGACCTGAATCTGTTACAGCTATCAGCGAAGTACATCAGGCCGGTGTTCAGGTAGTTATGATCACAGGTGACCGTAAGGATACAGCTGTGGCCATTGCAAAGGAAGCCGGACTTCTTACAGCAGACACAGACGTTGTTCTTACTTCAGATGAACTTCAGCAGATGTCTGACGATGAGATCAAGAAGGTTCTCAAGGACATCAGGGTTATCGCACGTGCACTTCCTACAGACAAGAGCCGCCTTGTAAGATGCGCTCAGGAACTTGAACTCGTTGTAGGTATGACAGGTGACGGTGTTAATGACTCACCGGCTCTTAAGAAAGCCGACGTTGGTTTTGCTATGGGCGGTGGTACTGAAGTTGCAAAGGAAGCCAGTGACATCGTAATTCTTGACGACAACTTCAATTCTATCGACAAGGCTATCCTTTACGGCCGTACAATTTTCAACAGCATAAGAAAGTTTATCATCTTCCAGCTCACTATCAACGTTGCAGCTGTACTTATCTCATTTGTATGTCCTCTTCTCGGAATCAACGAACCGCTTACAGTTATCCAGATCCTCTGGGTAAACCTCGTAATGGATACACTTGCAGCTCTCGCATTCGGCGGTGAACCGGCTCTCCACAGATACATGAAAGAAAAGCCGAAGAAGCGTTCTGAAAGCATCGTAAGCAAGAACATGTGGAGCAGCATCATCATGAACTCACTCTGGATGTTCATTCTTGGTTTCCTTATGCTCACATTCTCTCCGCTTCAGAAGGTATTCGCTGATCTCGGAGCAGATGTAAAGACATTCAACCCTGCAGATTTCTCTGATCCGGCATATCTTAAACTCGGTACTGCATATTTTGCGTACTTCATATTCTCAGCAGTATTCAACGCATTCAACGCAAGAACAGACAAGATGGATCTGTTTGAAAATATCAGCGGAAACAAGGGCTTCCTTAAGGTTCTCGGACTTATCGCTGTAGTTCAGATAGCAATGACATATCTTGGCGGAAGCGTTCTCAGATGTCACGGTCTCGGCGTAACCGAATGGATCGTAGTACTTGTAATGGCAGTTTCCATCATTCCGGTGGATCTCATAAGAAAGGCAGTTATGAAAAACAAATAATTTACAGAAAGGATTCTAAATTATGGCAGTTAATCTTCAGAAAGGTCAGAAAATCGACCTTACAAAAACAAACGCCGGCTTAAAGAAAGTAATAGTCGGATTAGGATGGGATGAAGCACCGAAAAAGTTCAGCCTTTTCGGCGGAAAAGGAGACGATATTGACTGTGATGCAGTTGCAATAGCGCTTACAGATGATAAGGTAAAGAGCAATGACGATGTCGTTTTCTATAATAACCTTACACACAAGAGTCACTGCATCCTTCATCAGGGTGATAACCTTACCGGTGCCGGTGCCGGCGATGATGAGCAGATCAAGGTGTTCTTAAGTGATCTTCCTCAGCAGTACAACAAAATCGTATTTGCTGTTACAATTTACGAAGCATACAAGAGAAACCAGCAGTTCGGCATGATCAAAAACGCTTTCATCAGAATAGTGAATGCGGACAACAATCAGGAACTCTGCCGTTTCAATCTGTCAGATAATTATGACGGAATGACAGCGATGATCTTTGGTGAGCTTTACAGACATAACGGAGAATGGAAATTCAACGCTGTAGGTGAAGGCACAAGAGATGACGGCGTGGCAGCACTTGTAAAGAGATTTATCTGATAAAAACATTATTTATTTCAGGGGGTATTATTTATGGCAGTTAGTCTTTCAAAAGGACAGAGAGTTAGTCTTGACAAGGGAATAGTAAAGGCACTTATAGGTCTCGGATGGGATACAAACAGATATGACGGCGGTTATGACTTTGACCTTGACGCCTCTGCTTTTCTTCTCGGATCAAACGGCAAGGTAACATGTGATGAAGACTTCATATTCTATAACAATCTTCAGAGCAGAAATGAAGCAGTTGTGCATACAGGGGATAACAGAACCGGTGCCGGTGACGGCGATGACGAAGTTATCACAATTGACTTCTCCAAAATTCCTGAAAACATTGAAAAAATAGCGATCACAGTTACAATTCATGATGCTGCGGCAAGAAAGCAGAACTTCGGTCAGGTTTCAAATGCATATGTTCATGTTGCAAAGATGGAAACTGATGATGACATGGTTGGTTCTGAAGTCCTTCGTTTTGATCTTGTTGAAGATTTTTCAATTGAAACAGCTCTTGTTGTCTGCGAGATCTACAAGAATAACGGCGACTGGAAGTTCAACGCTGTAGCAGCCGGATATCAGGGCGGACTTGAGGCACTTTGCAGAAGCTTCGGTGTAGATGTCTGATACATGAAATGATTATTCAAAATCATACTGATGTCCGGTGAGCATCCGGATTTCAGCTTTGGTTAAAACAGTATTTAATAACAGAAGGGGCTGTTAAAAAAGTCCTGAACACAACAAAATCAGCATATCTTACTCACGTAAATACGTGGGTTCAGATATGCTGATTTGCTTTTAAGGAGAGTTTCTTAACATCTCCTTCCAGTACAGATATTAAAAAGGGCAGCAGTACAGGCGAAAAAATCCTGTACTGCTGTTGTGTTTTTATAAAAAACCTTTCACTGTTATTATGAGTTTTATAAGTGCAGCGGCACTGAACACATAGAACAGAAGGTTATTGATGCTTCCGTCAGCTGAGCAGATACCGAAACCGATACGCGGCTTCGGAAGAGGATAAAACAGCTGAATTTTCTTTTTATTTAACATGTCAAGCAGTATATGAGAAAGCATGGAAACTGCCATATAAGGAGCTGCAGAAGGAAGTATAACGGAAAAACTGATCGTTACCGAGGCAGTACCTGCAATTGAATGCATAAATGAACGGTGGGGAAGATGTTCGCCGAATATGCATACCCCCAGAAATATCAGAAAGCCGGTAACCAGTCTCATCAGCGAAGCACTGGATCTGAAATGTGATGCAATGTCTGTGCCTGCAAAATGATCAGCTGAAAGAATTCCTGCAATGCTTAAAAATGTTACTGCCGAAACTTTTGCAAGATTATTTCTGCTGTGTGATTCTGAAGCGTCAACGTCGCTTATTACAGAGCCAATAGCTGCAGTACCTGTGCATAGAATGAGTTCAGAAAGAGTATCCGGTGAAAAAGTATAGAGAACAGCAGCATAGCCGGCTGCAAGATGTGTCTTATAGGTCATTTACTGTTCCTCTTTTTTCGGCTGTTTGAAATGATCACTGCTGTAATAAGACCTAAAAGGATGGCACCGATAACTGCAGCTCCGAAAATACGTGCGTTTATTTCATCACTGTCTGCACTTTCAGGCGTGTCATTTTCATCAGGAGTGTACTTTTCTGATTTATCATCTGTGTTTTCACTGTCAGATGTGATATTTTCGTCATTGCCGTCCCAGTCGTTTTCTATCACAACAGTATGTCCGGCATCGTCATCATATTCATTATTATCATCAGAAGAACTGCTGTTTTCTGATGAATCCTTAGCTGTTACGGGAACAAAATCCACAACACCATCTGCTTTGGTTCCGTCGGGTTCAGTCCCCCAGATGAGTTTGTCTCCGTCATACATTGTTATATGATCAGTAATTTCAATATCCTGGTTTCCTGTCTTAAGCCCCTCAGCGGAATAGTCATTTGATGCGTCCCATACCTTGTTCTGATCAGGGACTGATATTCTCATCTGAAGCTCAGCGCTTTCCTGTTCTTTTCCGATTGGAGCAAGAACAGATCCGTCAGGGTATGTGATTTTAACATAGTAAATATTGTCCTTGTACTGTATCGGTTCAGAGACCTCAGCCTGTGACCATTCATCATAACCAATGCGTACAGTAACATCATTTACTGAAAGACCGGATCCTAAAACTTCGGAGAGGTCAAAATAATAGTTAAGTGAAAGATCAGTTATTACTCTTGCCGGCCATGCGGAATGGTTTACGGAAAGTATTTTTACTTCTGTAAATGAATCGGACTGCTGATTTAGTGAGGCTGTTACATAGAATTCAGGTCCGTCAGGTTTCTCTTCCGGAGGGAAATCAGAAAGCGGCCTGCATTTGTATTCGCCGGCCATTTTACAGAGAAGGGCAGTGTAACCGGCATTGTAATCATCAGCGACTTCATTGCACATATAGTTTTCTATGTCATCAGTATAGGAGCCGTCTAAGGAAGGACCGCCCACAAGAGCACCGTAGAGAACATGGCGATGATCCTTTACACCGTCATTTTTCATATCATCCCAGGCTCCGTGTGATGTCCTGTGGTGAGGATGTTCCGGCGAATCATCTCCGAATCCTACCACGTAGCTTCTTTTATCAGGATTGTCACCAAGGCAGTAATTTATCTGAGTTTCATAGAATTCTTTATACTGCTTTACTTTAGCCTTGTCGCCGCTGAAAATCGTATCAGAAGCCACTGCAGCAAGGAAGCCAGCAGTTGTGGCATATCTGAGTGAGCCCCATGAATCAAGCCATGCCAGGCCGCCTGGTGCTCTCTGAACTGATTTACCGTTTACTCCTTCAGGATTTGACCAGTAGTCCAGATGCTTTGCCACATGTTCTTTATATTCCTTATCACCGGTATTTACTGCGTACAGAAGCATAGCACCCTGCATAACATCATCCCAGCACATTCCCCATGTATATTTCAGTTCATCGCCCTGGTCTTCACGTCCGAGATTCGGAATGCATTCCTTGGCTTTTTTCAGATATTCCTTTTTTCCTGTAGCTATATAAAGCCAGTTTGAAGCCCAGAAAAGCTCATCCCAGAATCCGCTCCAGGAATCGTAGAAACCTTTTGCTTTGGTATAGGAGTCATCACTCTTTGTTTTCCACGCAATGTCAAAATAGTGTTCTGCGTATTTTTTGTATTCTCCGCATTTGTCAGAATCCTTAAGAGCAGCAGCGCCCGCAGCTAGAGCAGCAGCCATTTCACCAGTGACACACGAGGCATTACATGTATAGGAAGGACGTTTACCCATTTCGAGTTCAACGAGTTCCACAGGACCCCACCATTTATGGTCCTGTTCACCGTCACCTATCTGATAAACAACTTCAGACCCTCTGTCACAGTCCACAAGATAATCAAGGACGAATTCAAGATTGTTTCTGTAAATATCATACTGACCGGCACTCTTTATGCCGTCACCGTACTGATAAAGTCCCCAGGCAAGCATTGAAGCAGAATAAGCCATAGGAAGATTGAATTTTACATGATCTCCTGCATCATACCATCCGCCGGTAACATCGTCTGACATGGTAGAGTCGCCTCTCCATGAGACCCTGTTCCATTCCGGAAGAGGACCGGCCTGCTGTGCCTCGTAGAAGTACAGTGATTTCTGAAGTGCTTCAGCATAGTTGTACTTTGCTTCAGCTGCACAGGCTGTATCGTAAGCAAACAATCCGTTTCCTGTTACTGAAAAGAGCAGGGAAAAGGCAGTTATTCCTGATAGTATTCTTTTTAAACCAGACATAATAATTCTCCTGTTTTTATAACTTTACTTAGGAAAACACTGATTCAATCGGAAATCCGGTTCCACCGGTTTCCGGAGGTGAGATTTACAGGGCTTTATCCCGAACCCCACGCTGATTTATGAATTAATCAGCGCTTCCTTAAGTTTTTATACCTTTAGAATTATAACAGAAATAATCTTATTTTGCAAATAAAAATCACCCTGCCATTTCTGACAGGGTGATAAAACTGTTTAGTGTTTAGTTTATTTCAGTCTGATTAGTCAGCAATCTTAACCTTGCTTGAGATAACATCAGCAGCGAACTTTGTGAAGTCCTTGTTTGTCTTGATGTATTCTACAGCATCAACAGCGTTGTCCTTAACATTGACAGGAACTGAAACCTTAACTTCTTCTGGGTATTCGAAGTCAATGTAAGCTGTTTCGATTGTAGCTGTAGCCTTCTTGTTGAGGTCTGTTGCAACAGCCTGTGAGTTTCTGAATTCAGCATGGAGTGGTCTGAATGTATCCTTTTCGATTATGTAGATGAATTCGCCGTCAACTGTATCAAGGTACTTTTCAGTGCCATCCTTGAGAGCATTAGCGCTGATTGTAAGCATGATCTTAGAAGAATCATTTGCAAGTGTTGTGATCTGTGAGTTGCTGTTGATTCTTTCCTTAGCACCGTTCTTACCACCAACGATTGCCTGGAGTTCGCTCTTTGAAGGGAATACGAAGTCTAACTGTTCCTTAGCTGTCTTAACAGCGCTGTTCTTGTAGTCTTCAAATGCCTTTTCTTCCTTCTTGAGCTGATCAACTGTAGCCTTAACTTCCTTGATAGCTGCATCGATCTTGTCCATATCTTCGTTAGCTTCGTCAAGCTTTAATGCCTTGTTAAGATCCTTGATGAGAGCATTCTTTTCAGCTGTGAGGTCATCCTTGATCTTGTTGTACTTAGCTTCGAGAGCGTTCTTGTCAGCTGTGAGTTCATCTTCTACAGCCTTCTTTTCAGCTTCGAGATCTTCCTTGTCTGATTCCTTAGTAGCTGCATCAATCTTAGCCTGGAGTTCAGCCTTCTTAGCTTCAGCCTTGTCTTCTAATGCCTTCTTTTCAGCATCAGCATCAGCCTGAGCCTTGTCAGCCTTAGCCTGGAGTTCGTCAGCCTGCTTCTGGAGAGCCTGAAGTGCATCTACATCAGCCTGCTTGTCAAGTTCAGCCTTCTTGTCAGCGATGATCTGATCCATTACGTTAGCGTAAACAGATCTTGCAGCTGAAAGACCTTCTGACTTAGCATCTGAAACAGAAGTATTTGTACCCTTCTTGATCCAGCCAGTTGTTAATGTGTTTTCACCATTCTTAACTGTTGCGTCAGCATAAACTTCAGTAGCCTTCTTGCCGCCGTATACTGCGTAGCCGTCAGCTTCGTATGTGTAAGTATCGTTATCGTATACTAATTCGCCGTCCGTTAAGTTGAACTTATAGTCGTTGCCAGCCTTAGAACCCTTAACCTTAGCCTTGTTTGTATACTTAACTTCTCCGTTTACGAGTTCTTCAGATGTTTCACCATCGAAGTTGCTGTATTCTGCATCTGCAAATGCCTTGATGCTGTTTACGAGCATGTCGTATACTGTAAGATCCTTGATTGGGTCACCCTGCTCGAATGGATCATTAGAAGGTGATACTGTTGGTGTTGTTGTAGGAGCTGTAGGTGTTGTTGTAGGAGCTGTAGGTGTTGTTGTAGGAGCTGTAGGTGTTGTATTTGTCGGTGTAGGATCAACAATCTCACCTGTCTTTGGATCTCTTACTACTGCTTCACCTAATTTGAACTTAGCATAACCGTTTTCAACGATTGTTGAAGTGCCTGAAGTAGATGTACCGATAACGATATCGATCTGAACAGGTCTGTTCTGCTTGTCAAGCTGGATCATGTAAGTACCGGCAACGTTCTTTGCTTCCTTGCCGCTTACGATGTCTTCTACAGGAACAGCGATGTACTTGTAGTTTTCATCTTCGTATGTGTAAGCATTTTCAAAGCTTGCTTCTGTTACTGAATCAGAAAGTAAAAGTGAATCAATAATGTTTACTGAAACAACATCATCGTTATCATCGAACTGAGCCTTCTTGATGAGGTCAACTACGATTTCCTTGAGTGCAGAAACTGTCTTGTTCTTCTTGGTAACAACGTCCTTGTCATCTGCGCCCTTTGTGTAGATAACTGCTTCGCTGCCTGTAAGATCAACGAGAACATCCTGTTCAACGGCTGCGTTAGCAGACTTTATCTGAGCCTTATCGCCGTTTCTTGTGAAGTATGTTGTTGTTGTTCTTTCTGCACTGTCGTTGAGCTGTGAAGTAACCTTGCTTTCAACAGTACTCTTTTCAGCACTGAGATAAGCAGCGATCATGCTCTTGTATGCTGCAAAAGCATCGAACTGTTCGAGTTCTCCGCTAGCGAGAATCTTCTTTAAGAATACGATATCCTTTGCGTCGTTCTTCTTATCGAAGTTAAAGTCTGAATTGTAGATTTCCCCAGTACCGTTTACAATGTAATCAGCGATAGCTACGAAGTCTCTGGTGTTTACAGAACCATTGTTGTCTGCGTCACCGATTCTTGATGTAAGAAGAATTCCTGAGCCTGCAGCAGATGCTGAAATTGTGCTTGCGCTTATAAGAAGTGCAAGTGTTGCTGCTGATACTTTCTTGAATAATGCCATAATTTTCATCAACCTTTCATAAATAACTAGGATATGTGAAGACCGCATTATGTCTTTGTCTACCCCGTTTTTTATAATAATATATTATAAATATACAAAATACTCTTAGAGTATAGCATACTAATTCAGTAAATGCAAGCATTTTCGGCACATTTGTTAAAGTCCACCTAAAAAAGCTAACAAAAGTTGAATGAAATGCGACGAAATATCCGTTTTGATTTACGGTTTTCGTCATAATTCCTTTAGTGTGACTTATATAAGTAGTCTGAATTGTGAATTTCGTCATCCAAAAGAAAATTTTTATGAGCCTATTTAATTTTTCATTAATCTGTCGATTTATACTATATATATTATGCAGTCATGAATTATTATCAAGTACATTTATAATAGTATAGATGCATTTTTCCGGTAAATGTTTTCAGTAATGATCTGCGGATGCTTGTTTATACGGGTTGACCATATTGCATTTTCATGTTATTATTATATTGCGTGTACTAATTCATTATATCCTGTTTTTCTACACTCTTGAGGGAATAGTGTATTATCTCCGCTGAGGACTGCATTGAAAACGCTGACTGTTTTCCTGCAGGCTTGCTATTACAGCCGGTTTATCAGTATTTCCTTAAAAATTTACGCTACAGGAGTTGAATATTAATGACTTACGTCATGAGTGACCTGCACGGTGAGTACCGGAGATTTCTGCAGATGCTTGATCTTATCGGACTGACAGACGAAGATATTCTTTATATTCTCGGTGATGTTGTTGACAGGGGAGAGGAACCTGTTAATCTTCTGATGGATCTTATGAAAAGAAAGAATGTCATTACACTGATGGGAAATCATGATTATCTTGCCTGTGAACTATTAAAGCAGCTTGTAAAGGAGATAACGCCGGATACAACATCACTTGCTCCTGAACTTATGAATCAGGTCCTTGAATGGATGGATGACGGCGGCATAAACACTATGCTTCAGTTCCGTGCACTTGAACCGGAGCAGCGTGAAGCAGTCCTGAATTTTATATCAGGGTTTCCTTTTATTGAAATAGTTGAGATCGGAGAAAAGTGCTATATTATGAGCCATGCCGGTCTGGGCAACTTTGAGAAGAACAAGAAACTGAAGGAATATACTGTATACGAACTCATCGCAGCCAGACCGGATGCAGACAAACGCCTTTTTGAAGATGATTCGGTTTTTGTAGTCTGCGGTCATACGCCGACATGTAATCTTTGCGGCGAGAACAGAATATATATAAATCAGGGAAATATATTTATCGACTGCGGAGCAGTTTTCGGAGGAAAGCTTGGCTGTCTCTGTCTTGACACTATGGAGGAGTTTTACGTTTAATGAGAGATAATGACGGAACCAACACTATAATTGAAGAAAATTTTGAAATGAGTTCGGATTCATACCGTGTGTCCGGAGGACTTCCGCTGCAGTGCAGACAGTGCATTTACTGGGACAAAAATGATCCGCTGCACTGTGAAAAGTATAAGATCTTTAAAAAACCGAAATCGATCCTCTGGGCTCAGAAGAAATGCTCAAAATTCCGTGATGCAGATTATTACTGAGATACGGCTGAAGGCATTACCGGCGCAGAGGCTGATGTTTCTCTGCGTTACACAGCAGAAATGTAATACATACAATGAAAAGGATAATGGTTAAATGAACAAGAAAGAACTTAATGAGATCAAAAAGAATTTTAATGATGACAGCGGACTGTTTGTCATCAATACTTTTTTTTCAGCATATATTGATCCCGAAAAAAATGTTAAATACAAAATGAGCAAACCATACAGCATAATAGCTGATGATGAACGTGAGGTAATTACTGATTCACTCAAAAAGGTACTTACAGGTACTATAGGAAAACATCTCGTTGAGTATGAGTTTCCTCTTGAATCATTTGAAGACGGTAAAGCACAGAAGATACTCTATGATCTTGTGGAATCAAAAATGAAAGACGAGTCTCTCATTGATACGTTCCTTGAAAAAATCACTTCAAATATTGACTACGCGGCGTCATTTACTCTGCTTGCAGCACACTGCACATACAGTATTATGAGAAAGAACCGTAATGACGACGATGATCCTGATAACGTTACAGATGAATATAATTTTATTGTTACAGCGGTATGCCCGGCAAATACAAATGACGTCGGTCTTTTCTACGATGAAGAGTCCTGTACTATTTCAAAGAAAACAAATAATGAAATGATAATAAGCAAGATCCCTACAGACGGATTTATGTATCCTGTTTTCAGCGACAGAAGTCCGGATGTTAATCACATAATGTATTTTTCAAAGAAAGCTGACAAGCCGAATATTTCAATTATTGAAAATGTTCTTGACTGTGTTTTCGTTATGTCAGCTGAAAATGAAAAAGCACGTTTTCAGCAGGTGCTTAATGCAGTCTGCTCTGACGAACTCAATTATAATGTCATTACACAGGTAAATGACAAGATCAGGGAAGTAGTTGAACTGAGCCGCAACGAAACTGAAGCAGCGAAGATCAATGACAAACAGCTTAAGCATATTCTTTCAGATGCCGGCGTAAGTGAGGAAAAACTTCAGGCGCTTGAACCTGCTTATCAGCAGATCGTAGGCGAGACTGATCTTACTGCTTCAAATCTTGCCGAAAACAGGACGGTTGTGTCTACACCGGATGTTACTATCAACATCAAAAAAGATGCTGCGTGCAGACTCAGGACAAGCAGTATAGAAGGCAGAAACTGTCTGATAATTGATCTTGACGATCCTAATATTGTTGTAAACGGCCTTCCTGCTGTTCTTAAATAAAAGCTTTTATGATGTGAGGGGTGGAGTGAATGGAAGAAAGTCTGAAATATAAAATATTCAGTGATATAATAAAAACTGAATACAAGCGTGAGATCAGAACCTTCAGCAAGTATGCCTGCAGGAGTTCTGAGTGTATTCGTCTGTATGAGGAACCTATACCTGACAGGAAGAATGTACGTCCTGCTTTTTTTCATGATGCAGACCGGATAATCCATTCCAAAGCCTATACGAGATATATAGACAAAACACAGGTTTTTTCATTCTTTGATAATGACCATATAACACACCGCGTTCTTCATGTTCAGCTCGTTTCAAAAATCGCGCGTATGATCGGACGCTGTCTCAGACTTAATGAAGATCTTATCGAGGCGATAGCTCTTGCACATGACCTGGGACATGTTCCGTACGGTCATGACGGCGAAAGATATCTTGATGCAATATGTGCGGAAAAGAACATGGGATGTTTCTGCCATAATGCTCAGAGCGTGAAGTTCCTTATGGAACTTGAAAAAAACGGTGAAGGCCTTAACCTTAGCCTTCAGGTGCTTGACGGAGTTCTTGCACATAACGGTGAAATTCTTCAGTCCAGATATGAGCCTGACAGAAACAAGACTTTTGATCGTTTTCTGAAGGAATATGAAAGCTGCTTTACCGAGAAGAATTTCAGCGCAAAAATCATTCCTATGACTCTTGAGGGATGTGTTGTAAGAATAAGCGATATTATTGCCTATATCGGGCGTGATATTGAAGATGCTGTTACGCTCAGGATAATTGAACGTAATGAGATCCCGGCTGAGGTATCAGAAGTTCTCGGCGATACGAACAGCAGTATAATCAATGCCCTTATTTCAGATATTATAGTAAGCAGCTATGACAAGCCGTATCTTACGATCTCTCCTGATATATACTCAGCAATGAAAAAACTTCTTAAATTCAATTATGAAAGAATATATAAAAACCCTTCAATAAAGGATGAGGATTCAAAGCTTCAGAATATGTTTACCGTTGTATATGACAGGTTTTATGACCAGCTCGTATCAGGAAACAGGGAATCTGAAATATACAGCGACTATCTTAGTTCGTACAATCCGGATTATTTCAGAAAATACAGTGAAAACAACATGCAGGGGAGAATAGTGGTTGACTATATTTCCGGAATGACTGACCGCTACTTCAATGACTGCTTTACAAAATTTATTATGCCGAAGAAATTCGGGAAAAATATTTATTCATGAGGTCTGAAATGGAAAAAGTATTTGATATACCTGGTTTTACGTATTTTGCCGAGAAAAATAACTATACAGGCAGTGTACACAATATATTCAACTATAAAATAGTCAACGGTGATGTTCTTACTGTTACTGTGTGGATGGGGAAGTTCTGTCTGGCAAAAACTCCAGAGGAAGACATTGTGGATGTAAAGGAGTTTGAAAAAACTCCGGAAGGCCTTGAAGAGCTTAAATCATGGCTTGAATCCGAACTAGAAAAGAAAAAGAACGATATATAAAAAAATCTCATAAAAAACAGATCAGCATATCAAACCCGCGTATTTACGCGAGTAAGATATGCTGATCCTGTTTTATTCAGAACTTTTTACTGTTTCGTTATTATGCAGTTTGTATCAGCCTGCGTTAAGGCCGTAGTTTGAACAGAGTGATGCGAGACCTCCTGTGAAACCGCTCCCTACTGCACAGAACTTCCATTCGCCGTTATGTCTGTAAAGTTCGCCGACAACAAGACAGGTTTCAATTGAGAAATCTTCGCAGAGATCGTATCTTATAAGTTCAACGCCTGTAGATTCATCGAGAATACGGATGTAAGCGTTTGAAACCTGACCGAAATTCTGCTGTCTTGTCTCATAATCATGAATTGTAACTGTAAATGCGATTTTTTCAATGTTTGCAGGAACAGTAGCGAGATTTACCTTGATCTGTTCATCATCTCCGTCGCCTGCACCTGTAAGATTGTCGCCCATGTGGCATACGGAACCGCAGTCAGATCTGAGGTTGTTGTAGAAAATAAATGATGATTCCGACGGAGCCTTTCCTGAAGCGTCAAGAAGAAATGCTGATGTGTCCAGGTCGAAGTCTGAACCACCGTCATATTTATTTACGTCCCAGCCGAGTCCTACTATTACTTTCTGAAGACCCGGATTAGTTTTTTGTAAGATCGATTTTCTGACCTTTCTGAAGTGAAATAGCCATAATGTTTCCTCCTGTGTTCGTGTTTTAATTTTATAGTTCATGAATTCCTTTTCCTTGCAAAGGAACATCATAAAGCTATTATACATTGTTATTACTATAAAGTCAATTACTTTTTTATATAGTTACGGATATATTATTGCCCAAATGCGCAAGTTTCATAAGAGGAGATTTACTAAAAGTTGCGATACATTCTTCTATTTAATTAAATCTTGTTGTGTGAAATAGCTAATTATAAAACCGGGCAGAGAAGCGATATTAGCAATCATCAACATGATTCAGATGATCAATATCGCAATGTTGTAAAAATATTACCCTAAACGGGTAAAGAAAATGCATTCCATAAGTGAAGAAAATGAGCTATAATAATAACATCAAGAGATGTGAAAACAAACAAAATAATTTCACAAACAGGAGGAATTTTATATTATGAAAATCAGAAGAATTCTTAGCGGAATCGCAGCAGCCGTTCTTATGGCTGGAGTAGTAACAGGATGCGGCCCGGCAGCCGGCGGCGGCAGCAGTACAGCATCAAATGACGGAAACAGCAATGCAGGCTCAAATGACGCTGCTCAGGAAACAACACTCACACTATGGAGCATTGCTACAGAGTCTGACTCATTCCATTCAGCTTACGCTAATGCGATCAAGGACTTTGAAACTTCACATCCTGGTGTAAAAGTAGTTCACGAAACATTCGAAAACGAATCTTACAAGACGAAGATAAAATCAGCAGTTGCTGCTAATGAGCTCCCTGATGTATTCTATACATGGGCAGGCGGATTCTCACAGTCATTCGTTGACTCAGGCAAGGTTCTTGACCTTTCAAGCTACTATGAAAACTACAAGGCAGACCTTTCAGAAGCAGCTGTTGCAAACATTACATACGGCGGCAAGGTTTACGGTTCAACTATCGTAACTCCTGTTTCAGCAATGTGGTACAACCAGAAGATCTTTAAGGAAAACAACCTCGAAGCTCCTGCTACATGGGATGATTTCGTAAAGGTTTGCCAGACACTTAAGGATGCAGGCGTAACACCTATCGCTACAAGTGCAAAGGATAAGTGGGTTCTTGCAATGCTTCACGACGGTCTTACACTTAAGTCTGTAGGTCCTGACAAGCTCCAGAAGACACTTCTGAAGCAGGGTGGTTCATACAGCGATCCTGACTTCCTGCTTTCAGCACAGAAGATCAAGGAACTCTCTGATATGGGCGCATTCATTGATGGTGCTGCAGCACTTTCAAACGATGAAGCAAGTGCTGAGTTCTATGCAGGCAAGGCTGCAATGTACTTTACAGGAAGCTGGATGGGCGGCTCTATTATGACAGATGCTGCAAATCCTGATGATTTCTCAGTTGCTCCTATCCCGGTTGTTAATGATAAGAATGCAAAGATCACTGACTTCATGGGCGGCGGTGCTGACTCACTCATGGTTGCTGCTTCAACAAAGAATGCTGATCTTTCAGCTGAATTTGCTTTCGAATTAACAAAGGGCATCTCTAAGTACGCTTATCTCACAGGTGCTGGTATCCCGGCATGGAAGGTAAACTATGATGATTCAGAGGTTCCTGCACTTACAAAGAAAGTTGCTGACTATGCTAACGGCGCAACATCATTCACACTCTGGTTTGATACTCTTCTTACATCAGAGGATGCAAACGAATATCTTGCACTTCTCCAGAAGCTCTATTTAGGTTCAATTACCCCTGAAGACTTCCAGAAGGAAATGGCTGCTCAGCTTGAAAAATAATTTAAGAATATTTCTTCATTTAATAATTCTAATCTGAATTTTCCTTGAAATCCTTACAATAATATCATAGTACTGACCGGTTATTTCAGCCGGTCAGTGCTATGATAAAAGGATTACTATCTCGTAAAGGCAGGTCTTATATGGAAAGCATACGAAAAAACAAACTGGCGCTGACAGTATTTCTGCTGCCGGCAGTGATCCTGTTTGCCGGGATAATAATTGTCCCGATTATAATGTCATTTATCTACAGTCTGCAGGACTGGAACGGAATCACAGAACCTAAGTTCATTGGTTTCCAGAACTATATTGAACTTTTTACCAGTAAATCAGCAGGATTTCCGAAAACTACAATGAATGCACTTCTTCTTGCTGTACTTTCTGTTTTCATCCAGCTTCCTCTGTCGCTTGCACTTGCTCTTCTTATCTCAAAGGGGATAAAAGGTGAGCGTTTCTTCATGACAGTCTTTTTTATACCTGTACTTATGTCAACAGTTGTAATCGGACAGCTCTGGTTAAAGATCTATAATCCGAATTACGGTGTTCTTAATGTACTTCTTGATAAAATCGGACTTGACAGCCTTTCAAAAACAGCATGGCTGGCTGAACCGAAGACAGTACTGCTTGCGGCGTTTCTTCCTAACCTCTGGCAGTATGTAGGCTATCACATGCTTCTCATGTATGCCGGTATCAAGAGCGTATCACCTGATGTCATAGAAGCAGCCCGTATTGACGGTGCTAATGACTGGCAGATCAACACAAAGATCATTATTCCGCTTTTAAAGCCAGTAATCAAGATCTGCGTAATATTTGCGGTAACCGGTTCACTTAAAACATTCGACCTTATCTACGTACTCACAAGAGGCGGCCCGGACCATGCAAGTGAAGTGCCGAGTACTCTTATGGTAAACATGACATTTGACGAAAGCAGATATGGCTACGGTAGTGCTATAGCAGTAATGATCATATTCCTTTGCTTCTTCTTTGCAATACTGATCAAGAAAGGAATCAAGACGGAGGATTACGATGAAAAGTAAAAAATTAAATAAAGTGCCGGTTGGTACATATGTAGTTCTTCTTCTCTGGACTGTGCTCTGCGTATTTCCGCTTTACTGGATGTTCACTTTTTCCCTGAAGGAAAACTCTGAAATATTCGGCGAAAATGTTCTCGGACTTCCGAGAAACTGGATGTGGTCCAACTATGCGGACGCTATGCGTTCAGGTACACTTAGTTCAGGACTTATGCGTGACAGTTCTATACTTTTAGGTTTTAAAAACAGTATTATCATTTCTGTGTTTACTATTGCTCTTACAATTGTATGTGCACTCATGGCATGTTATGCTCTTACAAGAATGGAATGGCGCGGACGTGAAACAGTAAACAACATTTTTATGCTTGGTCTTACTCTTCCGATCCATGCTGCACTTCTTCCTGTATTCCTCATGCTCAAGTCACTTAAAATGCTTAACTCCTATCAGGCACTTATTGTTCCGTATGCAGCTTTCTCGCTTGCTATGGCAATAATGATATTCGGTAGTTTTATGGTAAACATTCCGAAGGAACTTGAAGAGTCAGCTTGTCTGGACGGATGCGGTACATTCGGAATATTCTTCAGAATAATCCTTCCGCTTATGAAGCCGGCAATTTCTACAGTTATCATCTTTACTTTCCTTCAGGCGTGGAACGAACTTATGTTTGCTAATATTTTCAACAGTGAAAGACGTTTCAGTACACTTCCTGTTGCAATAAATACTTTCTTCGGATCATATACTACAAAGTGGGGACCGATCGGTGCAGCTCTTGTTATCGCTACATTCCCGACACTGTTTGTGTATGCTTTCATAAGCAGAAAGATCCAGGAAAGCCTTATTGCCGGAGCAATAAAGGGATAATCAGAAGATCTCGTGGTTAATTTGCACAAAACATGCATTTTATTATTACATAAAGTGCTGAACTTTGTGATAAACGGTTGACAAACAGGTTTTAATGATTTATAATCCCGACTTTAACACTTCAAGAAAACAATCGAGGCGTAACTAACGCAAATGCGTTGATTACGCCTCTTTTTTCGTTTTTCAAAAATGTTGTATGAGCAATTATTTGGAAATTAATTTTATTTTTCCATTCAAAGTCTTTGGCAGATAGTATTGTTTGTCTAACTCAAGTCCCGTAATTTCGTTCAAAGCAGTACACACCTGAGAGCAAGTATAATTGGACATGTAGCACATATCCTGGATATTTGAAACGTTCATATTCCGGATTGTTTCAATGATATTGTATACTGAAAAATGATATCCTTTTTCTTCAAGCAGTTTTTCAAGAATACGATAAATCAAAAGCGCAGTATAGCATATCATAAAATGAGCAATAATTCTGTTCAGGGTACTATGGTAAACAGGTCTTGCGTCAAAATTGGTTTTCATGATTCGAAAACAGTCCTCTATTTTGTAGCGGTTCATGCTGATTTCAAGAATAGATTTTGCGTCATCATCAAGATTGGTTGCTACGGCATAAAAGCCATCGTATTTTTCTTCTTTTTCAATTGCTTCTTTGTCAAGAATGTAGGTGTCGGAACCGTTCTCTTCAGCTTTGGACTTAGAGATTCTTTTGATGAATCTGGTAACATCATGCGGCCCCTTTTTGTAAGTTTCAGGATCGATATTTTCAAGCAGCTTTTTCGCTCTTTCAATTTGCCTGTTGCGTATGTAACGCTGATATTCCATCATTTTTCTTGAAAATGAGATAATGATTTTCTGTTTAAGCGTTGCTTTGGATTTAACTTTTTTTACCTTTCCGTTTTTGCAGATTTTTTCTTCGTAAAGTCCTACATCGAACGCTTTATCCGCGTCAATTATTTTGTAGGCATGATCGTTGTAAAGACTCAGATTATCAGGATTTTTTCTGTCGAATGTCTTCATATAGTTTAGTGAAATATGCTTATTGCTGGAAAGCAGCTTGTAATCACAATCGTTAAAAACCGCCTCCTGTAACATTGAGGAAAGTTTCTTTACGGACTGTGTAACGATAAACGCACGACCACCCATAGAATTGAAATTACGGATATTCAAAGATCCAAGACCTGCATCGGCACAGTATATGAACTTTTTCCCCTGGAGCATTTTAGTAAGTTTCTTTTCCAGCGGAATAGCAGTAGTCTGCTCATTATCAGAACCTGATGAAATACACATGGATAAAGGGATACCTTCTGCATCCATGAACAGTCCCATTTCGCAGATAGGATTTGGACGATGTTCTTTTGAAGGACCATATTTACGAAGCCCTTTGATGAATTCTCCTGTTACTTCATCAACATAGTCTTCGTCTTCACATTCGGTTTCAAAGTAATAATTTGTACAGTCGTAATAGCACACCGATGTATTCCTTTTGATAATACTGCAGCTTTTTTCATACAGGTAGCTGATATATTCGTCGTAATGGTCTTTCATCAGATCCATGGTACGCATTATATGCATGTAATCAAAATCAGGCTGTTCGTAATAGTTACTCATTTTCTGGAACGAACCGAGTTTTGAATCCGGATCAATAATTCTTGAAAACGTAATAAATCTGTTTACAAGATTAGGGTTGAATTCAATTTTTCTGTCTTCAGTGATGTTTTTGAAAAATGAACTTATTTCAAGTTTTCCGTAGATATACTGAAGAAAGAAATAGCCTATATTTTTGTCTGTGGATAATGAAGTAACAGCATCGGTAGCTTTGATCTTCTCATTAAAGTCGATTTTCAGATCAAGTGCAAGTGTTTTATTTTTCTTATGCTCCTCGTTATATATTCTGACCTGTTCTTTCGCATATGAAAGAGGATCGTCTGTAATCTTAAGAAGTTCTGAATGCTTACCGATACGAGCTACATTTTTGGTTGTTGTCTTTTTACCGTTTCTGATTCCCATCTGGATAAAATAGGTGGGATCTTTGGATTTTTTATCGTAATTAAGCTTCATATTTATATTATACCATATTTGAAATAAAAATACAACACCATACAACGAAAAAATTCAGAAAATTTGACACAAAAAAAGCCGCAATTATGCGGTTTGAATTGGTTATATTGATTTGGAAGTGTTAAAGTGCCGTTTCTACAGTTATCATCTTTACTTTCCTTCAGGCGTGGAACGAACTTATGTTTGCTAATATTTTCAACAGTGAAAGACGTTTCAGTACACTTCCTGTTGCAATAAATACTTTCTTCGGATCATATACTACAAAGTGGGGACCGATCGGTGCAGCTCTTGTTATCGCTACATTCCCGACACTGTTTGTGTATGCTTTCATAAGCAGAAAGATCCAGGAAAGCCTTATTGCCGGAGCAATAAAGGGATAATCAGAAGATCTCGTGGTTAATTTGCACAAAACATGCATTTTATTATTACATAAAGTGCTGAACTTTGTGATAAACGGTTGACAAACAGGTTTTAATGATTTATAATAAAAACATCAGTTAAAGATGTTTAAACAGAACATCGAAACTGATATTATCAGAAGGGCAAAGCATCTGAAAAGATGTGACGCAAAGCTATAGGGACTGTGGAATGTCAGCCAGCTGCAATGATAATAAATACTTTTTATTAGTATTTACTAAGAATTGCACAGACACTGATAAATGAGAATTACCCACAGTATTTATACTGTGGGTTTTTTGATTTTACAGGCTGATAAAACGGATTATATGGGAACCGTGAAATGGGGTCTATGGTATATGAACAGTTTCGTTGGGGGACGGGACAGTTCAGAATGATTATTGGGTATTACGGAAATGAAAAAAGGGGAAACCAGACAGGTCGTGTTGGGGGACAGGACTTGCCGCTCGGGACTATTGAGGATCACTTCTGCTGGGGAAAGCGTCGGAATTGTGATAGTATTGTTGGGGAACAATGTTATTCCGGATTATTGCGAGGCAGACCGGTGGGGTGCAGAGAAATAGTTGATGGGGAAAAGATATAGGTTGATGAGGATTTCTGATCGGCGGGGCGATATGAGATAGTTTTTGTTGGGGAACAATTACTTTAGGGATTATTGTAAGGATCGGCCGGGGTACTTTTAAGGAAAATGGGGATAAAATCACGAGAAAAAAATAAGATGCGCTGATAAAGCGCATCTTATTTTTTTACTTCTTTTTCGGAATAAAAATCTGAGTGATCATATCGCCGTTTATCAGACGGATATTGTTTTTCTCTTCTACCTTTATCCAGTTATCCTTTATAGAAATAACATTGGCTTTAAATCCGCTGAGCTCGCCCTCAACACAGATAATAACTTCTTTTCCTATGCAGTCATTGAGCAGTTCCAAAGGCATTGTTCGTTTTACCCCTTTCTTTTTCATTCGTAAATTCTTTTTTATTATTATTTTTCTTCTTCTGTCCCTGCTGACTATAATACAGAAAACTATCAGAACAGAAAGAAATATGTACCAGTGTGACGGAATAATAAACACCTCCTGAGGAACGAACGGTGATAATACCGCATAATTCCTTTTCACAGTTTTAAAGTATATCATAAACTTTTATTAAAGTCAAATCAATATTCCGGATATGATATGAATACAGCCGATGAGAATCTTCTGATTCTGTTTACTGCTTCATGGTTTAAAACCAGTATTGCCAAAATGGTCAGAAAGTGTTATAATTATATTGGTCCGCGTGAAGCAGCAGGACCGGTTATATTTATGCTAAGGAAACATGGTTTGCAGAGAAAGAAAACCATATTATAGTATACGGAACATGTTTTTCGTTTACTATTCAGAATACGGAGGTTTCCCTTATGATCAAAAAAATAATAGCTTCGGCTGCAGTGCTGTGTTTGTGCGCTGCAATTACTTCCTGCGGCGGTAAAAAACGCTGCCTCTTCTTCGGATGAAAAAAGTACAGTCGCATCATCAGAAAACAGTATATCGGAAGATAACAGTGCTGAATCTGCTGTATCCGCAGAACAAATCAAAAAAGATAAGGTTACAAATGATTTTACCGGTATTGACAGCGAAAAAGAGATAAAACTTCTTACTTCAGACAAATACCATCTGATTCTGTCAGCAGATGTTTCAGGTTCTTCTATGAAACAGGATATATACTATACCAGAAACGGTATACTTGTTAATGTGGATTTTATGGATACGGTCTACAGCACTCTTTACAAGGACGGTTTTCAGTATACTCTGATCGATGACATCTACTATAAGGTTCCGGTGGATGACGCTGATGATAATTCAGTGGATATGTTTGCGGATTATGGTTATGTTGAAAGCGGAGAAACCGAGCTTGAAGGAAAGACATATAAATATGATGAATTCTATCAGGGAACAACTGATACTTTTTCAAAATTTTTAATCGATAACAATAAGCTTTATGCGATACTCAGCGAAGACGGATCAGCCATGTACATTGAAAAACTTGACGACAGTTTTGAGGAAAGCATTTTATCAATGCCTTCTTCAGCAAAAGAAGTGACTCAGGAAGAATTCAATACAAAGTTTGTTGAAAAGGTAGCCGGTAAAATTGAAGAATAAAAACAGACTGGCTTCTGTTTTCTATAATGTCTAAAATAAATTGGCTCATGCGGATGGTATTTTACTAAACTGACAATTTTTAGTTTTGGCTTCTTGATTTGAAAAAATTCTATTGACAAATAAAATCAGATATGCTAAAATACCAATTGAAATAATTAATAAACCTGTGATGCGAAGATAAAATCATGTCATGCGCCTACAGAGAGCGGGGACGCTGGAAAACCGCGGAAATGCAGTGTGATAAATGGATCGCTGAGGGTGAAGTGAAAAATACATTAGTATTTAGTAGCGGAAACGTAAGCCGGCGTTAACGGCAGAAAATGTGTTGGCATTTTCGTAAGCGGTCTGATCTTTTCAGACAATTAAGGTGGCACCGCAGAGAGTATTCTGTCCTTATGTACCCTGGTTATGGGGGTACATAAGGATTTTTTTGTGTCCGGGGTCAATTACGATACTGACAGCACTCCATTAAAAATTTTTTATTTTTGAAAGGATGTTTAATCATGGAAAACGTAAGCGAAAAAAGAGTAGTTAAAACACAGGAAACTACAGGATTCGGACTCAAGGAAATCATTTTTGTAGCTGTTCTTCTTGCTGCAGGTGCTGTTCTTAAGTTCTTTGCCGGATCAGTTATCAACTTCGGCGGAATGAAGCCAAACTTTATTATTGCAATGTACTGTCTTGCTATTCTTGTAATCAGACCAAAATTCTCAGAGGCAGCGATTATCGGTATACTTGCCGGTGTAACATGTCAGTTCTTCCCAGGTACACCTTTTATCAATATCGGAAGTGAGCTTGTTGGTGCGCTTCTTATGTACCTCCTTCTCAAGATCCCGATGAAGTTCGGCAAGGTCGATATCGCTCCTGCAGTATGTACATTCATTTCAACATTTACAAGTGGTATGGTTTATCTCGGACTTCTCTACATTCTCTACTATGCAGGTGCAGATGTAAAGCCGGTTGCTCTTTCAGTATTCATGGGAATCATTATGGGTACATCAGTTATCAACACAATAATAGTTTCAGTTCTTTATGCTCCTGTAAAGCTTGCATTTAAGAAGTAATCGATAATCATAACATTTAAGACAGAATAGCTTATAGTGAATGTCGGACCCGGTTCCGGCATTCACTATAATTTTGATATAAACTTTTTTTATCAGACAATAAATATAAATCACAAACGGAAGGAAAATTGCAGATGATCGAATTTAACAATCTGAAGTTTATGTATTCGGGCGGTAAGAAATTTGCTCTTGACGGTATTGATCTGACAATTAACGACGGTGAGTTCATCGGAGTAATAGGACCAAGCGGCGCAGGTAAATCGACTCTTACCTATGCGATCAACGGAACAGTACCACACCACTACAAGGGCGATTTTTACGGTGCTGTAAAGGTGAACGGCCTTGATACAGTTGATAACAAGCCTGAAAAGATAGCAGGGGAAGTGGGATGCGTTTTTCAGGATATCGACGCTCAGATGACGGCAACAATCGTTGAAGATGAAATACTTTTCGGACTTGAAAACTTCGGATGTCCGGCTGAGGAGATAGAGGAAAGAATAGATGAAGCTCTTAAAGCTCTTCGCATTGAAAAACTCCGTACCAGAAGTATCGGAACCTTAAGCGGTGGTCAGAAACAGAAAACTGCAATAGCGGCGATGATCGCACTCAGACCGAAAATACTTGTTCTTGACGAACCTACAGGTGAACTTGATCCGCAGAGCAGCCGCGAGATATTCGAACTTCTGAAGGAACTCAACCGGAAATACGGTATGACAGTTATCGTTGTTGAACAGAAAATCATGCTTCAGTGTGAATTTGCTGACAAGCTTCTTGTTATTGACGGAGGAAAGGCAGTTCATTTCGATACTGTTGAAAAGGTACTTGAACACAGTGAAGATCTTGAAAACATGGGCATCAACTGTCCGCGAATCGTAACACTTGCAAGAATGCTCCATGAAAACGGACTTTACAGCGGTGAATATCCGGCTGAACTTGACAGTGCGGAAAAAATGGTTCGCAGTATTCTTTGACCGCGGAGGAAGGACAATAAATGATCGATTTTAAAAATGTATGTTTCAGATATGAAACAGAAGATACTATTAAGAATCTTAACTTTCATATAGATAAAGGGGATTTTGTTGCAATACTCGGTTCCAACGGCGCCGGTAAAACAACAATGAGCAAGCTGTTCAACGGTATATTAAAGCCGACATCAGGCGATGTTACCATAAATGGTTTCAACACAAAGACAACACGTACAAGTATGCTTGCGAAACATATAGGATTTCTGTTTCAGAACCCGGACAGACAGATATGCAAAAACACAATACGTGACGAGCTTATGTTCAGCATGGAATGCATAGGAGCTGATACGGCTGAAGCTCAGAAGCGTGTTGATGCTATAATAGAGAAATTCGGCTTTGATCCGACCCATGATCCGTTCAGTTTAAGCCGCGGTGAACGCCAGAAGATCGCACTTGCATCAATTATAGTCACTGAACCGGATGTTCTTATACTTGACGAGCCTACTACGGGACTTGACTACGCAGAGTGCATGCAGATACTTAATATAGTATCTGAACTGAATTCACGCGGCACTACTGTCGTTATGGTCACTCATGATATGGAACTTGTTCTTGACTTCGCTAAGAAAGTCCTTGTGATGACTGACGGAAGAATGATAGCTTTCGATGAAATGAGAAAAGTCATGAAGAACATGGAAGTACTTTCCGAAGCGAGACTTTTACCGCCTCAGATAGCTGATCTCGCTCTTCGCTTTGAAGGCTTTGACGATGTTTATACTCATGAGGAAATGCTTCAGAAAATCAGAGAAAAGGTGAGGGTGTAAACAATGAAAGGATTTCTTGACTATAAAGACGGTAATTCTGTGTTTCACAGGATGAATCCGCTTTCAAAGCTTATTCTTGCTGTTGTACTCTGCGCAATGTGCTTTGTAAGTTCAAATATATATTTCGTAGCCGGAGTTATTGTTATAAATCTTCTTATAGCATTTGCAGCCGGAATACATAAAATGGCTTTATCTATTTTATCTGGCCTTTCCAAACTTTCTGTTGTACTCTTCATTGTACAGGTCCTTTTCGTTAGAACAGGAAATACGCTTTTTACAATTCCGGGACTTAAATTACCGATAACGGATGACGGCGTGTATTTTTCACTTCTTTTTGTACTCAGACTCCTGGCAACAGCTCTTCCGCTTGCGATTATGCTCTCAGTTACACAGATGAGTGATCTTGCAAACGTAATGGTTTCAAAGCTGAAAATACCTTATAAATATGCATTTGCAGTTATCACGGTAATTCGTTTTATTCCGGTATTCGCATCTGAAATGGCTGGCATTATCGAGTCACAGACCGCACGAGGCGTTGAATTTGATACAAAGAATATCTTCAAAAAAATAGGACTTATAATTCCTCTCTGTGTTCCGCTCCTTATATCATCTGTTAAGAAGATAGATTCAAGCGCAATAGCAGCAGAGCTTCGCGGCTTCAACCGCAGAACAGCAAAAAGCGGATATAAAAAATATCCTTTCGGCAGCAACGACATCTTTGCTGTACTTATCTGTGCAGTGGTTATCGCCGGGGGTATAATGATATAAATTAGTTACTATTCACGGCCAAATAATGTAAAATAGAAAAATGATAATGGTGCTGAAAACATTGAAAATGCGATGTTTTCAGCACTGTTTTTTTACGTAAAAAAAGTACAAAAAAGCATAGTGGTATTTGTTTAAATAGATACCAATAAAACTATTGACATTTTCGTTGGTATGTGATATAATAATAAGTACCAAGTGTAGAAAGGAAGCTGAAATCATGTCGATTGTACGCTACACAGATAAGAAAACCGGAAGAGTGGTTCTTTATGAATCAACATCACACTACGACCCTGTAACCAAACAATCAAGACCAATACGCAAGTATCTTGGAGTGGAAGATCCGGTAACGGGAGAACTGATACCGTCTACAGGAAAGCCGGGACGAAAGGCTAAATCAGAATCAAATAGCAATACTGTTGAAACGAAGGTAACAGCAGAACCGGATTACAAGGAAATCATAAAAAAACTAAAAGAAGAAAGTATACAGAAAGATAAAAGAATCAGCGAACTTGAAAAACAAAATGCTATTCTTAAAAATCACTTACTGAACATAAAGGAATCAGCAGAAAGAGCGCTGGAACAGAAATAAAACAGAACAGGAAGCAAGCTATGAACAGGCAGTTTTTTATCAATACATCATTACAATATGAAAATAAAAGACTTAAACGTCTGGTAAAAGAATTTGAAAATGGTGAGAGATATAAAAAACTGCAGCATAATCATCATCTCATATATCTTGGATATCAGAGGCGGATAAAACAGCTTTGCAGACAAGTTCGGTCATCAAAAAATGCAGTGAAGAAAGTACGCGATATCTGGTATGAACAGCTTGTAATTGAATGCGAAAATCACACCAAAGAGCTTGATGAAAAGATAGATACAATCTGTAAATTAAGACAGGAAAACTATGATTTGTTCTGTGAGTATCAAAAAAAGCTTGCTAAGAAGGACGAAGAATATCAAAAAGCACTTGACGAGAAAGACACCATAATAGAAACACTTAAAGCCGAGATCCGGCATATGAAAGCGGTACAGGACAGAGATGGAACCAATACATCTCTGCCTACATCGCAGACACCAATCGGGAAATCAAAAGCAAGACCAAACAGCAGAGAAGAAACCGATAATTCCAAAGGAGGCCAAACAGGGCATAAAAGATCAGAGCTTGAACCACCTGCAGAAGAAGCAATAACTGATATAACGGAACATTGTTTAACTGAAGATGACTGTTGTCCGAAATGCAAAAAAGATGAGTTTGAATATACCGGAAAAACAGAAAATCGCTATGAAATAGAAGTAGAAGTTAAAGTAAAGAGGGTGAAGCATAAGTATTACGTCTACAAATGTAAGAATTGCGGGACCCTGGTGATCAGCAGAACGGCACCTGAAAAAAGAACGAAAGTAAGATATGGAGCAAACGTACAGGCAATGATACTTGTTTTGCTGAATATTATGAATTCGTCAATAAATAAGGTTCCTGTATTCTTTCAGGGCATAACAAACGGAGAGATCAGTCCGAGTGAAGGGTATGTAGCTAAAGTACAGGCCAGAGCCGCCAAAGCACTGGCAGTTTTTCATAATGATTTGCGAAGGGAGTTACTTAAAAGACTGCTCATTTACTGGGATGATACCGTGGTTTACGCCGATACCAAAAGAATCTGCCTGAGATTTTACGGAGACGAAAGAATCGCGTTCTTTGCAGCCCATGAAAACAAAGATATGAACGGAATTCTTCTGGATGGAATACTTGAAAATCTTTCTGCTGAAACATCTGTTATGCATGATCATAACAGCATCAATTACAATGAACGTTTTGTGTTCATAAATATTGAGTGTAATGCACATTTGCAGCGCGATCTTCAGAAACTTGCAGATGAAACCAATCATGAAGTACTGCTTGAAATAAAAGCATTGATATCAGCAACGATAAAAGACCGAAAGAATCTGATACAAGCAGGAACAACACGATTTGATGATGGATATCTTGAAAATTTTGAAAGCAAGCTTACAGAACTTCTGCAAAGAGCAGAAACGCTGGCAGAAGCGAATACATCAAAATATTCAGGCGGTCCGGAACGCGCTCTGATACGCAGAATCATAAAATATCGCAGCAATTACTTCGCCTGGGTATATGATTTCAGTCTGCCTACAACAAATAATCTCTCAGAACGAGCACTACGTGGGACGAAAACAAAAATGAAGGTGTCAGGTCAGTTCGCATCTTCAAAAACAGCAAATAACTATGCAATGATTCGTACATACATTGAAACATGCCGAAGAAATGGAATCAACGAATATGATGCATTAACAAGATTATGTGATGGTAACCCATATACTGTCGAAGAAATATTTGCTGAATGTGAATAATAAAAAATACAGCACCACCAGGCCGGTAATAAAACCGGTCCAGTGGTGTTGTTTTCTTTTGTACTGGGAAAATTAGGTCGTGAATAGTAACATAAATTAAAAATTAATTTTCCGTTTATATAAAAAATGCTTGACAAACCCAAGATTTATATGGTAAAATAATAAAGCCGCATGTATACAGGTTCGCAAGATGTTCCGCACTGACGAAACACACCTTGTACAGCGAGTTTTTTGGAAAGGAAGTAAACCAAAATGTACGCAATTATCGAAACTGGTGGTAAGCAGTATCAAGTAAAAGAGGGCGATGTAGTATTCATCGAAAAGCTCGCAGTTGAAGCTGACGAAAAGGTTAGCTTTGATAAGGTTGTTGCTGTGAACACAGACAAGGGTCTTACAGTTGGAGCTCCATACGTAAGCGGTGCTACAGTATCTGCTACAGTTGTTAAGAACGGCAAGGGCAAGAAGATCAACATTCTTACTTACAAGCCAAAGAAGGGTTCTTCAATGAGAAGACAGGGCCACAGACAGCCTTACACTCAGGTTAAGATCGAAGCAATCAAGGCTTAATCACGAATGATAACTGCTGTTTTTTATAAAAAGGGCAGTGATTTTTCGGGTTTCAGAGTCAGCGGACACGCAGGTTACGACGATCACGGATTTGATATTGTCTGTGCCAGTGTCTCATCTGCGGTTGAACTTACAGCCGATCTTATAACTGACAGTTTTAAGTTTAAGGCTGAAACGGAAGTTGCAGACAATGTAGTTACTCTGAAGATTGCGGAAATCAGTGAAGAAAATCAGAAAAACAGCTTCTACGATCATCGCAGGGCTTAAAGTTCATCTTGATTATCTTGGCAAATCTTTTGAAAGAACGATTAAAACTAAAATTTCGGAGGTGTAAGATATGTTAAATCTTAGTATGCAGTTTTTTGCTCATAAGAAGGGTTCAGGTTCTACTAAGAACGGCCGTGATTCTGAGTCAAAGAGATTAGGTGTTAAAAGAGCAGATGGTCAGTACGTTAAGGCTGGCAACATCATCGTACGTCAGCGTGGTACACACATCCATCCAGGTAATGGTGTAGGTATCGGTTCTGATGATACTATTTTCGCTATGGTTGAAGGAAGAGTTAAGTTCGAAAGACTCGGCCGTGACCGTAAGAAAGTATCAGTTTACGCTGCACAGTAAAATAACGCTTTTTATTTACAGTAAAAATCCCGAGCATATGCTTTGCTTGGGATTTTATTGTATAATGTCATGTGCGTTCAAGCACACATGGAAGGTGATTTAAAATGTTCGTAGACAAGGCGAAGATCAGAGTCAAAGCCGGAGACGGCGGAGACGGTGCGGTATCATTTCATCGTGAAAAATATGTCGCTGCCGGTGGCCCGGACGGTGGAAACGGCGGCAAGGGCGGAGATGTTATATTTGTTATAGATGATAACTTCTCGACCCTTATAGACTTTAAATATAAGAAGAAATATATTGCTGAGCGCGGAGAAAACGGAGGCGCAAAGCACTGTACCGGTAGAAACGGACAGGACCTTATCATCAAGGTCCCGCGCGGTACTCTTGTAAGGGATTTTAATACCGGTAGAATAATAGCTGACCTTTCAAGAAAGGACAGACAGGTTATTGCCAGAGGCGGAAACGGCGGCAAGGGCAATTCTGCATTCAAGTCGCCTACAAGACAGATACCTAAGTTTGCAAAGCCGGGTTATCCGGGTGAGGAGTTTGAACTTTCACTTGAACTTAAACTTCTTGCAGACGTAGGACTTGTTGGTTTCCCGAATGTCGGAAAATCAACTCTTATTTCTGTTGTCAGCCAGGCGAAGCCTAAAATAGCAAACTATCACTTTACTACTCTTGTACCAGTTCTCGGAGTTGTAAAGGTTGAAGCCGAAAAATCTTTTGTAATGGCAGATATTCCTGGCCTTATTGAGGGCGCAAGCGACGGTATAGGACTCGGACATGAGTTTTTAAGACATGTTGAACGCTGCCGTCTTATCCTTCATGTACTTGACGTATCAGGTTCAGAGGGAAGAGATCCTGCCGAAGATTTTGACATAATCAACGCTGAACTTGAAAAGTTCAGTCCAGACCTTGCAAAATGTCCGCAGATCGTTGCTGCCAACAAATCAGATATGGCTTCACCTGAACAGATCGGTGCGCTGAAAAAGTACATCGAGGACAAGGGTTACGCCTTTTTTGAGATTTCTGCTGCTACAACACAGGGAACAGCAGAACTTATAAAATACATTTCAGGAGAACTCGACAAGCTTCCTCCTATCAAGGAATATGAACCTGAAGAGATCCCTGAAGAAGAACTCATGCAGATCGAGGATGACCGAAAGAAGATCACTGTTACAAAGGAAGAGGATATCTATTTTGTCGAGGCAAACTGGCTTGAACCGATTCTCAGAACAGTTGACCTTGATGACTATTCATCACTTCAGTATCTTCAGAGAGTCCTTCAGACAAGCGGTGTATTTACCAGACTTGAGGAAATGGGTATTGAAGAAGGCGACACAGTCGATATTTTCGGACTTGAGTTTGAGTACGTTAAGTAGGGGTGAAGCTTACGGATAAAGTTTTATCAGCAAGGGAAGCAATGCAGTATTCTCCGCTCACGCTTGCTTTTTTAGGAGATTCTGTTTACGAACAGCTTGTCCGTGAGGATATTGTTCTTAAAGCGAATACCGCTGTTTCCAGGCTTCATGCTGCATCGACAAAAAAAGTATGTGCAGTTTTTCAGTCGAAAGCCTATGATGTTATACTTCCGCATCTTGATGAAGATGAAACATCTGTTCTCAAGAGGGGGAGAAATGCAACAGGCTGTTCAGCACCGAAAAGTGCCAGTATTATAGATTACAGAAGGGCAACCGCAGTTGAGTGCCTTTTTGGTTTTCTGCATCTTACAGGCAGAAGAGAACGTATTGAAGAATTAATGAAAATCATATTATCTGAAACGAAGGAGGATGACTGAAATGTCAGGACATTCAAAATGGAGTACAATCAAGAGAAAGAAGGAAGCTACTGACCAGGCCAGAGCAAAGATCTTCACAAAGATCGGTCGTGAAATGACAGTATGCGTTAAGGAAGGCGGCCCTGATCCGACAACCAACGCAAAGCTTCGTGACCTTATTGCCAAGGCTAAGGCAAATAATGTACCAAGTGACAACATCGACAGACTTATCAAGAAGGCAAGCGGCGGCGAAGACAAGAGCGACTACATCTCTATCGTATATGAGGGATACGGCCCTAACGGTATCGCTGTTATCGTAGAAACACTTACTGACAACAAGAACAGAACAGCCGGTGATGTTCGTCATTACTTTGATAAATTCGGCGGCAACCTCGGAACAAGCGGATGCGTATCATTCATGTTTACAAGTCGCGGTATAGTTGAAGTTGAAAACAACGGCTACGATGAAGACAAGCTCATGGAAGACTGCGTTGAATCAGGTGCAGATGACTACAGCATCGAAGATGATACAGTAGAATTTATCTCAGCAGCTGCCGATCTTCACGCAGTAAGAGATGCTCTCACTGAAAAGGGTTATACAATTCTTTCAGCTGAAACAGCTCAGATCCCTGACAACTACGTAACACTTACAGATGAAGAATCCATCAAGAAGATGAATCTCCTTCTTGAACATCTTGAAGATAACGATGATGTTCAGAACGTATGGCATAACTGGGAGAATCCTGAAGCTGCTGAAGAAGAATGATCATGTCAGGATTTGTATGTCCTGTCTGCGGCGGTGTACTTGAAAACCGTGACAAGTCTCTTGTCTGTGAAAAGAATCACTGCTTTGATCTTTCAAAAAGCGGATACGTAAATCTGCTCATGTCACAGAAATCCGGAAATCACGGCGATGACAAAATCATGGTCCATGCCCGACGCGATTTTCTTGATAAAGGCTATTACAGCGCTCTCCGCGATAAGATAAGCGAGACAGTTTTAAAGTTTTCGCAAAACGGTTCCGTTATACTCGATGCCGGATGCGGTGAATGTTACTACACTTCCGATTTTTACGAAAAACTTCAGAGTGCCGGTATCAGTGCCGCGGTGCTTGCCGTTGATATATCAAAAAATGCGCTTGCCTGTGCAAAGAGCAGGTCGAAGGGGATAGAAAAGGCAGTTGCAAGTATTTTTCATCTTCCGCTTTCAGATGCATCATGTGATATAATCGTAAATGTATTTGCTCCGTTCTGCGGTGAGGAATTTAAAAGAGTACTTAAAAAAGGCGGTATCTATATTCAGATCATTCCGCTTGAAAATCATCTCTGGGAACTGAAGGAAGCTGTTTACGATAATCCGTATAAAAATGAAGTAAAAGAATATGCTATAGAAGGATTCGAACTTGCGAGATGCAGTGAACTCCACCGGAAAGTAAAACTCGGATCATGTGAAGATATAAAAAATCTTTTTATGATGACTCCATATTACTATAAGACGTCGGAAAAGGATTTTAAAAAGCTTGAATCGATCGATTCAATGAAGGTGAGTACGGAGTTTGCGGTTCTTGCATTCAGAAAATTATAAGGAATTCAGTTTTTCATTTCAAAGGAAATGCTTCTAAAGTCAGCATTTTCCAGAAAGATGAAAGGGGTACAGATATGACAGAAGAACAGATTGAATTAAAATCGGAGGAATATGTTTCAGTCAGATATATGCAGTATTCACTGTACGAGAAGTATGCTAAAAAATTCGGACTTGGATACAAAAGCCTTTTCGTGCTCCGTATGCTTTACACAGTGCCGGAAGGATGTACGCAGAATGATATCTGCCGTTCTTCAGTTATAACCAAACAGACAGTCAGTGCCATTATGAAGTCGTATCTCATCAAGGGATACATTTCAATGGAGGAGATCGCATCTGACAGAAGAAACAAGCTTGTTAAGCTTACCGAAGAAGGCAGAAAGTATGCAGACAAAATTATTCCGACGATAATCGATGCGGAACACCAGAGTATGTCTATGCTCGGCGAAGAAAAAATGAATGAGATGATCAGTCTTTGTTCAAAGTATGCTGAAAATCTTAAAACCCTTATAAAATAATTTAAGGAAACACTGATTAAATCGGAAATATTGCGGGGCTTTGCCCCGTGCCCAGCGCTGATTTATGAATAAATCAGCGTTTACTTAAGGAAACACCGGAGTGTAAGCATTGCCTGCAGCTCCGGTAATTTTTTTATTGAAAATGTGTATAAAGTTAAACGCTGGAAATTGTGCAATGTTACAAATGTTCCGGAAACTCAAATATTTAAGCTTTCTCATTCGTCTTATATATGAAAGCTTTCAAACGGAGTGTAACCCCATATGGTGAATAATGAGAATTTAAAGTATCTCATCCTGCGGATACAGGATAATGACAGACAGGCACTGTCTGAACTGTATTCAATGATGAAAACAAGCGTTTACTCACTGGCGCTTGTCTATACGCAATCTGATTTCGATGCTGAGGATATAATGCAGAATACTTTTCTGAAGGTCTGGTCGGCTGCTCCTTCGTTTTCAGGAAAAAATGCGAAGTCATGGATCATGATGATCGCACGCAATATGTCGATCGACTGGATCAGAAGCAGTAAAAAAGGTCTGATCTTGATGAAAATATTCCTTCTGATGACTGCTTTGAAAAGATCACTGTAAGTGAAACCGTAAAAGCATTGTTTAAGCATCTGAAAGAAGAGGAACGTGAGATAGTTCTTATGTACTCCCAGGGGTTTACTCATGCAGAAATAGCAGAGATCACCGGGCGCCCGAGAGCAACTGTTATCTGGAAATACAACAATGCGATAAAGAAATTAAAAAAGATTTCCGGAGGTGATAACGTTGACTGAAAAAGATATACTTAAAGATATAAGGGAAAGCTTTGAAGCTTCAGGGGATCATCTGTCAGATGATTTTCTGAGAAATGCTGACCTCAGAAGAGAAAACAGAAACGTTACATTATCCGGAAGGAAAAACCGGTTTCCGGTAATAGCAGCATGCGCATCAGCAGCTGCGGTATTTTCACTTCTTGTTGCGTTCCATTTCTATGATCTCGGAAGAAAATATGATCACGAACTAATGCTTCCTGATATTACTTCAGGAAACAATGATCTGCATGACTTCACCGGAAATGATATGTATACAAATGCTGAGAAAAATACTACTGCCGGAGAGCGTACAGCTGCTTACAGCACTCCTGAAAACAGTACTGATCTGCCGTCCGGAATATTTTCATACGAAGTAATTACCAGCGGAGATAATACCGGATCAGCCGGAAAATCAGAAACCGAAAGCCAGCAGCGACAGACTGATGCTCATGCTGCTTCGCAGACAAAACCGTATACAGTGCCTTTTACTGAAGGTATGCATACTACCCCGCGGCAGAACACTGAAACTCAGGCCTACACAGTACCGGTTACAGTAAATGCATCGACAGAACCGTGGTGGAACATCGGCACATATCCGTGTACAACTGAAGCGACAACAAAAGCAGAACCGGCAACAGAACCATGGTGGAACATCGGCACCTATCCGGTTACAACTGAAGCAACAACGAGATCCAGACCAGTAACAGAACCGATCGGCACCTATCCGTGCACAACTGAGGCTGAACCGGCAACAGAACCATGGTGGAACATTGGTACTTATCCGTGCACAACTGAGGCTGAACCGGTATGCACCACAGACTGTGTGACAGAAGCATATACTGAAACACCTGCAGAATCAACAGATGCGGATGATATAAATTTCTATATATCATCGGGATCAGAGTGGGATGAAAATGAGGATCCGCTTATAATTGAGGATGACAGATTTTTCTACTCGATACCGCATCCCGGAAAATATACGGTAGTCTTTGACGGCGGTTATCGCTGTACGCTGAAATATGCTGTGATCAACGGCCTTGTAACGACAGAAGAACTGCTCATTGCACATGTTCCGTACACGAAAGTCACCTTTAAAAACTAAGAAAAATAGATCAAACCGGACACCCGGCTTCGCACCGGAACCTTACGCTGATTTATGAATAATTCAGCGTTTTCCAAAGGAAGCATGAATGAGAAAGGATGAAGTTAAATGAAAAATAACAGAAAAACAGCAGCATTTATTACTGCACTTGCAATGATAATAACAGCAGCAAATATTAACGGCGGCAGAACTATAGAAGCAAAGGACGAAATAATATACGGAGATCTCAATTCAGACAGTATAGTTGATGTTACAGATCTTTCAATACTTTCGCTTTATCTTATAGGAGACCAGAACTTTGAAAATGATGAACTCAAAGAAGCAGCTGACGTTGAGTATGATCATTCCGTAGACATTGGCGATCTGGCATGTTTAAGATCGTTCATCTCCAAAAAGAGAGAAAATATCGGAAAGGAAACTGCACCGGCAGATTCTACTAAGATGACAGTAAACGCTGACACGTCAGAACTTAAAGATATAACCAGACAGTGTATTACTTTTGACATTGATAATTACTATAACAATATGAAATGTGCTATTTACAGTAATTTCATAATGAATCATGGGGATTATGGAAATGATTATACAGCAATGATTTCGACAAAGAAAGAATATGACGAGTGTATCGGCTGCTATGAAATGGCTGCAGATGCTTTCGAAAAAGCAGGAATAACTGTAGGTGATGACTTCTTTGAAAACAAACGAATAGTGATAGAAATGAATCAGCAGGAAGTCAACGGTATGGGTCAGAAACTTACTGCTGTAAAAACTGATTCAGACGGTAATGTAAATCTTTATTTTGACAGATATAACCCCGGTACAATGACATGCCTGGCTTCGTATTACTACAACGTAGTTATTGTGCCGGATAATCCGCATAACAACAGCAAGGCTTCAAGTCATTACAATACCATAGATATGTTTTCAGAAGGGACTGGTATAGCGTTTACTTAAGACGCGTAAGTCAGATACGCTATTATAATGACATAAATCCTTGATCGATATGTTATGTAAATTAGATCAACATGCCAAAATATCAGAAACGTGATCAAATAAACTTTACAAACAAAACCGTGTGTGCTATAATATAATGAAAGTCGGGTCAAAAACTGACTTTTACTATGATTTACACATAACTCCTTTAAGTTGATCCGGAGAGGTCGGCAAGGTATTTGTTTTAAGTTTACGAAGCGGTTCATCCGGTATTTTCAGGACATTACTGTATCCTGCGGATATGATCTGCTTACATGATTACGTTAAATAAGCTTGGGATAATTGTACCTGTCTGACTTGTGCGGACAGGTATTTTTGTTGTAAAGAGGGTTTGTTTCTTGAAAGAAAAAGCAGTTATCCTTGACGAAAGTGCAATAAGAAGGGCTGTTACGAGGATCACCTACGAGATACTCGAACAGAACAAGGGGGCGGCTGATCTTTGTATAATCGGTATTCTTACAAGAGGTGCTTTTCTTGCTGAGCGTATCTCACAGAAAATAAAAGAGATCGAAGGTATTAAAGTAGAGTGCGGAAAGCTCGATATAACACCGTACAGAGATGATAAACGAAGATTATCTGAACCGGACGGCACATCTGTTGATTTTGATATAAATAACAAGGTCATCATTCTTGTTGATGACGTTATATACACAGGCAGAAGCGCGAGAGCGGCTATTGACGCCGTTATCGGAAGAGGAAGACCGCAGCGTATCCAGCTTGCAGTTCTCATTGACCGCGGTCACAGGGAGATCCCGATAAGACCGGATTTTGTAGGAAAGAATCTGCCTACTTCTCACGAAGAGATGGTAAAGGTACAGGTAACAGAGATGGACGGCACAGACAGTGTGACTATCTATGAACCTGAATCATAAAGTCAGTTAAGAAAACATTAGATTTTAATGAACCGGGAAACCGGAATGGTCTTTGTTTTCTTTGAATTGTTTACAGAAAGGATGAGTGGGAAAAATGAATCAGAATATCATAATCAGAAACATTTCAGTTGTTGACAAAATGCTTTCATCTGATAAAACCTATGATATTTATATCCGTGACGGAAAAATACAGAAAGTCGGAATCGCTCCTGAAGACGATAGCGCAGTTGTTATCGACGGTACAGGTCTTACAGCGTTTCCGTCTTTTTTTTGATATGCACGTGCATTTCAGAGATCCGGGCTTTACTCACAAGGAAGATATACTTACAGGTGCGGCAGCAGCTGCAGCAGGCGGCGTAACAGGGGTTCTCTGTATGCCGAACACGAATCCTCCTGTCGACAACGAGGAAACTATTAATTACATAAAGGACAAGGCTGCTCAGACTGGAATAGACATTTACCAGACAGCATGCATAACAAAGGGAATGGCCGGCGGCGAGCTTGCTGATTTTGAAATGTACAAAAGACTCGGCATAGTCGCAGTTTCCGATGACGGAAAACCGGTAAAAAATGCAGAACTTATGCGCAGGGGACTTATAAATGCTGATAAGTACGGCCTGCTGCTCACTTCGCACTGCGAAGACATGGACATAATCGGAAAGGGGATCATGAACAAGGGTGCCGTTTCTGAAAAGCTTGGCGTTCCGGGCATGGACCGTGCGTCAGAAGACAGCATAACAGTAAGGGAAATGGCTCTTGCAGGTGCGGCCGGAGTTCCGGTGCACATAGCACATGTAAGTACAGAAGGAAGCATAGGCTTTATAAGAGATGCAAAGAAACGCGGACTTAAGGTAACCTGCGAAACAGCTCCGCACTACTTCATCTTTACCGATGAAAAGCTTCTTGCCCGTGATGCAGACTTCAGAATGAATCCGCCTCTCCGCGAAAAACGCGACGTTGAAGCGATTACTGAGGCAGTTATCGACGGAACAATTGACTGCATAGTTACTGATCATGCACCGCATGCGGCAAATGAAAAGGCTGATTTTGAAAAGGCTCCTAACGGTGTTGTAGGCCTTGAAACATCATTTGCCGCGACAGTTACTTATCTTTACCACACCGGAAAGATAACACTCGAAAGAATATCCGAGCTCATGTCAGAGAATCCGAGAAAGCTTCTCGGGCTTGAGCCTGTATATATACGTGAGGGAAGCACAGCGGACATCTGTATAGCAGACCTTAACAGGGAATGGACAGTTGATCCGGAAAAGCTTCATTCAAAATCTCACAACACTCTTTTCAAAGGCGTGACACTTAAGGGAAAACCAGTGATCACGATCTCAAAGGGTAAAATCATTTACAGCGAAACAAAGTAAAACAGGGAGGATATATTTATGTCATTTGACAGACTTATTAAGAACATTATTGACAAGAAGAATCCGACAGTTGCAGGACTTGACCCGAAGCTCGACTACGTTCCTGAGTTCATCAGAAAAGAAAGCTTCACAAAGTACGGCGAGACACTCGAAGGTGCAGCTGATGCGCTTCTTACATTTAACAAGGCTATCATTGATGAAATATACGACCTTGTTCCTGCAATAAAGCCTCAGGCAGCCTACTATGAAATGTACGGCTGGCAGGGCGTAAAGGCTCTTACAGAGACTATTAAATATGCTCAGAAGAAGGGCCTGTTCGTAATGACCGACGGAAAGAGAAACGACATCGGTGCAACAATGACAGCATATGCAACAGCTCATCTCGGTGCTACTCAGGTAGGCTCACAGATGATCGAAGCTTTCGGTGCTGATGCCCTTACAGTAAACGGATATCTCGGAACAGACGGAATCGCTCCTCTCCTCGAGATATGTGAAAAGAAGGACAAGGGCATCTTCGTTCTCGTCAAGACTTCAAACAAGTCAAGCGGCGAGCTTCAGGACCAGAAGATCGGCGACAATACAGTTTATGCAGTAATGGGCGACATGTGTGAAAAGTGGGGAAGCGAACAGATCGGTGAGTACGGTTACTCATCAGTCGGCGCTGTTGTAGGTGCTACTTATCCTGAACAGCTTACCGAGCTCCGTAAAAGACTTCCGCACACATTCTTCCTCGTACCTGGCTACGGTGCTCAGGGCGGCGGTGCTGAAGGCCTTAAGGGTGCATTTGATGCAAAGGGCCTCGGTGCGATCGTAAACTCATCAAGAGCCATTATGTGTGCATACACAAAGGAAGGCTGCGATGAAAAGGATTTTGCAAAGGCTTCAAGACGTGAAGTTATCAGAATGCGCGACGATATAACATCTGTAATCTGCAGGTAAGACTTTTGAAGGGATCTGATAAAATGGCATTATTCAATAAGAGCGAAAAGGCTTATATTCTTCTTGCTGACGGAACTGTTCTCACCGGACAGTCCTTCGGTGCAAAGGGAACTGTTATCGGTGAAGTTGTATTTACAACAGGTATGACGGGATACCAGGAAACACTTACTGACCCGAGCTACTACGGTCAGATCGTTGTTCAGACTTTTCCGCTTATCGGAAACTACGGCGTGAACAAAGAGGACTTTGAATCCACAAAGTCATATGTCAGCGGATATATCGTAAGAGAATGGTGCAATGCTCCGTCAAACTTTCGCTGCGAAGGAAATATCGATGACTTCCTGAAGGAACAGAACATCATCGGCATCCATTCCATCGACACAAGAAGTCTTACCAGAAAGATAAGAGAGTACGGTGTTATGAACGGTGCCATCACAACTGAAGATGTTTTCGCAAAGAAGGATGAGCTTTTAAAGCTTATTAAGGCATATACGATTAAGGATGCCGTTCACACAGTCACAGTTCCTGAAAAGTGTGAATACAAGGCTGAAAACAGTAAGTACAAAGTAGTTCTCATCGACCTCGGCTACAAGAGAAACATTCGTGAGGAACTTCTTAAGAGAGGCTGCGACGTTATCGTTGTTCCGGACAGAACAACTGCAGCTGAGATAAAAGAGATCGCTCCTGACGGAATCATGCTTTCAAACGGCCCCGGGGATCCTTCCGAGAATACTGAGGTAATAAAGAATGTTGCCGAGATCTCAAAGCTCGGAATACCGATCTTCGGTATCTGCATGGGTCATCAGATCATGGCTCTCGCACACGGTGCTAAGACAGAAAAACTTAAGTACGGTCACCGCGGTGCAAACCAGCCGGTTATCGATCTTGCCCTCGACAAGACATTCGTTACGACACAGAACCACGGTTATGCCGTTCTCAATGACAGTGTTGATACATCCATTGCTGAAGTTTCACACATCAATGCAAATGACAAGACCTGCGAAGGTGTAAGATACAAGAACGAAAAAGCATTCACAGTACAGTTCCATCCGGAAGCTCATGGCGGTCCGCTTGACACATCTTACTTATTTGACGAATTCGTACAGTTAATGGAGGAAAAGTAAAATGCCGTTAAGAAAAGATATTAAGAAAGTACTTGTTATAGGTTCAGGTCCTATCGTTATCGGACAGGCTGCCGAATTCGACTACGCCGGTACACAGGCCTGTCGTGCTCTCAAGCAGGAAGGTCTTGAAGTTGTTCTTGTAAACTCAAACCCTGCTACCATCATGACAGACAAGGCGATGGCAGACAAGATCTACATTGAACCTCTTACACTTGACGTTATCAAGAGAATAATCAAAATAGAAAAGCCGGACAGCCTTCTTTCCACACTCGGCGGACAGACAGGTCTTACTCTCTCTATGCAGCTTGCAGAAGAAGGATTCCTCGAAGCGAATAATGTAAAGCTTCTCGGTGCAGATCCGCTTACGATTCACAAGGCTGAGGACAGACAGGCTTTCAAGGATACAATGGAAAAGATCGGCGAACCTTGCATCCCTTCAAAGGTCGTTGAAACTATCGAAGATTCTGTTGATTTTGCAAAGATAATCGGTTATCCGGTCATCGTTCGTCCTGCATTTACTCTCGGCGGTACAGGCGGCGGTATTGCAAAGAATGAAGAAGAACTCCGTGATATTGCCAAGAACGGTCTCCGTCTTTCACCTATCACTCAGATCCTCGTTGAAAAATGTATCAGCGGCTGGAAGGAGATCGAGTTTGAAGTTATCCGTGACAGCAAGGATAACTGTATCACAGTCTGCTCAATGGAAAACTTTGACCCGGTCGGCGTACATACAGGTGACTCCATAGTTATCGCTCCTGCAGTTACTCTTACTGACCGCGAGTACCAGATGCTCCGTACAGCAGCTATCAATATTATCAGAGAACTCAAGGTAGAAGGCGGCTGTAACTGTCAGTTCGCTCTTCATCCGGAATCATTCCAGTACAGCGTTATCGAAGTAAATCCGCGAGTTTCACGTTCATCAGCTCTTGCATCAAAGGCTACCGGTTATCCTATTGCCAAGGTTGCAGCAAAGATCGCTATCGGCTACACGCTCGACGAGATCATCAACCAGGTAACAGGAAAGACCTATGCCTGCTTCGAGCCTGCACTCGACTACGTTGTTGTTAAGTTTCCTAAGTGGGCTTTCGATAAATTCGTTTATGCCAAGAGAACACTCGGTACACAGATGAAGGCTACCGGTGAGGTAATGGCTATCGGTACAAGCTTTGAACAGGCTATGATGAAGGCTGTCCGTTCGATTGAACTCGGCGTTGATTCAATGAATCTTAAGAAACTTGAAAAGCTTTCCGATGAAGAACTCATGAAGAAACTCGAAGAGGTTGACGACGAACGCTCATTCCAGGTTTACGAAGCTCTTAAGAGAGGCGTTACCGTTGAAAAGCTTCATGAAATGACCATGATCGACGAGTGGTTCCTTAACAAGCTCCTCAACATGGTAAATCTCGAAAAGTGGCTTGCTGACGGTGAGCTCACAGAGGAAAAATATCTTACCGCAAAGAACTACGGTTATCTCGACAGCACGATCGAAAGAATGTCCGGCCAGAAGTGCCCGATGCGCAAGAGAGCCGTTTACAAGATGGTTGATACATGTGCCGGAGAATTCAAGGCTGAAACGCCTTACTTCTACTCCACATTCGACGAGGAAAACGAAGCAAAGCAGTTTATCGAAAGAACTGACAAGGGTAAGAAGAAAGTCATCGTTTTCGGTTCAGGTCCTATCCGTATCGGTCAGGGTATCGAATTCGACTACTGCTCAGTTCACTGCGTATGGACTCTTAAGGAACTCGGCTACGAAGCAGTCATCTGCAACAACAACCCTGAAACAGTTTCAACTGACTTCGATACCGGTGACAGACTTTACTTCGATCCGCTCACAAAGGAAGACGTTGAATCCATCATCGAAACAGAACAGCCTTACGGCGTAGTAGTTCAGTTCGGCGGTCAGACAGCTATCAAGCTTGTTAAGCATCTTTCAGACATGGGTGTAAGGATCCTCGGTACGCAGGCTGACAGCGTTGACGCTGCCGAAGACCGTGAACGTTTTGACGAGATCCTTGAAAAATGCGGCATTCCGCGTCCGCAGGGTCATACAGTAATGACAACAGAGGAAGCTGTTGCAGCTGCTGAAGACCTCGGCTATCCGGTACTTATGAGACCTTCATACGTTCTCGGTGGTCAGAACATGATCATTGCTCATTCCGAAAAGGATATAGTTGAATACATGGAGATCATCACAAGAACGATGATCGAAAACCCTGTACTTATCGACAAGTACATGATGGGTACTGAAGTTGAAGTAGACGCTATCTGCGACGGCAAGGACTTCCTCATTCCTGGTATCATGGAACACATCGAACGTGCCGGTGTTCACTCAGGTGACTCGATCTCCGTATATCCGGCTCAGACACTTTCCGAAAGAATCAAGAACACTATCATCGATTACACAAGAAAGCTTGCTCTTGAACTCAAGGTAGTAGGTCTCGTAAACATCCAGTACGTTGTTTACAACCACGAAGTTTACGTAATCGAGGTAAATCCTCGTTCATCAAGAACAGTTCCGTACATCAGCAAGGTAACTGGTATTCCGATGGTAGACATCGCAACAAAGCTCATGTTCGGTGCTACTCTTAAGGAACTCGGCTACGAGAGCGGTCTCTATCCTGCTGCTGACTACGTTGCTGTCAAGGTTCCTGTATTCAGCTTTGAAAAGCTCCACGACGTTGATACAATGCTCGGACCTGAAATGAAGTCAACAGGTGAGTGCCTCGGTATTGCGCACACATTTGAAGATGCACTCCTCAAGGGTCTCGTTGCTGCCGGATTCGACCTCAAGAAGGAAGGCGGCGTGTTCATCACAGTACGTGACACGGACAAGCAGGAGATCATCGCAATTGCCGACAAGTTCTCACAGATGGGATTCGAACTCTACGCAACAGCCGGAACAGCCGGTGTACTCAACAGAAACATGATCGCTACGAACCATGTAAACAGAGTATCCGAACCTGAACCGAACGCGATCAACCTCCTCGAAAGCGGCAAGATCCACTACGTCATCTCAACATCAGAAAAAGGCCGTCTCCCTGCAAGAGACAGCGTTAAGATGCGCCGTAAGTCAGTAGAACGTTCAATCTGCTCACTCACAGCGATCGATACCGCAAGAGCCCTTGCAAATGTCCTCCAGACAGGACGTACTATTGATGACGTTGAACTTATCGATATTACAAAGATCTGATAAATAATATTCAAATAAGTAAAAAGCCGATCAGCAAGAAAAATGCTGACCGGCTTTTTTGTTTCGTGCCTACGGTTACTACCGTTTATATCCGTTCCATTAGATCTTCCATACTGCAGTTAAGCACATACGCAATCATCATAAGATTATCAGCCTGTGCTTTGTTGATATCTTTGACCCGTTGTTCGTAATTCTGAATAGTACGAACAGATATTCCGCTTTCAGCTGCAAGCTGGCTCTGACTTAATCCGGATTCTTTGCGAAGTATCTTTAGATTGGTTTCCGGTTTGGCGGCTTTGTACATTTCATTCATCCTGTCGCAGAACTGTCGGATGTCCATTTCATGATACGGATCATAAAGATCTTTAATATCTTTAACAGGAATGTATTTTATTATCTCTGCAAACGAAAGTGATGTATACCACTGATAGTAGGCGAGTGCCCATCCGGTCCAGTATTCTTCGCTTCTGTCGGCAGAATATTGTGGTTTGATAAAGTTGTTCTTCAGTCCGGCTGTTTCAAGAACTATATATGCAAGTTCGACTCCTGATCTGCCTGCAACAACAGATGGATCTCCGGTTTCAAATTTTCTTGCTAAATCGCTTGAAATAAAAAGATTGAAAAATTCTGTAATATCATATTTTAAATCATTTACCGCATAATCAAGCATTCTAGCAAGTATGGACATTGCTTGTTCAAGATATAGTTTGTCATAGGCGTGTATTTCTCTTTTCATATTATGGTCGCCTCCTATAGAAAGTATACAGTCTTGCGGAGTACACTGTCAAGAGATGAATTATCTCCCTGATTCATAAAAGGTATTTTTCATCACTCGTGATGAAAAATTTATAAATAGCAGTGGTCGTCTCGAAGAGGCGGCCACTACCATTTAAATGTTTCTTTTTTATTGAAAACAGAATGAAAATGTGTTATAATCAAACCGGAGTTTTCTATGGAAACACTGATCAGGCAGAAATTCCAGCGTCTGGATTTATAAATTGATCAGCATTTTCCAGAAGATAAACTCATCATACAGAGACAAAAACAAAAGAACAAAAGAAAGAAGGATGATTATGTTTAATGATAATCAGAGAGAAAGGGAAAATGAAAGTTCGCTTGATTACTACATTGGTCAGAGGTATACTGAAGCGCCGCTTAACAGTGTGAATTTCAGAAAAATAACGGAGAATGAATATTCGAACGTTCCGTTTAAATTCCGGAACACCAACAACTACCTGGTACTGCCGTTTTTTCTGATGGTCGGAGATATCATTCTGACCATATGCGGTGTTGTCTGCAGTATAAGAGATGCGATAAATCACGTCGAAAACGCTGCTTTATTTATTTTCGTGTCTTTTATGCTTGGCCTGTTCGGTTTTGTATTCTGCTATATAGCATATGACAACCGTAAATGCAGAAAGGTTACACGTGAATCACTCGTTGAAGCAGGTGAAATCGTTGAAATGCGTAATGCCTATTATTCAACAAGGGGACACCAGCTGGTCAGGGCTGATTATATTGTCGCTCTTCATAACACCCGTAAACTTGTCACAGTCCATGAGACAACTCAGTTTTACTGCGGAGATACTGTACTTGTTATTAAATCGGATTCATCGAAATACAGGCTTGTAAAAATACCGGAAAATGCCGCAGATTTCTGCTATTATGCACCTGATCACTCAGCTGAACTTGAACGAATGAATATTCCCGGTACATATGACTATTCAAAGTTCAGACACGTACAGATTTTTGAAACAGATATCAAACAAGTTACTGATGAAGACTATGATAATCTTCCTTCCAGATACAAAAGCGTAAATCCTTTTGATAAAGGCATTTACTCAATTCTTTGGACCGTGTTTACCGGTATTACTCTGATACTGATAGTTTTGGGTATAAAATTCTGGCTGGAACATAACGCATATTTTCTTCCGTTATGTGCAGCTCTTTTCTGCGAATTATGGATACAGTGGCTTATGAACCGTATCGCTTTCCAGAGACCTTTGACAAAAAAGAATACTTTTACAGTTGACGGTATTGTAACCAAAGTTATTTCAGATCCTGCAAACAACAGATTAACTCTGGTCATGCCTGATAAACAGATGTTTTCCGAAGGCATTGCTTTTGACAATCTTCTCCTTACAGATATTCCGCTGAATGTTCCTGTAAGACTTTATTTCGAGTCACAGATGAACGTACTGGTAAAGTGCTGTATGCCTCTGTAATACAGATAAAATACATAAAGATTAAAATGTTTTTTAGCCGTTCAGCATATAATGTGCTGAACGGCTTTTGCGTGCCTGCGGCACGCTTATAGTGAGCTGCCTGCAGCAACAGCAAATTGCTTGATGTTACGTTTCCATTGCGTTATAATAACATTAAAGAACACAAAAGGTCATCGGATGTAAATAAACATTGCGGTGACAGAAAAAGGAGAGTCATTTATGGATACAAAAAATGTTATTTTAAAGCTGCGTACTGAAAGCGGGATGTCACAGGAGGAACTGGCCGGTAAGGTGTTTGTGACACGTCAGGCTGTTTCACGATGGGAGAACGGGGAGACTGTGCCTAATACCGATACACTGAAACTTCTTTCCGAACTGTTCGGAGTATCGATAAATACGCTTCTCGGAGCGGGAGAAAAGCTTATCTGCCAGTGCTGCGGTATGCCTCTTGACAGTGAAATGTTCAGTAGGGAGAAGGACGGAACTCTGAACAGCAGTTACTGCAAGTGGTGCTATGCAGGGGGTCAGTATATGTACAGTAGCATGGATGATCTTATCGAAGTCTGCGTAAAGAACATGGCAGGTGAAGAATATCCGGAGAGTGAAGTGCGTGCTTATCTGAAAGAAATGCTTCCGCAGCTTGATTACTGGAAACGCTACAAGGAACTAGGCGGAGACGGAAAGCTTGAGGAGTTTAAGCAGAAACTCATCGGTGAGATAAATGCGCTCGGGATCGAAGGAATGCCGAAAGTCGAAAAGCTTATCCCGCTGGTCGGAAGCTACGTGAATCTCGAATACAGACTGCCGAATGGTTTAACGGTAAAGTTCCTCGATGATGACACCACTTATCTCGGAACACAGCTTGAATGCGAATTCGGCGGAGACAAAGTTTTCGGAGTTGCAGCAAATGCTGAATTTATTCTTGTCAGCACATACGGCCGAAACTGTGAAGATCCTGAACTGGTCTTATATCAGAAACGGTAGTTCATTCAGAATCCCTCCGGATCCGGATCATGCGATCCTGCGTGAAACAGGCAAGTCACCTGAAGGAAAGAAATCTTGGATTTGATGATGAGACCAGCGAAGTATTTATTCCTAATAAGGAAATAATGGATGAATTCCGTACATCGACCAAGTCAGATGAATGGATACCGGAATTCAAGCATCACAGCTGTGTGATTGAGAAAGCCTGATTATCAGAACGATTACATTTATTCACACAGATTTCATATTTTTCGGGTAAGTTTACACATTAACCTCATTTTAATATCAAAATTCTTCATTATAATAAGAACACAGAAACCGAAAAGAAGCTTAAAGGAAATAACGGATCTGTGTTTCCTTTACAAATAATCAGAGGATGTGTTACTTATGAATAAAAGAATAAAAAAATCAGGCGCCCCTTCACTTATCATTTCAGCAATGCTTATGGCTGCACTTTCTGGATGCAGTTCGCTGCCGGATCTCAGTGAATCTGTCAGGGAGGACAGCAGTGTTATCACTGGTTCGGAAACCGATAAGTCTTCCGGTAAAGTCACAGTGATGAGTGAATCTTTAAGTGAAAAGGCAGGAGATCAGGATGTCACTGAAGAGTCTTCAGAAGAAGAAAAAACATTATTTACTGAACGTGACCTGAAACAGACTGCTGATACAGCCAATGCCGGCGCAATAACTGCCAAAGACGGTGAAACTGTGGAGATCACTGAAGAAGGAGTTTATACTGTCAGCGGAAATGCAAAGAATTTTACTGTAAAAGTAAACGCTGATGAAAAAGCAAAAGTTCAGCTCGTACTTGACGGAGTAAATGTTGAAAATGAAGATGCTCCTGCAATATATGTAGTTTCAGCTGACAAAGTTTTTGTAACAACGACTGATTCCGAAAGCACTCTTACAGTAAGCGGTCAGTTCAGTGCTGACGGTGAAAACAATACCGATGCAGTAATATACTCAAAGGATGACCTTGTATTAAACGGAACAGGTACACTTAATATTGTTTCATACTATGCAAACGGTGTATCATGCAAGGATGATCTGAAGATAACAGGCGGTACATATGCGGTTTCATCAGCTCTGGATGCGTTCGAGGCCAATGACTCTATCCTCATAAATGACGGAACATTCACGGTAAAAGCAAACAAGGACGGTTTCCACTGTGAAAATGATGAAGGCGAAGGTACAGTTACGATTTCCGGCGGAAAATTTGACATAAGTGCCGGAAGCGACGGAATTGATGCCATCGGACTCATCCAGATAGACGGAGGAACTTTGAACATAGAAGGATCGGAAGGCCTTGAAGCAACATATATTCTTATAAACGACGGTGAAATAACAGTCAGTGCCGGCGATGACGGTATCAATGCCTCGTCCGGTTCATCCTCATACGAAACTGCTGTCGAAATCAACGGAGGAAACGTAAATGTAACTGTGGGTCAGGGCGATACTGACGGTATCGATTCCAACGGATCAATTTACATAAACGGCGGTACGGTAAGTGTCAATGCTCAGATGTCTTCATTCGATTACGACGGAAAGGCTGAATTCAACGGCGGTACTATAATCGTAAACGGCACAGAAGTAAACGAGATCCCGCAGAGTATGATGGGCGGCGGAATGAGAGGCGGCCGCGGCGGAATGAACGGCGGAATGTTCAGATGATTCAAATACCATGTTGAATTATTCCTGTTTTTGGAGTATAATATATACATATCAGCTTTGCTGCCGGTGAATAACATAGGCAGGCCGTAAAGAAGCACATAGCCGCTTAACTGATGGTTATGTGCTTTTATATGTTTTCCGGCAGACAGGAAAGGATTTTTGAATGAACAATAAATATATAAACCAGTCTTTTACAGGAGAACGTGCTCTTTTCATGTGTGAAAATTCAGTAATTGAAAACTGCATTTTTGAAGACGGAGAATCTCCGTTAAAGCACAGTCACGATCTTACAGTGAATTCAGTTGATTTCAAATGGAAATACCCGCTGTGGTACAGCAGAAATATAACTGTGTCGGACAGTACATTTCACGAAATGGCAAGAGCGGCTGTATGGTATACTGATAATTCTGTATTTAAGAACATAAAATACATCGCTCCCAAGGGATTCAGACGCTGCAGAGGGCTGACTCTTGAAAATGTGGAGTTTTCAGATGCAAAGGAAACGCTCTGGCAGTGCAGTGACGTTGTTTTGAAGAACGTGAAGGCCAGAGGCGATTATCTGGCAATGAACTGTGAAAATATGGAGATAGACGGACTTGATCTTGACGGAAATTACAGCTTTGACGGTGCGAAAAATATTACGATCCGCAATTCAAGACTCATGAGCAAGGATTCGTTCTGGAACAGTGAGAATATAACCGTTGAGAACAGTGTGATAAGCGGCGAATATCTCGGATGGAATTCAAAAAAGCTCACTCTTGTGAACTGTACTGTCGAAAGCCTTCAGGGATTATGTTTCTGTGAGGATCTTGTACTTGAAAACTGTACACTGAATAATACAAATCTTGCTTTTGAATACTCTACAGTGAATGCTGAGATAAACGGATTCGTTGAAAGTATAAAGAACCCTTCCGGCGGAAGCATAACTGCTGATGAGATCGGTGAGATCATTATGGAATCAGACAGGGTAGATGTCAGTGCGACAAGGATCATCTGCAGAAAATCATAACTGTAAACTTTAAGCTGCACATTAAAAAATAAAAAAATTTCTGATGTATACCTAAAGTTTATTGTCATTGAGGGTGTCCTTGAGGCTGATATTGCCGGCGATCAGTAACCGGCAGTTTCTGCCGGCTGAAGAAGCGGACTGACGGTAAAAACGCAGCATAACCATACAGCTATGCTGCGTTTTTCTGTGTATAAACTCATGAAAATGTTTTTCTGAAAGCGGTTATATTTCTGCTGTCTTCCTTTCCGTAAACGGCAAAGCAGATGTTATCGAATAATTTACCGTAACCCTCATCAGTTATGACTTTTCTGAAATAGCCGGAAACATCTTCCGGTTTGTTCCCGAAAGCACCGCAGCCCCATGCGCCGAGGATAAGATCCTTATGTCCGTTTTCTGCGGCGACGGCAAGCATTATTCTTATTCTTCGTGTCATTGCTTCAGCGATCTTTCTGCCGGATGCTGCAATTGCGGCACCGCGGCGGTTTGGTGCCGGAAGTGTTATGACTGATGCCATGAAAGGTTCTGCAGCGTGCACACATTTGTGATTACGGAATACGCATACATTCGGAGAATAGAGCATGTAGTCGGACTCGACCGGATTTATATGAAGATTGTTGTACAGATACATCTCCTTTGCGGCATTCGATGTGATCGATGCATACAGTGTGCTGCACCTGCACAGTGCTTCCTCCTGCGTATTCGCTCCCAGTCTGAAGCCGCCTCCGGGGCAGTGTGCATTTGCAAAGTTCATAACGAAGGCCTTTTCAAAACCGTCCGGCAGCAGTGAATGAATCTTCGGACGTAACTGTTATTCTGCACATTTGTGCATCGGGTATTACAATGTTCTTTATCAGTTCATTCCCTTTTTCAGGTGAATAAACTTTTACCTCTGAATAGTCATATTCCGGAAGTGTGATCTTTTTTCCGTCATTTTCGTAGTATCCGTCAGCGGTGATTTTTATTGTTTCATTTGCAACGGCTATATTATTCATTTCTGTACGCAGACAAGCTTGTCTGCTTTACACCTCTTTTTCGTGATATTATGTAACTTTTTCTTAACGTACAATTACAAGATCCATTGTTCCGTCATCGTAGATAACAGCCATTTCCGGAAGCCATGAATACCATTCGGCTATGAAAGAATCTTTAAACTGATATCTGTCATACCAGTGATCTGTTCTCAGCTTTTTGCCGTAATGATCAGCGATCATGCACATTTCCGCATTGTTAAGCAGAAATTTCGGGTCGCCGTCTTTCCGGGGCGGTATCAGTTTTCTTACATCAGGTATGTACTCCCATGATTCAACATGGGAAAGCTCTCCTGAGTGCGCTTCCATTACCGAGTTTATATATACAAGTTTCTTTTCTTCATCTTCCGGCGGACAGTACATTTCCCATTCAGAAACAGCGTCTGAAACAATACTGTTTATATAGGTGCATATCCTGTCAGATTCAGTGTATTTTTCATAGATGCCGCTGACATACTGTCGTTCATTCCATTTTTCAAAGCTTTCCGTTTTTCGTGCAGCATATTCCGGTGTATGGACATACTTTTTCAGACACCGTTCATAGACAACGGAGGCTGATGCACAAAGGATCGCAGCTGCCGTGATCCATATAAAAGATCTGCGGTGTTTCTGCCAGAGCCACATCATAAAGCTGATCACTGAGACAAGTACCGGCAGTACGTATATGAACAGTTTCCATATAAATGCATATACGATCGCATCTGCAATACTGTCAAGTCCGCCGTGCGGTCCGTGTTCAGATCCGATCAATACATAGATAACTGATGCTGCAGCTATCCATAATACAGACAGTCCGATGATCACAAGAAGCCTGGTTCCCGTGATATTGTACCATTTACCCATATTCCACCCCTTTACTGAAAATTACACAAACGTTATACTCATAAGTATAATATTTTTGGGGTTAAGTGTCAATAGCAACAGAATAAAACCATTGTATAATGACCGGTTCAGTGTTATAATGTAATTACAGCAGACTCTGTTATTCTGCTGATAAAGGGAAAAGGGGAATAAGATATGGGACTACGGTCAATAAAATCGAAAGTTACCGGCCTTACACTCTGCGGTATAATTCTTTCTGTTATGACATCCTCAATGCTTGGCATTGCTGCTATAAAACGTACAGGTGATGAGTACGCTGCACGGAGCCTTTCTCTTCTGTGTGAGACCGGAGAAAAAAACCTTGATCATTATTTCAACAGTGTTGAGCAGTCCGTTACCAGTGTTCAGGCTTATGTTGAAGAGGATCTGACATCGCTTGATGACACTGAACTTGAAGCCCATCTTGAGAGAGTACGCGGCTTTTTTGAAAAAACAATGAGTAACGCAAACGGTGCTCTGACATATTACTACCGTATTGATCCTGAAGCATCTGAAAGCGTAAAGGGATTCTGGTACACCAATCTTGACGGTGAAGGATTTACCGAGCACGAAGTTACGGACATTACACTTTATGATACCGGCAAAACCGATAATCTTGTGTGGTTTACCGTGCCGAAGAATACTGGCCGGTCCATCTGGCTTTCTCCGTACGTGACAGATAATCTTGACGTGATGGTAATATCATATAATGTCCCTGTCTATCTTGACGGAACTTTTGTTGGAGTAATAGGCGTTGAGATCGACTGTTCGACAATGACAAGTCAGGTGGACAATATCCGGCTTTACGAACAGGGATATGCATTTGTAACTGATGATTCCGGAAAAATTATTTATCATCCGGTTTCTGAAAAGGAAGGCGCTGCTGAAGCACAGAGCCTGAATGAAGGAACTGCTGACCTGAATGACGGAGTTGTCATTTACAGTTTCGGCGGAGTTGAAAAAGAGGCGGTAAGCAAACGTCTCAGCAACGGCATGAGTCTGAATGTTTCAGTACCGGTTTCCGAGACATACAGATTCTGCCGCAGACTTATGATACAGAACGTTATTGCCATGATCTCTCTTCTGGCAATATTTATTCTCCTTGCTTCAAGGCTTTCGGGTCATATCGTTTCGCCTCTGCGCCGGCTTATCAGTGCTGTCGGAAGACTGAATGCCGATCGTTTTGACTTTTCACTTGATTACAACGCTGATGATGAGGTCGGAATACTGACACGTACATTCCGCAGTTTAAGTGAACATCTGAAGCTTTATATTACTGCTGTGGAAGCAGATTACCGCAGCATTTACCATGTTGATCTTGATACTGATCTTGCTGTGTGCTACCGTTCGGATGAAAAAAAGGAAAATGACGGTGATCTCTGCAGCGCTCCGGGATCTTTCAGTGAAATGGTCCTGTGGTATGCAGGCAACTGCGTTTCGGCGGATGACAGGGAAGGATTCATCAGATTTCTTTCCCTGGAAAATATACGTTCCCTGCTTTCATCGGAACCGAATATCTCATACCGGTACCAGACGGCGGAAAACAAGTATGAAATGGTGCGTGTAGCCGATCTGAGCAAAGCAGAAGGCCGCAGCGACGGTAAGATACATACAGTTGAGATAGGTATTTCAGACGTGGACCGTGAAACGCGTGAGGAACTGATAAAGAACCACACTTTGTCTGATGCACTCACTCAGGCCAGGGAGGCGAGCGCAGCCAAAACTGCGTTCCTTAACTCCATGAGCCATGAGATACGAACACCGATGAATGCGGTAATAGGCTACAACAGCATCGCACTTAAAGATCCTGATCTTTCTGAAGAGACCAGGGGATATCTTGAAAAGATAAAAGCTGCCGCTGATCATCTTTTTACGCTTATAAACAACATACTTGATATGGGACATATCGAGAGCGGGCGCATGACCCTGAAATCAGAGGTTTTCGTACTCAGTGATCTTCTGGAACAGGTGAATACAATGATCAGCGCCCAGTGCAGTGAAAAGGGGATCACATATAACTGCGGGATCTGCGGATCTGCCTGCGGAAGATATATCGGTGACGACATGAAACTCAGAGAGGTTTTCATAAATCTTCTGTCCAATGCTGTGAAATATACGCCGCCTCATGGAACGGTAACATTCACAACTGAGGAAACTGCACGGTTTAAGGATAACGTTACACTTCGCTTTACAGTAAAGGACAACGGTGCCGGCATGGACAAGGAGTTCATACCGAAAATTTTTGAGCCGTTTTCCCAGGAGAAGTCAGACTGTGGAGGGATGTTCGGCAGTACCGGACTTGGAATGGCGATCACCAGAAACATTGTGGATATGATGAACGGAAAGATAGACGTTGAAAGCGAAAAAGGCAAAGGCTCTGTGTTTACCGTTACTATTACTCTGAAAGCCCTGCAGGAAAACGAAACTTCAGATAAAAGCTGCAGTAATAAAGAAAAAGAAGAACTCTGCGCCGAAGCGGAACTGTCCGGAAAACGTGTCCTTATGGCAGAGGATATGATGATCAACGCTGAGATCCTGAAAAATATTCTCGAATCGTTCGGCATGGAAGCAGATCACGCTGTCAACGGAAAGATATGCACCGATATGTTCCGCGACAGTGACATTAATTATTACGATGCTGTTCTTATGGATATCCGTATGCCTGAAATGAACGGCCTTGAGGCTGCAGAGGCGATACGCTCGCTCGACAGAGCCGATGCCCGTACCGTACCTGTGATCGCAATGACTGCAAATGCATTTGAAGAGGATGTTCAGCGTTCGCTTCAGGCGGGAATGGATGCGCATCTTACCAAGCCTATAGAACCGGACCGTCTTGCTGAAACACTGCGCATGCTGATCACTCAGAGAAATAATTCCTCCGTGTCTTGACAGAGTGTGAATTTTAGTGTATAATTAATTTAAAGTTCACAAAAGTTCACTGCGTTTTTTCTGAACATCGACCAGAGGTGAAGAATATTGAAATCATTTTCAGAAAAATTAAAAGAAGCCCGTGCATGTCTTAACATGTCACAGGAAGAGCTCGGAAAAAAAGCCGAAGTAAGCAGGCGTTCCGTGCTTTCATACGAAAAAGGGGAAAAGATCCCCCGCGACCGTGTTATATACCGTATTGCAGCTGTTCTCGGAGTTTCTGTAAAGTATCTTAAGGATGATAACTGCGAGGACCCGAAGGCTGACATTGAGCTTGACCGTCGTATAGCTGAGGTTTCAGGAAGGATAGGCAGCAGCAGCGTGCGAGATGCCGATGCGCTTATCAGCGAAAGTCTTGCGTTCCTTGCCGGAGGAGATGTTCCCATGGAGGAAAAGGCTGCTCTTTTTGAAGCAGTCGTTGCCGGATACATGAAGTGCAAGGAACAGGCTAAGGTTAAGTACGGAAAGAAAGAATAGGATCGCGGGGGATGTAATATGCTCAGTATTTCATGCCATGACATAAGCACGAAAGTCAGGAAACTCGTCAGACGCTATAAAACGTCAGATCCGTCTGAACTTTGCAGCTGCATGGATATCATACTTTGCGAGGCTGACTTCGGCAGTTCGGAAACTGCAATAAAGGCTATGACCATGACAGTTTCAAGAGTAAGCTGTATTCAGTACAGCAGTGCTCTGCCTGATACTGTACGGCGATTTATAATAGCCCATGAACTCGGTCATGCCGTGCTGCACAGGAAAAATCATATTGATACCGGCTTTTTTGACGACATTTCAGTTACTGAACGCGAGGCCAATCTTTTCGCTGCCGAACTTCTCTTCGGGAGCAGTGATATCCTTTATGAAAAAATGAAAAACAGTGAAGGATCGCTGTTTCAGTTTGCGGCTGAGTACAATGTCCCGTATGAACTTCTTGCATACAAGATAGAAATCATGAAAGACGAAGGTTATGATGTTCCCGAGCTTCCGTACAGACCTGACAGCAGATTCCTGGGCGGCAGACTCTGGAACGAAAACTGCTGCAGCTGCGGGTGACAGCATGATTTGTCTCTGTATTGATCTTAAGAGTTTTTACGCATCGGTCGAGTGTGTGGCAAGGGGTTACGATCCGCTTGACACCAATCTTGTGGTGGCAGATGAAACCCGTACCGAGAAGACCATCTGTCTTGCAGTCACACCTTCGCTGAAAGCATTCGGGGTACCGGGAAGACCACGCCTTTTTGAAGTGAATCAGATAATGCGGAATGTAAATGAAGAACGTCTGCGCGGAATTCCGTCAGGCAGATTTACCGGAAGTTCTCATTTTGCCGGTGAACTGCAGAAAAACCGCAGCCTCAGGGCCGACTTCATAACAGCTCCGCCTCATATGTCAGAATATATGAGAGTGAGCTCTGAAATTTACAGCATTTATCTCAGGTATCTTTCACCTGATGATATACATGTTTATTCCGTGGATGAAGTGTTCATGGACATTACAAACTATATACGCATGTATAACTGCACTCCGCGTGATCTCGCCATGCGCATGATCCGTAATGTGCTTGATGAGACCGGAATAACTGCAACTGCAGGCATAGGTACAAACATGTTTCTCGCAAAGATCGCTATGGACATAGTTGCAAAGAAAATGCCGGCTGACAGGGATGGAGTGCGTGTTGCAGAGCTTGATGAGTATACTTTCCGCAGAGAATTGTGGGGACATAAACCGCTTACTGATTTCTGGCGTTTCGGTGCCGGAATAACCAGAAGACTTGAAAAACTCAGAATACACACACTCGGCGATCTTGCACGCGTGTCAGAACGCAACGAAAATGTTCTGTACAGGGAGTTCGGCAAAAATGCGGAGCTTATCATTGACCACGCCTGGGGCTGGGAACCCTGTACAATAGCTGAGATAAAGGAATACAGACCTGAAAATCACAGTATGAGTCAGGGACAGGTCCTTGCCGAACCTTATAAATATGATGACGCACTTCTTATTGTAAAGGAAATGGCAGATCAGCTTTCGCTTGATCTTGTGCGTAAAGGAGTGACTGCCGATCAGCTTGTGCTCACTCTGGGATATGACCATTCACTTATACCGCAGGATTATGAAGGAAAGACCGTACTTAATCATTACGGAAAAAAAGTCCCTGAAAGCGCACACGGTACTGTGAATCTCGGAAAATACACGGCATCCACTGTCCTTTTTATAAGTGCCGCGGCAAAGCTTTTTCATGATATTGCCGACCGGCGGCTTCTTGTACGCAGAATATGCATTGCAGCAAATCATGTCATTCCGGAAGATACAGTTCCCGATGCACCGGATATCCAGCTGAGCTTCTTTGAAGACAATGAAGCTGCAGACATAAAACGCAAAGCTGAAGAAGAAAAGCTTGCACGCGAAAAAAAGATACAGCAGGCAATTGTTCAGATAAAATCAAAATACGGAAAAAACGCCGTTCTTAAGGGAATGAATTTTGAGAAAGGAGGAACCGCCATTGAACGTAACGGTCAGGTCGGCGGTCACCGGGCATGAGTGATAACTACGAAGATATTATAAATCACGCTCATCACGTTTCAGAACTGCGGCCGCAGATGCCGCTTCATGACCGTGCAGCTCAGTTCGCTCCGTTTGCTGCACTTACAGGCTTTGGTGATGAGATAGATGAAACTGCCAGACTTACTGAAGATCTGGTTTTTCTTACCGAAGACAGGGCGTACGAACTGAATACGGCATTCAATGCCATGCTTGAATCGGACAGACCGGAAGTACTGATAACGTTTTTTAAACCCGATATGAAGAAATACGGAGGGGAATACGAGACCTACAGGGGCGTGTTCCGTTTTTTTGACGCCGGAAGCAACCTTCTTAAGTTTACCGATCAGACAGTTATCGATGCTGATATGGTCAGAAAAATAGAGTTCGTAAACAAGGATCAGTTTAACACTGAATAAGTCCTGATCACAGTCCGGTCATGTTTTTTCTGCCTTTCCATTCTGTACGTTTACTATAATATACCACTCACTTTCTGTTGACGAAAGAGCTTACTGATGCTAAAATAGTATAGTAACTTCACAGATAACAGTATCAGGAAAACGCTGATTTATTCATAAATCAGCGCGGGACTCCGGGTCGAAGCCGGATTTCCGCTTTAATCAGTGTTTCCTTAGAAAAAACGGAGAAATGATAATGAATAAACTTGTTGTTATAGCAGGACCGACGGCATCCGGTAAAAGCGGACTGGGAATCGATCTTGCTTTAAAATATAATGCGGAAATAGTTTCAGCAGATTCAAGACAGGTGTTTAAGGGCCTTGACGTTGGTTCTGGCAAGGTGACTCCGGAGGAAACCAAAGGAGTTCCGCACTGGCTTCTTGATGTTGCAGAGCCGAATGACTTCTTTTCGGTAAAGGATTTTCAGAAACTTGCATACAGCTCAATAGATGACATTCTCTCACGAAGAGTAAAGGCTTTTATGGTCGGAGGTACCGGCCTTTACGTAAACTCGGTTGCGGACGGATATAATCTGACAGGAAAGCAGATCGATCCGGAACTGAGAAATGAAGTCGCTTCGAAATCAATTGAGGAGCTTATTTCATTCCTGGAGGAAAAGAATCCGGAAGTACTGAAAAAACTTGATCTGTGCAATAAAAGGAGGATTGAGCGGGCTGTTGAGCGGGTGATCCTGGGCAATACCGATGAGCCGGAAAACACTCCGAGATATGAAACGCTTATACTCGGAACAAACTGGCCGCGCGATGTGCTCTATGAACGAATCAAAAAACGCCTTGATATGCGTCTTGAAGAACAGGATATGATCGGCGAAATTGTCAGACTGCGTGAGAACGGTGCGACTGATGAATTTCTCTACGGTCTCGGTCTTGAATACCGTTACATACTCATGTACTTAAGAAACGAGTTCGAAAGCTACGAAGCATTTTACGAAAAACTCTTCATGGAAATACGTCATCTCGCCAAGGAGCAGATGACCTGGTTCAGAAAACGAAAGGACATGCACTGGCTCGACATGAGTACAGATCCGTTTAACGAAGCATGTTCTCTTATCGATGAGTTTTACGTTGAAAAGACAGGTGAATGATATTGATACGCAGACATATTGTTTTTTACGGCAGTGTACAGGGTGTGGGTTTCCGTTACCGTGCCCGCAATGCTGCTGAACATTTCGGATGTACCGGCTGGGTACACAACGAGTGGGACGGAAGTGTGAGCATGGAAATTCAGGGAACTGAGGAACAGATAGATGCAGTCATAATGGCAATCGAACGCGGAACTTTCGTGAATATTGAAAACATGGATGCAAGAACCGTTCCTCTCGAAGAAAGCGAATACGGATTTTCAGTGAGGTAAGTATGAAAAAAACTGATCGTTAACTGACCGGCATGAGGTGTGGGGTGAATCAACTGGTTTCCTCCGGAGAGCCGTTCGGTGCTTACTTGGTGATATATTATAAATCCGTTATGAATAAACGATGAATAATTATTCATAAGACCAATCTTTAATATCAGCGTTGACAATGCGGTAAATACGTGATATACTAACTATTGAAATAACATGACATTAGCTTTGAACAGTAATGCCGTGTTCAGACCAGAGTGTTTAAAACAAAACACTTAAGACAGTTCGCCAGTGCCATCCTGTCTATAAACAAAACCAGGACTACAATTTGTGATGCTATGTCACAATGCTATAGTTAGGAACAGGCGGACATTTAATGTCTGCCTTTTTGTATATGGCGGACCGAAAAATTAAAGTGATAATAAGTGAATGCTGTTTTATTTATAAATCAGCGTGGGGGTTCGGGGCGAAGTCCCGTAAATCCCATCTCCGTAAATCCGGCGAAGCCGGATTTACGATTTAATCAGTTTTGCATTAGATACGGAAAATATATGTGAGTAGAAAAACAGACAAGGAGTGTTGTTCTTGTACACGTTAAAAACAGAAGCAGCGTTTGACAGTGCTCATTTTCTGAGCGGATATGAAGGAAAATGCAGCAACATACACGGCCACCGATGGAGAGTGGTTGCTGAGATATATTCAGAAAAGCTGGTTGAAAGCGGTCAGGAGCGAGGCATGCTGGTTGATTTCAGTCAGTTCAAGCATGTTCTTAAGCAGGAAGCTGAAGAGCTTGATCATGCACTGATCATTGAGAAAGGTTCGCTTCCTGAGGAACTTTACAATATGCTTTTTAATAACAATTTCAGAATGATCACACTTGACTTCCGGCCGACAGCGGAAAACCTTGCGGAATATCTTTTCCGCAGACTGTCAGACCATGGATTCAGTGTAAAGGAAGTCAGTGTTTACGAAACCCCTAACAATTGCGCATCATACAGTCAGTGAGGTGGATGTATGTTTTACAATATTGCAGAAAAATTCGTAAGTATCAACGGCGAAGGAAGACGTGCCGGACAGCTTGCAGTATTCATCCGTTTCTGCGGATGCAATCTTGACTGTACGTACTGCGATACAAAATGGGCGAACACCATGCTTCAGCCTTATGAAATACTTGATGAAAAGCAGATAGCAGCTTACATAAAGAGTACAGGTGTAAAAAACGTTACACTTACAGGCGGTGAACCGCTGATACAGGACGGAATACGGACACTGATCGAAACTCTCGCCCAGATGAAAAACATTCGTGTTGAGATCGAGACCAACGGAAGTGTTTCAGTATCACAGTTTATGGATATAGAAAACAGACCTTCGTTTACGATAGACTACAAGCTTCCGGGAAGCGGAATGGAACGCAGCATGTACATGATGAATTACCGTTACGCTGATCATAACGATACGGTCAAGTTTGTAGTCAGTGACGAGACCGATCTTGAAAAAATGAAGCAGGTAATTGAAAAATTTGAACTGCGTAACAGAACCAACGTATATATCAGTCCGGTTTACGGTAAGATCTCGCCGGACAGGTTAGTTGATTTTATCAAGGAAAACAATTTCAACGACGTTAATCTTCAGCTTCAGCTGCACAAGATAATCTGGGATCCGGCAAAAAGAGGAGTGTGAGAATAAGTTGGCAATAGATACAGAAGCAATAAAATACCACATTCGCGGAATACTTGAGGCTCTGGGTGATGATCCGGACAGGGAAGGACTTGTTGATACACCTGAACGTGTGGCGAGAATGTACGAAAAAGTATTCGAGGGAATGAATTACACCAACGACGAGATCGCCGAAATGTTCAACAAGACGTTCTCCGCTGAAAAGGAAGAAGGCGGCAGTGACATGGTCATTGTCAAGGATATTGACATTTTCAGCTACTGTGAACATCACATGGCGCTTATGTATGACATGAAGGTTGCGATAGCCTATATGCCTAAGGGCAGGGTTATCGGAATAAGCAAGCTTGCAAGAATTGCAGATATGGTCGGCAAAAGACTTCAGCTTCAGGAAAGAATCGGTTCTGACATCGCTGAGATAGTTCAGAAAATTACGGGATCCGAGGACGTTGCAGTTCTCATTGAAGGATGCCACAGCTGCATGACCGCCCGCGGTATCCAGAAAACCAATTCAAAGACTGTAACAAGCACGCTCCGCGGAAGATTTGAAACAGATGCGGCGCTTCAGAACAGATTATTTCTTCAGAGGTGACACCGTATGAGAGCACTTGTTTTATTCAGCGGCGGACTTGACAGTACGACCTGTCTTGCTATGGCGGTAAAAAAATACGGAAGTGAAAACGTAACAGCGCTGTCTGTGTTTTACGGACAGAAGCACAAAAAAGAGATCGAGGCTGCTCAGAAAATAGCAGAATACTATAACGTTGAGCTTATAACGCTTGACCTTGGAAAGATATTTTCCTACAGCGACTGTTCACTTCTTGAAGGTTCATCTGACGATATTCCTGAAGGAAGTTATGATGAACAGCTTAAGGAGACCGGCGGAAGTCCGGTTTCAACATACGTTCCTTTCAGAAACGGTCTTTTCCTTTCTTCAGCAGCGAGCATCGCTCTTTCAAAGAACTGCAGTGTTATTTACTACGGAGTTCACAGCGACGATGCTGCCGGAAATGCATATCCTGACTGCAGCGTTGATTTCAACGAGGCAATGGGCAGGGCAATTTATCTCGGAAGCGGAAATGAGCTTACCATCGAGGCACCTTTCGTTTCACTTACCAAGGCGGATGTTGTGAAAAAAGGCCTTGAACTCGGCGTTCCGTATGAACTTACATGGAGCTGCTATGCCGGAAGTGACAAGCCGTGCGGAAAATGCGGCACATGTATCGACAGACAGAAAGCATTCGCTGAAAACGGGATCGCTGATCCTGCGTTAAAGTAAGGGAGGGTATACATGAGAACTAAAAAGGAAATGGGCAGCATTTCACTGCTTGGAAACCAGAAAGTAAAATATCCTGACAACTATGCACCGCAGATACTTGAAACATTTGAAAACAAGCATCAGGGCAATGACTATTTCGTAAAATTCAACTGTCCGGAATTCACGAGCCTTTGTCCTATAACAGGGCAGCCGGACTTTGCTGCGATATACATATCATATATTCCTGATAAAAAAATGGTCGAGAGCAAGTCACTTAAGCTTTATCTGTTCAGTTTCAGAAATCACGGCGATTTCCACGAGGACTGTGTGAACATTATCATGAAGGATCTTATAAAACTTATGAATCCTAAGTACATTGAAGTCTGGGGAAAGTTCACTCCGCGCGGAGGCATATCGATCGACCCGTACTGCAACTACGGAAGACCTGGAACAAAGTGGGAAAAGTTTGCGTTTCACAGACTCCTGCATCATGATATGTATCCGGAAAAAATCGACAACAGGTAACATCATTCTTTGACTTTTTCACTGCGCTGTGCTATACTTAAAGTTGTGCATTGAAGAAGGTCCTTAATAATTTTAATCGGTAAGGAGACTTTAATATAATGAAAAATACTATCGCGACACTTAAGGAGCAGAAGAAAAACGGTGTTAAGATCTCCATGCTCACAGCTTATGATTATTCAACTGCAAAGCTTATGGATGAAGCCGGGATCAATTCGATCCTTATAGGCGATTCACTCGGAATGACAATTCTCGGTTATGAAGATACGCTGTCTGTAACAATGGAGGATATGATACATCATACAGCTGCAGTAGCAAGAGGTGCTAAAAACGCATTTATTGTTGCTGACATGCCGTTTATGTCATACCAGACTTCAGTTTACGATGCTGTTGTAAATGCCGGAAGACTCATGAAGGAAGGCCGTGCCAATGCTGTAAAGCTTGAAGGCGGAGAGTCTGTGTGCCCGCAGATAAAAGCTATTACAGAAGCTTCGATCCCTGTAGTTGCTCATCTCGGCATGACTCCTCAGTCGGTCAACATGTTCGGAGGATTCAAACTTCAGGGCAAGGATGAAGCTGCTGCCCTTAAACTTATAAAAGACGCACTTGCAGTCGAAAAGGCTGGTGCCAGCATGGTAACTCTTGAGTGTGTACCTGCAAAGCTTGCGGAATATATTACAAAGAGGCTTTCCGTTCCGACGATCGGTATCGGAGCCGGAGCCGGATGTGACGGTCAGGTACTGGTTTATCAGGACATGCTCGGAATGTTTCCTGATTTTACACCGAAGTTCGCAAAGAAATTTGCAGATGTAGGCGCTGACATGAAAGCTGCTTTTGCAGCATATATTTCTGAAATGCAGTCAGGTGCTTTTCCGGACAAGGCACATTCATTCAGGACAGAAGACACAACGGATTATGAAAAGCTTGCAGAAAAACTGCAGGAGATCGATAATATTTAAAACAGAAAGAGGTTTTCAAAGTGATCGTTGTAAAAACAATTAAGGAAGTAAGAGAAACTGTTAAACAGTGGAAAAAAGAAGGTCTTACTGTTGGTTTCGTTCCGACAATGGGATATCTTCACGAAGGACACCAGAGCCTTATAAAGGCCGCTGACAAGGGAAACGACAGAGTAGTGGTAAGTATTTTCCTTAACCCTATGCAGTTCGGTCCGACTGAAGACCTTGCAACATATCCGAGAGACCTCGAACGTGACAAGGCAAAGTGCCTTGAAGCCGGTGCTGATCTCATTTTCGCTCCGGAGCCGGAGGAGATGTACACGGACAACTTCCAGTCATTTGTTGACATGCATCTTCTTACAGAAGAACTCTGCGGTCTTACAAGACCTGTTCATTTCAGAGGCGTGTGCACAGTTGTAACCAAGCTTTTCAATATCGTAAAGCCTGACAGAGCATATTTCGGCAAGAAGGATGCCCAGCAGCTTGCAGTTATAAAGAGAATGGTAACTGATCTCAATATGGACATCGAGATAATCGGCTGTCCTATAGTAAGGGAAGATGACGGCCTTGCAAAGAGTTCAAGAAATACATATCTTAATGCAGAAGAACGTAAGGCTGCCCTTGTTCTTTCAAAGGCTGTACGCAAAGCTGAGGAACTTATAAAGTCCGGTGTACGTGAAAGTGCCGATATTATCTCACAGATGACAGATATCGTAAATGCTGAACCTCTCGCAAAGATCGACTACATCAAGGTAGTTTCACTTGATACTATGCAGCAGATCACGAAGTTTACTGACAGTGCTCTGGTTGCCATGGCTGTATATATCGGAAAGACAAGACTCATTGATAACTATTTCTACGAAGGGGAATAATTACTAAATGGAATTAACAATGCTCAAGAGCAAGATACACCGTGCTGTTGTCACACAGGCTGAACTCAACTATGTAGGGAGTGTTACCATAGACTCAGATCTTATGGAGGCCGCTGGTATTCTTGAATACGAACAGGTTCAGATAGTTGATATCAACAATGGAAACAGACTTGAAACATATGTTATCGCAGGTAAGCCTGGTTCAGGAGTAGTGTGCCTTAACGGTGCTGCAGCAAGATGCGTTGAACCGGGAGATCTTGTAATAATCATGACATATACATCAATGACTCCGGATGAGGCAAAGACACACAGACCGACAGTTGTCTTTGTAGATGAAAATAATGGTATTAAGAGCATTCACCATTATGAAAAACACGGTCTGCTGACTGAACAGATGGCAGAACTGTCATAAGATAAGATTGCTGTGCAGGGTGTACGTTTACCCTGCACTTGTTTTATGGTGATCCGGTTTACCGGAAATAAGGAGATGAAATTATGCTTACAGGAAAATGTGCAGTAATAGGTGTTACTGGTTCCATTGCGGCATACAAAGCTGCAAATATAGCAAGTATGCTTGTAAAACTTCACTGTGACGTTCATGTTATAATGACTCAGAACGCTGTGAATTTTATTAATCCTATTGCTTTCGAAACCATTACAAATAACAAGTGCCTTGTCGATACGTTCGACAGAAACTTTCAGTTTCATGTAGCTCACGTATCGCTTGCGAAAAAGGCTGATATTTTTCTCATTGCTCCGGCAACGGCAAACATAATCGGAAAAACAGCTTCCGGAATTGCCGACGATATGCTCTCCACAACTATCATGGCGACGAAGGCGCCGGTATATTTCGCACCGGCAATGAATACTGCGATGTACGAAAATCCGATAGTTCAGGATAACATTGAAAAGCTGAAAAGATTCGGTTATCATTTCATTGAACCGGATGACGGATTCCTTGCATGCCGTGACAGCGGAAAGGGAAAGCTTCCTTCGGAAAAGGTACTTGTGGATCACGTACTGAGGGAAATAGCCTGCGAAAAGGATCTTAAGGGCAGAAAGATACTTGTTACAGCGGGTCCTACTCAGGAAGCACTTGATCCTGTAAGATATATTTCCAATCATTCAAGCGGCAAGATGGGATTTGCCATTGCAAGGCAGGCCATGCTCAGGGGAGCGGAGGTTATTCTGGTAAAAGGACCTGCGACAGCTGAAGTTCCGCCGTTTGTAAATGTTATCGATGTCGTTTCCGCAAAAGATATGTTTGAGGCAGTACGCGATAATTCCGGAGACTGCGACATAATCATCAAGTCGGCAGCAGTAGCGGACTACAGACCGGCTTTTGTGAGTGACCAGAAGATCAAGAAAAAAAGATGATGACATGAGTATTCCGCTTGAACGCACACAGGATATACTTGCGTATCTCGGCGAGCACAGGCGTGAAGGACAGTTCATCTGCGGATTTTCGATGGAAACGGAGAACATGCTTGAAAATTCAAGGGCCAAACTCAGAAAAAAGAAAATTGACATGATATGCGCCAATAATCTTAAACAGTCGGGAGCAGGTTTTGCCGGAGACACCAATATTGTCACGATGATAACTGCTGACTCTGAAACAGAGCTTCCGCTTCTCAGCAAGGATGAGACAGCGTCAAGGATACTTGACAAGATCAAAGCAGAGCTGGAGTGACATTGCATAAATATTTTTAAATAATCGGCAGAAATTTTTACGTTCGATTTCTTATAAATGGCAGTTATGCTATTCCAAAGCGCATTTACCTGTGATATAATATATAAAGGAGATGCACCGGTCATAAACGGAATGAGGATATAACATCCGATAATCCGCATCCGGAAATACTGAAATTTTAGTTTCCGGCATGATCAGGTTTCCGTTATCAAAGAATTTTAGAAAGCGAGGATTATAAAATGGCTTTTAATATTATGTCTCTTGCTGCCGGACTTCTTACGATACCTTATCCGGTAATAGGTGACACCAGAAACATGAAAACACCTGTGATCGTAGCGATCATTGCTGTAGTGCTTATCGTAGCATGTCTTGTACTCAGCAGCAAGCCTAAGAATAAAGACGACAAAAAGTGATCATGTATCATAACACATAAGATAAAACAAGAGGACAGAACCGGAATTCTGTCCTCTTGTTTTTTTACATTAATAATCATAAACCGGAGCGGTAACAGGAGAACGGCTCCGGTGTTTTTTGTATTCTGCAGCACGGATTTTTATCAGTCTGAATTTTTATAGAATTTCTTGAATTCAGAAGGTGTGCAGTGCTTTATTTCCTTGAAAACACGATTAAATGAGGTAATGCTTGTAAATCCTGAATTCATGGCAACTTCAGTGATCGAAATCGAAGGATCAAGAAGAAGTTTCTGTGCAACGTTGATACGTGTCTTGTTTACGTATTCGATATGAGATGAGCCCGTGTACTGCTTGAAAATCCGTGAGAAGTGATATTTGCTGTATCCTGCGATCTCGGCCAGAGTATCCAGCGAAATATCCTCCATGTAATTCTTTTCGATGTATTTTTTTACTGCACCGAAACGTTCGCTGTATTCATTCAGCTTCACTGAAGTACATCCCATAAGATCACGCTTTTCGGATGCGGCACCTTCGTGAAGGTGAACAAACATATTAATGAGTTTCAGATATATCTTAAGTTCTGAAAGTTCATCTTTTTTAAAGTATTCGTCATAGATCTCAAGCATAGCTTTTTTTGCCACACTTTTCTGATATTCCGGTGAATTGCTGTCGATCACTGTTATGTCAGTAAACAAAGCAGAAATTACACTTAAAGGTGCAAAATCATTCAGAACACTGCTGCTGCACTGGAAGATGATCCTCTGACCGTGATCAGGTGCGATCATCGAGTGAAGCTCTCCGGGAGGAATTATTATTATTTCACGTTCCTTAAGTTCATAGCTTTTTCCGCCCGCAGTTACTCTGAAATCGTTGATAAGAGGCATAATGATTTCTATTGCATTATGCCAGTGCATAGGGTAATCTTCATTTTCAACGTTATCATACAGTAGTATAAAACCATTGTTGCCGAATTCGACTGTCTCGAAGTCGCCGTTGAGATGCTGGATCATATCACTATCACTCCATGTCATTTTTTAATATGTATTTGCTCTTATAAATTGCTGATATCAGAACTCGTTTTGACTGATATTTCGATCGCCTTTTATTGAATTATAACACAACTACGTAAGATATGCAATATTCAAGGCGCACTTTTTGAAAATCAAAGCAATTAATAATATAATATACCGCAAATTATGATAAGTAATTTTAGCCACGGTATATTATAATATACACATACACCAATCAGAATTGTGCCCAAAAAACATTTAACGGAACGGGAGGATTATGTATGAAGTTTACTCACAGCGAAACGGAATATAAAAATTTCGGCAGATGCCTCTGTATGGAAACAGAAAACATACTTGTAATGGCATCACTTGAATACGGACCGAGAATTATTTATTACGGACTGAAAGACGAAGAAAACATTCTTTTTGAAGACATTAACCGCGACTTCAGTCTGGACGTTGAAGGATACGGCACCTGGTACACATACGGCGGACACAGATTATGGCGTTCTCCTGAAATAGTACCTGAAACTTATTATCCGGACAACAGACCTGTAAAGGCTGATGTTACAGATGAAAAGGTTGTTCTGACTGCGGAACCGACTCCTTTCGGCACACAGTATTCAATAGAGATCAGTTTCAACGATGATGAAACACTGAATGTAAAGAATACAATAGTTAATGTTTCTGATTCACCGCTTAAGTTTGCACCCTGGTCAATAACCGGACTTGCTCCGGGCGGCACCGAGTACATTGATCTTAATACAGAAGATACCGGTTATCTTCCGAACAGAACGATTGCACTCTGGCCTTATTCCGAGATCCACGACATTCGTTTTTCACTGAATGACGGCAGGGCGGTTCTTCGCATGGATCCGACAATAGCACATGCTTTCAAGGCCGGATTCAATGTAGTTTCCGGTCAGGCAATGTACGCATGCGGAAATCAGATATATATCAAAAGGTTTGACAAGTATGATCCGGAAAAGAATTATCCTGATTTCGGATGCAACTTTGAAACATATACCAACGAAAAATTTATCGAATGTGAAGTTGTAGGAGATGAAAGAGAATATGCTCCTGGCGAATCAGCAGTGATAAATGAAGTCTGGGAAATTAAAAAGAGATGATTGAAAAGAGGAGCGCTGATGGATAAAAACTATTTTCAGCAGAAGGCAGAGGAAATCACTGCAAAAATGACTACTGAGGAGCAGGCTGAACAGCTTAAATACGATGCTCCGGCAAATGAAAAGGCAGGACTTAAGGCATACAACTGGTGGAGTGAAGCACTTCACGGCGTTGCAAGAGCAGGTTCAGCAACCATGTTCCCGCAGGCAATCGGGCTTGCTGCAATGTTCGATGATAAATTCCTTGAAGAAGTCGCAGACGTAATTTCAACTGAAGCGAGAGCAATGTACAATGCGTATTCAGGACACGAAGACCGCGATATTTACAAGGGACTCACACTCTGGTCACCAAATATCAACATTTTCAGAGACCCGAGATGGGGCAGAGGACAGGAAACATACGGTGAGGATCCGTTCCTTACAGGTAAACTCGGCTCCGCCTTTGTAAGAGGTCTTCAGGGAAAAGGTGAATTTCTTAAAACTGCTGCCTGTGCAAAGCATCTTGCAGTTCACAGCGGTCCGGAAAATTTAAGACATGAATTTGATGCTGTGGCATCACCGAAGGACATGGAAGAAACTTATCTCCCTGCTTTCAGAGAACTTATCGAAGACGCAGGCGTTGAAGGTGTCATGGGAGCCTACAACAGAGTAAACGGCGAACCGGCATGTGCAAGTAAATTCCTTATGGGTAAGCTTAAGGAATGGAACTTTGACGGTTACTTCGTTTCAGACTGCTGGGCGATCAGAGACTTCCACACATCGCACAAGGTAACAAGCACAGCTCCTGAATCAGCTGCAATGGCGCTGAAAGCAGGATGTGACATAAACTGCGGCAATACTTATCTTCATATTCTTGAAGCACTTGAAGAAGGACTTATAGAACCTGAAGATATAAGAAAAGCCTGTGTTCATGCAATGAGAACCAGAGCAAGACTCGGAATGTTCGAGGAAGGCACTGAGTTTGACAGTATTCCGTACGACGTTGTCGGATGTAAGAAACACAAGAAGGTTGCGCTTGAATGCTCACGCAGATCAATGGTACTTCTTAAGAACAATGGAATCCTTCCGCTTGCCAAAAGCAGTTTAAAGTCGATAGCTGTTATCGGTCCTAATGCAGACAGCCGTGAAGCTCTCGAAGGAAACTACTGCGGACGTGCAGATGAATATGTTACTTTCCTTGAAGGTATCAGAAATGCATTTGACGGTCGTATTTTCTACTCCGAAGGTTCAGCCCTCTTCAAGGACAGGGTAATGAATCTTGCAGTAGCTGATGACAGACTTGCAGAAGCTGTAATAGCTGCTGAAAATTCTGATGTCGTTATCCTCTGTGTTGGTCTTAACGCAACACTTGAAGGCGAGGAAGGCGATACAGGCAATGAATTCTGTTCAGGTGACAAGCCGGATCTCAGACTTCCTGAGACACAGAGAAAGCTTATAAAAGCGGTTCTCGGAACAGGTAAGCCGGTAATTATCGTAAATGCTACAGGCAGTGCGATCAATATTGAAGAAGAACCGGATGCACTCATCCATGCATGGTATCCGGGACAGTTCGGCGGTACAGCTCTTGCTGATATTCTTTTCGGAAATGTTTCACCTTCAGGCAAACTTCCGGTTACTTTCTACGAAGATGCTTCAAAGCTTCCTGAGTTTACGGACTACAGCATGAAGAACAGAACATACCGCTACGCTGAAGGAAATGTTCTTTATCCGTTCGGATACGGCCTTACATATTCAAAGACAAAGGTTTCAGATCTTTCATTTGCTGACGGTACCGCAACTGTTACTGTTGAAAATACCGGTAACTTTGATACCGGGGAAATAGTTCAGTTCTACATTAAGGATACATCAGCCGATGCAGTTCCGAACCACAGCCTCTGCGGATTTGCAAGAGTAGACCTTAAAAAGGGTGAAAAGAAGACAGTTTCAGTTAAGATCGAAGACAGATCTTTCACAGCTGTACACGAAGACGGAACCCGTTCCCTCGACGGAAAGGAATTCACACTTTACGCCGGTATTTCACAGCCGGATGAATTAAGCAGAAAACTTACAGGTACTGAAACGGTATCTGTTAAGATAAACAAATAAATAATTTTTAAGGAAACGCTGATTTATTCATAAATCAGCGTGGGGTTCGGGGCGAAGTCCCGCAAATCCTACCTCCTGAAATCAGTGTTTCCTAAAACTAATTCATAATAAAAGGAGTTAATTATCATGAGCGAATTTTTCAAAGGAATCGATAAGATCAAGTACGAAGGCAAGACAAGCACAAACCCACTCGCATTCAAGTATTATGATCCTGAAGAAGTAATCTGCGGCAAGAAGATGCGTGAACACCTCAAGTTTGCACTTTCATGGTGGCACACAATGGGCGGCGACGGTACAGATATGTTCGGCGTTGGTACAACAGACAAGAAGTGGGGTGCTTCTGATCCGATGGAAATAGCTAAGGCTAAGATCGATGCAGCTGCAGAGATCATGGACAAGCTTTCTATCGACTACTACTGCTTCCACGACAGAGACATCGCTCCTGAAGCTGAAACACTTGCTGAGACAAACAAGAGACTCGATGAGATCACAGACTACATGAAGACAAAGCTTGCAGGCAAGAAGCTCCTCTGGGGTACTGCAAACTGCTTCGGTAATCCAAGATATATGCACGGTGCAGGCACATCACCATCAGCTGACGTTTTCGCATTTGCAGCAGCTCAGATCAAGAAGGCTATCGAATGCACAGTTAAGCTCGGCGGTAAGGGCTACGTTTTCTGGGGCGGTCGTGAGGGTTACGAAACACTCCTCAACACAGACATGAAGCTCGAACAGGACAACATGGCTCGTCTCATGAGAATGGCTGTTGACTACGCTCGTTCAATCGGCTTTGACGGTGACTTCTACATTGAACCAAAGCCAAAGGAACCAACAAAGCACCAGTATGATTTCGATACAGCTACAGTTATCGGTTTCTTAAAGAAATACGGCCTCGACAAGGACTTCAAGATGAACATCGAAGCTAACCACGCTACACTTGCACAGCACACATTCCAGCACGAACTCCGCGTTGCAAGAGACAATGGTGTATTCGGTTCTATCGACGCTAACCAGGGCGACACACTCCTCGGATGGGATACAGACCAGTTCCCAACAAACATTTATGACGCAACATTCTGCATGTACGAAGTTCTCAAGGCAGGCGGCTTCACAAACGGCGGTCTCAACTTCGACTCAAAGGCTAGAAGAGGTTCATTCACAAGAGAAGACATCTTCCACGCTTACATTGCAGGTATGGATACATTTGCTCTTGGTTTAAGAGCAGCAGTTAAGCTCATCGAAGACGGACGTATCGACAAGTTCGTAGCTGACCGTTACTCTTCATGGAACACAGGTATCGGTGCTGACGTTATCTCAGGCAAGGCTACAATTGCTGACCTTGAAAAGTATGCTCTTGAAAAGGGTGACGTTACAGCATCACTCACAAGCGGCAGACAGGAAATGCTCGAATCAATCGTAAACAACGTACTTTTCAGCTTATAATTCCGGAGGACTTCGATGAAATACGCAATTGGTGTTGACATAGGCACCAGCGGCACAAAGTCTGTTCTGTTCGACGAAACAGGTAAGGTTATGGCTTCTGCTTCAGCCGAGTATCCGCTCTATCAGGAAAAGAACGGATACGCTGAGCAGGAACCGACAGACTGGTATAACGCTGCTGCTGATACAATAAAGAAGATAATTGCTGACAGCGGAGTTGATGCTTCCGATATCGCAGGTGTTGGGCTTTCAGGTCAGATGCATGGTCTTGTAATGCTTGACGAAAATAATGAAGTCATCAGAAAGTCTATCATCTGGTGTGATCAGCGTACTGCAAAGGAATGCGAAGAGATAACTGAAAAAGTTGGAGCAAAGAGACTTATTGAGATAACAGCAAATCCTGCACTTACAGGATTTACAGCTTCAAAGATCCTCTGGGTAAGAAACAACGAACCTGAGAATTACAAGAAGTGTCGTCATATCCTTCTTCCAAAGGACTATGTACGCTTCATGCTCACAGGTGAATATGCTACTGAAGTATCTGATGCTTCAGGTATGCAGCTTCTCGATGTTCCTAACAGATGCTGGTCTGATGAAGTGCTTGAAAAGCTTGATATAGACAAATCACTTCTTGCAAAGGTTTATGAATCACCTGAAATAACAGGTTACATAACCGAGAAGGCTGCACAGATCACCGGACTTAAGGCCGGCACACCGGTCGTAGGCGGTGCAGGCGACAATGCTGCAGCTGCAGTCGGTACAGGAATTGTTAAGGACGGAAAGGCATTTACAACTATCGGAACCAGCGGTGTTGTATTTGCACACACATCATCAGTTCAGATCGACCCTAAGGGCAGAGTTCATACATTCTGCTGTGCGGTACCAGGCTGCTGGCACATCATGGGCGTTACACAGGCTGCCGGCCTGTCACTCAAGTGGTTCCGTGACAACTTCTGCAAGGAAGAAATGGATAAGGCTAATGCTGAAGGTGTAAGTGAATACTTCCTTATGGACAAGGAAGCTGAATCAGTTAAAATAGGCGCTGACAAGCTTCTGTATCTCCCTTATCTCATGGGAGAAAGAACTCCTCATCTCGATCCTGATATAAGAGGATGCTTCTTCGGACTCTCAGCAATGCATACCAAGGCTCATTTCATCCGTGCGGTAATGGAAGGTGTAGCTTACTCACTCCGCGACTGCAAGAGTATCATCAGTGAAATGGGTACTGAGATAAATGACATGATGGCCTGCGGCGGCGGCGGAACATCTCCTCTCTGGAGAACCATGCTCGCAGATCTTTATGACTGTCCTGTTAAAACAGTAACATGCAAGGAAGGTCCGGCACTCGGTGTTGCGATACTTGCATTCGTTGGTACAGGCGTTTACGAAAGCGTTGAAAAGGCATGTGAAGTCATGATAAAGACTGACAAGACACAGGAACCTGACGCTTCAAGAACAGCTGAGTACGAAAAGTACTATCAGCTCTACACAAAACTTTACGGTTCTATAGCAGGAAACTGCAAGGAACTCGCAGCACTCTGATAACAGCGTGCATAATCAGACTTTACTGTTCTGAACCGCAGTGAAGTCCGTCGCGAAAATCGCAGCAGTGCGAAGATCGCAAAGATTAAGACATTTTCCTTTCTCATCTCATCATATAGTAGTCATAACAGACACACAAAAACAGGAGCAACACGAAGGCTGCTCCTGTTTTTTTAGTGGTCGTAAATGAATTGATTTTTTGTTCTGGTATATCTCGGTATAAATGATATATTTGATTGACATACTTTCGGCGGTATGATATAATCATACTGTTTTGATATTATTAGTAGGGCAAGTTGCTTCACAAGAAAGAGGTACTTATCACCGGAAAAGAAGTTGCAAGGAGATATACTGAAAATGAAAATTAGAAATGTTGTTCTGTCTGATCTTGAAAGTGTAACAGAACTTGAAAGCAGATGTTTTACTTTGGCTGAGGCGGCAAAAAGAAATTCATTTGAATTAAGGATAAATAAATATTGTGATACTTTCTGGGTCGTCGAAGACGAGGGCAGGATCATTTCAATGATAAACGGAATGCCGGCATCGAAGAGAGACCTGTGTGATCAGATGTATGAAGACACATCGCTTTTTGCCCCTGACGGAGAGTGGCTCATGTTATTCGGAGTGGCAACAGATACGGAATACAGGAGAAAAGGAAATGTATCACGGCTTATGAGTTTCGTTATTGAAGAAACCAAAAAACGAGGTCGTACAGGCATTGTTCTTACATGTAAAAAAGAACTTATAAAATTCTACAGCCGTTTTGGATTTGTAAATGAAGGCGTTTCAGATTCATCACATGGCGGCGCAGAATGGTATCAGATGCGGCTGAGCTTTCAGGATGAACTGTTTCGCTGTGCTGAAAAAGGTGAAGAATGCAGTTTCTATATCCGAAACAGACGATATCTATTATATGGCTGGAACCAGTGCGATGGAATTTATCTGAATGTGGGCGACGAAGAAGGTAATATTATCTGGCAGGCTGCAGAACGAGAATGGAAAGAGTGTGCTGAAAAGTTTAGGGTGTACTATTCGTCATTGATTTGATTATAAATTGGAAAAGGAACAGCCGGCGGCTGTTCCTTTTTAAGTGGTCGTAAATGAAGTTATTATTCGTTCCGTAATAATCGTTCAAAAGCGGACAATCCATTATCGAAACTCTATTATTTCATCGAGTGATTTTCTCGGACGCGGATTTGGTGATTCATCCGGATAGCCGACGGCAATCGCGCCGACAAGCTGATTTTTGGTATCAAGATATTCAGTGAGTTCTCTGTAAGCAAAGCAGGTGTTTGCTATCCAAAGGGTACCGAGTCCAAGCTCAGTTGCCTTAAGGAGAATATTCTGTATTGATGCACCTATCGAAAGTGTATCGCATATCTCAGTGATACGGCCATCTGCACTTATTGGTTCAAAGGGTGATTTTCCGTTTGTATTGAGTACAAGAATGATGACCGGTGCTTCCCGCATAATTTTAAGTGTATTACGTGCATCAGGAATGCCATTTGATGATGCCGGGAGGGAAGGTGATCCGTTTACTTCTCTGTTAATTCCGGCTTCCATTTTATCAAGCATTTCTTCTTTTGATTGTCCAGAGAAAACAATGTATTTCCACGGTTGTCTGTTTTTCGCTGAAGGTGCAACTCTGCCGGCGTCGATCATAGCTGTTATGAGCTGCTTATCTACCGATTTGTCCTTGTATTTTCGTATGCTTCTTCTGTCATATATTGAGTTCATTTTTGTTTCTCCTGAAAGGTTTTATTTGATTGTTATAAGATATCTACATCTGAAATTTTCCAGACGGTGTCTGGAAAATCTGAGTTAAGTTTTTCACATCCGATAAGACAGAACTAAGAAGTTTTAGTAACTTAAAAATCAAGAAATAGCGGCATGTTTAGCTGTATTGCTTTACTGAGTGCAAGTTTTAGTTTTTGCGCTGCTTTTCTGAAATCTTCATTATTGTTCTGATTAATGTGATTATCAAGTATTATCATTGCTTCTGAACATGATTCAGCATTTAATGTCTCATCTTCAAAGATATCAATAATGATATCAAACTTCTGATTCCATTCATGAAATAAATCACTGAGAAGATCGTATTCTTTGATGTCGAGTGTTACAGTGTATATGTTAGACATATCAGTATCGTATTCATGATCCTGAATTCCGGTTTCGTTTAACGGGACGTTGAGATAACACTTTTCCATTCGAAATTCATTGTTTTTACTCCGTTCTGCGAGAATATGAGTTGATATTTCCTATCCAGAATTGATTTTTATAATCTTTCAATTCGCTAATATCAGAGCTTATTGGTTTTATAAGTTAGAAGTATTTGCAATATCTTCGAGTATTACTTTAAGATTTTCAGATATTTGATCAGTATTAATTTTTTCTAATCTGTTACGTTTTCCAGTTTCTTTTTCGATGATTGGAATAAGAAGATTGCATGCATATTCCTCTCTGCATTTACTAGCATACATTTGTTTGATTATATTGCCATCAATAATTTCAGCTAAATTATTCTGAATTATATCTATTTCAGATTGATTTAGTAAATAATCGATAGATAATTTTTCAAGTTCACATTGAATTACTTTTATCATTTGTTGTGCATCACTTGTAACCAATTTTTCCATAATAAAGGTGTTTGTTAAATTAATTGTTGAAGTTACTGCTGAACTGATAGCAATACTAATAATATGTCCAACTCCAGGTATAGTTCCAGAAATGATTATCCCAATACTTCCTGATGTTTTACAAATCACGTTTTGGTTAAAATTCAAAAGTAATTGCTTGAAAGAGATTCTACCATTTAATATATCGATAATATCATAAAATGAAAGAACCACTATTGTCGTTCCAGTTGTTATTATATTAGTTCTTAATATTTTGGCTGCACTTTTCATTGCGGCCACACCATGTATATTGCTTCCGTTTTGAGTGGATTTCCGAAATGCATTTACTAATACAGCCGAAGCTTTTGGACCTAAAACTTTAACAATTGCCTCTGTACTTTCAACCATAGCATAATTTAATCCTGCTTTTTCTAATTGACTTGAAATAATAGTCGTGACAAATGCAGTTCCGCTTACTTCTAAACCTGATAAAGTTGCCATTTTAAGTGATTTTTCAAAATCTTCTCCGTTCCATAGGTTTGTTGCTAAAGAAATGATTGTTGTAATTCCAAATGTAGAAGACGATATTATAATGCCGTTAGCTGCGTCGTAGGAAAGCGATTCAATAGTTCCTGCTTTAGCAATATTTTTGGCTTGTGAATAGGTAAAGTGACCTTTTCTTATTATGTTTTTAGCTTCATTAGGGTTGGTTATGCCAGGCATTTTCCCTTCTTTTATTTTTTCTTCCATAGCCTTTATTGCTTCTTCATAATTATCTGACGGAACTTCTATTTGCATTGGTTTACCATCCACCATATATCTGAATTTGCCGTCTTGGAAGCAATTATTTATACAAGCTTTTCCGGTTTTACAATACTTTGATTGAATCATTACCCCGTCAACTATACGATCTGCTCCATTTAAAGCATTGTTATCTCCTACAATCTTAGCTTTATGACCAGTTGCTTTATCGCATAAATTGTTTGCTCTTTCAGCTGCATAACCATGTCCTTGTGCTGCATGAAACTTTTCTTCATCATATAGTTTATTAACTTGGCCTATATTACCTGTTGCATTGCCACCGTTAATTGCTAATGAATTTGAAAAATTGCTATAATTAGGACGGATACTTGGTGTATTCTTGCTATGATAATTTGAAATCTTGGTATCACAGTAATCACATTTATTATTTACGATTTCAGCGCCACAATTAGGACATTGCATTTTTAATCCCTCCAATATCATATTATATTTTCGCAATGAAAATATTAGTTAATAAGTCTATACATATTGTGGTTTAATTATAGCACATTCGATATAAAAAAACAATATTTGTTTTGAATATTGTACGATGAATTAGCGATGTAATATCAGCTAAATAATGACTAATTATTGTGAAATCATGGAATTCGTAGTTGCGATTATTGTTTTTTTATTATATAATTTAAAGTAGTTAAATCAGAAAGACGGTGAAAACACATGGCTATTCCTACAAATATACATACCCTGCTTTCCGGAAGTGTGGTCGAATGGGCACGTATTGAATTCAAAGAATCATGGAAACCGGAGGCTTCTTTAAAAACCATAACAGCATTTGCTAACGACCTTGATAACTGGGGTGGCGGTTATCTTGTGATCGGAGTAGAAGACGATAACGGAAGGCCGAAGTTTCCGATAAAAGGATTGCCTCTTTCCGAAGTCGATACTATACTGAAAGATCTTCTCAATAAGTGCAAGCTTATTGAACCGGATTATCTTCCTATAGTTGCACCTGTTGATTATGATGCAAATACAAAACTCATAGTAGTATGGTGCCCCGGCGGAGCTGTTCGCCCGTACAGAAGTCCGTCAACGTTCACTTATTCAAAAGGGAAAGCTGTGGCATCTTCTGAAACTGTTTACTGGATCCGTAAAATGGCGAGTACTATAAAGCCATCTCCGCAGGAGACAAATGATCTTTTTGCTCTTTCAAATCAGATCCCGTTTGATGACCGCATCTGTCATCAGGCTGATATGACAGACCTTAATATCACACTTATCAAATCATATCTGAAAGAGATCGACAGTGCTTTGTTTGATGAAGCGGATACTATGGAATTTAATCGCCTTTGCATAAATCTCGGTATATCAAACAGTATGCCGGAATTTATGAGACCTAAAAATGTTGGTCTGTTGTTCTTCAGTATGGATCCTGAAAAGTATATTCCGTGTGCTCAGATCGATGTCGTTGAATTCCCTGAGGGTGTAGGGGGAGATCGAATCGAGGAAAAGATATTCAAAGGACCATTGCATCAGCAGTTACGTGAGGCCCTGCGATATATTCAGAATACCGTGATCAAGGAACGTGTTATAAAGTATCCGGATCGTGCAGAGGCTGATCGCTTCTTTAACTATCCGTATGCAGCAATAGAAGAAAGTCTTGCAAATGCCGTTTATCATAAGGCATATGATGTGCGTGAACCTATTGAAGTGCGCGTAGAAAAGGATAAAATCGAAATACTCAGTTTCCCTGGACCAGACAGATCGGTTACAGTTGATGCTTTAAAGAATTTCAATGTATTTGTACGCAGATACCGTAATCGCCGCATAGGGGATTTTCTTAAAGAGATGCACCTTACAGAAGGCAGAAATACCGGATTCAGAAAAATTCTTAAAGCTCTTGAACGAAATGGTTCTCCGCTTCCTGAATTCATAACCGATGATGAGCATAGCTTCTTTATCACAAGGTTGTTTATTCGTGAAGATTTTTATGATGAAAATGGCATAGAGAATTGTGAAAGTGACAATATAGAAAATTCAAATGACACCGATAAAAGCTTAAATGATACTAATAAAGACTTAAATGATACCGATAAAAGCTTAAATGATACTAATAAAGACTTAAATGGCACCGATAAAAGCTTAAATGATACTAATAAAGACTTAAATGACACCAATAAAAGCTTAGTTGGCACTGAAAAAGAAGTAAATGATACCGTAAAACATTTAAAAAATGAAGTTGATGACTTTGGAATAATGGCTATGACATTAGTTGATTCATATAAAGAAAGAAAAAAAATAGTGGCCAAGCATATTGTGATGGAAATAATTAATAACGATAATTATACTATTAATCAGTTAGCTGAAAATACTGGAATTTCCAGGAGCACGGTATTAAGGTATATAAAAGAATTACAGGAAGCCGGAGTGTTATTCCGAGTAGGAAATAATAAATCCGGTAAATGGGTTTTGAAGTAATCACGACATAAAACATGAAAAAAGAATCAGAAGCGGCCTTAACGGTCACTCCTGATTCTTTTTTCTTTTCTTATATCTGTCTTCTTCACTGAAAATACATCCGCAGTATTTCTGCATGTAAAGTCCGAGCTCACGGGCTTTTTCCTGTCCTTCTTTAAAGCCGGGACGGAAGTCGTGGTACTCGAATTTTACACCGTATTTAAATGCAGCGCGTTCGGCGATGTCGCAGATCAGTTCGTGGTTCTGATACGGACTTACTAGCAGGGTGGTGGTGAAGCGGTCGAATCCGTTTTCGGCGGCAAATTCCGCGGTTCTGTAAATACGTGATTCATAGCAGTATGAACATCTGTTGTCGAAGTCAGGATATACGGAGGTTATAAAGTTACGAAGTCCGTATTCGTTTTCGATGATGAGCTTCATGTTTACTGATTTTGCGTAATCGGTAAGGGTATTCTTTCTCATTTTGTATTCCGTAAACGGATGAATATTCGGATTGTACCAGAAACTTACCGGTTCTGTCCCTTCATTACGAAGGATATCTATACAGTAGACCGAGCACGGAGCACAGCAGGTATGCATGAGAATACGCGGATTTTTGCTGCTGCAGTCATTCTTGAAAATGATAATATTGTCTTTCATAAGACCATCCTTACAGGCTGACTTTCATCAGTACTTTTCCTTCAAGGTCTTTCCATTCAAAAGTGCCATCTTCTGCAGTCATGTACTGGTGAAGTGAATTTTCCTTCGGGATAGATACTGAACCCGGGTTCATGTAAATAACGCCGTTTTCAAGTGTTCTGCATGCCGGTACGTGGAAGTGTCCGTTTAAAAGGATAGTTCCGGCAGATATTGGCGGAAGATTGTTTTCGTTGTAAACATGGCCGTGTGTTGCGAAAATCGTTGTGTTTCCGGAAACTATGTATGCGTAGTCCGCAAGAACAGGGAAGTCGAGTACCATCTGATCAACTTCGGTGTCGCAGTTTCCGCGGACACAGAGTATTTTGTCACGCAGCGGGTTCAGCATACTGATGACTTCCTTTGGTGCGTATTCATCAGGAAGATCGTTTCTTGGTCCGTGATAGAGAATATCTCCGAGAAGAAGGAGCTTGTCAGCTTTTTCTCTTTCAAAGGCTTCAAGTGTTTTTCTGCACCAGAATGCAGAACCGTGTATATCAGATGCGATCATAAATTTCATTTGGGTACCTCTTTCATATACTTAGGTGAATAAAGCGTTTGCCAGTGCATACGGTTCGGTAACTTTACTGTTCCGGGAAGTCTGTGCACTGGTCTTCGGTAAGTGAATATCTGTGACAGGTAAAGAATATTACCTGGTCGAGTCTGCTGTATTCGCTGAGAAACAGAAAACCTTTTCTTGTGCGTTCTTCATCGTAATGAGCGAAGACATCATCGAGAAAGACCGGTATCTTGTTTCCTGCGATCATATCGGACAGTGCCAGTCTCAGTGACAGATAAGCCTGTTCGGCTGTACCGGTGCTTAAGTACTGCCAGTCGCGCATCGAATTGTCTCTGCTGTCCACCGGGGTTACTGCCAGATCCTTTGATACGATTGCTCCTCGGTATTTTCCGCCGGTCAGGTGCGAGAATATCTTTTCCGTTTTTGCTGTTGAGCTCTGGTGCAAAGGTCTGCCTTATTTCATTTCCCGCCTCTTCCATTACTTCAGAGGCTGTCAGGAGTTCATTGTCGTATTTTACGCGCTTCGAGATATGTACTTTTAAATCATCGATCTTTTCACGCAGAACCGCCGGCTCATCATCTGAATGATATTTAGCCGAGATCCTTGAACGCAGTGAAGAGATCGTCTCATTCAGTTCGTTTATCGAAGCTTCTGTTTCCTCAAGTTCCTCTTCGAGGGCGTCCGTGACGCTGTCCGGGAGAAGTTCAGGAGAGCTGTCTCCTGTAAGCTGCTTCAGTTTTTCACGCAGAAGAAGTGAACGCTCAGCGATTTCTTCAGGTGAGTACGGAACATTGTCCTCATCATGCTTTGAGTTTAAAACAGCTTTTGTTGTTTCAATTTCCGAGATGGTTTCAATAGCCTTGTCAATAAGATCAGGAATTTCAGCTGTTCCTGAAACTGTTTTGTATTTTGAAAACACACTTATCAGGTGCAGGTCAAGCTCGTTTATGTCAGAACCTGATTTATTCAGCTCATTACCGAGTTTTGAAAGTTCGGAATCTTTCTGTTCCTTTACAAGCTTAAGTTTGTTTGCTTCCTGTTCGATATCATTCTTCTTCGATTCAGTCTCTGAGACAGCCGAATCAGAAAGGACTATTCTTTCTTCAAGTTCCGCCTTCTGTTCATCGTATTCCTTCAGTTTTTCATCGTAGCTTCTGTACGCTGCTTCGTAGTCCGGTTCGGTATGTTCGGTACCGTTCCTGCGGTTACGCAGATCTTCTATTGCGGCAGCAATCTTCGTACCAAGGAATATCATGAGTACGACAGGTATTATAGCAAGCAGGAACCACGGATTTTTTATGAACAGTGAAACTGCGATTATGATCATGGAAGCAGCAGGTATGAGTACAAGATAATTCGGTTCCAGATCCGCAAGATGTTCTTTGTACATTTCTTCTTTGATCTGAGTTTCCCTTATGAGATCATTTACTTCGTCGCAGGCACTGCCGATACGGGCAAGCTCATTTTTAAGTTCTTTGTTTTCATTTACGCTGTTTTTCAGTTCTTCGGTCACGAATTCCAGATCTGTTTCGTATTCTGCAATACTTTCATCAAGTCTCATATCTGAAAGTTCGGCGGACATCTGGTTGAATTCACGTTTCTTTTCCCTGAAATTTTCCTTCAGATGATCAAGTCTTGCAAGAAGGTCAGAACATTCATCAAGGAAAGAATCCGTCACAGTGAAATCACCGTTAGTTATCGAACCGGTAAGAGTATCAATCTTTTCTTTCAGAACAGACTTTACAGCGTTCTTCCGGTTCTGGATCTCAAGCGTATGGAGCTCGCGTATTATGCGCTGTTCCTTTATACGCTTTTCCAGTGTCTCAGCATGATTCCTTCTGCTTTCAAGCTGACTGCAGTATGAAGCGTGCAGTTCTTCATCATGCATACGCAGTCTTTCTTCATCTTCGGCAGCTGAAAGTCGCTCTGTAAGTTCAGAAAGTTCAGAAAGCATGATATCAACAGCACCGGTTTTTCTGCTTTTTGAACGAAGCTCCTCATGTGCTTTCTGAAGACGCCTGCGTACCTTTTCATATGATACGTTTTCTTCTGCAGATGAGGAATAATTCATGAGCTTTTTTGTGATCTCGTCATCCTTGTCAGTACCGTGTATAACAGAAGATATGTCACCGATGAAAACACTTCGTTCAAATGCCGACGCATTCATTCCGATAAAACGTTCACCGGGCTCATATTTACAGCTTACAGGTTCTGCCTGTCCTGTAGTAAGATTCCACAGCGTTACCACGTCACTGATATTGGAGTTTCCGAATTCACGTTCCAGTCTGTATTCCTGTCCCGATGCTTCAAATTCGATATATCCGGCCATCGGCGAACCGTTCCACGGGGAATATTTTTTCCTCAGGTTTTTTCCTATGTCAGATGACTTTCCGGAGGTACCGTAGAACATCATTTTTATGAAATTCATAACAGTAGTCTTGCCGGATTCATTGTTTCCGCATATAATATTCAGACCCGGCTTAAGTTTAAGTTTAAAATCACTCAGCCTGCCGAAGTTTTTTATATAAACAGTTCTTAGTTTCAAACGATTATACCTCCTTTCCGGAAAAAGAATATCGGTTACGTAAGTACATACAAATTAATTTTAACATATTTCGGTAATGAATGCAAGCGGATAAAAGTCCGAATATGCGTCAGGGGGTAAGTATCCGTTCTGCTATTGTCTGTCTGAAACAAATGAATGCCCGGTGACTTTAATAAAATCACCGGGCATTTATGCTTTTATAATGAACTGAAATCAGAACAGGGCGAATCACATCTGACTCTGCTAAAAACAGGAGCTGCGATGCTCGTTGTTTCGTTAAACCAGATTATTTGCCTGGTCCGAGCTTTGTGATCTTCTTTGAAAGATACTGTCTGATAGTTGCGAGGTCTGTAAGTGTTACCTTGCCGTCGCCGTCAACGTCAGCAGTTTTGATCTGGTCTGCTTTGAACTCCTTCTTGTCAACGAGATTTACAGCCATTGTAGAAAGGTCTGTTACGTCTACAAGACCGTCTCCGTTTACGTCACCGTATACAACGGTCTGGCTGTTTGCAGGAGATTCTGTTGCAGCCGGTTCAGTCTTTGTAGTTGTTACAGGAGTATCAGTTGTCTTAGGCGCATCTGTAGTCTTCGGAGCATCAGTAGTCTTCGGAGCGTCTGTAGTTTTCGGAGCGTCTGTAGTCTTTGGAGCATCAGTAGTCTTCGGAGCATCGGTCGTCTTAGGTGCGTCAGTAGTCTTCGGAGCGTCTGTAGTCTTAGGTGCATCGGTTACCTTCGGAGCATCTGTTACCTTTGGTTCCTGCTTCGGGATTGTACCGCCGTAATACTCAGCAACTGAAATACCGTTGCCGCCCTGACCCATTGGTCTCTGGTGGTCAAGACTTATGAACTTGCCGTTTTCATCCTGCCAGAGAGCCGGCTTTACAAGGTTGTATTTGTCTTCGTCCCATTTGCCGAAGTTGTCGTATACAAGTCCGCCTGTATCGCCTGAGTTTTCATTGAAGCACCAGAATGTGTGGTTGATATGGTGCTCGATCATGAGATCACGGAGACACTTCATCCACTTGGTGTTGTCGCCCGTAGGGTCATTTTCCTTGTCTATGAAACCGCCCCATTCGCCCATGAGGAGAGGAGCTGTGTTGTCTTCGATGATATAGAACCAGTTGTCGTGCCAGCAGTCCTTCATGAGTGATTCGCTGTCAAAGTCCTTGTCGAACCATTTCTGAGCATAAACGAGCGGGCCGTAGTCGTGAGGTGAGTAAACGAGCTGGCTCTGGTATTTTCCGAGGTCGATAGGGTGATCCTTTACACCACGGAAGTTACCGCCCCACCATGTGCCGTAGTATGGCTGAGCGTCAGGATCGTCATAGTGAGCGTAGTCAACGGAAGGGCTTGACCAGTCAAATCCCTTTTCGAACTTAGGATATACTTCGATACCCTCTACCATGATAAGAAGGTTAGGGTTGATGTCAAGACAAGCCTTGGCACCGCGTTCAGCGGCTCTCTTCCAGTTGTTCTTGTCATCAGAGTCATCCCATTTTGCAAATTCGCCTTCATCTGCTTTTCCGTGAGGTTCGTTCTTAAGATCTATAGCGATGATAGTATCGTCGTCCTTATAGTAGTCAGTAAACCATTCGAGTGCTTCTATCCAGTCATCTTCAGAGAACTTGCTTGTGTACCATACAGGAATCTGGTGTCCTGCTGAAGCAGTTTCAGCGCTGTGGATGTCCATCATGATCTTGATTCCGTTTTCCTTGCACCACTGAACAGCCATGTTCCAGATGTCGAAGCTGTACTTTATTGCGCCTTCAGCAGCTTCACCGCTGACTGTGAGTTCCGGGTTTGAGTAAGGATTAACTTTGATGATATCATCCGGTTTCTTTTCCTTCCATCCGAGGATGATCTCTGTTGACATAGGTACACGGAGAAGATTGAATCCGTGGTCAGCGATCTCGTTAAGGCACTGGTGCATGTTTGCGGACCATACGCCGTCAAATACCTGGCTTCCTACGTTGTATCCGAACCAGTTGCATCCTGTGAGCCATACCTCGTTGTCGTTCATGTCGTAAAGGCGGTTGCCTTTGGCATGGATCCAGTCGTCATGACAGTCATCAGCAGCCTTTACAGAAACTGTATTTCCCGGTGCAGCTGTCTTATTAGGTGAAAAACTGCTTCCCAGAGTAGTTGTCATACCCAGGGCAAGAACCGCAGCAGTAATTCTTCTTATCGATTTCATTTCGTTTCCTCCCGTTTGATAAGTTGAGATAAGAATTTGTATGTACTTTAATAGTAACTTATATTGTAAAAAAAAGTCAAGTTAAAAATAAGCTGAAATGAATGTTGAAACCGCTGATTAATGTATTTTCATCGCACTTTTAACCGGAAAATGTTCATTCTTTTTCTGCCAGATAACGGAACGGATATTCGTCGCTGTAGCGGTTCCTGAATTGCAGCGGGGTCTTGCCTGTAAATTTCCTGAATGCAGCAGAAAAAGCACTCTGTGATGAAAATCCAAGTGAGGCGGTTATTTCAGAAATGATAAATACCACCACTCTAAACAGCAGAACGCCGTAACGGAAGCTATTGAGCAGACCGTTACGGCGTTTTGCTATACTGTAAGATTTTTGAGCCATCGTTCTTTCTTAAGCCAGAAGTGGAATACGACAACTTTTATAATGTCGATGAGTTTTACACCAAGATAAAGCACAACAGGACCCAAATCGGTGCAGAATCCGATGATGAAAACAAGCGGGATCATGACAAAGATCGTTATGAGTGAATCGGCTACAGCGCCCATTTTTGTATCTCCGCCGGCTCTTGAAACAGCTGTCTGCGTGTTCATATAGACCCAGACCGGCATGAACAGAGACATCAGTATGACCATGCTTCTTGCAATGCTTACTGCGCTTTCACTCAGCTTACCGTATACCACAGGGATCATGAGAGTTGTGGCAAATCCGAACAGTGTCATGAATATGCCGAACAGAGCGGAGCCGGACAGGAGCCAGGTCTTCTCACGGCGGGCGCGTTCAAGTTCTCCTGCTCCGAGAGTTTTTCCGAGTACAACACCGGTTGCAGCGTAAATTCCTCCGAATGCAACAAAGAAGAGATTGGCAATTGAAAAGCTTGCAGCCATTCCTGAAACCACATCGGCACCGCCTTTTCCGTTATAGACTGCGGTGGTAACTGTTTCAGACATTACCCAGACCATTTCACAGAAAAGAACAAGGGATCCTTTCTTGAGCATTTTCCGGAACAGAGCAAAGTCGGCGTGAAAGAATTCTGAAATTCGTACTGAAAATTCAGGTTTACGTCTGATGTAGATTATAACGAAAATGATAAATTCGAGTGAACGTGCGATAACTGTCGCTGTACCTGCACCACGGACTCCGAGTTTCGGAAATCCGAGGTTACCGTATATGAGAAGCCAGTTGAAGAGAGTGTTTGTGACAGTAGCTGCAATAGTTACTGCCAGCGGGATCTTCACTTTTCCCATGTCGCGCAGTGAACTGGCCGTGCATACTGAAAATGTCATAGGAATTCCTGTGAAGAACATTATGTTCATGTATTTTACTGCTTCATCAAGTATCAGGTCGGCTTCAGTGTTTCCGATGAGCATAAGTGACAGTACTTTTCGCGGAAAGACAATGCAGACAAGGAAGAACGGTATGAAAGCCGCAAATCCCATTATAAGCTTGAAGATGAAAGCCTGTTTCATTCCGCCTTTGTCCTTTGCACCGAAGTACTGTGTCATGAATATACCGCCTGCCATTGCAATGGCATTCAGATATACCATGAACACAAACAGTACCTGTCCTGCGACATTGACTCCCGACATGGATATGTCTCCGAGACCGGAGACCATGAAATTGTCGATAAGTGATACAAGGTTCTGGATAAGCTGCTGTAGCATTATTGGTACGGCGATCTTAAGTGCGTTGCCGTAAAACACGCCAGAGCCGAATAATTTTCTTTTGTCTTCTTTCATTTTTGTTTCCTCTTTTTTGTAAAACGCTTTTTTGATATGAAAAGTGAATGCAGATATCTCAGTCACTCTGCGGTAAAATCAGCGTTTTCCTGCTTTTAATGTATTTGTTATGGATCATGTAGCTATTTATATTAACACAGATTCATGGTACTGTCAATAGAATTTAAAAAAAATATGATTGACTATATCTAATGAATGGTTTATAATTAGTAATATAAACAATCAGATCGGTTCTGATAAATATAAAATTATAGAAATAATACAATAAATTATATCGGGGAAAATTATCAGAAAACAGTCGGTCTGAAAGAGGGGGAAAAGTTATGAAAGGAAAAAGTGCCTTGTTTTTAGCTGCAGTCCTGATGGGGATGACTGCAGTCTCAGGTAAAGAACCGCCGGGTTTTTCGGCGGTTCAGACAGTTTCAGCATCATCAGGTGTAAACGTCGCAGTACACACTCCTGAAGAAATTGCTGAATACTACAGAACTCATCAGTTTTCACTCAGCCAAAAGGATGAGTACGCCCTGGAACCATCACTTGTTTCACCGTATTCTGCCGGTAAACTCAGTGACGGATCGGTTCAGAACGGATTGAATGCCCTTAATTTTGTAAGGTATACTGCCGGGCTTGATGAGGTTAAAATCAAAGAGGATTACTGTGCTCTTACACAGGCAGCCTCTCTTGTAAATGCTCTGAACGGCGGTATTTCACATACTCCTGCCCGTCCGTCAGGACTGCCTGATTCTCTGTATGATGCCGGATGTCAGGGTGCAGGTTCATCCAATCTGGCAGACGGATACCGAAACGTTGCAGACAGCATTATAACCGGGTACATGAGCGATAATTATCCTTCGCTTATACCGAGAATGGGTCACCGCAGATGGTGCCTTAATCCGTCGATGCAGTATACCGGATTCGGAAAAGCCGGAAGATACGGTGCGATGTATGCTTTTGACAATTCCTTTGGCAAAACAGATGCTACAGGTGTTTGCTGGCCTGCTCAGAATATGCCGGTCAATTTCTGTCACGATGATTATATCTGGACCTATTCAAGAGGTCAGGTGGTAAACGGAAGTTCTGTAAAGGTAACGCTTACAAGAAAGAACGACATGAAAACCTGGTCTTTGTATTCAGGTTCATCTGACGGTGAATTTTATGTTAATAACGATGGCTACGGCCGCAAGGGCTGCATCATATTCCAGCCGAAAAAAGTTTCCTATAAAGCAGGCGATGTTTTTGAGGTAAATATCACCGGCGCGGATACTGAAATAAATTATACTGTTACGTTTTTTGATCTTAACAACGTGCAGTCAGCGCCCCCTGAAGAAGCTGTCAGATGCGATATTGACGGTAACGGTTCTGTATCGACAAGTGATCTTGTTATGATCAAGAAATATATAATCGGTCACGACCGTTCAGTTTCAGCTTCGGCAGCGGACTTAAACGGTGACGGAACAGTTGATGTAAGAGATTTTCTGACGATCAGAGCAATTCTTATGAAATAGACAATACTGTAACTTGACATTTTAAGATAAGTCAGGTAAAATATAGATGTATTACTTAAACAGGAGATGGTCAAATGAATATATGGCACGATATCGATGAAGGCAGAATCAAACCACGCGACTTTATTTCAGTAATTGAGATCTCAAAAGGCTGCAATCAGAAATATGAACTTGACAAGAAAACCGGCATGCTGATGCTTGACCGAATTCTTTTTACGGCAACACATTATCCGATGAACTACGGATTCATTCCGAGAACATTCGGCGATGACAAGGACCCGCTTGACGTACTTCTGCTCTGTTCGGAACGAATTGAACCTCTGACTCTTGTAAGAAGCTATCCTATCGGTGTTATGTATATGGAAGACGGCGGTATGGGCGATGAAAAGATCATAGCTATTCCGTTCGGAGATCCGACATATTCAGGATACAAGGATGTAAATGAGCTTCCGTCACATATTTTCGGGGAACTCAAACATTTCTTTTCTGTTTACAAGCAGCTCGAAAACCAGAAGATCACCGAAGTAAAGAACATAGGCGGACCTGAAGAGGCTGTTGCAGTTATAGAAAATGCTATGCATAATTACAAGGATAAGTTCTGCGGCGGAGTTTACTGATAATATCCGCACTTAAGGGCAAACTGATTTATTCATATAAATTTTATCATTTACTATAAAGCAACGGGACAGATAAAAAAATTATCTGTCCCGTTGTTTTTATTTCTTACCTTTGAGTATTCCGAGAATGCCGCGTCTTAAAAGTGAACCGCCGGTTGAAATGAGCTGGGATTCGATCTTTGCCTTTCTTCTGTCGGCTTTCTTTTTGTCAGCTTCCTTTTTCTTCTCAGCTTCACGTTCTGCCTTTTTCTGAGCGGCTTCAGCTGCTTTTTCCTGTTCTTTTCTCATCTTTTCCAGTTCAGCTTCAAGCGCTTCCTTTTCCTTGCGGAGAGCCTCGGCTTCGGCAGCAGCAGCGTTCTGCTTTTCGAGAACTTCGTATGCACTTTCGTTGTCAACATAGTTATCGTACTTGCCTGCGACAGGTGAATCGGAAATGCAGCGTGAACGTGTGCTGTCACTGCATGGTCCCATAAGACTTTCCGGACAGATGATCGCTGTTTTCTGAACTATCTGCGGTGATCCGTCTTCATCAAGGAATGAAGTAAGCGCATGACCAGTACCGAGTTCAAGAATAGCGTCTTCAGTTTTGAAGTCAGGGTTTGTACGGAATGACTGTGCAGCAGCCTTGACTGCCTTCTGTTCAGCAGGTGTGTATGCGCGCAGAGCGTGCTGAACACGGTTTGAAAGCTGTGCAAGTACCTGATTAGGGATGTCAGCAGGTGACTGAGTTACAAAGTAAATGCCGACTCCCTTGGAACGGATGAGCTTTACAGTCTGTTCGATAGAATCAACCAGAGCTTTAGGTGTGTTCTTGAAGAGAATGTGAGCTTCATCGAAGAACATTACGATCTTCGGCTTTTCACCGTCGCCGGCTTCAGGAAGTACCTCAAACATCTCAGCCATCATCCAGAGAAGGAAGGTGGCGTAGATACGCGGTGAACGGATAACATCGACACAGTGAAGTATATTGATGATACCGCGTCCGTCGTTTGCGCACCTTATCCAGTCACGTATATCAAGAGCAGGTTCACCGAAGAAATCATTTCCGCCTTCGTTTTCAAGAGGGATTATCGCTCTTGTGATGGCACCGATACTCTGTGTTGCTATGTTGCCGTATGTTGTGGTATATTCAGTGCGGTGCTCGGAAACGTAGTTAAGAACGGCACGAAGATCCTTAAGGTCAATGATCTTCAGTCCCTTGTCATCAGCGATCCTGAAAACAGTCATGAGCACGCCGGTCTGAACATCTGAAAGTTCCATGAGCTGAGCGAGCAGGGAAGGACCGACGTCAGAAACAGTCGCACGAACCGGATGACCGCCTTTTGAGTAGATATCGTAGAATACAGTCGGATAGGAGCGGTAGCTGAAGCTATCCTTTATTCCGAATTTTTCAATTCTTTTCTGCATACCTTCATTGTCTGTACCCGGTTCAGCAAGACCTGATACGTCACCCTTGATGTCACACAGCAGAACAGGAACCCCGGCAGCTGAGAATGATTCAGCCATTACCTTCATAGTAATTGTTTTACCGGTACCGCTGGCACCGGCTATGAGTCCGTGTCTGTTGCACTGGGAAAGATTCATGTAAACGCGTTCGCCTTTTTCTGAAAGTCCCATGTAAATATTATTGTTTTCAAACATATCTTTTTTCTCCCGTGAAATTTATTAAAGTGAAGACAGAAGGATCCTGCCTTCACTTGTTTTTTAATACAGGCTGAAAGCCTTTATTTTATCTTTGTTATACAGCCTTCGTCAACATTTACTGCTCCCGGACAGTTGGCTTTTTTGCCTTCAAACTTTGCATTTATGCTGCAGTTGTTTACGGTTACTTCGGAAATTGCCTGTATGATATCATCTCCGGCAGAGATGTTTATGCTGCCGCCGGTGACGTAAACGACACCTTTGCCTGCGTCAGAATCATTGGTTGCCTTTAATGCGTCACGTGCACAGTTTATGGTTATCTGTCCGGCTTCTACGGCAACTTTGTCTTTTCCTACAAGTCCGTTGTTCTGAGAACTTACTTCGAGTGTACCGCCGGTAATTTTAAGAGTGTTTTTGCTCTGAACAGCATTTTTTACATTGCCGTTTATTCTTATAACACCGTCGCCCTTGAGTGTGATATCTTCCTTGCTGAAGATACACGCTTCTGAAGAACCTCCGTCCGAAAGTGAATTATCCGAACCGGAAGCTGATATGATCTTTACTTTATCAGCGGTGTCCACTCTGACAGCAGAACCGTTTGAATTGCATATATTAACACCGTTAAGTTCAATATCTACCTTTGCATCTTTAGGAGCAGCGACTACAATACATCCGTTGAGTGTACCGGAAATTTTATAAGTGCCTTCCGCCTTTATAGTAACTTCAGAACCGTTTACAGAAACTTTTGACGATGATGATTCTGCCGTATCACCTTTAAGTTCAATGACAGCATCGCCGCTTTCAGGTTCCGGCTCCGGTTCAGGTTCCGGTTCGGCAGGCTTTTCAGTGGCTGCTTCCTGTCCGGAGTTTTCGTTTCCTGAACTGCCGCCTTCAGATCCCTGTTCGTTTTTTGTTTCTGCAGCTGTTTCAGCAGTTCGGGTTTCAGAAACTGAGCCCACTGTCTCTGAAACGCTTGTGCTGGTTTCAGAAGTACTGGTATCTGAAACGGCTGCGTCTGTTTCAGATACTGTTTCCGACACTGTTGTCACCGTGCCTGTTTCAGAAACTTCTGTCTGAGAAACATCAGTGACAGAAACGGAAGTCTCTGCCTGGGCAGTACCTTCTGATGTTTCTTCGCCTGCAGACCCGCAGGAAGCGAGAAGCGCAGCCGTACAAAATAATGCAGTAACGCAGAGTGGTTTTCTGTTTTTCATAATTGAACCGCCTTTATCATATATTTCTGTTTCAGTAATCCCCGTTTATTTATGGTACGGTTATCTTATCATTAAACGCCGGAATCAGTCAGACGTTTACTATAATTATAATCGAAATACATGAAATTTGCAACATAAAAATACAGAAGCTGTTCATCCGTACGGAAAAACAGCTTCTGTAAAAGGTGATATAACATGTTTTTACTGTTGTCTGTATGTTGAAAGGAATTCACCGAGTTTGAATGATGCTTCCTCGAGCACTTCGATCCTCGGGAGATAAACAACTCTGAAGTGGTCAGGCTGTGCCCAGTTGAATCCGCTTCCGTGAATAATGAGTATGTGCTTTTCGCGAAGAAGATCAAGAGCAAACTGTTCGTCATTTGTGATATTGAACTTCTGTACATCTATTTTCGGGAAGATGTAGAAAGCAGCCTTCGGCTTTACAGCTGATATACCAGGAATATCGTTGAGTGCCTTGTAAATGAAATCACGCTGCTCATAAATACGTCCGCCCGGCTTGATGTAGTTTTCAACGCTCTGGTATCCGCCAAGGGAAGTCTGAACGATTGACTGAGCAGGAACGTTTGAGCAGAGTCTCATGTTGGAGAGCATGTTCAGCCCCTGAATGTAGTCTGCAGCGATCTTCTTGTTGCCGCAGAGTACCATCCATCCGATTCTGTAACCGGCGATCATGTGTGACTTTGAAAGGCCGCTGAATGTTACGCAGAAAAGATCAGGAGCGAGTGAAGCAATGGAAACGTGCTTTTCGCCGTCCATGATAAGTCTGTCATATATTTCATCAGAGAAGATGATAAGCTGGTTTTCTCTTGCAAGTTCAACTATCTGTTCAAGGAGTTCCTTTGGATAAAGAGCACCGGTAGGGTTGTTAGGGTTGATGATGACGATAGCCTTGGTTCTTGAAGAGATCTTGTTTTTCATGTCTTCAATGTCAGGGTACCAGTCTGACTGTTCATCACAGATGTAGTGAACAGCCTTACCGCCTGCAAGAGTTACACATGCAGTCCAGAGAGGGTAGTCAGGTGAAGGAACGAGTACTTCATCGCCGTCGTCGAGAAGAGCCTGCATGGAAAGATTGATGAGTTCGCTTACACCGTTGCCTGTATAAATGTCGTCGATAGTAACACCGTCAATATTTTTGTTTTGATAGTACTGCATTACAGCTTTTCTGGCTGAAAAAAGTCCCTTTGAATCAGAATAGCCTTCGCAGGAAGTAAGCTGTGTCTGCATGTCATATATAACTTCATCAGGAGCCTTGAAACCGAACGGAGCAGGGTTTCCGATGTTGAGCTTGAGTACCTGAGTACCTGACTTCTCCATTTTTGCTGCTTCGTCAACGACAGGACCTCTTACGTCGTAAAGTACGTTTTCAAGCTTTGATGATTTACCGAATGTTTTCATTTTGGTTCCCCCTGTAGTTTTCTTTTCAGTCACGACGGGACTTTTGTCTGCCTTGTCTGAAATGTTGTTTCCTTTAAGCCATTCAGGATCAGTATCAAGAACCTCCGCAAGGAAGCTGATTATATTATCACGCGGAACTGTTTTACCGCTTACGTACTGGCTGATGTGACTTTTTCCAAGTTTGATTCCGCTTTTTTCCGCGGCCTTTAAAAGATCGATCTGTCTGAGAGAGCGTTCTTTCATTTTCTCTTTCAGACGTTCTGAAAAAAGATTATCACTCATAAAAATTACCTTTAATTAGAAAGTTCAATTTTAAGCACCCGAAAGTTCAATTTCGAGTTCAATCTCTGAATTCTATTATATCACCAGTTATAGAAAAGTTCAATAGTATTTTCGAAAAAATATAAAAATAATTTCTTGTTATTTCCGCTTTAAAGTGCTATAATAAAGTATGTGATTGCATAAACGCTTCCGGCGGTTATGCAGAATCAGGGTTATGGGGTGTATCCCCGGACTCAGGTGCTGTTCAGTCAGTGCTTCATTTGTATATTTAAGTAATATTACAGGAGGACGGTGGAATAACAATGGATATATGCAGTATTATCGACTCTTTACAGTGTCTTGCCGATCTTCATCTTCATCTGGACGGTTCAGTTTCTGTCGCTTCGGCCCGCCGCCTTGCAGCGATCGAAAAAGTATCTCTGCCCGATGACGACGAAATACTGAGAAATATGCTGATGGTCTCGGAAGACTGTGCCGATCTTAATGAATATCTCGAGCGCTTTTCGCTTCCGGTATCTCTTATGCAGTCGAAGGAAAGTCTCGGTGCTGCGGCGTACGATCTGTGCATTACTCTTGCGGAACAGGGGCTTATGTATGCCGAGATCCGTTTTGCACCGCAGAAGCACTGTGAAAAAGGACTTACCCAGAAAGAAGCTGTTATGGCTGTGCTTGACGGTATCAGGAGATCTGGTTTCAGTGCAGGACTTATCCTATGCTGCATGCGTGACGGGAAAGACAACAGTGTCGAAAATCTTGAAACAGTAAGACTTTCTTCGGAATTTCAGAACAAGGGAGTATGTGCCTGCGATCTTGCGGGTGCGGAAGCTCTGTTTCCAAATGAAAATTATATCAGTATTTTTGATGAAGCCGGTCGTCTTGGCGTAAAACTTACAGTTCATTCCGGTGAAGCGCTCGGAGCAGGGAGTGTGCGGACTGCTCTTGAAAACGGTGCAGACCGCATCGGCCACGGAGTACGCTCTGCAGAAGATGAAAATGTTGTCAGTCTTCTGAAGGAAAAGGACATCCCGCTTGAGATATGTCCGACGAGCAACATCAACACCTGCGTGGTTCAGAATGTTTCTGAACTTCCCGTAAGAAAATTCATGGAGCAGGGGATCAGAGTTACGATAAATACCGACAATATGAGCGTATCGTCCACTGATATAAAAAATGAACTGAAAAAAAACAGTAAAAGCATTTGGATTTGGCGTGCCGGAACTTAAAACGCTGCTTGTAAATTCTGTAACAGCGTCATTTGCCGATGATACACTTAAAGAAAAATGCTTAAAGAAAATTGAAGATGATCTGAATAAGTATCTGTGATCATTTTTCCAATAATATATTACAGGGAGCGTTTTTAATGATAATCGATTCGCATGTTCACATTTTTCCAGATAAAATTGCTGAGAAGGCCGTTGCAGGAATAGGAAAATTCTACGACCTTCCGATGAGACACGACGGAAAGCTTGATACCGTTTTTGCTGAAGGCAGAAAAGCAGGAATAGACAAATTTGTCATCCTGTCTGTTGCTACTGTACCTGAACAGGTTGCAAGTATCAATAATTTTCTTGGTGAAAATGTAAGAAAGCACGGCGATAAACTCATCGGTTTCTGTGCTATGCATCCTGATTTTCAGGGAATAGAAGCAGAACTTGAAAGAGCACGTGAAATGGGACTTGTGGGTATTAAGCTTCATCCTGATTTCCAGCGGTTTGACATAGACGATGAAAAAGCCTTTGAGATATACAGAGCAGCTGAAGGTAAAATGCCGATCCTTTTCCATACCGGTGACTACCGCACAGGATGGTCAAAACCTGAGAAGATGGCAAAGGTAATGGACCTTTTCCCGAACCTTGACGTTATCGCTTCACATTTCGGCGGATGGTCAGAGTGGGAGAGAACACCTGAAGCGTACAAAGGGAGAAAAGTCTATGTTGATACTTCAAGTTCGCTCTACAAGCTTACTCCTGAGGAAGTAAGAAACATGGTTGATGCTTTCGGTGCTGACCATATTCTGTTCGGTACTGATTTTCCTATGTGGAACATGAGTGACGAACTTGAACTTTTCTCGAAGCTTCCGCTTACAGCTGAGGAACGCGAGCTTATTCTCCACGAGAATATGGAAAATCTTCTTAGGAAGTACGGAAAGAATATCTGATACGGTACGGCTTTAAAACACAATAAAACAGCTCCTGCTAAACTTATTTTCATTTTAAGGAAACACTGATTAAACCGGAAATCCGGCGAAGCCGGATTTCCGAAGGTGGGATTTGCGGGGATTCGCCCCGGAGCCCCACGCTGATTTATGAATAAATCAGCGTTTCCTTAAGTTTAGCAGGAGCTTTTCTGTTACCTGAGGGTCATTATTATTGTCTTACGTATTTAACAAACTGATATTCGGTTCCGTTCCGGTTCTTCAGCTCTGAGGCACTTTCTTTTTTCCAGCCGGAGAGTTTATCGAAATTGACAATGAAACTGTCAGCCTTTCCGTAAGCAGATACCTTTGTGATCAGTGCTGTATCACAGTATTTCAGAAGTTGTCTGTATACATTTGAACCGCCGATAACAAAAACATCATTCTGCGGTGTGTTTTCAAGAAGTGAGAAAAGTTCGTCTAACGAATGAACGGTCTCAATCCCTTCAAACGAGAAGCTTTCACTTCTGGTAAGAACTATGTTCCTTCTTCCGGGAAGAGGTTTTATTCGTAAAGAATCAAAAGTTTTACGACCCATTACCACTGTTTTTCCTCTGGTGGCGGTTTTAAAAAATTCCATGTCTTCGGGAATATTAAAAAGCAGATCGCCGCCGCGTCCGATTCCCCATTCTCTGTCGGCACATGCAATTATTATCATGACTTTTTAAGATCAGCGAGCAAAGCAGCAGCTGTTTTTCCGAGCGCAGGGTTCACAGCATACGGATCAAGCTCTGCGAGAGGCTTCAGAACGAATTCTCTGTTTGCCATATCGATATGTGGAATAGTCAGTGTTTCATCGTGCATTACCAGATCATCAAATAAAACTATATCTACATCAAGAGTTCTCGGACCCCAGTGGATAAGTCTTTTTCTGTCTGCATTCTGTTCAGCCTGAGAAGTAACTTCATGAAGTTCGTGAGGGGAGTACAGGGTCTCGAGACTTACACAGCAGTTTATGAAAACTGTCCTGTTCAGTGTTGCCGTATGGTTCAGTTTCGATAAATGAAGAAACTTTAATGTCACGGCAGTATTTGCTGTCTTTTAAAAACTGAATTGCATCATTAAGATATTTTTCTCTGTCGCCCATGTTTGAACCAAGAGAAAGAAAAACCTTATGCCATTTTCTTTCCACGGTCACACTGACATATTCAAGCGGAAGGAGAATAGGAGCCCACGGCTTCTTTACTTCAAGTACGATCTTTTTTATAAGACCATATTCGAGAAGTATGGCAGTTGCAAGCTTTTCAGCTGCTGTTTCTATAAGCTTGAAAGTGTTGTTCTCCATTATATTCTTGACGAGATGACAGATCTCAGAATAATTCACTGATTCGTTTAAGTCATCTGTGGTTCCGGCTTTCCGTGTATCAAGATAAATGTCGGCAGAAATAAGAAATTTCTGTCCGAGAACATTTTCTTCCTTAAGAACGCCGTGGTTTGAGAATACTTCGAGGTTTTTTATTTTAATAATGTCCATAGTTTAAATCTTTCCAGTTATTTTTTCAGTCATTGTTATCGCACGCTTGTTTTCCTTTATGTCATGTACACGGACAAACAGGCAGTTTTTCTGCACTGCAATTACTGTCGTGACAAGAGTTCCTTCAATTCTCTGATCAGACGGGAGATCCAGTGCAAGACCGATCATCGACTTTCTTGATGTACCGAGAAGTACCGGAAGTCCGAGCCTGTCAAGTACTTCAAGATGATTTGTCAGTTCAAGATTCTGTTCAAAACTCTTTGCAAAACCGATTCCCGGGTCTGTAAGGATGTTATTTCTGTCAACGCCGGCTTTTTCCGCAATTCTTATGCTTTCGGCAAGGTCGTTTACAACATCGTTTAAAAAGTCACCGTATTCAGGGACTTTTCTGTTATGCATAAGACAGACCTGAACTCCGTATTTTGCAGCAACAGCAGCCATTTCACCGTTATCATATCTGAATCCCCAGATGTCGTTTATCAGATGAGCACCTGATTTAACAGCTGCTTCAGCGGTCTGATAATGGTAAGTATCAACGGAGACAGGAACATCGAAGTTAGCTCTTATCTTTTCAATTACAGGACAGACCCTTTCCGTTTCTTCTTCCGGTGTAATGTGGACATAACCCGGTCTTGTGGATTCACCGCCTACGTCGATAATGTCCGCACCTTCTGCTATCATCTGTTCAGTGTGCTTAAGGGCAGAATCAACCGTGTTGAATTTTCCTCCGTCCGAGAAAGAATCAGGTGTCATGTTAAGTATGCCCATTATGTAGGTGTGTCCTTCAAAGTTTTTGTTTCCGATAATCATAGTGTATGCACTTCCTTGGAGTATTTGCTGTTCCGGGATCAGCAGAACCCGTTCTGCTTTCCGGATATATGTCAGTTTACGTGATAATGATCTTCTGAGGGTACATTATCAGTAAAACAGCGTTTCATTTTTTTTATCTGCTGACCAGTTGCATTCTTCGTGAGCAGGACAGTTAAAGCATGTTCGCGAAAGTTTGTCTGCCATACACAGAAGCCGTTCAAGAGGAGATGCCTTTTCAGGATAACCGTCGTGACCGTGTGTGCGTATAGCAGCGGTAATTTCTTTTATTTCATCATCAGAATAACCGCATTCAAGAAGAATGGCTTCCGCTTTTTCGGCACCGGCTTCATTGTGTGAACGACCGGTTTCGTATTCTTCGTATCTGCCTATGTCATGGAGCAGGGAAGCAGCGTAGATGATGTCTTTTGAGATTGATACCTTTTCCTCAAGGGAAATAATGTATGCTATTCTTGCTACTGAAATAAGGTGCTCCATACCGTGACGACAGAAAAATCTGTTTCTTTCCCGGATTTCAATGTTTTTAATAATGGTGATATAGGATCTGTTCTTTAAGATCCTCTGGTATTTAAGATTCATTTATCTTTTGCTCCGTTTACGCAGTCTCTGATTTTCTTTAAGAATGAGAGGGAACCAAAGGCTATGACAATGTCACAGTTATCTTCAAGACATTTTGAAACCGCTTCAGCGACAGATGAGACCGGTTTTACATTGCTGTTGTATGGTTTTACAGCCTCCGCAAGTTTTTCAGCATCAAGACCGCGTTTTCCTTCTGTACTTACAGTATAGACCATATCTGCACGCTTGGTAGTATATCTTGCTATCTCAGAATATTCCTTGTCTTTGAATGTTCCCATTATATATGTTATGTGTCTTTCGGTGAAACAGATATCAATTGTTTCCCTGAGCCTTCTTGCAGCGGAAACATTATGCGCACCGTCTATAATGAACATAGGCGAGGATTCCCTTATTACTTCAAAGCGTCCCGGCCATACTGTTTTCGAAAGACCTTCACGGATATTGTCTTCAGTGATAACATATCCCTTGTTGTTTAATATGCTGCATGCATCTACAGCTAAAGCTGCGTTTTCAGTCTGATATTTGCCGAGAAGATGTATTTTAAGATCTTTAAAGTTCTGGTATGTAAAGGTCTGAGTCGTTCCGGTAAAACTGTAGTCTGAGATATTGTAGATCATGGTAATGCTGAGATCTGCACCGCGTTCCCTGCATATATCTGTCAGAACACCTGTAACTGCCTGATTCTGCATGAGTGTAAGAACACTGCCGCCCTGCTTTATGATGCCGCCTTTTTCGGCAGCAATTTCTTCAATCGTGTTTCCTAGAAATTTTGTATGTTCAAGACTGATCGATGTTATTATTGAAAGTTCGCTGCTGCTTATGATGTTTGTGGCATCTGATCGTCCGCCCATTCCGGCTTCAAGAAGTATCAGATCACAGTCGTGATCGGCAAAGAAGCAGAAAGCAGCTGCAGTCTCAAGTTCAAAAACAGTAGGGTGAGGATAGCCTTCCGATACTATTTCATCTGCTGCCTTTTTAACTTTTGAAACTGCTGCGGCGTACTCATTTTCCGTAATGTTTCTGCCGCAGTACTGTATCTTTTCAAGATAGTCCATAACTGCAGGAGAAACGTACCGTCCCGTTTTATAGCCGGCATTTCTGAGAATACTTTCAAGGAAAGCACCTGCCGAGCCTTTTCCGTTTGTGCCGGCAATGTGTATTATGTTAAGAGTGTCCTGAGGATCGGACAGTTTATGACACAGTCTTTTTATACTGTCAAGTCCCGGGATTATTCCATATTGTTCGGCTGAAGATAGGTAATCAACTGTTTCTGTAAAATTCATTTTTTCTCTTCTCCTGTAATATTACCGGCAGCGTTCAGGGAAGCGCCGTCTCGTTAGTTCATACACAATAATTATACAATACATTCTGAAAGTATGTCAATATAAAAATAAAACCCGGTCTGTTTATAGACCGGGTATGATAACTGATCAGTTTGATGCAGCTTCAGGTTTTTTTTCCTTTTTGTTTTTCTTGTTTTTATCTTCCTTTGCGTATTCTTCAATGCATGAAAGAATGAATGCAACTGCGAAGTAAATGACAAATATAATAGCATCAGCAATAGCAATCGGCATTACGGCGTCTGTAAGAGCACGTGTTGCTGAATTGCTGTTTGATGAATTTGCAGGAACAAGAATGTTGTAAGCCTTTGAGAAAACTACTGTTCTGTAGAAGTCATCAGTTGTTCTGTTTACAAGATCGATAAGTAACTTGATCTGCTTGTCGAGCTTTTCGAGATCAGCTTCAACTTTGGCTTTCTTGGCAGCAGAATTTACTGTTGTTGAGGAATTAAGTCGTTCGATTCTCTTGTTGTAAAGATTGATCTTCTGAACTGTTTCTGAAAGTTCATTCTGTATCTCTTCTTTCTTCTGGAAGAGCTTGTCGTATTCCTCAGATGCCTGTGTTGCTGTCATGTTTCTTTTATCGTCAGTATCAGAACCGTAGATCATTACAGTGTTCTTCTGATAACCTTTTATAGAAGCATTTATAGTTGAAAGAGTATCATTGCATACAGCTTTCTTTCTTTCGAGAAGTTCGACCTGATATGTGTAGTTTGTAAGGAGAGTATCCTTGTCCTTTGTTATTGTATTGATAGTAACGTAGGAAGAGATCCTTTCAAGATCAATAGATCTTAATGTGCTGATCGTTTCTGAAAGGTCAGGGAATGTGTAGCCTGTGTCAGATGAACGGAAACGGTTTGAATTAGTTGATGAACCGTTCTGAAGTTCTGTCTTTTCGACCTGGCTTACATAGTTTGAGATCTTCGTGAGAGCATCATCGAATACATCGACTGCTTCAGCGTAGTCATAGTCCTTGTAGTCAAGCGCAGCAAGCGAACTTCCGAGTGACTTGTTGTAGCCGTATGCTTCCATGAAGTATTCGCTGTAGCATTCAAGCATTGTATTGAGTACTGATGCAGCTTCAGTATCAGTAAGACCTGTAGGTGCATAGTCAAAATATACTTTATAAGTAGAAGGATAAGTATTGGTTTTGAGAAGTTCGGAAATCGCATTCATTGAATTGCCTGTTCCGGCATCGAAGATGTTTTTGTAAGCTGTGAGTCTTTCAACTTCTTCTTCCGGTCTGATTGCTTCAAAAGAGATGTTCTTTCTGATATCTTCAAGTTTTTCAGACGGTATTCCGAGATCGTCAAGTGCACTTTCGATTATCTGCGGGCTTTTCAGTGTGTTTATGTCGAATGTATTGCCTTTAGGGTCGAGACCGTTTTCTATTCCGCTGAATGTGAAGCTTACAAGTGAAACTGTTTTCTTGTAGCTGTCGCGTTTTACGAGTGCAGTACCTACCAGAGCGAGTACTGAAGCGATTATAGTTATCGCGAGCCATAAAGCAAAAAATCTTCTGAGATTTCTCAGTATTCCTACTATAGATATACTGATCTGTTCGTCCTCTTGTTCCTCTCTTGCGTTGGTGAGAGTGACATTGAGGTACTTTTCATTTTCGTTCATTTTTTTCTCCTCAATAAAAACATTCTTATTATTCTGTGTTCAGACAGAACACTTATCATTATACCACAAATGATCATTCTTGTAAAGTACAAATAATGAAGATATTTTTTTATCATTCACAGTTAAAAAATCTGTTTTTATTATTGCTTAATTCGAAAAAATAGTTTATAATATAATGTGCACATGCTCGGAAAGGAGTGGTACTGTGGATGTTCAGCCGGGCGATATTCTTGTAATGAAAAAACCGCATCCCTGCGGAAAATACGAGTTCTTCGTCATCAGATCCGGAGCCGATTTCAGACTCAGATGTCTTGGATGTTCAAGAGAATTCATGGTGCCGCGCAGCAGGATAGAAAGCAGGATCAAGAGCGTTATCAGGGAAAATGCTGAAAATCAGAACTTATAAAGGAATAAATATTAATGTTTGAAAAGCTAAAATTTACTTCACAGAGATTTGATGAAATAAATCTGAAATTATCAGACCCGGACGTCATAAGCAATACTGAACTGTACACCTCGCTTATGAAAGAGTACAAGACTCTTACACCGGTAGTGGAAAAATACCACGAGTACCTAAACGCTAAGAAGAATTTTGAAGAGGCAAAGGAACTGCTCGATGCAGGCGGACTCGATGCCGAGATGAAGGAAATGGCTCAGACCGAGTTCGAGGAACAGAAGGAAAACATTGAGCGTTTTACTGATGAACTGCGTATTCTTCTCCTTCCTAAGGATCCTAACGATGAAAAGAATGTTATTATTGAAATAAGAGGCGGAGCAGGCGGTGAGGAAGCTGCTCTGTTTGCAAATTCCCTCTACAGAATGTACACTATGTATGCAGAGTCACGCGGATGGAAGCAGGAGGTCCTCAATTCGAATGAAACTGAGCTCGGCGGCTTCAAGGAGATCAGTTTTTCCATTGAAGGTGAAGGGGCATATTCCCGTTTCAAGTATGAAAGCGGTGTACACCGTGTTCAGCGTGTTCCGGAAACTGAATCACAGGGAAGGATCCATACTTCAACAGTTACGGTCGCAGTACTTGTTGAGGCAGATGAAGTTGAACTTGAGATCAATCCGACAGAACTTAAAATAGATGTTTTCCGTGCCAGCGGTGCCGGTGGTCAGCACATCAACAAAACTGAATCTGCAGTTCGTATAACCCATCTTCCGACGGGTACAGTGGTAGAGTGCCAGGACGAACGAAGCCAGTTCAAGAACAGGGAACGTGCCATGAAGATCCTTCGTTCAAGACTTTATGAAGCTTTACAGCAGGAGCAGGCTGACAAGATAGCATCTGAAAGAAAAATGCAGGTAGGTACCGGAGACAGATCAGAGAGGATAAGAACATACAACTTTCCTCAGGGGCGCATAACTGATCACCGTATCGGACTTACTTTATATAAAATAGACGATGTGCTCAACGGTCATCTTGATGAGGTGATCGACGCACTTGCAACTGCAGACCAGGCTGCAAAGCTTGCGTCACAGAATGAACAGTGATTTAGTGATTTAAGGGGTATACTTTTATTCAAGAAGGAGATCAGGATCCGGGAAAATCAATGGGATCGGAAAGTGTAAGTATGAAAGATATTATTTGTCTAACTGACAGGGACAGTGACCTTGAAAAAGCTGCATCACTTCTTAAAAGCGGAAAGGTAGTTGCGCTTCCTACAGAAACTGTATACGGACTTGCTGCTGATGCTACAAACTGTGAAGCGGTGGCATCTGTTTTTGCTGCAAAGGGCAGACCGGCGGACAATCCTCTTATCATTCACGTTACCAGCCTGAGTATGATGGAGAAATATACTGAAGACATCCCGCGGGCGGCGTACAGACTTGCTGAAGCATTCTGGCCGGGACCGCTTACCATGATACTTCCTAAAAAGAATAATGTACCGGAAATAGTGACCGGCGGTCTCGATACAGTAGCCGTAAGAATGCCTTCACATCCGGTCATGAGAAAGATCATTGATCTGGTCGGCAAACCTCTTGCCGCCCCTTCGGCGAATCTTTCAGGCTCTCCAAGTCCGACCACGCTTGCGCATGTCAGAAAAGATATGAACGGAAGAATAGAAGCTGTTGTGGACGGAGGCGAGTGTACAGTAGGTGTTGAATCGACAGTTATATGCTTTGACGGATATGATTCAATTCGTATACTCAGACCTGGTTTCATTACTGCTGAAGATCTCAGAAAATATGTAGATGAAGTAATTATAGATGAAAACATTCTTTCTGATGTTGTTCCTGAAGTAAAGGAAGTACGTTCTCCGGGAATGAAATACAAGCATTATTCACCGGCAGCCAGAGTTGTTCTTGTCTGCGGTGATCTTGATCATTTTATTAAATATGCGGCCACAAGAAAAGATGAAGGTATGTGCTGCCTTATTTATGATCAGGATGCTGAAGGTTTTCCTTTTAAATATATGACTTACGGATCGGATTCTGAAGAACAGGCTAAACAGATATTCTCAAAACTTCGTGAAGCAGATGAAAAAGGTGTTAAGAACCTTTACGTCAGAGCTCCTCAGAAGGACGGTGTAGGTCTCGCTGTATACAACAGGCTTATCAGAGCTGCAGGATATGAGGTGGTGGAAACGTGAATCATTTGGAAGGTGTAATGGTCGTCGGTCTTACAGGACAGACAGGCTCAGGCAAGACTACTGCATGCAGAAAATTTATGGAAAACGGTTTCGCTGTCATCAATGCGGATGAAATAGCCAGAAATATTATGCAGCCGGATTCCGTCTGCCTTCGTGAAGTAACCGATTTTTTTCGGGACAGGAATACTTAAAGAAGACAAATCACTGAACAGACAGAGACTTGCGGATATTGTCTTTAATAATCCAAAGAAACTTGAACAGCTCAACAGTATCATGTATCCTCACATCACTTCGGAGATACTTTCACTGATCAGGTCAAATTCTTCCGAAGGGAAGAAACTCATACTGCTCGACGCTCCGACTCTTTTCGAAAGCCGTGCAGATGATTTCTGTGAAATAATCATTTCAGTGATTGCCGACGAAGCTACCCGTCTCAAGAGAATTATAGAAAGAGATCATATCAGCGAAGAACAGGCAAAAGCAAGAATGAGTGCTCAGCATAATGAAAAGTTCTTTGTTGATAATTCAGATTTCATAATCCGAAATAATGAAGGTATGTCAGGACTTGATGATATAGTGAATGAAATGTCTGACAAAATCAAGTGTTACTATTCGAATAAATTTAAAGATCTGGAGTGAATTAAATGAGTAAGGAAAAATCACCTGAAAAAGAACTGAAGGATAATCTTTTCTATAAAAAGAAAAATATTTACCAGCTCATTGATGAAGAAGAGGTAAAGAAGATCAATGCCTTTTCTGAAAATTACAAGAAGTTCCTCGATGACGCCAAGACAGAACGTGAAGCAGTAAAATTTGCTCTGTCTGCTGCAACGGAAAAGGGGTTCACTGAGTATCAGGCCGGATCTGAGCTTAAGCCTGGTGACAGGGTGTTTGTAAATAACAGGGGAAAGGCTGTCATTCTTGCAGTTATCGGCCGTGAATCTGTGAAAAACGGTGTCCGCATCAATGCAGCGCATATCGATTCACCTCGTCTTGACCTTAAGCAGTGCCCGGTATATGAAGACAGTGAAATAGCGCTTTTTAAAACCCATTACTACGGCGGCATAAAGAAATATCAGTGGACAGCTATTCCTCTTGCTCTCCATGGTGTAGCTGTACTCAGCGACGGAACTCAGGCAGACATCAATATAGGTGAAAGCGAATCAGATCCTGTTTTCGTTATCAGCGATCTTCTTCCTCATCTTGCATCGGAACAGATGAAGAAAAACGGTTCATCAGTTATTGAAGGTGAGAACCTTAACATAATAATCGGATCCCGTCCGTTTAAGTCTGACAAGGAAAGTGAACTTGTCAAGCTCAATATCCTTAATATTCTTTTTGAAAAGTACGGTATTAAGGAAGAGGATTTCCTTTCAGCTGAACTTGAAGCAGTTCCTGCATTCAGGGCTAAGGATATAGGTTTTTGACAGAAGCATGATAGGCGCATACGGACATGACGACAGGGTTTGTGCTTATCCGGCTCTTATGGCTGCACTCAATACTGAGAAGATACCTTCAAAAACTATCATTACAGTACTGACTGATAAGGAAGAGATAGGAAGCGACGGCAATACAGGACTTAATTCTTCTTACCTCAGATATTTTATTGAAGATCTTGCTGCTGACTTCGGTGTAAGAGCAACAACTGTTCTGTCAAATTCAGAGTGTCTGTCAGCTGATGTTAATTCAGCATTTGATCCGACATATCCGAGTGTAATGGAAAAGAACAATGCTTCATACATTAATTACGGTGTTGTTGTTACAAAGTATACTGGCTCGAGAGGCAAATACGGTACTTCAGATGCTTCAGCGGAATTTACCGGCCGTATCCGTACTCTTATGAATAAAAACAATGTTATATGGCAGACAGGCGAACTTGGCAAGGTAGATGCTGGCGGCGGCGGAACAGTTGCAATGTACATTGCGGCTATGAATGTCGATGTTATCGATGTTGGTGTACCTGTACTGTCAATGCATGCACCTTACGAAGTTATAGCAAAGGCTGACCTTTATATGGCGTACAAGGCGTTCAGAGCATTTATTGATGACTGAAAGCTGCTTATGTAAACGCTGATCAGGTTCCTATAATAATAAGCGAAAGTACTGATGGATACATTCTGGTACTTTCGCTTTTTTACTGTCACTTTAACTGTATTTTAAGCTATTTAATACATCACGGAAAAACTACAAAAAAATTCCTTGGAATGTCTTGACTTTTTTAAAAGGATGATGTATAATAAAGGAAATCAGTTTTTTTACAGTAAGGGAGATTTAATGTTATTATGAGAAGCTATATAAAAAATGACGAAAGAAAGAATTATTTTATTATCGAGTCAGATGCAGGTGCCGTTCTCGACACAGTTGCACAGGGAATGCTTGAAAACAACGACATAGCCGGTATGCTTCCGTTTTCAGTAATGCATTTCGATGACGTTACAACTGTTCGTTATGATGTAACGCCGTTTATAACTCTTTCTGAAATGCTTGAAAGGACAGTTACAAAGAAAGAGATCCTTTCAGTTATCAGTACAGTTACTGAAGCTATGGCGCTCTGTCCGGATTATATGATAAGTTCTGGTTCGGTTATTCTTGAAGCTGATAAAATGTTTTATGATGAAGAAAACGGCAGACTCCATCTCTGTGTATTTCCGTTTGTTACAACAGAACGTGAATCTGTTCAGACAAAGGATTTTCTGAAAAATTTCATATGCCGTGTAAAGTTCGACAGCACAGAAAACTGTGATTACATCGGAAAAATTCTCGGCGCACTTAACGATGATACATGTGATACGGAGTTTATCAGAAGGATAGCAGATGAGAACAGCTGCGAAAACTTAAATTCAGTTCAGAACTGTACCCCGGAAAACAATGTTCAGCTGGCTGAAACATCTTTCGAAAACCATCAGGTAAACAACTTTTCGGAAAACAATTCAGAAAACAGTGATTCTTTCAGAAATGAGTCGTCGTGTCCGGTTTCAGCACTTGACAGTTTTGCCGACGAAGAAATGGAAGAGGATAGCAGTATAAAAGGCTTTTTCTCCGGATTTCTCGGAAGGAAAAATAAAATACAGAAAAATCCTGCAGGTATCAGTACTGATGAATCTGCAGATGACGATGCTCTTATGGCTGGGTTCAGTGACGGAAAGGAAGGATATTTTAACAGAGAGAAAGACAGAAACGGTACAGTTGTTCTCGGAAGCAGATCCGGACACACTGCTCCGGTGCTGATCAGATTATCTAATGATGAGAGAATAGAAATAAAGGGAAAGCGTTTCCGTATAGGTTCTGACAGCAGAACTTCAGACTACTGTATTACTGACAACTGTGCAGTGAGCAGAGCACACGCTGATATTATAAACAAAAAAGGCGTGCTCTACATAACAGATAACAATTCCACTAATCATACGTACCTCGACGATCAGGAACTTAAGGGTAAGAAAGAATACAGACTGAGTAACAACAGCCGTATTACACTTGCCGATGAAGAATTCAGATTAAGCTTATGATCATGTGAAGCCGTATTTCCGATTTGAACAGTGCTTTCTTAAAGGCACACGGTTTTTTTCTGTTAAACCTGTGTGCTTTTTTATTTATGCCTTCAGAAAGATTTGTTATCCCATACTGATCTGCAGGACTGTTTTTCTTAATTGCTGTGTACACAGCAGAAGTTTTAAAATCAATGTGAATTTACTTTCATAAAATCATATATACTTACTGGATTTTTCTTTTAATTTGTGTTATAATCAAAGAGTATTCCGGAAAAGGGAATCTGTCAGCGGGTTTAAGCCAGAAAATTTCAGAAATTTCAAGGCTGATATCCTGTCTGAAAAAAGATGAACTGTTTCCGTATTTTGAGCGATAAAAATGATCCGGGGATGATGATTATGGGAAAGATAACTACTGATCTTAAACGTTTTGCTGTATTCTGTGTTTCTTCAGTTACAGCTCTTGCTCTTTTATATACGCCTGCAGGCGGAGTATCGTGTATCAGTAAAGAAGTTTATGCCGGGGAGTTCAGCAGAGTTATTGATGAAGAATCACTTGCTGTTGATCCGACCGGTAAAGGCGACGGTTATCTTGCAGTACTTTATGACAATAAAAACGGGCTTCCTACAAGTGAGGCAAATGCAGTTTTACAGACGTCTGACGGTTTTATCTGGATAGGCTGCTACAGCGGGCTCATACGTTATGACGGCTGTAATTTTGAACGTATAAAAGCTTCAACCGGCGTAACAAGTGTAGTAAGTCTTTTTGAGGATTCCCAGAAACGTCTGTGGGTCGGTACAAATGACAGCGGTGCCGCTGTAATGGAGAACGGTGAGTTCAGAGTGTACAGGCATTCTGACGGAATGAAGTCGCTTTCTGTCCGGTCCGTTGCAGAGGATAATGCAGGAAACGTATGGCTCGGGACGACCCGCGGACTTTCCTTTGTCGATCCGGAAGGCGACCTGCATAATTTTGAATCGGAAGATCTTGTAAATGAATATATCCGTAAAATCAGATCGTGCGACGACGGTTCGATCTGCGGATTAACGATGAGCGGTTCCGTGTTCACCATTAAAGGAGGAAAACTTACAGGTTTTTATACTTCAGATGATCTCGGAATAAGTGATATTCATGCAGTACTTCCTGACAGCGACAGACCGGGATTTTATTATATAGGCAACAAAGGATCTGCTCTTTATTACGGCCGTCTTCAGAAAGGTTTCAAATCTGAGAAGATGATCATGCTGAATCCTCTTGAATATGTAAATTCCATTGAAAAAGTCGGCGACATGATATGGATCTGTTCAGATACAGGTATCGGATTTCTCAATGACGGAAGATTTGTTCCGGTAAAAAATACTCCGATGAATACGTCAGTTGAAAATATGGCAGTGGACTATCAGAAAAATCTCTGGTTTGCGTCTTCAAAGCAGGGGATCATGAAGATCGTTCCTAATCAGTTCCTTGATATTTTCGAGAAGTATGGTCTTCCTGACGATGTAGTTGAGTCTGACTGTGTTTACGATGACAAACTCTGGATAGCCGGTAAAACTGAAGGACTTAAAGTGCTTTCCACAGACGGGCTGGTTGACAGCATTCCTGTTGAATCATCGGTAAGTTCATCTGGCAGCAGGTTCAGGGACGGCGACCTTATTACACTTCTGAAAGACAAGCGTATACGTTCAATTTATAAAGATTCATCTGACCGGCTCTGGTTTTCGACATTCAGTCATCTTGGCCTTGTATGCTATGATCACGGAAAAGTCACAAGATACACTGTGGAAGACGGCATGCCTTCCGAGAGGGTAAGAACAGTTTATGAATGCAGCGACGGTTCGGTGATTGCAGCGTGTACAGGCGGAATTGCTGTTATACGCGACGGAAAGATCGAAAAAGTTTACAGCAAGGACGACGGCATCGACAACACCGAGATCCTTACTGTAGTCTGCGCTGAAAACGGCGATATTATCCTGGGAACCGACGGCGGCGGTATCTATATCATCGGCGGAGACAGTAACATAAAGCACCTTACCGTAGAAAAAGGAGAACTGTCCTCCGACGTGGTAATGAGGATCAAAAAGGACAGAAAGAGAAATCTGTACTGGGTAGTTACAAGTAACTCTCTCAGTTGTATGGATGCATCCTACAGGGTAAGAACTATCAGCAATTTCCCGTATCCTAATAATTTTGATATTTTTCAGAACAGTTCCGATGAAATGTGGATCCTGAGCTCGAACGGTATTTACGTTTCAGAAACTGAAGAAATACTGAAGAACGAAGAGATCCAGTATCTGCACTATGGTATGGACAACGGACTTTCCTGTACAGCTACTTCGAATTCGTACAGCTGTCTTACTCCGCGCGGAATGCTCTATATCGCAGGAACAAACGGTGTAGCTGCCGTTAATATTGAAAAGTCATTCGAAAATGTAAGTGATATAAAAGTGTCAGTTCCGTATGTTGAGGTGGACGGTTCATATATTTTTCCGGACGAAAACGGTAATTACGTAATACCGTCATCATCTGTAAAGCTTACGGTATACAGCTATGTATACAACTATTCACTGATGAATCCTGATGTAACCTATTATCTCAAAGGCTTTGAACACAATCCTGTAACCGTAAAGAGAAGTGAACTCACGCCTGCTTCCTATACAAATCTCCGCGGCGGTGAATATACTTTTGTTATGAAAGTGGATGATCCGCAGGGGGACAGTACCAAGGAAACCGTCATAAAGATAATAAAGGAAAAGAAATGGTATGAAAAGATAGTCGTTCATATCATAGCACTTGTTCTCATACTGGCACTGCTTGCTGCTCTTCTCAAGGCATACATATCATACCGTACAAGAAAATACGAAGAGAAGAACAGACAGCAGAAGGAACTCATTCGTGAAATAGTGGAATCTTTTGCGAAGGTCATAGATATGAAAGACAGCTATACAAACGGTCATTCTACCCGCGTGGCAGAGTATACAGCAATGCTCTCGAAGGAACTCGGGTGTGATGAGGATACCGTTGAGAAATACTATAATATAGCACTTCTTCATGACATAGGAAAGATAGGCATTCCGCCTGAGGTACTTAACAAGCCCGGAAAGCTTACAGATACGGAATTCAATATTATCAAGTCTCATTCCGCACTGGGATATGAAGCACTTAAAAATATCAGTATAATGCCGGAACTTTCTGTCGGTGCAGGTATGCATCATGAACGTCCGGACGGAAAGGGGTATCCGAAAGGCCTTAAAGGGGACCAGATACTTCGTGTAGCACAGATAATTGCTGTAGCTGACACATTTGATGCAATGTATTCGGACAGACCGTACCGTAAGCGCATGAATTTTGAAAAAGCTGTTTCAATTATGAAGGAAGTAAGCGGTACTCAGCTTGCTTCTGATGTTGTGGATGCTTTTTTAAGGCTTGTAGAAAAAGGAGAATTCCGTGCTGAAAATGATAACGGCGGAGGAACAATGGAGGATATAGATAATATCCATCGTAAGCAGAAGTGATCATTTCATTAGGAAAACGCTGATTTATTCATAAATCAGCGTGTGGCTCCGGGGCGAAGCCCCGCAAATCCCACCTACGGAAATCCGGCAAAGCCGGGTTTCCGTTTTAATCACTGTTCCATTGGGATTTTTCAGTGGCTATGAGTTGTTTCTATATTAATTAGTGAGAAAAGAGAAAAAAGTACTGAAATAGCTTGATTTTTTTAGTGATTTTTAGTATAATAAGAATATCAGATGGAATCGTCTGTTATTAGACGGTAAAATTATTGATAAAAAGGGATTAAATTGGGAGGGATACTATGGCTGAAAATCCGTCGAAATCAGATAACAGGCAGAAAAAACAGCGTGAAGGAAAAATGAAATACAGATTTTTGCTTCAGTGTATATTTCCTGCTGCAATTGTAATGGGGATTGTTTGCTATGTAAGCATTCTGCTTTCACAGAGAATGTCTTCGGAGAACATGATGAGTGCCCTGAGAGGACAGCAGGAGTCGAAGGTAGGCATTCTGTCAGATAATATCAATACAGTTCTTAACAGCAGTCAGCTGGACACAATTTCTGCTGAGATACTTTTGATTGTGGAACACAGTCCTAATAATGAACTGTTTACTAAATCACTCAGAGAAACGGTTAACCGTATGGCTTCGCAGAGTACTATACTCTCAAAGGTACAGGTTGCGGTTTTTGACAGGGAAGTTATTATCGGTTCAAGAGGATTCAGTTCGGAATTTACCGGAGAGGAATACTGGTATGACCGCGAAAAACTGGAACAGTGCCAGAATTATATGATCGGTACTCCTTCAGTTAAACTTGGCGACGTATCGCTTTTTACATTTGTTTATCCTGTTGTGAACAGTTCGGGAGACTGTGTTGCAGCTATTGCATTCGGTACGAATGATCAGGCACTTACCTCCATGATAGGTATGCAGACCAATATCGGTAATCAGGTCTGGTTTATAACTGACAGTGAAGACAGACTGTTTTTTGTGGCCGGTAATTCTAACGATATCAATGAACTGGCGCGTATCGCGGAAAAAGTTACTGATGAATCAGTTACGGTTAACGCCGGCGGTACTCCGTATATTATGAAGAAAACAGAGCTGCATGAATTCAGTGATTATATGCTATGTTATGTAGTTCCTGTGGAGCCGCTCATTCAACAGTCACGACCGACAATGATCATGCTTATTGTATTTGCAGTGATCAGTACTCTTCTTATCATTGCTTTTGTAATGAGCTTCTCGGACAGGATAGTTAAAGAGGTCAACAATGTCCGCAGCAGTGTAAAGGGTATAGCAAAGAACGATTTTGTAAATCCTATTGAAGTAAATACAAATGATGAAATGGGCAAACTCGTTTCCGAGATCAACAGTGTTGTGGATAAATTAAAGTATCAGGCTGAACATGACAGCAAGACTAATTTCTACAACAGCGAAGCATTTGCCAAGAAATCTCTTGAATACATTTCTGCCAATCAGGAAAGAACATACGCAATTGTACGAGTCGATGTCGACAACTTCAGCTTTATAAATGACATTTTTGACTGGGAGATAGGCGACCGTATACTTCTTGGTATTGCTGATGACCTTACAAATGTCTTTGGTCCTGATGCAATTTTCGGATATCTCGGAAATGACGTTTTTGTAATTTGTGTCGGATATGTCTTTCTGGAAGCTGTTACCCAGAAAATTGAAAGAGCTAATGAAGAAATTAAGAAATCAGCAGAAAAGTATATGCCGATAACAGTTCATTTCGGTATATGTGAAAACGCCGGACTGGATATGGACATAAGCATTCTCTGCGATTATGCCGGTATTGCCCTTAAGACTGTAAAGGGTAATCTTCTTCAGATCTATGCTATTTATGATGAGAAATTTGATGAAAACCATAAAGTTCAGAAGTTCGTTGAGAGCAACAAGATCACGGCTCTCGAAAATCATGATTTTTATATAGTTCTTCAGCCGAAATGCAATATATTCAGCGGTGAGGTAGTAGGTGCCGAAGCTCTTGTCCGCTGGAAGGACCATACTTCAGGTGAAATAATTTCACCGGGCAAGTTTATACCTATTTTTGAAAAGAACGGATTTGTCATTACCCTTGATCGTTTTGTCTGGGAGGAAACCTGCAAGGTTATCAAGAAATGGCGTGATCACGGATATAAAGATATTCCTGTGTCCGTTAACGTATCAAGAATGCATATTATTCATGATACCTTTGTCGATGAGTTTGCGGATCTTGTCAGAAAATATGAAATTCCGCCTGAACTCGTTGAAGTGGAAATTACTGAAAGTGCACTTCTTGAAAACAGTGAGGATGCTCTCCAGGATGTAATGTCAGGACTTAAGGGACGCGGATTCAAGCTCCTTATGGATGACTTTGCTTCAGGATATTCATCTCTTATTGCACTGCAGAGACTTCCTTTTGACGTTATCAAGATCGACAAAGGACTTATCGACAAGATAGGTGAAGGATTTAACCGTGAATTCGTTTCAGGTATAATTGCATTTCTGCGTGAGATAAAAAAAGATATAGTTATTGAGGGTGTAGAATTCGACTGGCAAAAAGAAATACTTAAGGATTCAGGCGGAAAGATCATTCAGGGGTTCTGTTTTTCAAAGCCTGTATCAGTAAGTGAATTTGAAAGGCTTGCATTCGGAGAAATTGTTCCGGATGAAGACTGAGTTTAACCGGAGGAATAATGAGCATAAAATTTCATCTGCCTGATTTTGCAGTACACTATCATTTTAACAGAGTTTTTTCTCGCGTTGCTGAAACAGTTTCCTGATTATTTTATAGACGGGCTGGAAATAGCATCTGTTTACGGAACTTTTCCGCAGTCTCTGTGGAACGGAGGAAGAATAGTAAACGGAGTATTTGATAAAAATACTGTTAAAATTGTTGTACGTGAATTTGACAAGCTGGGTATACCGCTTCGCTTTACATTCACGAATCCAGAAATAACTGAGGAAGATCTTAAAGACGATTTCTGTAACTACGTACTTAAAACAGCGAATAACGGAAAAAACGGAGTCATCGTGGTTTCTCCTCTGCTCGAGGAGTACATCAGAACGAAGTATCCTGATTACAGGATAACCAGTTCGACATGTAAAAGAATAACTGATATCAGTAAACTTAATGAAGAATCAGAAAAGAATTATGATATCGTTGTACTCGATTATGATTTCAATAACCGTTTTGATTTTCTTGAAAAAGTAGAAAACAAAGAAAAATGCGAAATACTTGTAAATGCCTGCTGTCAGCCTGGATGTCCTAAACGCGTGCAGCATTATCAGGATATCGGAAAAATGCAGAAGGCAATATGCAGTTATCTTAAAACCAGCCAGAAGGTACCGTTTGATCCTGAAAAGTACGGTGCAAAGGATGAGAATTCAGATTACTGTCCGTACATGAAATATGATTTTGCAGATGTAAAAAAACATTCAACACATATTACTCCGGAAGATATTTTCGAAAAATATGTACCAATGGGATTTTCCCAGTTCAAGATCGAGGGAAGAACGCTCAATGCGTTTTCAATGACTGAATACTATCTTTACTATCTTGTTAAACCTGAATTCCGCGACAAGGTGAGAATGGTGTTCTACGGTCTTCTTATGGACAAGGAAGTAATTTCCTCAGCTTTTTAGTGAATAAAAAATAAAGCCCTTTACCGGTTTCGATTCCCGGTGAAGGGCTTTGCTTTGTATTACTGATTTATCCGGAATGTTCATTTGTGTGCGGTGAACAGGATCAGAAAGACAGAATATTTTTTCAGGATTCTGCAGCTGATTCCTTTGATCTGACTGATTTTTTTGATCTGTATTCAGAAGCAAAAATGAAAAGAACATATACTATCATAAGAAGGGCTGCAGGTGGAATATCACTCCATTTAATTTCCTGGTGCTGAAGTACATCAACAGATACATCCTGCTTGACAACAGGGATAAGATTGTTATTCAGGTAGTGAATAGCGACCGGTACCCAGATGTTTTCAGTTTTCATATATGCATATCCGAAGAATATAGCATAGGCAACGCAGACGATTATCTGGTTGCACAATGACTGCGGACCGCATGTAGTTGTGTAGTACATGAAATTCATCGGTGTGTGCCAGAGACCCCAGATAAGACCGAGCAGTAGCACGCCTTTTCTCATTCCGAATTTTTCCTGCATTCGCGGCTGAAGGAAATATCTCCATCCGTATTCTTCACCGAAGAACAGGGTAAAAGTCAGAGGATAATTGATAATGGTGAGGCCAAGCATTCCCATAGTACTTAAAGTCATAAATCCTTCAAGAAACTTATTCAGTTCCTCAATACCGCCGTTCCCTGTCAGTTCGTCTATCATGTATCCGAGAAATATTCTTGCCGAATAGATGATCAGAAAAACTATTATCATGATTATGCTTTTTAATATGTTTTTACGGATAGTTCCGGCATTTTCCTTTTTTTCACGGGAAGCTGTCAGGAAAAGGATAAACGCTGCCAGAGATACAGGTAAAACTATTAACTGAACCGCCATATTATAAGGCGTCATCTCCATGGCAGTATTTTCGAGTATTGTGTTTGCCGGGAAAAATACGCTGAGTAACGACAGGACAACTGCAAGGAAAGTAAAAGCGAGTATTAATGTATATGCTGCAACCGGATATTTCTTTCCTGTTTTTCGGGAAGTAACAAGATTGCCGGCGATTACACCGCAGGCAGGGAAAAGCATCTGGGCAATCGGAAAAAACAGCCAGATCGCAGCCGTTGCGAAATCCAATGTACATCGGTACTGACATTAAAGCTGTTAGGCCGTATGCGAATACGAAGAACAAGATGATTTTGGTTTTTTCTGTGTTTTGCATAAAAAATCTCCTTTGTCTGAAAACGGGTTTACTGACTCTGAACGCTGAACGGTTTCTGGGGGAAGCGCCGCAAATCCCATCTTCGGAAATCCGGAGAAGCCGGATTTCCGGTTTGATCAGTGTTTCCCTGGATATGCGTAAAACAGGATTCAGCGTTCTCTGATGTTTATAATCGTTCGATATAAAAACATACTATCAGTATTATATCACATAATGCTCGTGAAATCAAAGTAAATAAAAATATATGATTTGTTTACTATAATATTTGTGGAATGCACTTGCAATAATCGTCAAAAAATTGTATAATAAAACTATAGAATCTATGAAACCTTACCCTATAATAAACGAAAGAGATACTTTTGTTTATTATACGCCGTTCTGCGCTCTGAATGAAGTCAGAGTTTTACTTGTACAGACGGTCATAATCAATCTATTATAGTGAAAGAGTGATCGAAACAATGAAATATGATTACATTTACTCAGAAGCTGTCGAAATAATCACAGCTAAAAAAGATGACGGAACAAAATTCTTTTCAAAGGACACTCTTTGTGTAGCTGTTACAGAAGACGACAAGCTTTACAGCGCATTTAACAAGACTGAATACGTTGAAGGCAGACTTATTACCGGAAGCTCTGAAAAAGAAGTTGTCAAAAAAATTTCCGGTTCTGAAAACAAGAGAATTGCAGCGATGATCATCATGAACTGCATCGATATGGTACCTGTTCTTCCTGAAAAGGAAGAAATCGAAGAGATCATGAAACTTGACAAATACAATGCTGCCACTGACGTTGTTTCACCGAACAACAAGTATATTAAGCTTAAGGATATTTCTGAATATGATCCTGAAGGAGATAATTCATCAATAGAGATCCTTAAGGTAGATATAACAGCCAAAAGGAGCGAAAAGGAAAAACTGCTCTCATTTGTTCCTGATTTTGAAAAGGAGACCGATGAAGGCGGTAAAAGCGAAACGAAGTATCTGTTCGCCATGCCGGATCACAATGCTGATAATAACGCAGCTCAGCCTCCTCAGTCACCTGAACAGAATATGCAGCAGGGACAGACTCCTTATTTCACAATGGACGATGTTGTCCATCAGTATCAGCCGGTTGACGGCAGACACAGAGGCATGAATGTCAGTCGTATGAGTATGAACAGGAGCCAGATGAGCGTTCAGTTTTCACAGAATACAAGTCAGGTTATGAATCCTGATATGATGAACGGCCCTCAGAGCGTGATGATGGGACAGTATGGTGTTCCTAACCAGCAGAATGGTGTGCCGGGCCAGTATGGGAACCCTAATCAGAATATGATGGGCGGCACATACGGCGGTCAGAATATGATGAACGTACCTTACATGCAGCAGGGAATGATGAACGGTCAGTATAACGGCCAGATGATGAACGGCCCGTACATGCAGCAGGGAATGATGAACAGCCAGTACAGCGGCCAGATGATGAACGGCCCGTACATGCAGCAGGGAATGATGAACAGCCAGTACAGCGGCCAGATGGTGAACGGCCCGTACATGCAGCAGGGAATGATGAACGGTCAGTATAACGGCCAGATGATGAACGGCCCGTACATGCAGCAGGGAATGATGAACGGTCAGTATAACGGTCAGATGATGAATGGTCCGTACATGCATCAGGGAATGATGAACGGTGCATATATGCAGCAGCAGGAAGAAATGAATCCTCAGTATATGCAGCAGAATATGAATGACGGAAAGCAGAAATAAGTATATAAAACGGCATCCGGATTCTTTAATGATCCCGGATGCCGTATTTTCGTATAAAGGAGAGTTACACTTGATAAAAGCAGTAATTTTTGACATGGACGGTACACTTATAGATACCGAAAAATACTATCAGGAATTCTGGCCTAAAGCTCTGGCTGAATTCGGATATGAGATGACAAAGGAACAGGTCCTTTCCTTAAGAAGCCTCGGAAGACCATTCGCTCCGCAGAGATTCCGTGAATGGTTCGGTGAAGACTTTGACTACATAAAAGTAAGGGAGAAGCGTAAGGAACTTATGAACGCCCGGCTTGCCGAAACCGGTATTGAACTTAAACCCGGTGCAGTCGGGATCTTAAGCTATCTTAAGGAGAACGGCATTGCTGCGGCTGTTGCCACTGCGTCTGATATGGCACGTACTGAAAAATATCTTGATGAAGCCGGAATAAAGCACTATTTTACAAAGCTTATCAGTGCAACAATGGTGGAAAAGGGAAAGCCGGCTCCGGATATTTACCTGTATGCATGTAAAGAACTTGGTCTGCAGCCTGAAGAGTGCATGGCGGTTGAAGATGCACCTAACGGAATAATTTCAGCCGGCAAAGCCGGCTGCAAAGTAGTTATGGTTCCTGATATGACCGGCCCGGACAGTGAGGTTGAGCCGTATCTTTATGCCTGTGTGGACAGGCTTGACGATATTATCGGACTTCTTACCATAGAAAACCTTCAGAATCACTGACGTTCTGTTCTTCCGGGTTCTGAGCCTGCGCAGGATTTTCTGTCTGTTCGTTCTGAATCGGTTCCGGAATCACAGCCTGACTGTTCTGCGCTGCCTCAGGAGTTACGGCAGCTTCGTTCTGTGCATTTTCAGGACTTGCGCTGTTCTGTGCTGCGTTCATCTGCTTTTCAAGTTCCGGTGATCCTTCACGCATAAAACTCCATTCAGCGTTCACCGGATTACCGTCACTGTTAAGCACTATTCCTTCAAGGATCAGTTTTCCGTCGCTTTCGATACGTACAGAAGCATTTTTCACAATGTTGTTTTCTGTAAGATCGCCGTACCAGAGAGAAGTTGTGGTAGTTCCTCCGAGGCAGAATGAAACAGGAGATGTGTCGCTTTGCAGGGCGCCTGTGAACTGATAGGAATCACCGCTTACTGTAAGTGCAAGCTGTCCGTTGTCACCTGACTGAAAGTAGTGGTCTCCGGCTGAGAATCCACCCGTTCTTATCCATTTGCCTTCAAGGTCAGTGTACTGATATTTTTCCTTTGGTTCGTATATTTTAAAGAAACCTTTGAGTTCTGCAACAAGCTGTTTCAGGTTTTCACTGTCTGTGTTTTTTATATCAGAGGCAGTGAGAATTCCGATACTGCACTGTGAAAGTCTGTAGCCGCTGCGGAACATTACACCTGATACTGCACGTGCATATCCTTCACGGTCAGGTTCCCCTTCAGCGTTATAATACCCGGTATAAACGCTGCTGAATTTGTCAAATACTCTTGAACGGAGCATCCTTTCACTGAGGATGCCGTTTTCATATGTATACTCTTTTTCACTTTCGCGTATACGGCCCTGTTCCTCTTCTTTTACTGACCTCCAGATGTAATGCCTTTTTCCGCTTTCTTCAGTGCAGATCAGTTTGTCTGTAACAGGATAGAGGGAAGGGCAGTCGTCCTGTTTCGAGACTGTCTGGGCAAGACTGTCTCGTCCTTCCGATACTTCAAAAATTCTGAATCCCGGATCAGAAAGTATGAGTTCACATCGTCCGTTTCCGTCGAGATCGCTCACCAGAATGTATGAAGCCTCGCCGATAAGTTCAGGAAGCTTAGACGCTATAAGTTCAGTCTGACGCTTTGAATCATCATCAAGCTGTCCGAAAAAATCCACGCTGTGTTCGTATACCTTTTCATGAAAGATATCATCGGTGCTGTCATCGCCGGAGTCTGCAGGAATTTCTGTGGTTTCTGTGACAGTATTTTTATTATCCGGTTCTGAAATATTTTCATTGTTTGTTCCGCTGCATGCTGACAAAGACAAAGCAGCCACTGCAAGCACAGCTGCAGTGATCGTATTGATTCTTTTCAATTTATTTTCTCCTTAACTGTAATGCTTCCGTAAAGAATACATAGTAAATTATAGCATATTCAGACATAGCTTTCAAGGTAAGAGAACAAATTATTATGATTTTAAGAACAAATCAGATGATAAGTCAGTTATTAATCGTTTACACTATTGAATAAACGCCATTTGTATGTTAAAATTATAGTATAAGTTCACACCTGTAAACGGAGGTAAAGTTAAATGAAAAAATTAAGGACAAAGCTAATGTCTGTATGTGCAGTATGCTTCGCCGTGATACTCACATATTTACTGCCGCTTTTCAGTGTTCAGACTGCACCGGTTCATGTTTCAGCAGTATCTGCAGATTATCCGGCACAGCTTATGAACATTGTTTCAGCAGAAAATGACGGAATTGTACTCAGCGAAACAGGAACTTCAGACAGTTCACCACTTGCGGCAAATGAACTCGGAAACAATCTTTCATGTTCATGGCGTTTCGATTTTGTCGGTACAGACCAGAACGGATCATTTTTCAAAATCTGCAACGCAGAATCCGGAAGAATTATAACCCCTGACAAATATACCGTTAAGAACGGTACAGGAGTTATCGTATACGGAAGTGAGTCAGAAAAGTGTCAGCACTGGTATGTGATCCCTGTAAACAAGGATCGTCTCGGAAACGGATTCAATTACAAGATCGTAAACTACAATGACACATCTCTTGCACTCACACGTACAGCTTCAGGTATCACTCTTACAGGATACACCGGCGATATTTCACAGCACTGGCTCCTTAACTGCGACGGACTTCAGGGCTTTGCCGGCTTCTGCTACAACGACAACACAGGTAAGGCTAAAGCAAGTGATATCGGCGGACTTTTCGGTAAGACAGTTGAAGCTTCATCCTTTGATGAACTCAAGAAATATGCAACTTCAGACGAACCGCTAACAATCGTCATCACAAAGGAGATCAAAGTATCAAATCTTGATCTTAACGGCCAGAGATATATGTGCAAGGCCGGACGTATTTACGTTCACAGCAACAAGACTATTATAGGAAGCTACGGTGCTCACAAGACATTCAACGTCCAGTTCTGCACTTCTTCAAACAGCGGTGTCGGTAATAATATCATTATTAAAAACCTTGAAATGGGTCACGATGCGGAATCAAATCATAATGACTCTATCGTCTGCTACTTTGGTTCAGGACAGAATATCTGGGTTGACCATGTTACATTTACCGGTCACAGCAATCACGGTAAAGCACCTAAGACAGGGCAGGTCGATGAGGACAAATTCCTTGCATGCTGCTATGACGCAGACTACTGTACAGTTTCAGACTGTTCATTCGGAGAACACAAATACGGTCTTATCCTTGGTTATCCGGATGATAATGCAGGCAACAAATCAAAATACGGCGGATTCCCGCGCATGTCACTCATCTCAAACAGCTTTAACGGATGTGAAACAAGAGGTCCCGGACTTATGAGATGGGGTTACTTCCACTCACTTAACAACTATGTAAATAAATTCAGCATGGCATATACAGTAATCTCTGACTGTGATATTTTCGCTGAAAACTGTGTTTATGAAAACGGCGGAAATGTTATCTGCGACTGGGATAAGGTTTCAATTGTCGGCCACTACACAGAAACAGGTTCAACTTTCGGAAACTGCAAGAGAACAAAGCAGGGCGGCGACAGCAACAGTACTGCAACAGGCACATCATGGAAGCCGGGTACAAATTACAGATACAAGGCGCTTGCTGCAAATCAGGTCAAGGGATACTGCCAGTCATCTTCCGCAGCACAGTCTCAGGCAGGAAATATGAATTATCTCAGATATGCTCAGAAGGGCGTTCCGAGTGCAGGTTTTACTGCTCAGCCATCAGCACCTTTTGCTCAGCCGGTGACAGAACCTCCTGTTACAACAGTGGTTACAACTGAAGCTACAACCACAGAAGCTGTAACGACAACAGAGGCTGTTACCACAGTAGTAACAACCGTGACAACTCCTGAAGAAACTACTGTTCCTGTAACAACAGTTCCTGAACCTGTTATCACAAAGGGCGACATCAATGAAGACGGTTCAGTAAACAGTACAGATCTGATAATTCTTCAGAAAGAGATCCTCGGAATTGCAGACGACGGATACAAAGTAAACTTTACAGCAGCTGATGCGAACGACGACGGAAAGATCAATATAGTAGACTATATTCTTCTCAGATCAAAGCTTGCTGCATAAATAAAATACCGCCTTCCGGTTTCTTAATAGAATCCCGGCAGGCGGTATTTTTTTGTTTATTTTCAGTCGAGATAATTCTCATTTGCTTCATCTGCAGGAACCCTGGCAGTAACAATGATGTCACGCTGATAGGTAGGAGAATATCCGGTGAGTTCAGCGATGACGATGCCTTCGGATTTATCATATCTTGCTGAAACAAATGCATGAGGTTCAAATGTGCTTATGTCAGGAGTATCAGGATCTTCTGATGAAGCATAGTCACGCCAGTTCCAGCCAATCACCTGTTCGATTCCGAGTCTTTCGTACGAATTCGGATCAAAGAAATAAAGCTTGTTTTCCTTGTCGGAGTAGCTCCAGAGATCTATACCGAAATTGCGCTTGTTTGATTCAGGATTATACTGTCTTACTGTACCGTAGTTTGAGCGAAGAGAATTGCACTCGTGGTTTTCTCTTCCCATAAAGCCGTGGTCGTAAAGAGTTTCAAGTTCTCGGTTCATCTGTATGAGTTCATCATCGCTGTAGAAACGTGAAGTGTCAAAACGAAGATGAATATAATTAAATCCGCAGTTCGGACAGGTCTCAATTGAAGACTGAGTGTACATTTCATAATTTCTGTCCGCTGTCTCTGAGACTACGCCGTTCATTGAACGGTAATGGGATGCGATCATGTCACCGCAGTAGCTCAGGTTAAGATCTTCACTGTTATATCTTACAACAGCGTAGTCACCGTCATCAGTCGGAACAAGAAAATAATCGAGAGTGAACATTTCCGGAGCACCCTCAGGAAGAAATGACGGATCACCGTGATATTCTTTGTAGACTGCAGATGTAAGTTCCTGTTCCCAGTCAGCGCCGTTATAGAAAAGGTCTGTAATGCTGTTTATTTTTGTTCTGGTTGAAAGCTCGTAATTGAGCGTAACGGCGTGGTCCACAGTATATCGTTCTCTTGTTTTTGAGGAGATTGCTGTATCCGCCGGCGAGATCAGTTCCGTACGGCTCATAATAGCCATATTCAAGCATTACGGAAAGAAAACCGTTTCTGATGATCACATCGGCCATTATACCGCCTGCCTGTGCTACGTTTCTGGAGTGGGAACGTGAAGCTTCATATGCAAATTCTTCGCCGTAGTCTGCCTTAAGCTTTTTCGATGCCTCTTTAATATCAGAGTTTATCGTATCTTCAAATTCCTTGTCATCAAGAAAAGACAACTGATAAAATCCGTCTCTGACAGTAAGAAAACTTTCGTAGTCCGAAACAGTTGAATATTTTGCGTCATCAGTCTGTTCAGGTTTTACTTTTACCGTACTCAGATCAGGAAGTTTTTCCTCCGGTTCAGTAACGGCCGGTTCTGTAATTTCTGCTTTTTCTGTAACTGTTACAGCTGCACCGGTGACTGCAGTATCTGTACTGCCATCAGGCTTTACAACGATCTCCTGATTTGATGAGCAGCTGCTGAGTGACAGCGAAGCTGTGATAAGCAGTGTGGACGCCAGTAAACAGGATACGTGTTTCTTAATAAAACTCATATTTGCCTCTTTCATAGAAAAATAGTATTGCTTGTCGTATAGTAGTGATTACATAGAAATCGCCAAAACTTATTACACACATATTAATTGTAACACAATGAAGAGCGGTTTTCAAGACTACAAAAAAATAAAGCTGTGAGAACTTTTATTCAGCTCTCACAGCTTTTTTATCAGATTTTACTGTACCGTGTTCAGATCAGTAATTTCTCAGTGTGAAAATTTACCGGAAATATGACCGTATGAAATAATATTTCCGACTTCACCTGATGAGGTTTTGTCAAGTGACTTTGCAAGTGTTTCAATGCCTGCGTTTTCATCATCAAAATTACCCTGCATTGATGAAACAGGATCCTTTAATGCAAAAACATAGATCTGATAGGTATGTGTGCCTGACGGCGGATACGGACCTACATATTCGTTTCTCTTTGCATAGCCCTGCTTAAGACTTGTTTCTTTTATGCCGTTCGATTTCCAGTGCATCCAGTTGCCGGCAGATGTGTCGATCATGTATATCGCATAGCATGAAGCGTTTTCGACAGGAGCCCATGAAAGTTCAGGGGAGGCATTCTTTCCTCTGGATGTGTTTGAAATTACGTCATCCCATACACCTCCGTTTAGATTCTTCGATGTAACTGCAAACTTTGCTGCTGTTTTTATACTGAAAGGTTTTGCTGCAGAAACGGCTGTAGTTGTAACTGCCTGTGTTGTTACCCCTGGTGCTGTAACTGCTGCAGCTGACACTGTTGTGACCGCTGCTGTGGTTGTCGTTTCAGATTTTACTGTTGTTACAGGTGCTGTAGTTGTAATCTCAGTTCCGGAAGCAGTTACAGGCTGTGTAACTTTTGTAACAGCAGGTGCAGTTACAGCAGGCGTAGTTGTAACTGCAGGTGTTTCCGGTTTTCCGGATACATTGTTATCGTGTTTTATTTTGTTTTCATTTGCGTATTTTTCTGCATATGATCCCTTAGGGCAGTGGATCGTCAGAGAATCCTTGCTGTGGTCGAAAGCACCTTTGTGTATTGAAGTGATGCTTGCCGGAAGAGTAACGTTTTTAAGAGTTTTACAGTATGCGAATGAACCGTACTCAAGAGTTTCACAGCCTTCACTGATATATACGTCAGTGAGTGATTCACAGTATTCAAAGGCATCCACGCCGATCGACTTTACACTGCCCGGAATGATAATGCTCTTAAGCTGTTTGCAGTACTGGAAAGCTCTCGCACCGATCTCTGTTGTTCCTTCCGGGATGGTAAATTCGCTGAATTTTCCGTATTCATATGCTCCCGGCACTATCATCTTTGATCTGTCGGCAGGTACGTAAGTTACAGGTTTGAAATCATACGGAGTATCTGCCCATGATTCTGAGGCCTGCTTACTGTTTTTTGCAATTTTTTCGCTGTCAGTATTCTTTCCCTTTGCGCTTTCGGAAAGATGTATTTTAAGTTTCGGGCAGTTTGCAAAAATATTTAGCTGTCCTTCTGAAAGATCAGCAGAAAGCTTTATTGTAGAAGGAAGATTAACGTCCTTTAATGAAGGGCAGCTCCATGTAAGTGAGTCTCCGATATGTTCAACGCCTTCAGCAATATCAAGAAACTCCAGAGCATCACAGCTCCAGAAAGCACTGTCTCCAACCTTCTTTACTGTTCCCGGAATGTATACAGCTACTATATTCCTGTTGCTCCAGAAAGCACGTTCGGCGATCTCTGTTACTGTTTCAGGTATTTTTACGATTTCGTCCGTTCCGTTATATTTTAAAAGTACACCGTTCTTTATTTCAAAATCACTTGTTTCAGGTTTTGCTTCAGGAACGATCTTTGTTTTAAGATCGATGAAATCGATAATATTGATCTTTCCGTCACCGTTCATATCAAGTGAGGAGATATCAGTGTTAGCTGAGGCGCCTGTTAAATATTTCAGTGCTGAAAGAAGATCGGTGGAATTGACCTTTCCGTCACCGTTGATATCACCCTTTGTCTTTGCGGCAAATGTCTGATCCGGTACGGAAGAAACGGCTGCCGAAAGTAAACATGCTGATAAGATTGCTGCAGTTAATTTTTTCATTATAAAATGCTCCTATTCATAAATAATATTAAAATTATAGCACTGTGAACAGTCAATGTCAATTGAATTGGAGCGTTTTCAGAAGGTATGATAAAAGTAGTGACATTTGTCACTGTTACAGGAAAGTGTTGATTTATTAAAATTCAGATAAGGGACTGATTAGGTTTATTATAATATTATTATGCGAAGTTTACAAAAAGGTTAAAATATCGGCGACAATATTGATTAATATTCCATGCTGTGATATACTGAAAACATAAATTTTGAAATTATAGTAAACGAATAAATATTTTTGCGTTTACTGTAATTCTGACGTCATATTATAAGGAGAACAAACACTATGAAGTACACAAAGATCATTGCTGCTATTAGTGCTTTAATTATGCTCACATCATGCACAGCAGGCGGCACAGGGGGAGCAGGGGAAAGCAAGGCTGGCAATTCGTCGAACCAGAACGCCGCGGGCCAGACTGAAACATCAAAGGAAGAAGCTGCAGAACCGGATTACAGTAACTTATGCATGCAGCGTTTATCTATCCGGACTGTAAGTCAGGATCCGAAAGTCATGGATTTTGTTACAGTTCCTATTGCCAGATTCGTTTCAGATATTATGATTACATATACTCCGGGATTTAAGATTCCCAAGGAACCATATTACGAAGCATGCACTGTGACTCTTCGTGATCCTGACGGAAGTATCCTGGTTGACGGAGCACAGGCTGATGTAAAGGTTCGCGGTAACTGGACCACGACCTATGATAAAAAGCCGTTAAGGATCAGGTTTAATGAAAAGCAGAGCATGGGCGACCTTAACGACGGAAATGCTTTCAGAAACTGGGTACTGCTTGCCGAGTATAAAGATGCTTCAATGCTCCGTAACAAAGCAGCTTTAAGCATGGCGCGTGAAATCTGCGAAAGTGATGGACTGTACGCATCGGACGCAGAGTTCGTTGAAGTAGATATCAACGGGGAATACTGGGGTGTATATCTTCTTGCTGAATTGCAGCAGGTCAATGAAAATCGTGTTAATATAAATGATCCGGAGAAAGATTATCAGGGAACAGATATAGGCTATTTCCTTGAATATGACAACAATTATTATGCCGAAGATGAAAGCAAAACGTTCGTTGTAGATTACGCAGACAATGCACCGCTAAAATCTTTTAACGGAGATAAAACAGGTAAGAGTATCACAGTCATTCCGAAACCGGATGGTGTAATTATTGAAGCTGGTGACTTTATCGGCATGACCATAAAAAGTGATATTTATTCACAGAAACAGCGTGATTTTATTGCAGACTACATCAATAATGTGTACAGGATCATGTACAGTGCTTCATATGAAAACAAGGCATATGTGTTTAATGATGACTATACTAAGATCACTGAGAGCTCAGACATCACTCCTGAGGAAGCGGTTAAAAAAGTTGTGGATCTGAACTCGCTTGCTGATATGTACATTATCAGTGAGCTTACATGTGATGCTGATGTTGCCATAGCAAGCTTTTTTATGGATGTGGATTTCAGTGCAGACGGAGACAAAATACTGCATTTTGAGGCACCGTGGGATTTTGACTCTGCAATGGGTAACAAAGACCGCTGTGCTGATGGTACAGGATTCTATGCTGCAAGTGCCGTACCGGATGTAAATGCCAATGATTCACTTGGAATTGACGCACAGTATGAAACGATAAATCCATGGCTTGCAGTTCTGATGCCTCAGTCATGGTACACCGATATTATCAGAGAAAAGTGGACTAAAGCTTATGATGACGGCGTTTTCGAACGTGGATTAAAGCTTATTGAGAATGATAAAGCTGAATACAAAACAGCTTTTGAAAACAACTATAAAAAGTGGGGGAATATCGGGAAAAAGCTTCCTTCCGGTGAAGAAGTTCCATATATAGATGAGATTCATAGTAAAGCAATAAAATGTAAAACAGAAGAGGAAGCTGCAGATTATCTTCACGGATGGCTTGAAAATAGAGTTAAGTTTTTAAACGACTACTGGCATAAATAATAAGGAATCGCTGATTTATTGATCACTTCTATAAAAATAACCGGTCTTCTGAAAAGGTTAAGCCTTTCGGAAGACCGGTTGTATTTTTACGTCTTATATCTGTTGATATCAGCCCTTTGAAGGAATGTAAGGAATAATAGATCCTGCAAACTGAGATATTGGCATTGTCTGGAGCCAGATGCGGCCAGGGCCGGTAAGCTTTGTATTGAATAAGCCTTCACCGCCGAAGAGTGCATTGCCGATGCCCTTTACCTGATCGATGCTGATGGAAACTGTTGCGTCCATAGCTGCGAGGTATCCTGTATCTACGAGCATTGTCTGACCTGCTTCAAGTGTGTATTCAACTACGCTTCCGTCAATTTCAAGGAATACCTTTCCGTTTCCTGTGAACTTCTGAAGAATGAAGCCTTCACCGCCGAAAAGTCCGGCACCGAGTTTCTTCTGGAAGAATGTTTCGAAAGCAACACCTGTTTCAGATGCAAGATAAGAACCCTTCTGACCAACGATAGTATTGCCGTTTGAAATATCAAATTCGAGAATGTTTCCCGGACAGCTTGCACCGAATGTGATCATGCCGTCTGTTTTTTCAGCAGTATAAGTGTTGTGAAAAATTGACTCACCTGAAAGAGCACGTGTAAACATTTTACCGAGACCGCCTTCAGTGCCTGTCTGCATTTTCATGTTTTCTGTCATCCATACCATTGCGCCCTTCTGACAGTTCATTGATTCTCCTGCAGATAATTCGCAGGAAACAACCGGGAACGGTGCGCCTGTAATAGTGTAGTTCATAAATATACCTCCTGTTGTGTAAAAAAATTATAATTAGAGTATAGTACAAATTAAACTATTTGTCAATAGTATTTTTAGAAAATAATATGCGTAATAACTGAACAGTGTCCATGAATAAGAGCTCTTACGCATTGACTTAAAGGGTACAATCTGTTATAATTTAATGAATCGGAAGATGCTTTTTAAGTTTCAGACCGACTGCATATTTATGAAGATCCGGTGCGATAGTTCGTCCGGCCTTCAGAGGGGATAATTATAATGACTGATTTTCTTGTTAAAAGATTTGTAAAAGACTATGAAAAAACAGATGATATAAAAGTACGTGAGAAATACGGTATGCTCAGCAGTATTACCGGTATAGTCTGCAACATACTGCTGTTTGTTATAAAATACCTTGTGGGATTCCTCACTTCATCAATTGCCATCATATCAGATGCTTTCAACAACCTTTCCGACAGTGCAAGCTGTATAATTACCATGATCGGCTATAAAGCGGCAGCCAAACCGTCAGACAAGGATCATCCTTTCGGACACGGAAGAGTCGAATATCTTACTTCCCTTGTGATTTCTTTTATCATTCTTCTGGTTGGATTTGAACTTCTGAGAAATTCTTTTTTAAAGCTTTTTGATCCTGAAGAACTTAAGTTTACCTGGGGTGCGGTGTTATCTCTTGTGGCTTCCATCGGGGTCAAACTATGGATGTCTGTGTTTAACAGAAAACTTGGCACAGAGATCAATTCCTCAGTTATGCTCGCTACTTCTGAGGACAGCAGAAATGACGTTGTTTCTACTCTGGCTGCTCTTATCGGTCTGATATCCACATTGTTTACAAAGCTTCCTGTTGATGCAGTGATGGGTATTCTGGTTTCTCTGTTTATCATAAAAGGCGGTTACGGCATCGTTAAAGAGACCGTTGATCACCTTATCGGAAAACCGGCAGATCCGGCTCTGGTCAAAAAGATAAACGACATGCTCATGGAAAAGGAAAAAATAATCGGCGTGCATGATCTGATAGTGCACGATTACGGTCCGGGTAATATGCTCGCAAGCTGTCACGCAGAGGTAAGCAGCAAAGAAAACATTGTTATAATCCATGAACTTATCGATGCATGTGAGCGTGATATTTTCGATGAGCTTGGAATAATCATGACGATCCATACCGATCCGGTCGATGTTGACAATGAACAGGTGAATGCACTTCGCCAGCGTATGAATGTCACTGTAAAAAGCATCGATGATCGTATGAGTATCCACGATTTCCGTATTACATCGGGTGAATGCGACATCAATATGATCTTTGACGTGGTTGTCCCGTTTGACCTTGCACTTACCAATGATGAGATAAAGAAAAAAAATAGATTCTGTTTTTGAAGGAGACGATGTTAAATACCACACCGTTATAACCTTCGACAGAACCTATATTGAATCATAAAACAAACCCCGCAGTTCCGCTGATGAAACTGCGGGGTTATTTTTTTATGGATACGCTGATTTATTCATAAATCAGCGTGGGGCTCCGGGGCGAAGTCCCTCAAATCCCACCTTCGGAAATCCGGCGAAGCCGGATTTCCGATTTGATCAGTGTTCCTTAGTTTCCGGAAGTTATTTTTTTACGGTACTCTTCTGCAGCTTTTTCCTGCTTGTTGTTTCCGAATCGATAGTAGACTCTGTCCTTGATATTGTCCGGAAGATACTGCTGTTTAACGTAGTGATTAACGTAATTGTGAGGGTATTTATATCCGGTTGCGTTTCCGAGCTTTTCAGCTCCGGCGTAATGACCGTCTTTAAGATAAGCCGGAATGTCACCGTAGCTGCAGTGCCTTACATCGTTCAGTGCTTCGTCAATGGCGCAGATGGCACTGTTGGATTTAGGCGAGGTACACATAAGGATCACTGCTTCAGCAAGAGGAATACGTGCTTCGGGCATTCCGAGCTGCAGTGCGGAATCGACACATGCCTTGACGATCGAAATCGCAGCAGGATAGGCAAGCCCCACATCTTCAGCGGCGATTACGAGGAGTCTTCGTGTCGCTGAAATAAGATCACCGGCTTCAAGCAGTCTTGCGAGGTAATGCAGTGCTGCATTTTCGTCAGATCCGCGTATGGATTTCTGAAGTGCGGAAAGAATGTTGTAGTGCTGTGAACCGTCACGGTCGTAGTTCATGTTGCTGCGCTGAGCCAGAAGCTTAACGCTTTCGAGAGTAACAGTTATCCCTTTTTCGTCCGCATCTCCGGAAAGTACGCTTAGTTCTGCAGTGTTCATTGATTTTCTTACATCTCCGCCGCAGGAAAATGCTATGTGTTCTATAACGCCGTCTTCAACGGTTATAGTATATCCGTTTTCCTCTTCAAGTACTCTGAATGCGCGTTCAACAGCTCTGGCGATATCTTCAGCGTTTACAGGTTTGAATTCAAAAACGGTTGAGCGGCTTATAACGGCGTTGAATACTGCAAAGTACGGGTTTTCAGTGGTTGAGGCAATAAGCGTTATCTGTCCGTTTTCTATGTATTCAAGAAGGCTCTGCTGCTGCTTTTTGTTAAGGTACTGGATCTCGTCGAGATAGAGCAGAACGCCGTTGCATCCGTCAAAAGTGTTGGTTTCAGCTATGACCTGACGTATATCATCCGTTGAAGCTGATGTACCGTTGAGCTTGAACAGGGGACATGTTTGTGCTTTCTGCAATTATTCTGGCAACAGTGGTTTTGCCGGTACCCGAAGGACCGTAGAATATCATATTCGGGATCCGTCCGCTGTCGATTATCCGGCGGAGCGGCTTTCCTTCGGAAAGAAGATGCTTCTGTCCGACAACATCATCGAGTGTTTTTGGTCTTATTCTGTCTGCTAAAGGTGAAGCCATTGATCATTCCTCTTTATCATATAAAAATATTCAGGGACTTCATAGGTAAAGTCCCTGAATAAGAAATTTATCTGTTATGAAAACGCTGATATTATATCAGTGCTTTCCTTTTCTCTGACAGCTATTATTCGTAGAGAGGGTACTTCTTGCAGATAGCATTTACGCCTTCTCTGATCTTGTCTGCATTGTTTTCGAAATCTGTTGCAGCAAGGTAGATGAATTCAGCGATCTGCTTCATGTCGTCTTCCTTAAGACCACGTGTTGTAACTGCAGGTGTACCGATTCTTACGCCGCTTGTAACGAACGGGCTCTGAGGATCGTTAGGAACTGCATTCTTGTTAACTGTGATGAATACTTCATCGAGTCTGTGTTCGAGTTCCTTGCCTGTGATGTTGAATGACTGGAGGTCAACGAGCATAAGGTGGTTGTCTGTACCGCCTGATACAAGGTTGAATCCCTTTGCCATGAGAGCATCAGCAAGTGCCTTTGCATTCTTAACTACCTGAGTTTCATATTCTTTGAAGCTGTCCTTGAGTGCTTCGCCGAAGCATACTGCCTTACCAGCGATAACGTGCATTAGAGGACCGCCCTGAATGCCAGGGAAGATTGCCTTGTTGATCTTCTTTGCGAGTTCTTCGTTGTTTGTAAGGATAAGACCGCCTCTTGGCCCTCTGAGAGTCTTGTGAGTTGTTGTTGTTACGATATCTGCATACGGTACAGGTGACTGGTGACATCCGGCAGCAACAAGACCTGCAATGTGAGCCATGTCAACCATGAATAATGCGCCTACAGACTTAGCAATGTTTGAGATTCTTTCGAAGTCGATTGCTCTTGGATAAGCTGAAGCACCTGCAACGATAAGCTTTGGCTTGTTTTCCTTAGCGAGCTTTTCAATCTCGTCGTAGTTGATCCTGCCGTCATCACCGAGGCCGTAAGGAATGAAGTTGAAGTACTTTCCTGAAAGGTTTACCGGTGAACCGTGTGTGAGGTGTCCGCCGTGTGCAAGGCTCATACCGAGAACAGTGTCGCCTGGTTCGAGAACAGCAAAGTAAACAGCTGTGTTAGCCTGTGCGCCCGAGTGCGCCTGAACGTTTGCATATTCAGCGCCGAAGAGTTTCTTTGCTCTTTCAATAGCGATGTTTTCAACTATATCAACGTATTCGCATCCGCCGTAGTAACGCTTGCCAGGATAACCTTCAGCATACTTGTTTGTAAGAACAGAACCCATAGCAGCCATTACTTCAGGTGAAACGATGTTCTCACTTGCGATGAGTTCGAGGTTTCTTCTCTGACGGCCGAGTTCCTTGTTCATAGCCTCAGCTACTTCAGGGTCGCTCTTTGCAACGAATCCGATTGAGTCCATTAAATTACTGTACATTATTACGATCTCCTTTTAAGAAAAATTAGATATTTCTATTATATACTATTAGCACCTAAAATTCAAGTAATGTCTGTGACTTTTTTTAATTTGGGAATTTGTATTGAAATGAGTTAAAAAAAATGTTATAATAAAAAAGAGTTTTTTAATTCTGAAAGGGTGTTAATAATGTTTGTATCAGAAAATCTAAGTGTAAATGAAAAAGGTAATCTCGCGATAAACGGTCACGATACCGTTGATCTCGCTAAGAAGTACGGCACACCTCTTTATGTAATGGATGAAGACATGATAAGAACTCACTGCCGTACATATATAGACAGTATAAACAGGTTCTACGACGGAAAGGGCATGGCATGCTTTGCAAGCAAGGCTTTCTCGTGCAAGGAAATCTACCGTGTTATGCAGCAGGAAGGCATGGGCATCGATGTCGTTTCCGCAGGAGAGATCTATACAGCATACAAGGCTGGCTTTGATATGAGCAAAGCTGTTTTCCACGGAAACAACAAGACTGAAGAGGAAATAAACATGGCGGCAGATCTCGGCATCGGCCGAATCGTTGCTGACAACGTATTTGAACTTGATACCCTTGAAAGGATCGCAAAGGAAAAGGGAAAGAAGTTCCGCGTTCTTCTCAGGATCAAGCCGGGTGTTGACGCACATACACACAGCTTTATCAGTACCGGACAGATCGACTCAAAGTTCGGTTTTGCTCTTGAAACAGGAGAAGCTTTTGAAGCCGTAAAGAAAACAATGTCACTTGAAAACCTCGATTTTGCAGGAATTCACTGTCACATCGGCTCAAGCATCCTCGACACACAGGGATTTGTTGCAGCGGCTGAGATCATGATGAAGTTCATCAAGCAGATAAAGGACGAAACAGGATTCGAGATCCCTGAACTCAACCTTGGCGGCGGCTTCGGCATAAAGTACGTTGAAGGTGACGATCCGCTCCCTTATGACGAATACATGAAGGCCGTTGCAGAAGTTGTAAATTCATTCTGCGAAAAGAATGATGTTAAGAGACCGTTTATACTTATCGAACCGGGCCGTTCAGTAGTCGGTTCCGCAGGTATCACACTTTACACATGCGGCGGCAGAAAGATTATTCCGAACATAAGAACATACGTTTCCATTGACGGAGGCATGTGTGACAACCCGAGATATATCCTTTATCAGGCAGAGTACGATGCAGTTGTGGCAAACAAGGCTTCTCTTCCTAAGGACGAAAAGGTTACAATTGCCGGCAGATGCTGCGAAACAGGCGATATGATCGGTGAAAACATGCCGCTTCAGCACTGTGAGCCTGGTGACATCATTGCAGTCTGCGCTACAGGTGCCTATAACTATGCGATGTCATCACACTACAACAGACTCCGCAAGCCTGCAGTTGTATTTGTAAACTCCTCATCAGACAGGATCGTGGTTCAGAGAGAATCTCTCGACGATATCATAAAGAACGATATCTGATAAGGAAGCGTCAGTATGAACGAATGTGAGACATGCGCCTATTACTCATATGATGAGGAATGGGATTCATATGTTTGTGAAATGGACCTTGATGAAGACGAATACTGTCGTCTTATCGAAGGACATTACAGAAAATGTCCGTATTACAGAGACGGCGATGAATACAAAATCGCCCGTAAGCAGTGAAAGTGTTTTCTGTATCCGTGATTATGAAAAGAGGTATAAGGATAATGAAAAACAGAATGAAATATTCAGGTATCGCTGCAGCGGCAGCTGTCGCTCTGGTACCTTTTATGGCCGGTAATTCTCCGGAAGTAAAGGCTGCATCAGAAGCTGATGTTATTGCTGCTGCAAGAGCTGCCGGATTTCCGGAAACGTACGTTCAGCAGGGGGCAAATTACCTTCAGGGAACTGAATACACTCCGGAACAGTATGATAAAATGGTTTCAGCTATCCTTGGGTATACAGGCAGGACTGATGAAGCGATAAGACAGTATCTCGGTGAGGATGCCGTTCCCGATTCATCATCAGAAGAAAATCAGGCTGCGGAAGAACAGACACCTGAAGTACAGAATGACGGTTCCGCATCACCGGAAGCAGGAAATACTGAAAATGCACAGCCGGCGGCAGAATCCGGAGAAAACCACGAAAATGCGGCTCCGGCAAAGGAAACAAAAACAGACTTTTCTAAAATGACTGAAGAAGAAAAGGATGAATACATTAAAAACATGCCTCAGGCTGAAAAGAACCAGATTCTCAAGAATCTTGACAAGGAAAAGCAGATGGAGATCATAAACAGTATGATCGATGCAAGTTCAGCGCTTGGCATGAACGTTTCCGTTGACAGTTTTTCCAAGGATAAGATCGAATACAGCATACGCGATGACAAAGGCGGAGTTGTTGACATATCTTCGATCGGTGTTATCGTGGATGATACAGGTATAAACTATACAGGTCTTTATATTGCTGCAGCCGGAGTTGTTCTCGTTTCAGCTGCAGGGCTTATCATTATGTCACGTTCACTTCGCGGCGACAGGTCAAAGGAGCTCTGATATGGCGGAAACAAAACAGAAAAAAGAAAAGTACACTCCGCTTCCTGTCGTGATCATCACACCGTTCCTTATTTTCGCAATCTGCACTGCGGTAACTGTTGTGCTCGGAATTACTCCGTACAACAAATTCCAGACTTATCTTCACGTTTCATTCAGTGATTCAATGAAAAACACAACTTCAGCGGCTGACAGTATAGTTGTAAGCAAGGACATCAATACCTATGAACTGAAGGGTGATGTTAAAACAAGCAGTGAAGGCAAGGCTGTCATCCCCTCATTCGGTCAGCAGTATGCGATGCTTTCATGCGAATCAATTAACCTTTATGTCCCTGTTTACTGGGGAAGCAGCGAGGAGCTTCTGAAAAACGGAGCATGTCAGCTTACTGCTTCAGCAGTTATAGGTGAAAAGGGAAATTCTGTGATAGATGCTCATGTAAATACTTTCTTTGCCGACCTTAACAAAATGAAGGAAGGCGATGAAGTTAAGATCAATACTTCATACGGTGAATTTACCTACAGGGTAAAGGAATTTGCAACATTCGAAAAAACAGATAAAAAAATACATTTCACAGGATAAAACAGACAAGCTCACACTTTATACATGTGTTAAACAGGTGCTCGGATCATCCACACAGCGTTATGCTGTTATATGTGAGCCTGTCGATTCGAAATACTATAACTGAGGTGTGAAATGTATAAATTAAGAAATTATATTCTATGCGTTTTTACTGCAATACTTCTGTTCTTTGCGGCGTTTGCAGCTGAAGGTGCATTTGTTCTGAAGTTTTATGCTCTTGAACCGGCGACATACAAGCATATTCTTCTTGTCAGCGGTTCATATGACAAAGCCTATAATGAAATAAAAAAGCAGTTTGAAAATGAAGAGAATGCCACCGGTATTCCAGTTTCGGTGTATACCGATACGATTACCCCGGATTATGTTTCTTCGCTGATCGATGATCAGATCGATCTTGCATTTGAACGTATAAACGGAAATGCACAGACTGTCGAAAGTTCAGCATCTGATGAAAAGCTTTCAGATCTCAGAACCGCACTTGAAAAATTTTTCGATGACTATGCAAAGTCCATTAACTACACAAGGGATGATGCCTATTATGAAAAAAATCGATTCTGTTTATGCCTCAGCATCAGAAAAAATAGCAGATACAGTCGATGTTTTTCAGATGCGCAAGATCGAGAAGGCAGGATTTATGAATCTTGCTGCTAAAACGGCCCGTTATTCAGATATGCTCTTTATCGGTTCGTTCGCTTTAGCCGGTCTTCTTGTTCTTATTCTTCTGATTGCCAATATTAAAGGTTTTTCAGGCTTTTTCTACTGGATCAGTATTCCGTTCGGATCAGTGTCCTTACTTATTCTTGCCGGTGGTATCTGGCTCAAGCAGTCAGAATATTTCAATCGTTTTGCTATCAAAGCACAGCACATATATTCTGCGATCACAGGTGCGTGCTATTATTATACTGATGTGCTGCTCATGATAAATGCAGCTATGCTTGTATTTTCAATTATTTCAATGATTATTTTCTGGGTAGCAGGAAGAAAAAAAGTATCAGTACAGTGATCATATCTGACCGGAAAGGTCGCTGTTTTCTGAGCTTTTTGTTTTCTTAGAGAGGGATTATTATGTTTACAGGGAAGAGAATTGCATTGTTTGCCGGACAGGCTGATGAATCGTATCAGAGCCGTTTTATTACCGGTTTTCTGAGATCTGCATTCGCATCAGGTTTTGATGTCTGCGTTTTTTCAATGTATCTTAAATATCAGGATACAGCTGAACGTGAAATGGGAGATTCAAATATTTTTTCTCTTATGAATCCGGACAAATTCGATGCTGCTGTTATACTTAAGGACAGTATTCAGACGGAAAATGCGGCTTATGATCTTGAGTGCGCACTGAAGAACAATTTTGATAAGCCGGTGCTGGTAATTGAAAAAGAAAGTGAACTGTTTCCGTGGATCTGTACCAGCTGTCACTCTGCTGTATTTGATCTTGTGACTCATCTTATTAAGGAGCACGGATGCAGAGACATAGCTTTTCTTGCAGGGAAAAAGTATCACAAGCATTCTATAGAACGATATAATGCCTATTGTGATGCCATGAAGGCATCAGGGCTGGAAGTCAGAAAGGACAGGCTTGTTTACGGCGATTTCTGGTATCAGAGCGGGGAAGTCTGCACTGAAGATCTGTTTTCTGCCGGAAAAGAGTTTCCCGATGCTGTTGTATGCGCCAATGACCAGATGGCTATCGGACTGTGCAAGGCTCTGAACGAACGGGGCATACGTGTGCCTGAAGATGTTGCCGTAGTCGGTTACGATTCCACTCTTGAAGGCCGTACCAGTCCGAAACCTGTTACTTCAGCAATGATACCTGCTGAACGTTTCGGTGAATATGCGTTTGAGTATCTGTTCAGTATGATGAATAACAGCGCTGCTCCTGAACCTTTTGTTTCCGGTTCGGAGCTGGTCATCGGTGAAAGCTGTGGATGTTCCTGCTGTCCTGTTGACAGGAAAAACATGTTTAAACGTGACGAATGGGCTACAGATATTTCCGAGGAACGTTATGCTTCCGTCTTCAATACGATAGATGAAGACCTTATATCCCAGATCTCGCTTCCTGATTTTCTGAATACCGTTTATTCATATGTGTACCAGCTCAGAAACGCAGAGGAATTTCATCTTTGTCTTCCGGTGGAATGGAAAAACATGGGACAGGGAGTCCGCGTCCGCAACAGAGGGTATTCAAGTAAGATGATACATGCAATTCGCTACTGTTCTGACAGAAAAAACAATATTGTAGGCACTGAGGATGTTTTCAGTATTGAAGAAATGCTTCCTGATCTGTATGAAAGTCATGAAAATCCTGTTGCTTTCTTTTTTACTCCTTTGTTTTTCGGGGAGGAATGCTTTGGCTATGCTGCGGTAAGTTACGGCAGCACTCCGCGAAGCTACGATGACACATACCGTCGCTGGACCGGATCAGTGATCAGGGGATTCGAGTGTCTGAGACGTGAAATAATCATGCAGCAGATGCAGGAACAGATCGACCATATAAAAAGCAGTAAATTCAGTGTTTCCAACCGTGCCTATGAAAATCTTAATACTGATGAAAAAAATCAGTATCATCTTGTTTCAAAAATACTTGATGACAATCTGCTCGATTATTATTTTCAGCCTATTGTCAGCGCATCTGACGGAAGTGTTTATGCTTATGAGGCGCTTATGCGCTCACGTACTGATGAAAAAGTTTCACCGCTTAATATTATTAAATACGCTGCCATGCAGGACAGGCTGTCTGATGTCGAACGTGCAACTTTTCTTAATGTTATCAGACTGATAGACGTTAATGATTCTGCGATTGGAAAAGCAAGAATATTTATTAACAGTATACCCGGAGTAGGTCTGGGAGAGGAGACGCTTGCGGAGCTTGACAGCCATCTTGCTTCCCATTCCGATAAAGTCGTTATTGAGCTTACCGAAGAAGCGGAACTTAAGGACTCAGAGCTTGAAAATCTGAAGTCGTATTTTGAGAAACTTCATTTGAATATCGCTATTGATGATTACGGAACCGGTTATTCGAATGTCAGCAATCTTCTCAGATACATGCCTGATTTCGTCAAAATTGACCGTTCGCTTCTCAGTGACATACATGAATACACACAGAAGCAGCACTTTGTCCGTGAGATCATTGATTTCTGTCACGATAACGGCATCAAGGCACTTGCCGAAGGCATTGAAACTTCCGACGAACTGAGAACAGTTATTCATCTTGGAGCCGATCTCATTCAGGGATACTATACTGCACGCCCGTCCGCCTCGCTCATCGGTGAGATAGATAAAAAGGTACGCGGTGAGATAATGCACTATTATCAGGAACGTATTGACGGCAACTCGAAACGGATTTATATTGCTGGAAAAACCAACCGTGTTTCTCTGGCCAATCTTGTTAAGGACGGCTGTACTGATATTATTATCGGGCATGACGATATGGTCTACAAGGATATTTCCATTATCGGAACGCCTCAGATGAAAACAGACCTGCACATACTGATAGAGCCGGGATACAAGGGATGTATCACGCTCGAGGATGTTTATTTTTCAAATATCAAAAACAGACCTGCTATCGATATCAGTTCCAACTCCAATGTAACACTCGTTCTTGTCGGTTCAAACACTCTGTACAGGGCAGGAATCAGGGTACCGGAATCATCAAGGCTTCTTGTTGAGGGAAACGGTTCACTGAGTATCGATCTCGACTCTGCTGAATCATATGCAATCGGTAATGATCTTAATTCTGCTCACGGTGAGATAGTATTCGGTCAGGACGGTCTCATCAGAATAAAAAGCCGTGGCAAGGCTGGTGTCTGTATCGGTTCCGGACTTGGCGGCATAATTCGTATCAACCGGGGCGAGTATAATTTTGATATTGACACGGAAAGCATTGTCTGTATCGGTTCTGTCAGCGGCGCTGTTGATCTTAATATCACAACATGCCGTATCGATGCAGAGGTTGCAGCAGCTGTAGGCGCTTTTATAGGCTCGCTTGAAGGTGATGCCTCAGTTTCGATCGTCAAGAGTTCAGTAAGCCTGTACGATCACGGGGAAACGCTGGTTGCTATCGGTTCGCTCAGAGGATCCGTGGCTTCGCTGAAGACAAGGTTTATCAGCCTTACGCTCAATGTTATGGCTGATGCATCAACTGTTCTCGGCGCTCTTAACGGAAGTACGTTCCTTAATATTTCTGATACACATCTGAAAGTGGATGCTGCCGGACAGAATGCACTCGTATTCGGCGGCTATAATGAAGATTCAAACGTTATTCTCTGCAATTCAGACATTAACATAAAGATAAGAACGTCTCTCGGAAAAGAAACGATGGCAGATGACAGAAATGTTAAAATCTCGAACAGCAGATTCAGGCTGATAATTAACGGTCAGGAAGCTGAACGAGACGGAAATATAAGTTATGACTAAATGAAGGTAACACAGATCTTCTCTATAAAAAATATCAGCCTGCTCTGACAGGCTGATATTTTTAGGAAAACACTGATTAAGCCAGCAATCCGGCTTCGCCGGATTGCTGGGGCGGGGAGATTACGGGGCTTCGCCCCGAACCCCACGCTGATTTATGAATAAATCAGCGTTTTCTTAGGAAAACGCTGATCAGTGAAAGATAAATCTGAATGAAGGGCAAGTTATGAATATTGATGTTATAAGGGCTGAAGAAACATGGCAGCAGGCTGGTGCCTACTATGTACGTATTCAGGGAATGGCGCGTCAGCACGGCATTACACTGCGTCGGGAGTTTGATGAGCATGATACACCGGAAACAAAATATATCGTTCTCACCGATTCTGATTTTCCGGTAGCCACCTGCCGTTTATATCCGCTTGATGCATCTTCTGCCATGATAGGCAGGGTGGTGGTGCTCCCGGAATACCGCGGCAGAGGCCTTGGCAGAGAAGTTGTTCTTGAAGCAGAAAAATGGCTTTCTGAACTTGGATATACCAAAGCAGTTATAGAGAGCCGTGACGTTGCAGTTGATTTCTACAGGAAACTCGGCTACATCGTTACAGACCAAAACATCATCCACGGTGTTACATTTGACTGTATTCGTATGGAAAAGGAACTTAAAGAATAGCCGATTTGTCCGGCAGAATAAAATAAACGCCTTACGGATTATTACCGGAGGGCGTTTGCTTTTAAGGAAAGTAATGAAATGTAACGAAGAAGACATAAACAGTAGAATGAAATGACAGGAGTAATATAAAATGAAGATATGTAAAGCACATTACAAAGATAAAAACCACGATGCTGTCATCGACATTATTAATACAGAAGGGGAATACAGTAGTGATCCACTTTCATTTACCCTGGACGGCATCACTTTTAAAGGTTCGACAATTGCAGATTTTCAGGTTACTGATGGTGACGCTGAAAAAGCATCTGAGAAATTCTATATTATGAAAGCGGGCGGATTCATTTCAGGAGACTCGGTGGTTCCGTACTGGTATACGCTTCTGAGATACTCTCTTGATGTCGAAATACCAGTTACAGTATTTCGAAGAAGCGATAGCAGTGATCTGCTGGGAATGATCAGAGTTTCATTTGAATATACGGAACATGATCATAGTAAAACACAGTGTTTGTATTATTGCGATGACGAGAGAGTATATCACGACGATGTCACTGTGAATGAGTTTTCTCTGAAGATAGGCGGGAAGAAGTTTGATAGTTCAAAGAAGACATTGTATTTTGAATCTGCATTAATGGATCTGCAGAGACAGATATCTCCGGAATATTATCTGAAATGTTGTTTTACCTGCCAGTATTCAGACTATTCGCCATACGGCTGCGATGATTACGGCTGCATGCTCTGTTACCGTAAGCAAAAGGATTCATATCTGAAAGTGAACAGCAAAGATGAGTATTTTGAATATCTTACAGATGATTATGAAATAAGGCAGGAAACATATCTTTGCGGAGAATACGATCCAAGAACAAGATGTGAAGGCTACCGCGGATATGTTGATGGCATCAGTCATACAAAATAAGGAAAAATATATGAATAATCAATACAAAAAAACACCAACCAAAATGACCGCAAAAGATGTTGTTAAAGGTTTACTTGTATTTGCGATTGTTGGTTTTTTAAGATATGGACTTTATGAACTTAGCGTGAAAACAAATTCACCGTTAGTTATCATGTTGGATATTATAAATTACAGTGGATTTGCATCCGTTTGTCAGATCTATATATTGGCTTTTCTGTTTAATTTTAAAACATGGAACATAGAGTTAAGGATAAAGCCTTGTATCATTTTAGCAGCAATAATCATTGGCATTTCGCTGCTCTTAAGCTTATTTCATATGTCTGATCGATATGGTAATATCGAAGTTGATAATGAAAAACCTTCAAGACTTCAGTACTGTTGTCTTCTTTTTTCTGATGCAGTAAATAAAAATACTGTTTCAGTAAAAATGAATTCTGAAGATCTTGGAATGAAAGTGCACTTTTATTCGCCACCTTCAAGAGGAGGTGGCAGAAATTATAATGTAAGTTATTTTTCCTTTGAGGGCTATAGCACTTTGCTGTATGAAGATACAGCTGAAGAATATGTTCGTGCATGCAGAAAAATTGGAAAAGATATTGAAATTGAATATTATATAAAATCTGGAATCATAAAAACGATTGACGGAATCAATCTTTATGATGAGGAAAGATTTGATAAAGCTATTTATGATATCGAAAAAGTCGCAGCCAGAATGCAGAATACAGAAGAGATTATCAAAGACCTGAAAGATGAAAAATCTCGTATTTTATTCAGAGTGTTTTTCAAATCTGAAGGGCAGGATTACAAGGGATTAATGGCTGACCTTAAATGGTTAAATGTTGATTATACATACAGCACGGTATATATCAGCACAAAGTATTTTGAAACTGGCCAGGTCGCGTTCTTTGACAATATAGACCATGTTGTATATGTAGTGCGTGATAAAGATGCCGAAGAAATGAAAGTGGTCCCGTCACTCCCGCATAACGGCACACTTTCTGAAATAACAAAGATCCTTGATGAAAACGGGATCAAATGGACTTTCGACTGTTTCGGTAGTTTCGGAAAAGATAAGGAAGATTTAGACCATTCACACGATACTTTAAAAACAATCCAGTGCAGTCCCGGTACACCGATACCCGAAGACTTTGTTTTCTGGTTTTCGGTGGATCATGTGGGTTAATAATGATTTTGTAACGTTATAACAAATAACGGCAGTGCGCTGATCGTCCTGATCAGTGTACTGCCGTTTTCAATTGCACCGCAGGTGCTACCATTTCGGAAAAGGATGCGCCTACGGCGCTAATTGAAAAACGAGACTGCAGGACAGTCTCGTTTCAAATCGGAATAAAATTTGAATTATAATCATAATCAGGTATTCCAGTCATATGGTAAAACGCTTCGACCATAGGATAATTCAGATAGAGTTTCCCCATATCTGAGGATTCTGTAAAGTATTCCTGCATTTCAGTGATTTTTTCAGGAGTGAAATCAGGAGCGTGAGGGTCAAGATCAAAAATGAGTAGAATATCTGAATAGATTTCATCAAAGATTTGTTTTCGTGTTTCATTTTTTTCTCTGGAGCGAAGGACTTGAAGAATATCCATATTTTCCGGATCATTTTCTGCAAACATTTCCTGATAGAGAGTATATATGTTTGTGTTGTACGAAACTATCTCATGATTACTGCTGATGCCATAAATACTGAGAAGATGCTTCATCAGTAGTACATCAGTTTTAGCGCCCTCGACAAGCATCAGTATTTTCGGAGTTTTATTATTCATTGAACTCACCGCTCATATACAGCTTCTCAAGATTATGCCCTTCCCGTAATTCTCTTCCGGTAGCATTTACAAGTGAAGTGATTCCAGTGTCGCTGAGGATGAAATAACAGTCAGGACGCATGATTCTGTTTGAAAGAAGATTTGTGTTATGAGAAGTAAGAATTACCTGAGTATTAGTCATCTTTTCAAGTATCAGTACGATACTCTCAGATAATTCATAATGATAGTAAGCATCAAATTCATCTATGAACATCATGGATACATCTGCTGCAGTTTTATACCAGTAGAAGAAAGTATAGAGAGCTTTTGTTCCGCTTGATGCTGTTTTCATAAACGGTAAAGGTGTTGGCATGTCAAAGTATAGACGTCTGATGCCGTCAGTATCTTCTTTGATAATAAGCTTTTCCTCTACGCCTGATCTGTTCAGGAAACTTTGAAATTCGTCAAGCGTTTCTCCTTCAAGAAGAAAGTCGAGGTAGTCGTTAGTATTGTTCTTGAATCCGATATATCTGTTTTCGTCGAGACTTCTGAACCATAGCATGGATGATACATATCTGAATAGCTTTTTTAAAGGATGTAATTCGGAAAGAGAAGTGTTATTGATAACATATCTCAGAACAGAATCGATGTCATCAAGATCTAAGTTAAGTGTAGGGTTAAGTTCTTTCAGATTATTAAAATCGCCCTTTTTACTCTGATAGTCGTAATTAAAAAGCAGCTTGCCGTTAATACTTATGTCCTCAGTCAGAAGTTCTCTCTTTTTACCTTTGGAATAGCGGTATTCTACTGTGTTATTATCAAACTGAAAAACATATGCAAAAGAAGCCGAAGTGCATCCGTCAGAGTTCAGATAGTAATCATAGAGTCCTGGAGTCACATTCTTATCTGTAAGATGAGTAACTATATCAAAAATGGCAAGTCCGAGATTACTTTTACCGACTGAGTTTTTACCGTATATGATGATTCGGGCGTCAAAAGGGTAAGACCAATCTGAGCCAACAAAAGCATCTTGAAAATTTAATATTATTACAACAAATGAAAACGCGAAATATGGTACAATAGAAGTATCAAATTTCGGAGGAAAAAGAAATGTCATTCGTAGCAAACGATTTAAGGAATGAACAAATATCAATGTTCGATTCCACGCTGAATTTAACAGAAAGAGAACGCAGATTTTTAGAAAAATCATGGGCAAAAGTATTTGCTGAAAAAGTATTTCCTGCAATAGATGAAACACCGTATGCGGTTCTTTACAGCGAAAAATTATCGCGTCCAAATACTCCGGTAAACGTTCTCGTAGGCGCAATATTCATTCAGCAGCTAACAGGACAGTCCGATGATGAATTTCTTGAATCATTGCTGTTTGACATAAGATATCAGTATGCACTTCACACAACATCATTTGATGAACAGCCCCTTAGTGACAGAAGTCTTGGAAGATTTCGTGAAAGATTAGCAATGTATGAAATTGAAACAGGAATAGATCTCATACAAAATACGGAAAAAGAAATAACAGATGTTATGGCGCTTGTTATGGGAATAGATCATCATCTTAAACGTATGGATAGCATGATGATATCTGCAAATGTGAAGAAAATGTCGCGTCTCGAACTGCTTTATACATGTGTTTCAAACCTTGTAAAAGAGATGAAACGCAGTAATGCAGAAGTGCCTTTGGAATACATGCATTATGCTGATGTAGATGACAGAAATAAAGTAGTATATCATAATCGTAGTGAATCTGTTGATAGCAAGATTGTAACTATTCTTGAAGATGCAAAAATTCTGATGAACCTGTGTGATGAAGATATTGAAGACAGCAGTGCATATAAATTGCTGGTACGCTTTCTCAATGAGCAGACTAACATATATCCTAACGGAATCCGTCAGCTTAAAGATGCAGACGATTCAAGTATGGATTCTTCAATACTTCAGAATCCTGCGGATCCGGAAGCAACATTTCGCCATAAAGCAGGTAAAAATCATATAGGATACGCTGCAAATTTAGTAGAATCATCAAATGAAAACGGTGATACGCTTGTAACTGATTTTCAGTTTGAAGCAAACAATTACAGTGATAAGAAATTCATCAATGATGCAATGGAAAGAATGAATTCTCAGCCGGAAGACGACCGCACAGTAATAGTAGCTGACGGTGCATATACAGCTGATGAAGCATTAGCAAAATCAAAAAACATTGAAATTGTAAACACTAATCTTACTGGTAAAGAAACACCAGATATCAATGCTGATTTTGAATTCAGTGAAGACGGAACACAGATCTTAAAGTGTCCCGGAGGACATGAACCAATAAGCTGCAGCTACAATAAAAAGACAGGGCAGTGTGTAGCATCCTTCGATAAAGAAAAGTGCGAAAACTGTCCACACTTTAATGAATGTAAACCTAACTTGAGAGTAAAGGTTTGTAAGAAAACAGTCTCATTAAAAAGTAAAAACAGAGCTCAGCAACAGAGAAAACGTTCTACAAAAGAATTTAGTGACTTAACTAAATTCCGAAATGGTGTTGAATCACTTCCATCCATTCTTCGAAGAAAATATCATGTTGACAAAATACCGGCAAGAGGTATGATTCGAAAGAAACTATTCTTTGGAGCTAAAGTAACTGCTATGAACATCCAGAAGTTTTGCAAATTCATGCAAGGCTCGGCATGCCGCGCCCAAAATGCGGTAATAGCCTGAAAAATGAGTAAGGAAAGCTACTAAATATTGAGATTTACGTTTCGATATATCCATAATTTGTAATAATATTAAATTTTCAAGATTCTATTGGAATTTTGAAAAGTCAAAATCGCTGTTTTGACGCTCTAATCATATGATAATTTTACTGAGCGTATTTGCAGTAATACATTCTGTGTTGAATTTATAGTCATGAACATCTGAAAAATTTATTCTGATGCTGTCTTTAAAGTTTTTAAAACCTTTTACTTCAAATGTTTTAAGCATAAAACCCCAGCTTTCTTTTACTAATTTAATGATAATAATACTTTTAAATCTATCTTCATTATTAATTATACAGCCATATTTGGAACAAGTCAATAGATTGCCGTAATTTTTTTACGGATGTAATTGTGGGACCAACACTGTTATTTTCTCTTGATGAAATGGAAATATTATGGTATAATGATATGTAACGAAGTAGACAGAAATCAGAGATCATTAATCGACAGGAGTGATTTAAATGGGCAGATCAATAGCAAAACAAATAGCAGCAACAGCAGCTGGATATATGATCGCATCGTCGTCATTTTCAGCGTTTCCGCAGGTGAATGCAGCGGAAGAAATGCTGATAAGAGACAAGTGGGGTTATTGTAAGACCGCGAACTATGTGGAGTCCGAGCATTTTGTGATTTTCTATGGAAACCATGATACTACCGGACAGGTAAATGATGCGTTTCTGAAAAGAAATCTTGAAGCCTATGAGCGGCTCTGGCACTGCTACACTGAATATCTCGGAATGACCGGACTTAACGTTGATATTTACGGAAAGAGCAATCAGGAGTACAAGACTAATATTTACCTTACCTATACAGGACTTGGTGCATATCCGGACGGATGGGCTTTCATGAGTTCGGAAGACGGGTACGGTATTGAGATAATTAGCCCGGATGCTATGCTTGATGATCTGACCATTGCCCATGAGTTCGGACATGTTGTTCACCATCAGCAGAAAAACTGGATCGATCAGGAGATAAGCGGTGCATGGTGGGAACCTGTGGCAAACTGGTTCCGTGAAATGTACCTTGGAAGTTCATACAATCCTTCTGATGTTAAGACGGGAAATTTTGATCCTTATCTTCGCAACATGAGTCTTGCTCTGCCTCACGGACGAAATTACTACGAAACATTTCCGTTCCTGCTTTATTTATCGTACAATCCTGATGATCTTCCGGGGCTGGGCCTTGATGCAGTTCACCGCCTTTTGTCCGAATCAAAACCAAATGAATATCCGCTTGACATGATAACGAGAATTCTCGGAACAGACGCGCATATTGTTCTCGGACATTATGCAGCACATATGGCGACGTTTGATTTCGGCATGAAGGATGCCTATCAGTCACGCTTTGACACTGTGATGAAGCAGACTCCGTTCTACTGGAATCTGTATCACACCATACCGGAGCCGACCGCTGAAGGTAAGTACCGCGTGCCGCAGGAAGACGCACCTATGCAGGGTGGTATCAATATAATTCCGCTTGATATAACTGGTGATACAATAAAAGCAGAATTATCCGGCCTTTCTGCTGATACCAATGCCGGATGGCAGGCATGTCTCGTTACTGTTGATGCCAAGGGAAATGCTTCTTATTCTGATCTTTTCACCGACGGAGAAAGTATGACCATCTCTGCGAAAAATGCTGTTTCTGCGTATATGACCGTTGCCGGAGCACCACAGGAATTTGTTCGTGAAAATGCTTTCCACAAGGAAAAGGATTCATCATATAAATACGGAGATGAACGCAGACGCTATCCTTATGAGATAAAAATTGACGGGGCGGAAGTTATACAGAGCGGCGGATATACTTCGACAGGAAAGAAGGGCAGTAAACATCCTAACGGCGGCGGATTTGTCGCATCGACGGCCAAGGTAGACTCGTCAGTATATGTCGGTCCGTATGCTATGGTTCTCGGTAATGCTGTTCTAAAAGGAAATGTTCGTGTCGAGGACAAGGCTGTGGTAAACGGAGATGTGACTGCTTCAGATAATGTTGTAATAAGCGGTCATGCAGTTGTTGACGGCGGAGGCTGGATCTATGTAAACAATCAGTGGCAGCAGGGAAAGGTCAATCTGTCAGAAAATGCGCAGGTCTCGGACGGGGCTGTTGTGTCAGGCGGAGTTACTCTTAAGGACAATGCAAAAGTCTCACAGAAGGCATTTGTAACTGACGGAGTTACACTTTCCGGAAACGCAGTTGCCAAAGGTATGACATATGCCTATGGTGCCGGCTCTTACTCAGGACAGGTGATTCTTGACGGCGACTACGCAAACGAAGAAAAACTTGATTCAGGCATCGGCTTCGGCTGGCTTGATCAGGTAAGCAAAAAGTACACCGACGGAATGATCTCTGGTTACGATTTTAATAAACAGTGCAGTGTATGGACATCTGACCGCTTTGCTGCAACAGATGCACTTTTAAAAGGCGGAGCAAAGTGGGAAGCGGAAAGGACATCTGCAAAAGGCGTCATTTCGCTTGACGGAAACGGAGCTTATGTGGAATTAGATCCTTCAGCTTTCCGTGACCATGAACTTCAGTTAAGTGTCGCAGCGCTTTGGAAAGGCGGAGGCGGAGATATTTTCTTTGCCGGAGACGAAAAAGCAAACATGCGCCTTGTTCCGGAAGGAGAGAGCGGTAATGCTGAATTTTTCATAACTGACGGTAAAACTGAGGAAAAGCTGGTCATGACATCACCTCTTCCGAAAAACGTCTGGAATAAGATCACGGTAAGAATTATCGGCGGAAAGGGCGAAATACTTCTCGGTGGTAATAAAGTTGCTTCGGGTGATATCACGCTGACTCCTGTAAATGTACTTAGTGCTTCAGAGAACGATGCCGGTTATCTTGGCAAAGGTCCTGATGATAAATATTTCAGGGGTGCGCTTGATTACTGTGAATTCTTTTTTCAGAAATCGGAGGAACCGGACATCACATATACCGGCTCCGAAGAACCCGATTCATCACTGCGCGGTGACATTGACCTTAACGGTAAATTCAACTCAGCCGACGTTCTTCTCCTCCAAAAGTGGCTGCTCGGCACCGAAACCAAACTTCCGGATCCGAAAGCCGGTGACCTTAAAGAAGACGGCAGACTCAACATTGCCGATCTCTGCACGATGAAGCAGGAGCTGCTTGCTTAATGATAAATAAAGGAAAATGAATTTATGAACAGTAAAGAAGAATGGGCGCGCACGAGAGACAGACTCGTTATATCTCTGCAGACTCTCGGCTATCCGGCCGGGCTTGGAGATATGATAGCAAAACATATCGGAAGTCCGAAAGGCATGGAACGCATGATATCATATCTTGAACAGGTGCGTCCTGACAGAATAGAACTTATTGCTGATGAAATGGTTTCAATCAGAAGCGATATAGACAGATGGCGAGAGAAAAAAGCAAGCGAGCAGGCTAATATTGCTTATAATGATCTTGTGAATAATAACAGGATTGAATGATTCAGGCTAACGGCACAGGAAGTACTGAGTGATTTCCTGTGCCGTTTTTTGTATGAAGTATGATTATTTTATGATTACCCAGTGTCCGGTTCGGTTAGTACCGCTTCTCTCTATATAACCAAGTTCTTTAAGCTTTTTGGTTGTGCGTGAAACCGTTGTTCCTCCTATACCGAGAAGAGCAATCAACTGCGACTTTGTTATATAAGGATTATTAATTATTGCTGCAAGCACGTTGCTTTCAATAACGGATAGCGTTCCTTTGTCATTAGTACCATGATTGGTACCATGATTAGTACCATTGGTACCATTAACGTCATGTTTAGTACCATCGATTTCAGAAAAAATGCTGTCATGAGCAGTAAACTTAACTGTAATATCCTCACCGACAATACTGTATTCCGGTGCAGGAACGCCAAGTTCTTTGCAGGATTCGTATATTTTCTGAATACCTCTGCCCCAGGTCTCAATATAACCTGCACGATAAAAAGCATTAGCTATTGCAGGATTGAATGGTACCGATCTGTGCGGTTGAAGCAGAGATTCTACGTCCCAGCCTGAAGGGAGGATACAGCTATTGCTTATGAACATTGCATCATCCTGGATCCGGATCTGAATAGGTACGCAGCGAGCGTAATTGTTATGAGCAAGAGCATTGTATATAGCTTCACGAACGCCGTCTATCGGGAACGGATAAGTTTCGACACGGACATTGTGCTCGTAGGTGATTTTAGCTTTCAGATACTTGGTGTATATAAGGTCTATTACCTGATCAGCCATCCTGAACAGGGAACCTTCAAGTTGATCCTGATATTGCAGATCAGCGCCATCTCCGAACTTTCCGATTTTAACGTAGCAGCCTTCAACAAGTTTAGCCGGCCTTTTATAAAACAGCATAACAGCAGCACGTTTAAGATTATTATCATCGAGAAGATTGAGGTGATCGAGAAGTTCAGTACGTGATACTTTAAGATCAGCTTCAGAAATTCTCTTTTTTCTAAGAGCTTCACGCTTGAATATTTCAATACTTACTTCATCAAGATCATCAACATCAATATTATTAACAGATACAGAATCCCATCTGATACCTGTTTTCTTCATCAGAAACTGAGTAAGTGCAACTCCCTGCAGAAGCTGTTTTGTACTTCCACTTCTGTAATGGTATTCTCCCTGATAATTGATTGGAACACCACTCGGTGCAACTATTATTTCAATATAAGCGATGCCATCCTTTTCGAGACGGTTCACATCAACGATTATACCGAGTTTATCTCGAACCTTGTTAGGGATATCTTCAAGTAATTTCTTTATATCTTTAACACCGATAACTTCGCCTTTATCATTAATGCCGATATATATTCTTCCGCCCTGAGCATTGGCAAAGCCGCATATCCATTTAAGATACTCGTCTTTCCATGATTCTTTATATTCAACGACCTGACTTTCAGCCATAATGATCTCCTTTTCTGGAAACTATGAAAAAATTCTGAGTTTTAATTAGAAACAAAATGTGGTTTCTTAAATTATAGCGTATTTTGACCGATGTATCAAGCCTTTATATAAAATAATCAAAGATATGAGAAATCTCACTTAATGAGTTAATTTAGAACGGGACTTTGAAACTTTAGGGAAAGGGAAAAGTATATGATTGATACAGGCTGACGGCACAGGAAGTACTGAGTGATTTCCTGTGCCGTTTTTGTATAAATTATGATATATATCATACAGTGAGTAATAGATATAATATAAGCTGAGGTGTATGGAGCTAAGTCGAAAATCAATGAAATGAGAAAGTGAAAGATGTGTTTACTAGATTTCACATATATATTTAGAGAAAAAATCTCTAAATATGCAATTTGAATATTGACATTTCTGTGATTTTTGGGTATAATAAAAGAGAAAACCGGAAGGGGGCATGTTCTATGCTGGTCAAAGTATTAATTGACAACTATAAATCTTTTGATAAGAACGAAGAACTTTCGATGATTTCCTCAAGCAAGATGCAGGGTAATAAAAATCATCGTGTAAAGATAAAGCAGACTCAGCTCTTAAAAAACGCTATCGTTTACGGTGCGAATGCATCAGGTAAATCAAATCTTGTATCTGCGTTCGCATTTATCAAGAACGTTCTGATGGAAGGGCTGCCTGTAGGCTCTGTAAATGATTTTTGCAGAAGCAGTCAGGAGAATAAAACAAGAGAGAGTATCTTTGAACTACAGTTTACAGTAGGAGATACTTTTTATGCCTATGGCTTTTCTGCTATCCTCAGTAAGAGAAAGATCACTGAAGAGTGGATGTACGAACTGATGCAGGATGGCGGTTCACATCAACTGTTTATCAGAGAAGGCAGCAACAAACCTGTACTTGGTGAGAGTGTAAAGCTTTCGGCAGCTGAGAAGAGCAGATTTGAGGTTTATTCGGAAGACTTTGCTGGTCAGGATACCCGTCTGTTTCTTACAGAAATGAATCGTGGAAAAAAATATGCTAAGAATTCAAAACTCAGCTTTTTCTCTGAGGTGTTCGGCTGGATCATGAATAATATTATTGTCATCAATCCGAATATAGGCATCTCTAATACAGAAGCATATTATAATGATGAATCCCTTGATAATATCAGCAGGCTTATTCAGACGTTTGACACCGGCGTGACCGAAATCAGAACGAGGAAGATCACTGTAGATGAAATGGGAAAGATGATCCCTGCGGAAGTTGTGCAGAGCATCTTTGCTCACCTGAAAGCTCAGATGCAGATGACAAATTTGCCGGGAATTCAGATGACATGGAGAGTAGAAGGTGGCTTTTTCAATATCCGAATTAAAGAAAACTCGGAGCCTGAGATCACAACTCTTGTTCTGAGACACGGCAAATCTGTTTTTGACTTTAATTTCTCAGAGGAATCAGACGGAACCAAAAGATTGTTTGATCTGATCGATATGCTGCTTACAGATCGGCCTGATACAGTTTTTGTTGTTGATGAATTGGAACGCAGTCTGCACCCGAAGCTCACAGAGCATTTTCTTAAGCTGTTTATGCAAGCTCATGACGGGGTAAGAATGCAGCTGGTATTCACAACACATGAGGATACGATCATGGATCAGAGCCTTTTCAGAAGAGATGAGATTTGGTTTGTTGAAAGAGATGCAGAAAATGCCAGCAAGATTTATTCACTGGATCGTTTTAAGGAAAGATATGATAAGAAGCTGAGCAAGGCGTACCTTGAAGGAAGATACGGTGCAATCCCTGTATTCAGGCAGTTTTCTTTCCCGAAAGGAGAGTAAGTATGCCGGTACACACTTATACTAACTGGAACAGCCGTCCTTCTGATAATGAAGAGCAGATTGAACCGTTCCGAAAATACTTTTTCATCTGCGAAGGTGCTAATACAGAGACATTTTATTTTAAGAGGCTGATCGATCTGAGAAAGGAGCTGGGTATCCATCCTTTGATCGATATACGATTGTGGGAGAAGACTGATGAAGACAAAAATCTGTCTTTTGCCAAGAACCTTGTCGTATTTGCTGAAAAGCAAAAAACTGTTCCTGACAATGATTTTGATCCCGAAAGAGATAAAATGGTCATTGTGTTTGATGGAGACATCTTTGAGGAGAAAGTACAGGGGTATGATGAACTGATTGCACAGATTGAAAAGACTGATATTGCCGCTGTATCAAATCCCGGATTTGAGTTGTTTCTTATCCTTCATATAGACGGAGGCTATGAACAGAGAATCAAAGGACATGAGCAGGAATACCTGACTATGGACGAAAAGGGCAGTTACAGCTATGCTTACAATGTTCTTCTGAAACTGACAGGAATGAACGCTAAGAAGAATGGTAAAATAGGAAATCTTGCAGATAATGTGCTGATGGCTATTGAACAGGAGAAGAAGATCAATCAGGATATTCACGATATCAAAGGAAAGGTCAGCTGCAATATTGGCAAGATCATTGAAACGATAATAAACGAGAAACCGAATATATGATTGTTTCAGGGGGCTGCTGCACATTGCAACAGCCCCTTTTACGTTTTCAAATTTGTAACATTTTTATGAACATTCTCATACAATGAGAAAATATACAGAGCCGAAACTTTGTACATTATATCACATCATATCTTCATTTTCAATAATTTCTGATAATAGATTTACGCTGTATTGCAGGGTGTTATAACGGCAGTGCGCTGATCTTTTTTGATCAGTGTACTGCCGTTTTCAATTGCACCGAAGGTGCCACCATTATCAGAAAAGCATGCGTGTGAAAGTCAATCATCAAAATACTCTGGATGTTTTGAAATCTCAATAACCTCATCGATGGAAAGTTCAACTGATTTTGCAATTACTTCGAAAGAATATTTGTCGAGCTTTATAAGTCGGTGTGCAGCTTCATATCTTATTTGTTGTGAAATCTGCTTTTTATATTCATCAAGCATATCTTCTATCATTTTGCAGTGAGGTACATTATCATAAATGGAAAGGTTGCGCATAGTTATACCAACTTTCAATAGTGTCATGAATAAGATAAATTTATGTTTCCCCTAATTATTCTCCTAAATTATTTTTTCTCCTAAAAACATACCCTATTTAGGAGAAAAATCAATGAATCAGGAATATAAATAGGAGAAAAAATATGGTAACACAATGTAGGATAAAGAAAACCCGAACTTCTGAAATCAAAAGTTCGGGTTCTTTATATAGTGCCGCTGACCGGACTTGAACCGGTACGGTATTTCTACCAAGGGATTTTAAGTCCCTCGTGTCTGCCGATTTCACCACAGCGGCATGCCCACTCGTTTGAGTGCTTAATAATTATACCACAAGTTTAATGCTGTGTCAATACTTTTTTCGAAAATAGTTTTGAAACATAATATCTGATTAATATACTTACTGAGCTAAACGATACTTCTTCAGGAATACCGAATAATCGATGAGCACTAAGATTGCGCACACTATCCATATTATAGGTTCCGTGATGCATATTCCTAGATATCCGAGCCATGGTGCGAGTACAGCTACCGTTACAGCTTTCAGTATGAGCTCCATGATGCTTCCGGTGATCGGCACAAGTTTTCTGCCGACGCCCTGGAGGCTGCTTCGGAGAACCAGCAGTACGTCAAGTATGAAGAAAAACGATACGTTGATGATGATATACTTTGAGGCAGTTGAAATTATGAACTCATCGGTCGATCCTGAAAGTGCCTTTACGAGCGGTATCCTGAAAAGGAGAGATCCTGTAAGTGCTATAACACTCCATACTTCAGCTATCATAATGCTGCAGATGATTCCTTTTTTAACTCTGTCCAATCTGTCTGCACCGAAGTTCTGACTCGTGAAAGTTGCTGCCGACATTGAAATAGTTCCGAGCGGAAGCATGAATATTTCGTCTATCTTTCGTCCGGCGGTATGTGCAGTTACTGTGGCTGTACCAAAGCTGTTTACGCCGCTCTGGAGGATAACGGAACCTACCTGAACAACACCATGCATAAGTGCCATAGCCATGCCCGTGGAAATGAGGTCGCCGAGCAGTGTGGTGTCGTAAACCAGTTCCGACTTTCTGAAAATCAGAAATCTGCATTTCTTTAAAGTATAGATAAAGCACAGAATGACCGATATTACCTGCGAGATAACTGTAGCCCATGCTGCACCGGCAATACCCATGCCGAATCCTTTGACGAAAAGGAAGTCGAGAGCGATATTTACCAGTGTGCTTATCACAAGAAAGTAGAGTGGTGCGCGGCTGTTTCCGACGGCACGGAGCATTGCGGCAAGAGTGTTGTAAGCAATTGTGACTGTCGAGAACAGCAGTATTATACGAAGATAGTTTTCGGTGTCACTTATGATATCTGCCGGAGTTTTCAGTATCTGCATCAGCGGATGAAGCAGAAGAACAAAGGTTACAGTAAGTATCAGTGCGATCACTGCTGAAAGCAGATAGGTGAGTGCAACTGATTTTTTCATTTCGCGTTCATTCTGAGCTCCGAAATATCTTGCGATGACGACGGAAAAACCGTTCGACATGCCGTGTGAAAAACTTATCAGAAGTCCGTAGACAGGTGCAGATGCGCCGGCTGCCGCAAGCGCATTGTCACCGAGTATATTGCCGATTATAGCGGTATCAGTTACGTTGTAGAGCTGCTGAAATATATTTCCTATCAGGATAGGTGCTGCGAATATTAAAAGATTCTTTAGTATTCCGCCTTCTGTCATGTTCAGTGAGGCGGTTTCGGATTTGTTGTTCATATGTTTTTTTATCATTTATATTTTATGTTTTATGTTTCCGTTTTTACAGTGATTTTATCGTCAATTATCATATAAACAGGGGAGTCGCAGGTTTTGAGAACTGTCGCTCCTCTGTCTTCGAAGGCTTTTACTGATTTTTCTTCACCGCCGTTTTTGTTTGAACAGGTTATGACTGCGTATTCCGGTGAAAACTTTTCAGCCACACTTTTGAGATATTTGTGGTAGTAGCCATGGTGCGGGACCTTCAGGATTTCGAATGTTTTATCCGGATTCTGCTCCATGTATTCTTCGGCTCTCAGCTTCTGAGCGTCACCCATGAACAGGAGATTGTGGTCGTTATATGTAACTTCAGTTATCAGCGATGAATTGTTCGAATCATTTTCCTCATAGAGCTTTTCATCCGGTCCGTCAATCTTTATTTTCATTCCGTCAAGATCAAGTTCCACAGCTTCGCTTCCTTCAACTAAAGTTGTGACAAGGCTGTTCTGTGTCAGTGCTTCGTTCAGGGCAGCAGTTTCCTTTGAATCCTTCGGAAGATTTGAAACATAGATCCTGTCAGGAAGGACATCGTCGAGCAGGGTAGGAACACCGCCTATATGATCCTCATCGTAGTGAGTAAGGATCAGTGCGTCCAGTTTGCCGATACCTTTTTTCTTCAGATATTCTGCAATTTTATCGCCGTAATTCTTGTCTCCTGCATCTATAAGAACAGCAGCGTCGTCGGTATAGATAAGCTGAGCGTCAGCCTTGCCGGCCTGGAAGAAGTAAACTGCCATTTGTTTTTTGTTAAGTCCTGTTTTGCTGCAGGAACAGAGTCCGAGACTTACTGATGCAGCAATGATCAGCGAAGCAGCAGCTTTTATTGTTTTAGAGTACATTGCCATGCACGCTCTCCTTTCTGAGCTCTGATGATCGGTTTGTAAATCAGAATGTAGTTTATTAAGTGACAAAATATATTGAAGTTTACTTTAATGATAACACATTATCGTGCATTTGTAAATAAATATTTGTACGTATTATTGACATCTCAATACTTGTATTATATAATAAAAATGTATAGATTTATGCGTTAGATACATGTTTTTTTATGACTATACATGGGTATGTTATACCGGCGTTCACTGGCTGATGATGAATTCCGTCAGTGGTGTTTATGAATAATATCAGTAAGTTCTGAAAGGGGAATTCAGATGAAGAAAACGAAAAAAACTATTATGACTGCAGCGCTTCTTTCTGCAGCGGTTACAGTTCAGTCTCAGTTAGCAGCTCCTTCATCAGGCAATGAATCTGAGGCGGCCGTTCTTTACGGACCACCGTGGGTGTTTTACGCTAAGGGCGATCTCAATATGGATAATAAGATAAATATTGTTGATCTTATCCTGATGAAATCCAACGGAACAGGAGATAACGAGACGACATACTGGCAGGAACTCGGAGATTTTGACGCTGACGAAACAATAAGCAAAACAGATATAAAAATAATGCAGCGTTCTCTGTTCGGACTCCCGGCGAACGATGATATGTGGCCGCCGGATGATATTGTTCCTCAGCCGGAATACGGAATTCCGGAAGTTTCTCCGGAGCCGTCTTATCAGACTAAGTACGGGGCTCCGCCTGTATTTATTACTGATGATGAACCTGCAGTAACTGAACCGGAAACTGACCCGACTTTCTGGGATACGGGTATGCAGCCTAAATACGGTATACCACCGATCATTCCAAGCTTCGTTCCGGTGACAAAGCCTGTAACTACTTTTGAGGAAGAACCGCCGCAGCCTGTTTACGGTGCCCCGGTTGCTGAACCTTCCGTCGCTCCCGCAAATACAGAAGCAGAACCGGCGGAACCTGAAATAACAACACCGGAATCAGAAGAACCCGAGTACGAACCTGACCCTGTTCAGCTGGTTTACGGACCACCTTCATATTTTATGAATGAAGATAAGTAATAAGTGAAAAACTGATTTACCTGTCTAATCGGAAACGCGTCGTAAATCATATAATCAAAAACAGCTCTGAATGTGGATAACATTCAGAGCTGTTTCGTTTATACCGAACTTATGAAATCAGATACGTTTTCTGATCTGATTTGCTTAGCCCAGCATAGTTCTGCGTTTTTATTTCTTTTCAAAATACCAGAGCTGGTTTTCAGCACCGGTGTATTTGCTTATGAATACGTTGCCGCCTGATGATTTTGAAGTACCTGAAGCTGAACCGTTATTGTAGTCAGGTACTGTAAGTACGTATCCCGGATATGCTTTGAGTCCGATTGCAAAAACGCCGTCCTTTATCTTTGTCAGTGTCCACAGCTGCGTTACATCATTTGTCGGTTTGAAGAGATATACGTTTTCTCCGTTATCAGGCTTGACTGCAGTTACCATACGGTTTCCGCCGGATGAACTGCACATAGCAAGGAGTTTCCATGCATCAGAAGCTGAAACAGCCTTGAACTTCTGTTCGGTGCTTCCGTCGCTTGTCCACTGGTAAATGTTTGTGCCGTCAGCATCTTTTCCGTAGTCTACGTTTAAGTATTTACGGCTCATGCAGTTTACTATGTTGTAGACCTGACCGTTTGTCAGTGCAGTTACGGCATTTGATGAAGGTGAAGGTGTTGCCGGGTTTTCAGGTGTTGTCGGAGCAGAAGGTGTTCCGTTTCCGAAATATGGCTGATTTTCATAGATCGCATCGTAGCTTGCCCATCCGGAGTTTCCGATGTTTACAGGTCTTTCAAGTGAAGGATCAAGTATCTTCGTGATAGTATATACACCGGAATCGATGTATTTGTCAGTACCTTTTCCGTCGCTGCTTGTGTTGAGCCATCCTGCAAATCTTACCTGATCGCCTTCCTTAAGAGCTTTTTTCGGAGGTGTAACTGATCCGGTGTCGATTATCATAGCGTGCTTGCCCTTCTGGTTGTAAATGTTCTTGAACTGAGCAATATCCCATTCAACAACACCCTTGAGCATCATAGGGTCTGCACAGTAAACCTTTGATCTTGTTTTGTCGTATCCGATAAGAACTGTGCAGTGGTGACCACGCTGCCATGTGACATAACGGCCGTCTGCAGTATACCATGAATCGCCCGTTCTCGGGTTTACAAGTTCAGGAGTGGAAATAACCACGACCGGAATATTGTTTGCTATATAAGGGAAGAGGTCTTCGAGTTCCTTGCCGGAAATATCTTTGCCGCGGTAGCTGCTTCCGACAGCCTGGAAGTAATTATCCACTGTCTTGACCATACAAGGAATGTAGCATCCGTAAGAAAGATCGTTTCTTGAAGGATCTCCGGCGAATGTTGTAATAAAGTCAGCACCGATGAGTTTTCCGCCTGAGTAGTGGAAATCCTGACGCGGCATGTATTTCATAGCTATATCAGTCTTGCTTACATCGTAACCGTACCATCTTACTGCTATAGTAAGACCGGTCGCTTCACATCCTGTCGGGAGTTCCGGACTCTGAAGCATGCTCTTTACGCTCGAAATTATTTTCTTTTCCGGAAGTTTTGTTACCGGTGCCGGAGTCGTGGTCGTTACTGCTGTGGTAACAGGAGCCGCAGTTGTAGTCGTTACTGTTGTAGTTACCGGAGCAGATGTAGTAGTCGTCACAGTTGTGGCTGCCGGAGCAGATGTAGTAGTTGTCACAGCAGTTGTAACAGGTGCAGTCGTTGTAGTCACAGAAGATGTTACCGGAACAGAAGTTGTCACTTCTGAAGTTACGGCTGCAGCGGTGGTTCCTGATGCGGCTGTTGTTTCCGAAGAAACCGGAGCAGTTGTAACACCGGCCTGTGTTTCCGTAACTGTGGTTGTAAGTGCTTCAGTTACCTGTACTTCAGTAGATGCAGGTAAAGAAACAAATGCAGTTGTTTCTGAGAATGTGATGCTTTCAGAAACCTGTCCTGAAGAAGCGGCTCCAGTTGTGATTTCTGTTACAGCAGATGTTTCGGTTATAACATTTCCATTTGTCGTAGTAACTTCAGTGCTTCCGGTTTCCGCCGGTCCGGAAGTTACAGCAGATGTGCCTGTGGTTACTGCAGGTTTGTTGTCAAGTCCGCAGGTACCGATGCTGTACTGTTCCTGCTTGAATCTGATGATATCAAAGACATCAAGACAGTTGTCGCTGTTTGTGTCAAGTGCAGCATCGTAATTTGCATGCTGCAGAATATTTCCGAATATGTAGTTTTTCAGACCTGCAATTGAAGTATTGCTTGCTGCGTTTAATTCATCCGGCCATGGATTGTTCATGAGCAGGGGAGCAGCAATAAGAGCAGCAGGTATGATCTTGCTGATTTTTTTATTCATTTTTCCTCCTGAAGTTTTGTAACAGCAAAGGCAGTCGGGGCAGTTTCCGCCGGAGATGCGGATGAGTGCAGAAAAGGCTGCCGAAACTATTAAAAATCTGGTTACCGTTATGATCAGTGTCCCCGTATAATCAAACATTTCTATTTTACTACTTAGCAGGATGTTTGTCAAATTTTTTTTATCAGACTGGACTTTTGTAATGACATATGCTAAAATCAATTGTAGCGGAACACTGAAATATTATTATTACGGAGGTATAAAATGAGATATATAGTATGTTACGTGGAGGAACCGGAAAAGGACAGTGACATTCTTGAAGTCAAAAGAGACAGCTTTGAAGATTTCGCTGCTGCAGTAGAAAAATACACTCTTCTGTGCGGATGTACGCTGTGCAGTGTGGTGCTTGCGGATGCTGAAACGGGAAAAATAATTAAGCAGTACTATAAAGATGATGTTACGGGTTCTGTAATTATCAGCTGACAAGTAGAACAAAAAGGATGCATGTTTCTCTTTCGGGAAGTATGCATCCTTTTTAATTTAAAACATATATGATTTTACAAGATAAAGTCTTGTGTGTCCGTACATGTTCATCTGCTTGTTTATTATCCTTCGGGTTTCGACCATTATTCCGTCATCCTGAAAAATACCAGCCGGATCAGATACCCTTATGATGTTATAGTAACTGATGCTGAAAAGATAGAGAGCCTTCGGAACTACGTTGTCAGGATTTAAGTCAGCTATCTCACATTTGTGTCCTGCACCGTAATGGATCACTACTTCATAAGTCGGCACGGCGGCTTCGTCAATAGGCGAGATCTTTACCTGTCCGAATGTTTCCTCTTCTTCTTTTTTACCTGTATTCCATAAATATTTGTTATACCCCATATTACCGCCTCCCGATCTGATGAGTGTATCTCAGACTCCAAACCGTGATGTATTCATATTTACTGTTTACTAATAATTATATCATAAAATGGTTCGTTTGTCTACTGTACTGCAGTCCGTATCTGCGATAATAATGGGGGCGTCTTTATTATACTCAAGGAAACGCTGATTCGTTCATAATCAGCGCAGGGCTCCGGGGCGAAGCCGGATTTCCGGTTTGATCAGTGTTTCCTTAATACATAATTATAAATGCACGAAACTTACGAATTGTGTTGATTTCGTAGCTGTTTAATGTACAAATTATATTGACAATTCTACATGTCAGTAGTATAATTTATTTATGTGACATCTTTCATTGCTTAGTGTCATATTAAAACAAAACAAGAAAGGATAGACAAATTTTATGAACAGAAAAATGCTGAGAGTAACTGCACTTCTTTGCTCGGTATGCCTTCTTTCTGCCGGATGCGGAAAGAAATCAGACAGCAGCTCATTGAAAAAGGTAAATGTTGCGGAACTGAGCGAAAAGGATCTTAGTGAAACGCTTGAACTCGGAGGTACTGTTGAAAGTACAGAGAAAGATTCAACAGTTATGACTGATCTTACAAATCTTAAGGTCACAAAATTATATGTGAGCGTAGGCGATTCAGTTAAAGCAGGCGACATTCTTTGTGAACTTGATTCTTCTGAGATTGAAAAGAATATCGCTAATCTTGAGAAGAATATAAGCGACTCAAGTACACTTTACGATTACAAATATCAGCAACTTCAGAAAGAACTTGAAAACACAAGAAAATCAGGTCAGCTTGATATTGATGAAGCGAATAAAAAGCTTGAAGATGCAAGAAACAGTTATAATTCAGAACAGAATTCCTATAACGAGAACCGTGCCAGATATGAAAGTCTGACAAACGAGGCAAACGATCTTCAGAATCAGGCTCTGAATGCAGGTGATGAAGTACAGGCCAAGGTGCTTATGGAGCAGTACAAGCTGAAAATGGGTGAAGTAGCTGCCGCAATGAGTGCTTATGAAACCGCAAATTCCAAGATGCAGAGCCTTAAGGAAACTATTGCGATGTATGAAAAGGCTGTTGAATCAGCAAAGATCTCAGCCAAAAGCCAGGCAGATTCAGCACAGTATAATATAGATACATATTCTCTTACAAACAGTTCTGATACAGACAACAAAAACAGACTTGAAGAGCTTAAGAAAGATCTTGAAAAAACAAAAGTCAGGGCAACGGGCGCAGGAGTTATAGCAACTATTCCTGCTGAAGAAGGCAAGGTATGCCGTGACGGTATTCTTATGACTCTTCAGAATGCATCGAATGTATGTGTTCATGTATCAATAGATGAAAAGGATCTTCTCAGCGTAAAGTCCGGAATGAAAGCTGTTGTTACTATACCTGCAAGAAAAGATGACGAATACTCAGGTGTAGTTGACAGAGTACTTGACATCAAGTCAGCAAACGGATTTGACGGTTATATAAATATAGATGATCCTACAAATTTCCGTATAGGTATGAAAGCTACAGTTGTTATTACAACACTCGATGCGGAGAATACTCTTGCCGTAACTAAAAAGTCCGTTTTCAGTGACAGGAAAGATGATGACAGTGAAAACGAAGATGATAAAAAGTTTTATGTATATGAAGCTGAAAAGCAGTCAGATAATACATACAAGCTCAGAAAAGTTGAAGTAACAAAGGGCAATGAAAACAACACTTATGTTGAAATATCAGGTGAAGGCCTTGAAAAAGGTGACTACATAGTATCTATGCCGGGCAGATGCAAGGAAGATGACATCGTAGACGTAAAGGTAACCGGAAAAAACAGAAATGATACTGATGAAGAAAAGGGAGAAAACGACGATGAGTGATAGTAAAAAAGTAGTCGTTGATCTTCAGGGAATAATCAAAAGATTCTACATTGGTCAGCCGAACGAACTTCAGATCCTGAACGGTATGGATATTAAAGTTCACGAAGGTGAATTTGTTGCCATTGTAGGCGAATCCGGTTCCGGTAAAAGTACACTTATGAACATAATAGGTGCACTTGACAGACCGACAGAGGGTTCCTATTTCTTCAACGGTGAAGACATAAGCAAACTTTCCGATAAGAAACTCAGTAATATAAGAAACAGGCAGATAGGTTTCGTTTTTCAGAACTTCAATCTTATTCCGAGAACCTCAGCTCTCAAGAACGTTGAGATCCCGATGATGTACGCCGGAAAGGGAAGAAGGGAAAGAACAAACCGCGCCAAGGAACTTCTTGAGATCGTCGGAATGGCAGAACGTTATGACCATAATCCTAACGAACTTTCAGGCGGACAGAAGCAGAGAGTTGCTATTGCAAGAGCGATGGCCAACGATCCTGCGCTTATCCTTGCCGATGAACCAACCGGTGCTCTTGATACTAAAACAGGCCGTATAGTTATGGATATTTTCCATAAGCTTCATAAATCAGGAAAGACGATAATCCTCATCACACACAGTCCTGAACTTGCTAAGGAAACAGAGAGAATAATTACTATCTCCGACGGCTCTGTAGTTTCTGATACCGGAACAAAGGTACAGGATGCCGGAGGTGAAGAAAATGCTGCTGTTTGAAAACATTCGTCAGGCATATAATTCACTTGTCCTTAATAAAAAAAGAACATTTCTTACGATGATCGGTATTATTATCGGTCTGAGCTCTGTCCTTTCCATTGTATCTATCGGTGATACGGTCAGCAAGATAATTGAAGATTACATGGTTCAGATGTTTACGGGCGGAAATACGATTTATCTTGTTTCAGGATGGGATATTAATGACCAGAATTCGAACAGTGATATCGATTATAATAAATACCCGTTTGACTTAGATGAAATTTATGATTTCATTAATTCGACAGATGGCGTTATAATTGATTTTGATAATGGTACGTATGCTGATGCTGCGGCGACGATCATGCTGGATAATAAACATAAAGCAAATGTTGATGTGAAGGGCGTTACTTCGTCTTATGCTCTGACTCAGAAACTCAGGATAACTAACGGCAGATTTATAAATCTTGAGGAATGCCGTTACAGAAAGCCGGTATGCGTTATTACAGATTTTGCGGCAAAATCACTTTTTGGTTCATGCAATGATGCAATTGGTAAAACTCTTGATTTTGAAGCTGTTTTTTCTGAAACATATTATGACGAAGAAGGCAATGAGCAGCTATATACTTATAAAGCTACTATGAGCTTAACAGTTGTCGGCGTTTATGAATATGTTGCATCAAAAGGTACACCGGATATTACAACTGAAAACACTGTTACTGATCTGCTTTGTCCTTCTCAGACTTTTAATGCAGTTATCGGAGAAGACGATGATAAAACGGCTGTTATGCGCTTTGTTGTAAAGGATAAAGCGTCAACAGAAAAAGCAAAAGCATTAATCGAAAGCTTTGCGCTTGATAAATACGGCAGTGATCCGGATTATAATTATTCCGTTCTTGATATTCTTGATCAGTTGTCCTCGATAACTAATATTATTTCTGTTATAACCGGTTCTTTTGTTGTGATAGCAGCTATTTCGCTTCTTGTCGGTGGTATTGGACTTATGAATACCATGCTTGTAAGTGTAACAGAAAGAACTAAGGAAATAGGTATAAAGAAGGCTCTCGGCGCCAGAAACAGCTCTATCCGCACACAGTTTCTTTTTGAATCTGCAATGATTTGTCTTATAGCATGTGCTGTGGGTGTTTTTTTTGGAATGTTTTTCGGTATGATACTGGAATCTAATCTTGACAAGCTGTATGATCTTATTCCTAACGAAAGCTTTAAGTATTTCTTAAAGAATGCAGAAGTGCACGTTACACCATCGGTCAACGCAATTGTTATTTCAACCCTTTTCTCACTTGCAGTAGGTATTATATTTGGACTTTATCCTGCGAACAAGGGTGCCAGAATGCAGCCGGTCGATGCATTGAGATATGAATAGAACGTGAAAGGACAACAGATAATGAAAGAAAAATCCATCAGAAATAAAAAGAAAACCAGAAAAATCATCAGAAATGTGATTTTCTGGCTTCTGATAGCAGGTTTTCTGGCATGGTTCGCTGCATTGAAGCTTGATCTTAACAGCGATCCTAATACTTATGATTATGTTATCCCATTTGAAAGCAGGGATCTTAATGAGTACAGATCTGCTACAGGTAAAGTGGTAATGAATGACATTGAAACTGTGTCAACTAATGTTACCCAGAAGATAAAAAAAGTTTATTTCAAACTCGGCGATGAAGTTAAGGAAGGCGATGTTCTCTGCGAATTTGACGGTGAGGGTATCGACGAAGAAATTGCACGTATCGAGAAATATATAAGCGATAAAAAGTCAGCAGATGCACTTGACAATAACGAAGAGGCTGGTACTGCTGAATATCAGAGAAAACAGGCAGCACTTCAGGTGGAAAGTGCACAGCTTGCAGTAAATTCAGCAAGAAAGATGTACGATGACACCTATAACAAGTATTCTGAATACTTTGATAAATGTTACTCAACATCAAATCCTGAAGAAGCGGCTATGTACGAGGAGATGTACAATCAGTATCTGTCGCAGCTTGATGGCATCAATGATCAGATAAGAGCAGCAGAAAAGACTCTTTCCCAGGCCAGGGATGCTCAGAGAAAAGTTATCGATACTCTCAGCAGTAATGATTACATCAAGTCTATCACTGATGCTGACGCTATAATCCGTGACTATGAAGATCAGCTTCAGAAACTTAAGGATGAGAAAGATCATCTTATAGTTAAAGCGCCTAAGTCCGGAATAATCGCTGACTGCTTTGCTTCAGAAGGCGGATATGCTTTTGACGGTGGTCTCTTCAGAATAGGAACTCTCGGAAATTATAAAGTTGAAGCCTATGTTGACAGTAAAGATGTACTTGATATTAAGCCAGGTCAGGAAGCAGGCTTCAGGACAACTCTTACCGGTGCGGAAGAGATCCCGGCCAAGGTATTAAAGGTATCAGACATTTACAGCAATACAGGCGATGGATATGCTGTAGAGCTTGAAATTACAGATAAATCAGTTATGGATAAGCTTAGACATAATGTTGCGACGGCTGCAAAGATTTATCTTGTAAACGAGGGATCACGTCCGTCGGTTCAGTACGATGCAATTGGTGAGGACGAAAACGGAAACAACTATGTTTACCGTGCTGTAAAAAAAGGCGATGAGTACGTTGCTGAAAAAGTGAATATAGAAAAAGGCTATGAATCTTCGTTTTATGTTGAAGTTAAGTCTGACAGTCTTAATGAAGGTGACCTTATTGTTGGTAATGTTACAACGCATAATGAAGGTGACAGGATCAAGGTGAAGGGAATGGAAGGTTGATAGTTGATATGAGTATTACAGAATATATTCTTTCGGCTTTTCGCTGTCTGACAGCCAGTAAGATGAGAACCTTCCTTACTACTCTTGGTATAGTCGTTGGTATTAGTTCAGTTATTCTTATCAATACCATAGGAAGTACTATCAGCAAAACTATGAGTACAGCACTTGGCGATCTTGTACAGGGAAATCAGTTTGCTATAATGCTTTTTGATATGCAGAAATTTGCTAATGAAGGCGATATGTCCGGAACTGAGATGACCGAAGACATGATCAGACAGTTTGAAGATGCGTTTGACGGCCGCGTAAAAAGAGTAACGGCTTCTATGGTAGGACACAGCACTCTGAATGCGAACGGCGAAGAAAGTTCAAAGATCATTGTTTACAGTGTTTCACCTAACACTATAACATCACTGGGCGTCGATATAATAGACGGTCGGTTTATTACTGAGGAAGATATTGATAACTGCTCAGCTTCTGTTGTTATAACAGAAAAAACAGCTGAGAAACTCTTTGGTAAAGATGCAAGTGCTGTCGGCAGACAGGTAAATGTCAGTCAGTCGACTCCTTCTCCTGAGCTTGGAAGGGCCACTCTTAACGCAACAGTAGTAGGCGTTACTAAAGATAAGATCGATATAAACGCTTTAGGATTAGGCGGATCAGATAACTCACCGCAGATGGCTATTTTCCCTTATTCGTATATTGACAGGGTAATGGGCTCAAAGGTGAAAAATTCCAACAGTATTCAGTTTATAGCACCTGACGATATATCTCCTAAAGAGCTTAAAGAAGTTGCTACTGAGCTCTATACTCCTTACCTTGCTGAAGGTGAGATGGTATACACTGAATCTTCTACTGAAGAAATTGAAATGGTCGATACAATTATCAATGTACTTACTCTTATAATTGCCGCAATCGCTGCAGTTTCTCTGATTGTCGGCGGTATCGGCGTTATGAACATCATGCTCGTAAGTGTAAATGAAAGAACGATGGAGATAGGTGTTCGTAAGGCCATGGGTGCTGATAATAAGTCGATCAGATTACAGTTTATTACTGAATCTATTGTAATATCACTTATCGGTTCTGTTATTGGTATTGTTTTAGGGCTTATCGAGGCAAAGCTTATGGCAATGCTTGCTATAAAGTTTACTGCTAACCTTAATCTTCCGATCAGCATCGATCTTACTGTACCTTTGGGAGCAATCATCGGCTCAGTTGTTTTCTCATTTGTTGTAGGACTTGTATTCGGCGTTTATCCGGCTGACAAGGCTGCAAAGATGGAAGTCGTTGACGCACTGCGTTACGAATAATTACAGGAATTCGTATTAATAAACCAAATAAAAACAGCAGAAGTTTTTTCGGAAATTTCTGCTGTTTTTTCTTTGAAATATATTGACAGAGCATAGTGATGGTGCTATAATGAATACATGAACAGATATTCATATGTTCTTATGATAGAAAGACGGTGTCCTGAAATGAACGAAATTACTCTTAAAGTTTATAACATCAAAAACCTCGACTGTGCTCACTGCGCTTCAAAAATCGAAGCTGCCATTAATGAAATGGAAGAAGTGGAAGAGGCAATACTCGTTTTCACTTCGAAAAAATTCAGGATAAAAGCGAGGCATACAGAAGAACTTTTTAATAAAATAAGCAGTAAATGTGATGCGATCGAACCCGGTGTGGAACTAATTGAGGAAGGCAGCGGAACATCTCACCGTACCCGCAGAAATCATTCCCACGTGGAAGAACATCATCACCATGAACGTGATGAAGAAGGCTGCTGCTGCCATGATCATGACCACGAACATGAACACGAACATCATCACCACGATCACGAAGAGGATCACTGCTGCTGTCACGACCATGACCACGAACATGAGCATGAACACGAGCATCATCACCACGATCACGAAGAGGATCACTGCTGCTGCGGACATGAGCACGAACATGAGCATGAACACGAGCACCATCACCACGATCATGAAGAAGATCACTGCTGCTGCGGACATGAGCACGAACATGAGCATGAACATGAGCATCATCATGAAGAAAAGGCTGCATCTGAACACAGTCATGACCACGTTCATTCTCACGAACACGGCGAAAGCGAAAAATCAGAGCTGCCTGTTATAATTGCAGGTGCTGTGCTTCTGGTGGCTGCTAAAATTGCTGAATTCTTTGTGGAAAATGAATGGCTGAATGCTTTAATGTACGTTGTACCGTATCTTATCCTCGGCTGGGAGATCCTTTCCGATGCTTTTAAGGGAATATTACGCGGAAGAGTCTTCAACGAGAAGTTTCTTATGTCCATTGCTACAATAGCGGCTTTTGTTCTGAAGGAATATCCTGAAGCTGTCGGTGTTATGCTCTTCTTCCGCATAGGCGAATACTTTGAGGACAGGGCGGTTGAAAAAAGCAGAAAATCAGTTATGGATGCCATCGACATGCGTCCTGAAACAGTAAACCTTGTTGAAGGAAATGAGGTTACCGTTATTCCTGCTGAGGAAGCAGAACCGGATGACATCATTCTTGTAAGAGCCGGCGACAGAATACCTCTCGACGGAGTAGTAGTTGAAGGGAAAAGTGAGATTGATACATCTTCAATAACCGGTGAGCATCTGCCGGTTGCTGTAAAGGAACATGAAAGTGTTCTTTCCGGATGCGTAAACTTAAGCGGCGTTCTGAAGATAAGAGTAACAAAGTATCTTTCGGAGTCAATGGTCAGCAGGATCGTTGACAGCGTCGAAAATGCAGCAGCCGGCAAACCTAAGATAGACCGTTTTATTACTAGATTTGCAAATGTATATACACCTGTTGTAGTTGCTGCAGCTGCACTTACTGCAGTTGTCCCTTCACTGATAACCGGAGACTGGCGCAAATGGATCTACACTGCAGTTACCTTTCTTGTAATCAGCTGTCCGTGTGCGATCGTTCTCAGTGTACCTCTTACATACTTTGCAGGTATCGGAGCCGGTTCGAAGAAGGGGATACTTTTCAAGAGCGGTTCATCGATCGAAGCAGTATCTGCTGTTAAAGCTGTTGTAATGGACAAGACCGGCACAATAACCAGCGGTATATTCAGCGTTGACAGTACTGAGACCTATTCAGATACAGATGAAAATGAACTCTGCCGCATTTGTGCGTCGTGCGAAGCTGTATCAACACATCCGGTAGCACAGTGCATAGTAAGAAAGTCAGAGGAACTTGACCTTAAGCTTTCCGATGCTGAAGATATTACTGAATATGCCGGAATGGGCATGGAAGCGGTGATCGACGGAAAAAGAGTTATCTGCGGAAATGCTGAACTTATGAAAAACAGAAATATTGACATTTCATCGTATACAGCAGGTGAAGCGTGTACTGATGTCCTCTGTGCTGTGGACGGTGTGCTTGCCGGATGCTTCAGAATAAGCGATACACTGAAAGGCGAGAGCGTCGGGGCAATCGAGAGCATCAGATCCAGAGGCATTAAAACTGTAATGCTCACAGGTGACTCGGAAGCCAGCGCTGCAAAAACAGCTCGCGAGACAAATATCGACCGTTACTTTGCTAAGCTTCTTCCTGAGGAAAAGCTTGAAAAAATGAAAGATATCCGCAGTGAATACGGAGCAGTAATGTTTGTCGGTGACGGTATAAACGATGCACCGGTACTTGCCGGAGCTGACGTAAGTGCGGCGATGGGAAGCGGTGCTGACGCTGCGATCGAAGCTGCCGATATAGTTATAATGAATTCAGAAATGGATGCCGTTCCGAAAGCACTTAAGATCTCTTCGGACACAAATCATATTGCAAAGCAGAACATCATTTTTGCTCTTGCGTTCAAGCTTGCCGTAATGATACTGGGTATTGCAGGGTTCGCAAACATGTGGTTTGCAGTATTTGCTGATTCAGGTGTAGCAATGCTCTGTGTGCTTAACTCCGTAAGGATACTCAGAAAAAAAATACTGATATTTTCAAAACCACCAAATCAATATATACCAAAAACGCAGGGCAGTTTCTGACTCTGCGTTTTTGATTTAAGGAAACATTAAATTCAAAAATAATTATTTTGAATTTGTATAATTCGTTGATTTTCTGCGTGAAATATGGTATACTATTAGTAGTAACTTTCTTATAAAATGACAATTTTATCAGGAAAACACTGAATGATCAGTGTTTTACGAATATAACGGAGTAAACAGATGTCTATAATCATTAACAACATAAAATCGCAGATATCCGAAGATGCAGAAAATGTGATTCGTAAAGCTTTGAAAAAAGCAGATATCAGAAAATCAGATACACTGAAAACCGGCATCTACAAGACATCGCTGGATGCGAGAAAACGTACTGATATTCATTTTGTACATTCTGTTTATGCCGATCTTGGTGATGCAGAAAGAGAAAAAAAAGCTTTGTGCTTCGGATGCTTCGCTTCAGTATATAGACAGTGAAGTGAAAAAACCGGTTATAAAAAGCGGTAACTACAAAGGAAGGATAGCTGTCACCGGTTTCGGTCCTGCAGGCCTGTTCTGTGCTCTGGTTCTGTCTGAAAACGGATACAGACCGATAGTTTTTGAACGAGGGGAAACGGTTGACGACCGTGCACGTTCAGTGGAAAGGTTCTGGAACGGAGGACCGCTCAATATCAGCTCGAACGTTCAGTTCGGTGAAGGCGGAGCGGGAACTTTTTCTGATGGTAAGCTTACTACACGTATAAAAGATCCTTTCTGCCGTTACGTACTTGAGAGCTTTGTGAAATTCGGTGCGCCTGAGGAGATCCTTTTCAGGGCTAAACCGCACATAGGAACGGACAAGCTTAAAAGTATAATAAAAAGAATGCGTGAGCAGATAATGGAAAACGGCGGAGAAGTGCATTTTAACACTACTGTTACCGGGTTTGAAACAGACGGCAGCAGAATATGCAGGGTAAAGACTGACAAGGGCGATCATGATGCAGCGGCAGTTGTTATGGCTGTAGGAAATTCCGCAAGAGATACCTTTGAAATGCTTTTTTTCAAACAGCATTCTTATGCAGACCAAGCCGTTTTCAGTCGGTGTCCGCATAGAGCATCTTCAGGAGAGCGTAAATGAAAGCCTTTACGGTGAGTTTAAGGACAATCCGTTTTTGCCGGTCGGTGAGTACCAGCTTTCATACAGAGACAATGAAGGCAGAGGAGTCTATACTTTCTGCATGTGTCCGGGAGGAATGGTCGTTCCTTCAGCAAGCGAGGAAAATACTGTAGTAACCAACGGCATGAGCGAGTTTTTACGTAACGGAAAAAATGCGAATGCAGCTGTTGCGGTCTCTGTATCCGAAAAGGACTTTGGCAGTTCACCTCTTGACGGTATGTATTTTGCGAGAGAACTGGAAAGGCGTGCATTTGAGCTTGCCGGAAGAGACTATAAAGCGCCTGCAACAACGGTGGGCGGATTCATGAGCGGAAAACCGTCTCTGGAATCTGCTATTGTACCAACGTTTGCACGCGGACTTGCAGAATGTGATTTTAACAGGCTTTTTAATGAAAAGATAAACAGTATGCTGAAAGCAGGCCTTATGGATTTTGGCCGTAAAATGCGCTGCTTCAGAGACGAAAGCGCGATAATGACAGCTCCTGAAACAAGGACTTCATCACCGCTTCGTATACTCAGAAATGAAGAACTGGTTTCTCCGGTGCTTGACAACCTATATCCGTGCGGAGAAGGTGCGGGATATGCCGGCGGAATAACGTCAGCGGCTGTAGACGGTATAAAAACAGCTTATAAATTAATGGAGAGATTCTCTCCTGAATAATAAAGAAAAGGCAGATAGACATGAAAAACATTATTAACAGAAAAATCCTTGCTTCCTGCTCAAAGGTGAAGGAAAGGGATCTTACAGCATATTCACTCGGAGGACTGATGTACACACCTGCACACAATGATAAAGTGGCTGAGTTTCTGACTGCAAAAAAATATCAGCATCTTCGTTCACTGGCACTGTGCCTTGAAGACGCTATTGCAGACGGCTCCGAGGAGGAAGCAGTAAAACAGCTTAAAACGACTTTCAGTGAACTTAAGAAGAATGTTCACGACGGCAGGATCTTAAAAGATGATCTTCCGTATATTTTTATCAGGGTGAAATATCCGGAACAGATAAGCAAAGTTCTGGAAGAAACAGATGATGACGGAATACTTTCAGGTTTTATTTTCCCGAAATTTGATATGAGCAACGCGAGAGCGTATCTTGAGGAGATAACAAAGGCATCTGAAAGGACCGGCCGTGTTCTTTATGCGATGCCGATAATCGAATCCCGTGCTGTTTCTGACCTGAGAAGCCGCGTGACAACACTTCTTACTCTGAAGGATGTAATAGATTCATACCGTGACATTATAGTCAATATACGTATCGGAGGGAATGATTTCTGTTCACGTTTCGGCGTGCGCCGCAGTATAAATGACACAATTTACGATATAGCTGCAGTAAATGCCGTGATCAGTGATATTGTGAACGTTTTTGCTGAAGACTATGTTATTTCGGCTCCGGTATGGGACTATTTTGAAGGTTCGGACAGGAATGATACATCCTGGGCGGAAGGACTTCGAAAAGAAATGCACATGGACATTCTTAACGGCCTTGTAGGCAAGACCGCTATACATCCTTCTCAGCTTCCTGTCATAGATGAACTTCTGGCCGTATCGCCTGAGGACTATAAAGATGCATGTGAACTGCTGAACTGGAAAGATACAGCTCTTGCAGTTGCAAAGGGAACAGCAGGCAACCGCATGAATGAACTTGCCGTGCACAGAAACTGGGCAGGCAGAATACTTATAAGAGCTGCCGTATATGGAATAAAAGAAACAGAAAGGATAACAGACATTGCTTGAAATTATAAAAAACAAAACACTCTTTCCTGATACAGATCTTGTTAAAATGGTAAAGAGGGATAACAATCCGAAAAGAAATTACCTGCTTGTAAACAGCCGGCAGGGAAAACATATTCCTACTGATCCTGAACAGGTAAGTTACCTCTGCACTACACTTGCGGGAGAGATAAAGAAATCGATCGAAACAGAAAAGATACTTTTCATAGGTTTTGCAGAGACAGCTACAGCTATAGGTGCAATGACTGCTGCCCGGTTCATAAACTCTTATTATATACATACCACCAGGGAAAAGGATGAGACCAGAACTCCTGTTGCTGTTTTCAGTGAGGAACACAGCCATGCCACAGAACAGTATCTTTACTGTGATGACTGGGATAAGGTTATCAAAGGTCTCAGGTATATTGTTTTCATTGATGATGAAGTCACTACAGGAAAAACTGTACTTAATTTTATTGATGCCTTAAAGCAGTACGATGATCTTCCGTGGGGACTGAAGTTCGCAGTCTGCTCACTTCTTAACGGGATGAGTGAAGAAACTGAAGAGTATTTCAGACAGAATGAAATAGACGTTCAGTGGCTTGTAAAAATCAAAGCCTCACCGGATTCGGATGAAACCTATACATGCGAACCAAAGTGTAAAAAGCGTACTTCGGATTATGAGTTTACTGAAAAACATATATCAGGTAAGGTGGATCCTAGAAAAGGTCTGAAAGCGAAGGACTATAAAATGGCCTGCACAAATCTGGCTAAGCAGATAACAGCTGAGATACCGCATTCCCAAAAGCAGCGTATAGCAGTTATAGGTACTGAGGAATGTATGTATCCAGCGATAATGACAGCTTCAAGGCTTGTAATGGATAAGGTTACTGCAGTAACTCATTCAACTACCAGAAGTCCTATCGTTCCGGAAGCTACAACAAGGTATCCGCTGTTTTCAAGATATGAGGTCGACAGTTTTTACGAAAAAGGCAGAAAGACCTATATTTACAATTCTGATGAGACAGAATATGATCATGTTATAGTCGTAACTGATTCAGAAAATGAAGATTATGATTTCTCATCTTTTGCTGCTGCATTCCCGCTGACGAAAAAATTCACTCTTGTCAGGTGGGTGAAGTAAATGCGTTCCTCCTACAGTGAAGAGGATGTAACAATACTTCTTAAGGATATTACGGGAATGGTTGAACCGCTTCCTTCTGAGGTAAGGGAAAAGCTGATCCAGTCAGGGACACATTACTGCGAAATGCTTCCGCTTGAGTACAGGCCCGGAGAAAAATACTTTGCTTTGTACAGAGAGGCGCTAAGGAAATATTCCGCCGAAACAGGAAGAGCGGCAGCCGTTGCAGCTGAAAAAATAAAAAAACGATACGGCAGTAATATTGTACTTGTTTCTCTTGCCAGAGCAGGTACCCCGGTCGGCATAATCATAAAGCGGTATCTTAACAGAAAATATCCTTTTCTCAATGTGTTTCATTATACTATCTCGATCATTCGCGGAAAAGGTATTGATCACAATGCGATGAAGTATATTCTGGAAAGACATGCCGCATCGGACATCTGTTTTGTTGATGGATGGACAGGTAAAGGTGCAATACTTGACACACTGAAAAGAGAACTTTCCGCATATCCGGGAGTATCTTCAGAACTTGCTGTTCTTGCAGATCCGGCTAATATAACCAGCCTTTCCGGAACCAAATCAGATTTTCTGATCCCGAGTTCCTGCCTTAACTCTACTGTATCGGGACTTATGAGCCGTACATTTCTCCGGCCTGATATAATCGGTGAAAACGACTTTCACGGAGCTGCATATTATGGTGAGCTTGAAAAGGAAGATCTTTCGGCTGAGTTTATTGATACTGTGATGAATACAATAGATTTTACTGAAAATTACGAAATTTCCGATTCCGAAAGCTGTAAAGTTACTGGACTTGACGAGGTTAAAAAGATACAGAAGGACTTTTCTGTCGGTGATATTAATCTTGTTAAGCCAGGGATCGGTGAGACGACCAGAGTACTTCTGAGACGTGTTCCGTGGAAAATACTTGTAAGTGATCCGGATGACAAGGATTATCTTGCTCACATTTTCAGACTGGCTGAAGAAAAAAATGTCGAAGTAATAAAATATCCTATGGTACGCTACCGTGCCTGCGGTATTATAAAAAAACTTGCAGATACTTAAGGAGTGATTACTGATAATACTCTTTGCTTCCGATCTTGACAACACTCTTATACATTCCTACAAAAGAGCGGCAGAAACTGATGTATGTGTGGAGTACAAAGAAGAAAAAGCTCTGTCATACATGACGCCTTATGCTCTTGATCTGCTTAAGAAGCTGAAAAATCAGAGCGGACTGGTATTCGCACCGCTTACCACGCGTTCTTCCGAGCAGTATGAACGCATCAGTTTTTTTGATGACGGTCCTCCGGAGATAGCCCTTGCTGCCAACGGCGGAATACTTTATACTGACGGCATATTTGACGATGAATGGTTTGAGGAATCCAAAAGGATGATTTCCGGCTGTCAGGAAGAATTCAGAAAGGGGATCGAATGGCTTTCCGCAGACAAAAACGTGTATTTTGAAATACGTGTTGTGGACGAGCTTTTCGTATTCACGAAGTCTTCGGATCCGGCAGGAACCAGAGCCGGACTGGAAGGCATACTTGACATGAATAAGGTTTGTACCTGGAACACCGGAGACAAGGTGTACATTTTTCCTGAAATTCTTACCAAGGGAAAAGCTGTCGAAAGGCTCAGGAAAAAATTTTCTCCCTCTCTTGTAATAAGTGCCGGGGACAGCGATTTTGATATTTCAATGCTGGAAAGTGCAGACATTGCGCTCTGTCCGAAGGATCTTATGCATTATGTCAGTACGGATAAAATCACTGGGTTTGATACAGCAGAAAGAAACTTTGCAGAGCAGATCCTGGAATATATTTCAGATATCGCAAACTGACTTCAGCTTGTCAGTTTCTTTAAAGTTAAATCTCCGGATTTTCCGGAAAAAATAAATGATAATAGGTAAAGGTGGGGTTATTATGAGATGTATCAATATTTCACAGCTTAACAAATCAATAAAGGGCGATGCACTGGAATTCATAAAAAAATCAAATGAAGACTATATGGCAAAGGTCGCTGCCGTTGCAAAAAGTGTTGCTGAAAGCGGCAAGCCGATCGTTCTTCTGTCCGGTCCTTCCGGTTCAGGCAAGACAACTACAGCAATGCGACTGGCAGATGAGCTTGGAAAGAACGGAATAAAGGCTCGGGTTATCTCAATGGATAATTATTTCATACCGAACAAGAATATTGAAGAAAAGAATGTTCCTCGTGATGAAGAGGGTAATATTGACCTTGAATCTCCTTACAGAGTCGATATTAAGATGTTCCAGGAACACATGAGGCTTATGGCTGAATGCAAACCTGTTGAAGTTCCTGAATTTGATTTTGTAACGCAGGATTATAAATCATATACGCCGATAACAAGGGAAGAGAATGAGGTAATGATCTTCGAGGGCATTCATGCACTTAATCCGGAAGTAAACGGCGGTGTCACCGATACTGCTACCTGTGTTTATGTCAGTGTCAGAACCCGACTCAAGACAAAGAACGGCGATCTGCTGCATCCTTCGCACGTAAGGCTTATGAGAAGACTTCTTCGTGACAGACTTTTCCGTGGAAGAGAATACGACGACATTTTTGCTATGTACAAGAGTGTGCAGCGAGGCGAAAATCTCTATATAATGCCGTACAAGAACAGAGCAGATTTTGATATAGATACTTTTATCGATTACGAAACACCGGTATACAAGGGACTTATCTATGATGATCTGCTGAATGCTGAAAAGTCGAAGTACAGTGACATGCGTTCCATGGTTCTTAAATATCTTGAAGAAATAGAACCTATTCCTTCAGTTTTTGTTCCGAAGAATTCACTTATCAAGGAATTTATCGGCTGATATCATTAAGAAAACGCTGCTTTTTATGATATGAGCTGTGCAGCGGATTCGTGTCCGGTTAGTATCTGCCGGTCAGAATCTTCTTAAAATCTGAAAAAACTATTGCTTTACAGACAAAAATATGTTATAATAAATGTGCTGTGTGAACGTAACACAGCACATTTTAATATATGCAGCGGTATCGAAGTGGTCATAACGGACATGACTCGAAATCATGATGCCCCCCTGAGGGGACGTGGGTTCGAATCCCACCCGCTGCGCCAGAAAAAAAACGCTGAGTTCTCTTTTGGACTCAGCGTTTTTATGTTGTTGATTTAGTACAAATCTGTACTATGCAAAGCACGGTAATCCGAAAAATCAATAGCAATAATACACAAAAAAGATCTGAAATGTGTTGATATCTTGACTGTTTTGATAATTTGCTATATAATAATAGTATGAAGTTTTATGAATTCACTGATCGGTTTTTAATACAAATTTACTGGGGATGGTCAGAGATCCTTTCGCTTATTTTCGCAAGATCCGAATCTGTTTTGATCAGTGTTTTCCTTATTTATGAAAGGGTTATTATATGGTATACTATGCAGAACTTAATATACTGGGGTTCTTTACCTGTCTTATAATACAGCATAAAGAGGCTAAGGACAAGCAGGAGATCTTTTCTACCAGATCTTTCAAAAATATTCTCCTTATCATAGAATCGATATTTCTGCTTGATACTGCTTCACTCCTTATTCAGAATGATATGATGCCGCATACTCATATTGTGCATCTTATGATAATGAACGGTTATTTCTTTCTTCAGGCGCTTTTTCCGCTTGAAATACTGAAATACTGTATGGGAGTTGAAAAAATCAGGTCGCGCACTATCCGGATCCTGACATACATTCCCATGATCATCACATTTGCTGTTCTGGTCGTCAATTCTGTAAAACCGTTTGCATTTCAGATCGGTGAAAACGATAAGTATTCCAGACTCTCTTCGACCGGGTTCGTGTATGTCGTTATCTGGCCGATAGTTTATGTATTAGGCGGACTTTTCTTCCTTATTGCCTACTATAGAAAATCAACTGATATCAAGCGTGAGAATTACAGGCACATAATTATTTTCGCAATGTTCGGATTTATGGCCGGAATTCTTTCGATTCTTTTCAAGGGTTTCCTTCTCTGGCCTTTCATTTCGCTTGGCCTGATCTACCTTTATGTAAATGTACTGAGCAAGAGCAACCAGAAACTCGATATTCTTGCATTCAAAGATTCACTTACCGGTGTTGGAAATGCCGCTCTGTATGAATCTGTTTCCGGACATATCAAGGCCCAGATCGATGCAGGTACTGCAGAATTTGCACTTGTTGTAATGGATGCAAACAGTCTTAAAAAGATCAATGACAATTTCGGCCATGAAGCCGGAAACGAATATATCAGGACATCAGCAAGATTTATCTGCCGGATCTTCGATCACAGTCCTATTTTCAGAATAGGCGGCGATGAATTTGTCACAATACTCGAGCATTCAGATTATGAAAACAGGGAAGAGCTTTTAAGAAGATTTGATACTGAAATACTTCACGAAAAAGCTGTTTCCGACGGAGTGGAATTTCCTCTTTCCATTGCCCGCGGAATGAAAGTCTATGAAAAGGGACTTTCATTTTCCGAAGTGTTTTATGAAGCGGACAATCTTATGTACGCCAACAAGTCTGAAGTAAAGAAAAAAGCCACTGCTGAATTTTTAACGGAAAACGTCAGCGGTTAAATGAATTGTCACCGCGGATTTCCGCTCAGTTTCCTTAAATAATTACTTAAATCAGTATATCCTGACCTGTCTGCACAGGAAGGATGTGCTGATTTTTTACTTGTACTTGACATTGTGTTCTCTTTATTGTAAAATCATTAATGTATGTCAGAGCAGTTCTGATTTAAATTTTTAAACCGGAGAGTAAAAAATGATATTTAAAACTGTAGGTTTTATCGGCTTCGGCCTTATCGGCGGATCGATAGCTAAAAAGATGAGGATCAATGATCCTGACGTTAAAATTATTGCTTCAGAAAGAAGACAGGAAACGATCGATACAGCTTATGCTGCCGGACTTATAGACAATAAAAAAATCCTGTATAATCTCTGATTTTTCAGGATGTGATGTAATATTTCTGTGTGCACCGGTAAAAAAACAATATTGATTACCTTCACAAGCTTAAGCCGGTTATCCGCAAGGACTGTGTGATCACTGATGTGGGAAGTACCAAGACTGAGATACACGAAGAGGTTATCCGTCTTGATCTTGAAAAGAACTTCATAGGCGGACATCCTATGACAGGTTCTGAAAAGACCGGTATAGAAAACGCCGATGAATATCTGCTGGAAAATGCGTACTACATAATTACGCCTACTGAAAAAAATACTGAGGAACAGATCGAAGGATTCCGTAGTTTTGTAAAGTCCCTGGGTTCTATCCCGCTTGTTCTTGACTATAAAAAGCATGACTATGCAACAGCATCCATCAGCCATCTTCCGCATATGATCTCCTATGCTCTTACAAACCTTGTAAGGAACATTGACGATCAGGATGAAACAATGAAGACTATTGCTGCCGGCGGATTCAGAGATATGACTCGTATTGCAGCATCATCTCCTGTTATGTGGCAGAGCATCTGTCTTTCAAACAAGGAACAGCTCGTTTCGCTCATGGATCAGTACATCGACGAAATAACACGTCTCCGTGAGAGCATAGATCACTCGGAAAAGCAGGAACTTCTCAATTATTTTCAGGAAGCCAAGGAGTACCGCGATTCGCTCTTTATTCCGAACAAGAGATCGAGCACTGTCTGCTATGAAATGTTTGTTGACCTTGTCGATGAGGCCGGCGGGATCGCTATCATTGCCAGCATGCTTGCTTTCAAGGGCATTAACATCAAGAATATCGGTATCATCAATAACCGTGAGTTTGAGGAAGGCGTTCTCCGTATCGAGTTCTATACACACGAAGCACTTGATCTTGCTGTTGTGGTACTTAAAGAAAAGAATTACAAAGTTTACTGCAGATAGATCTTTCAGGTATATATTATCAGAGCCGTCGGTTTAATTGACCGTCGGCTTTTTTTCATCTGTTTGAGGCAGACGATATACATTGTGAGATTTTAGATAACATTTTCTGCCCGTCACGATGATAAAGGTGTATACGTTCACTTAAAAAGAGTGATATTTAACTAAAGAGGCATCTTAAATTTATGATTTACTTGACAGCTTAATTAATCTGTAGTAAAATAAAAACAGTAAAGATTTCAGGGAAAGCAAAGATTAATTATTTAAGGAAACGCTGATTTATTCATAAATCAGCGTGGGGCTCCGGGGCGAAGCCCCGTAAATCCCACCTCCGGAAATCCGGTGAAGCCGGATTTCCGATATAATCAGTGTTTCCTTAATTAAACTTTAACTTAATCAGTTTTCCACGGTGTGTATTTCAGGAAAATTTATTTTTTGAAATGAGGTAGTGTTTATGTCAAAGAATCTCGTAAGAATTATATCAGCAGTAAACGCAGCAGTAATGATGAGTACTGCGGCTTCAGTTTTTCCGGTATCTGTTTCAGCTGAAGATACCGGCGTAATATTTGAATCGGAAGCAGAAAAAATAGATGGAGTGGAAAACTGGACTTCGATCTATGAAAACCAGATCCCTGGTTATTCAGGAGACGGTTTTGCTTATCTCACAGCTAAAAACATAGAATTCGAGGTCGAAGCTCCTGAAGAAGGACTTTATGAAATTGATGTAAGATATGCACAGATTCTCAGCGAGGAGGGAAGAATGCAGACTATCACTATTAACGGTGCAGAATACAGTAAAGTGTTTGCCTACACTGACAAGTGGGTCGATACAGAATTCGGAAAATACAGACTTAAAAAGGGTACAAACAAGATAGCGCTTATTCCGAAATACGGTTATGCCGCATTCGATAAAATCACAATAAAGAAAGCTGTAATGCCTGATCTGAAGGCGGCGGCTACTGCTGTTCCGTGCGATCCTGATGCAACAAAGGAAGCTAAAGGACTCATGAATTATCTTTACAGTGTTTACGGCACAGGCATTCTTTCCGGTCAGCAGACGATCTACGGCGGCGGTCACAAAATGAATACTACTATCCGCTACAATGCTGAAAAGGATATCTGCGTTGATGAATCAGGTAAGGAATACAGCTTTGATCCGGCTGACAAGGCAGTTGCAGATGACGGTTCAAAGTTCGTATGGAAGTGCAAGGACGAAAACGGTCAGGTTTACAGCTATGATTCCCAGAACCGTAACTACAGCTACTGCGAATACGACAGGGAACTTAAATATCTTAAGGAAACAGTCGGAGACATGCCGGCTATTCAGGGATTTGACTTCGGCGCCAACTGTCCGTGCTACAAGTGGGATGACGGCATCGTTGAAAGAATGATCGACTGGACAAACAACAAGAACGGTATCTGTACAGCATCATGGCATATTAACGTTCCTGTAACAATGGCTGACTATACTCTCGGCGAACCACTCGACTTCTCAAAGACAACATATTCTGAAAAATGTGACTTCAGTCCTTCAAAGGCAATGGAAAAGGGTACTCCGGAAAACGACTACTGGTCACTTTGTATTAAGAATCTCGCTGAACAGCTTTCAGTACTTCAGGAAGCTGGAGTTCCGGTACTCTTCCGTCCTCTTCACGAAGCTGACGGTAACTACTCAAACGGCGGCGTTTCATGGTTCTGGTGGGGCAAGGAAGGTCCGGAAGTGTACAACAAACTCTGGAAGTATCTTCAGAAAGAGCTTCAGGATACATACGGAATCCACAATCTCATCTGGGAACAGAACCTCTATACCTGGTCAGATGCATCTGCAGAATGGTACACAGGTGATGAGTATGTTGACATTGTAGGATACGACAAATACAACACACAGTACAATCGTCATGACGGAAAAACAAGCGGACCGAACCTTGATGCGGAATCAGGTATCTTCTGGAAACTGTACGATACAGTTAAAGGTAAGAAGATGGTTTCAATGCCTGAAAACGACACCATCCCGTCACTCGACAATATAACGATCGAAAAGGCCGGCTGGCTCTATTTCTGCCCTTGGTACGATGAAGAAAGCACACCGAAGTTCCTTTCAGGCGAGGAATATCAGAATGCAGAAGAAGTAGAAAAGCTTTACAAGAGTGATTACTGCATAACACTTTCAGAACTCCCGAAGGACTGGAAAGGCTATGAGGCATCTACCGCTCCGACCGATCCCGGGAAAGACAAAGATCCTGGAAAAGATAAAGATCCTGATAAAAATACTGATCCGACTGCGGAACCTTCTCCGGATAAGGATGTAAAATCAGCAGGTCTCGGTGACGTATATACAGACGGCAAAATCGACGTAACAGATCTTACCGAACTTTCACTCGCTCTCTTAGGAGACAGAAAGCTTACAGATGATCAGAAGAAGCTTGCTGACATTGACGGCGACGGAGAACTCACGCTTGCCGATCTTGCAAGACTTCGTCAGTATCTTTCAAAGAAGATAGATAAGCTTGGCTGATCAGTTTCATAAATCCTGCATCGGTTGAAGCCTGATCGCCGGTTTGATCAGAGTTTCCCTGATTTTGAGGATATATTAAGAAAAAGCTGCGTTATCACCGTAACGCAGCTTTTGTGGTCTTTATATGCAGAATATACTTGCTTTCTTCCCTCAGGATCTTGACCCCAAAACGGCAGCAGTGATCATAGCACTGATAGTTCTGGTTGTAGTTGTGGTGCTGTATTTTTCTTTGTAAAATGTCAAAAACCATTGACCTGTTATACAAATTATGGTATGATAATTATAAAGTTTTTACTTTTATATAATGGATAAGGAGATCAAAAAATGAAAAAACATTATGGCACTATAATTCTTTCAGCATTAATGGCAGGAACAGTATTTACAGGATGCGGACCTGTGGAGAACTCTGAACTGCCGGCTGCGGAACCAACGGTGACGGAGGAAGTGACTGAAGAAGCTGCTGCTGAAACAGAAGAGATCACTGAGGCTGAAACAGAAGCAGAGACCGAACCGGAAGAAACTGAGCCAGCAGTTACGGAATCAGCTTCGAAACGTGATTCCAATCTTGCTGCAATTGACGGTACAAAAGAGATCGTATTCGGAGAATATGCAGATTACGGCGGAACGCATACTTTTAATGAGCTGTTTGAAGAAGGAATGGCCAGCGTTTCTGACAGTGCAGACGGACTGGCTATGTGTATCCGTCATGTAGGAGATGCTGCTGGATCACAGTATTACGAGGCTGCTTATACATCAGATTTCGGGAAGACCTGGAAACAGGCTGAAAGTACCACTGATATTATAAGAATCACTAACGGAGTGATAACTTTTCATGTCCTGGACAGCGGCGATATTCTGCTGTTCAGATACCACGGACCTGACAGAATCGGTCAGCCGGCTGTACAGCTCTTCACACAGAGTGCTGATGATCCGAAACCTAAGATCAGTCAAACTATTTTCCTTGATGATTACCTTCCGGCTCCGGAGTATGATGCAGAAAATTTTGAGGCTTCATATGTGGAGGGAAATATTCTGCACGTAGACTGTCTGAATAAAGAAAAAGAGATCACAGACAGCTTTGACGTCCCGCTCGATGAACTTGAATTTGAGTTTTAAAGATATTGAGATGTGAAAAAGGAGAATTATGACGGAGATATCAGAATGTTTAAGAATAAAGTTGCTGTTGTAACAGGCGGGGCTAATGGAATCCGGATGGAGTTTATCTGGTCAGTAGACCGAAATTATTAAAAAATATTATCAAATCCTCTTGACTCTGACGTAACGTCATAGTATATACTAATGATCACAGGAGGTACAATGCTATGAAATATCAGATAAAGGAATTTGCAAAGCTTACTGATGTAAGTGTGCGCACACTTCATTACTATGATGAAACAGGATTACTGAAACCGGCTTTTGTTGACGAACAGAACGGTTACAGATTTTACGACGAAAAACAGTCTTGCAAGAATGCAGGAGATCCTGTTTTACCGTGAGCTTGATTTTCCTCTGAAGGATATTTTAAAGATCCTGTCATCTCCTGACTATGACAGAAAAAAAGCTCTCGAGGCACAGAAAGAACTTATGATCCTAAAAAAGAACAGGATTGAAAAGCTTATTTCAGCTCTCGACGATGCCGTGAAAGGAGTTAAAATCAATATGAAGGTATTTGATAACAGTGAATTTGAGGAAAAGCGTGAGGAATACGCCCGCGAAGCAAAAGAGAAGTGGGGAAATACCGAAGCTTACAGTGAATTCGAAAAGAAGAACGGCTCATTTTCGACGGATGATATCAGATCTCTGGCAGCCGGTATAGATGAAGTTATGGCTGAATTTGCAGAATGCATGAAAAACGGATTCGCACCGGACAGTGCTGAAGCAAAGGGCCTTGTAAGAAAGCTTCAGAATTATATCACTGAAACAAGTTATACCTGTACAGATGAGATCCTCGCAGGACTTGGTCAAATGTATACCGCTGATGAACGTTTCAGAAAGAATATTGACAGGCACGGTGAAGGAACAGCGCAGTTTATTTCTGATGCGATAGATAAATACTGCAGCTCTGTAAAATAATCCTTTTTGAACTTAGTGAACTGTGGGTAAATCTATATGAAAACACCGCACCAAAATCACATCATAATGGTTTGGTGCGGTGCTTTTTAATAATTGACCTGTTATACAAATTGTGGTATAATATTTATATTCATACCATGACGGAAAATATGAGTATGCCGATTATATGAAAGTGAGTAATTAATGATGATAGATAATAAGAAAGAACAGGAACGTGCAGAACTTCATGCTGTTCTTAATGCGGAGATAGCTGAGATAGTGAAGCGTTAAGATGAGCTGAGGGCAGAGATTGATCGTATTATTTCGAAGATTGAGGGATTAACATGATAAAAATATTGTTTTTGATTGCAATTGTCGGACATTTGCTCTGCGGATATTGCGACTGTCTTTTGACTTATATACCAGGCGGTAAGAAATTTGGAGCAAAACAGTTGAAAGATAATGCTCTGATGGCAGATACGTTTGAAAAGATGCCTCTTAAAAATCCAGTGCTTTCAATGCTTCTCGGATGTCTGGCCTTATTTATGTGTTCGGCAGGATATTATGGAATATATCTCTGGATGAAAGAATTTTCCGAAGTGTGTGCAGCAATCATACTGATCTCATCTGCACTGTTTCTGATTGCTGGTACAGCACATCATGTTCTTTGCGGTGTTGCAGAGTGGATGTATATATCTATGGGAAGAACTGAAGAAGCACTTAGAGCGGTTATAAAACTATTTAAAGATACTTCGGCCACAATGATAGTCTGCTATCTTGGATGGGCTGTATTTGGAATTGCTCTGTTTGTTTCGGTTATCACAGGTAAGACTGATCTTCCAGCGTGGGCTTGCGTATTTAATATTCTGTCCCTTTATGCATTAACTTTTCCTTTTCATATTGGTGGTACCGGAAACTGGTGCGGAGCAGTAATGTTTGCAGGACTTTTGATGCTTATTTGAAAAGAAAAATCGGGATTTTGATACTGACTTAAGTGATTTTAGGAGAAGATTTTAGATGGGATTATTTAATAATGATGACTATAAGAAGAAGCTGGAAGAAATAGAAGAAAGCTTCAGAGAGGAACGCAGAAACGCTTTTGAAAAGGATCTCTCAGAGTTTGATTTCAGTATGCCTTTGTCAAAGGCTACAGTCGGGACCATATTGCCTACAGTAAGTCTCAGTTTAGTAATGATGATTCGTTATGCTATTAAACCGATACTTTACGCTAATATGACAGGCGAGAAACTGACTTTGAATAAGCTGATGCCGGTAATTATGTCAGTGCTTCTGGTGCTTGTATTTATATTTGCAGCGATTTTTTTTCGCTACGCACCTATGCCGGAAGTTAAAGGTGAGTTTTTCCGATATAAAAAAGAGGATTTTCACTGTTCTGATATTAATCAGATAAAGGTATCACGAATTAGGATTATTACAGTTTATCTTTCGAATGGAAAGAAAATACGTATCACACGAGATTATGAAAACTATGAAACTTTTCTTGTCTGGGCTGAAAAATGCGGTATTGATATTGACAGGGCAGTGGACTACGGAGACGACGTTGATTTTCCTCAGGATCTTGATCCAAAAACGGCAGCAGTGATCATAGCACTGATCGTTATGGTTGTAGTTGTAGTGATTCATTTTTCTTTGAAAACCTGAAAAAAAGGAGTATTTTCCTTCGGAAAATAAATTAATGAAAACAGATAAATTTATATCAATGATAACGGTGATATGACCGAATCGATTTTATAATGGAGTATTAGGGAGAAATAAAAATGTCTGAAAACAAAATTGAATACAAAAGATTAACTGAAAAAGAACTTGATACTTTTATAAAAATGCGTATAGCCCAGCTTCGTGAGGAGGGGGCAAAAGAAGATATCGATCTTTATCCGGCTTTGAAAGATTATTATACACGACATATGGCTGACGGAACGTTTGTGTCCTGGCTTGCTCTTGATGGTGAAAAGATTATTGGAACGAGCGGGATGTCATTTGTCGAAAAACCCCCGTATTTCGGTTGCCCGAGCGGTAAGATAGGACTTCTTTCAAGTATGTTTACCGATAAAGAATACAGACGCAAAGGAATTGCGAGAGAACTTTTAAGTCGTGTTGTAAATGAAGCAAGAGAATACGGATGCGGTACAGTTCAGATCACTGCGTCAGATATGGGAGTTAAACTTTATACTGCTTTTGGATTTACTCATAACAATAATTTTATGCAGTATAAACTTTGAGAGGTATCATCGGAGTATTTCCCTTCGGGAAATAAAATAGAAATTTTCCAGTCCGGTACTGGAAAATCACATGTTCCGAAAGAGCGGAGGAGAGAATTTTAATAGGTGCGTTATGAATAATCCCTGGAAAGATATAGATTTGAATTCTTATGAAGCTCATATGAGTTTAGAAAGCGTTCACCAGTTGCAGGCAATGAATCAAATGATTAAAGAGCAGTTTTCGGATTATGATGTCGAATCAATTATGATTCTTGGAATTGCAGGCGGCAATGGGCTTGAACACATTGATCGGGAACGAATAAAATGTGTATATGGAGTAGATATTAATCAGGAATATTTAAATGAATGTTCAAAGAGATATTCTGAGTTGGATAGCATTTTTTAAACCTGTATGCGCTGATTTATCCGAAGTCAATCTGAAACTGCCTTATGCCGATCTGCTTGTTGCAAATCTTTTGATCGAATACATAGGATATGAGTGCTTTCAAAATGCTGTAAAAACCGTACATCCTAAATACGTATCCTGCATTATTCAAATAAATAAAGATACATCTTTCGTTTCTGATTCACCATATCTGCATGTATTTGACCGTCTTGATGAAATACATCATCAGATACAGGAAGATGAACTCGCTGGTGCTATGCAGAAAATCGGGTATATCAGTGGTACAACTGACGTATATGATTTACCTAACGGGAAAAAATTAGTACGACTTGATTTTATAAATTCAGCTTTAAGATAGAGGAGATATCAAATATGTTTGAAAGTGAATACGCCAAAATAGAATACATAGAAAAAGATAATGCTGTATTTCATGTCTGGAAAAAAGAAGCTCACTACGATGACTATCGTGATCCTGTAACCGCATCGTTGAATCTACTCAGAGAACATAAAGACAGTGTTTTTCATTGTTGATGCAAGGAACGGATTTGAAGATGTTAAAGAAGATGTAGAATGGGGTTTTACTTACTTCCTCCCTGAATTAAAGAAAACAGGCTGCAAAATATGGGGATTCATTCTGCCTGAAGTCTCTGATATTGAAGGCGAGATAGATCTGTGGACTGCTGAGATCGAAAAGAATTTCAAAGTTATCAGAGCTGAATCATACGAGGCAATAATGGATGGAATCCAGCGCGTTGAAAAATGAGTATTTCCCTTCGAAAAAGAATATTAGGTGAATTATATGAATGTACGTGAATACCTGGATATACTGCATATAGCAGAAAAATTAAAGGATACACCTCGACATTGTAAAACTTCGCACGGAAGGACAGAGAGTGTTGCAGAGCATAGTTGGAGAGTATCGCTTATGGCGTTATTACTGAAAAAAGAGTTTCCTTATGCTGATATGGACAAAGTTGTAAGCATGTGTCTGATCCATGACCTTGGAGAATGTTTTTACTGGTGATATTCCAACCTTTCTTAAAACAGATACGGACAGAAAAACAGAAGATTCACTTTTGCGGAAATGGATTAATTCAATGCCTTCCGAATTGTCAAAAGACATTTCAGCATTATACAGTGAAATGGAAGCACAGGAAACGACAGAATCAAAGATCTATAAAGCTCTTGATAAACTTGAAGCGCTGATACAGCATAATGAATCGCCTCTTGATTCGTGGTCTGATAATGAATTTGAGTTAAACAAGAGTTATGCATTTGATACCGTTTCTTTTTCGGAATGGCTTACAGAACTAAGAAAAGCGATTCTTGAGGATACGATAAACAAAATAGAAAAGAGCCTATTCCCAGAGAATTGTATGAGGGAAATTCAGAATAAGACTAAGGAGATGAAACAGGATGCTGATAATATTTGAAGGATTAATAATGAGTTTCTGGTTACTGATCATCTGCGTTGTTGGTATTGCAAATGGCGCTGTTGGACTGGTGACCTTTTACGAGCAGGATGTGAAAGACAAGGCAGTTGAACTCGGACTGACGACAGCTGAAAAAATAAAAAAGGCATCGGCAATATCGGGTATTGCTTTGTTTGTGCCGATTTTGACTGTTGTTCCGGCTGTCGTGTATTTCTATAACGGTGTCGATGGATTTCTGAATGGATTTCTTCAGCTTTTAGGAATTTATATGATCATGAATCTGTTTGACAGATTATTTATTGACGAATGGTGGGTCGGACACACTAAAGCATGGATCATTCCGGGCACAGAGAATCTTAGACCTTATATAAATGCAAAAGTAAAAATCAGAAAATGGGCTGCTTCCTGCGTTGGATTTACGATTCTTTCAGCTATATTATCAGGATTAATGCAGCTGATTCGTTAGAATCATTCAGAGCTTAATAATCTACTTCAGGTGTTGCTGGTGGATATGGCATTTATGCCTTGGTTCGTTGCATTAGAAGGAGTATTTCCCTTCGGGAAATAAAATAGAAATTTTCCAGTCTCAGACTGGAAAATCACATCGAGATCATAAAAAAGAACAAGAAAGGACGTGCTAAATTGATAACAAAGCGTGATATATTTGCCTTTCTGGAAGAGGCGGGAATTAAGCATGATGACATAGTAACCATTCACTGTTCTTTACGAGCAATCGGAGAAATTGAGAATGGTGCTGACGGTCTGATTGATGCATTCCGTGAGTACCTGCATGACGGACTCTTTATTGTTCCGACGCATACATGGGATAAGGTTTGGAAGAATTCACCTTATTACGATGTCAGATCTACTGTTCCTGATATTGGAACGCTTGCTGAGATAGCTGCTTTTCGTAAGGACGGTGTACGATCCCTGCATCCGACTCATTCTGTTGCAGTGTTTGGTAAAGGTGCAGCTGAATTTGTACGTGGAGAAGAAAAATGCGCATCTCCTGCCCCAGTGGGTAGTTGTATCAGCAGACTTTACGAAGCAAACGGAAAAGTACTCCTCGTCGGTGTCGGACATGAACGTAATACATATCTTCATTCAGTGGATGAGCGGCTCGGAATTCCGGACAGACTGAATCCAAATCCTTTTGAGATCACGATTGTGGACTACGATGGAAAGATGCTTAAATCTCCTCCGTTCCATACTCATTACACGGCTGCATCAGACAGATGCGTTTCAGAGTATTATCCAAACTACAAAGAAGCGTTCGAATATACTGGCGCTGTGACATATTCAAAGCTTGGAAACGCATTAGTGTATGTCTGTGACTGCAGAAAGATGACAGATACCTGCAGAAAAATATGGGAGAAGGCAGGCCGTGACCTTTGTATCTCGCCTGAACCGATTCCCCGTGAATGGTATGAAGAAAGTGAAGAACAAAATGAATAAACACATCGATATGCTCGGCCATATAAAGAGCAAAGAAGAATTTATTGAATTTATGAAGTATTTCACAGATAATTAAAAGCAGGTCTAAAAAAAGAATACTGAGTCGGTTTTAGGGAGGTAAAAAATATGTTCTGGGATAAAATTTCACCGGTTTACGATTTATTTGAGAATGTGTACAATCATAAGGTTTATGAAGGTACAGGGAAGAAAGTAGCCGAATTTATCGACAGCAGAGATGATGTTCTTGAATGCGCCTGCGGTACCGGGGGCGATAACGGTCTGCATTGCAGCCAAATGCAGAAAAATGGTCGCTACTGATTTTGCTATCGGTATGCTCAGACAGGCTTCGGCTAAATGCAGAAAATTCGATAATATCAAGTTCAGACGTGCGGATATTACTAATATAAGATGCCGTGACAACAGATTTGACAAGGTCGTTGCCGGTAATGTAATTCATCTTCTCCCGGATCCGGCAAAAGCACTTGCAGAGATGGAACGTGTGGTCAAACCTGGCGGAAAGATAATCATTCCGACTTATATCAACATGTCAAAGAAATCAGCCGGACTTGCCGTAAAATTCATTGAATTTCTTGGAGCTGATTTCAAGGAACAGTTTGACCTTGAAACCTATAAGGATTTCTTCAGAAAAATGGGATATAACGATGTGAAATATCACGTAGTTCAAGGCAGAATGCCGTGCGCAATTGCAGTTATAACCAAGAAGCCGAATGTTAGATGAGAGGTGGAGTAATTATGAGATTAGACGGCTTTGGAATATTGGTCGAGGATATGGCGAAAATGATTCGCTTTTACAGAGATGTACTTGGTTTTGAGATAAAAGAAGCAGAAGATACATCTAACGTATATCTTGTAAAAGACGGAACGCTGTTTCTGTTGTATGGCAGAAAAGATTTTGAAAAGATGACGAGCAGAAGATATGAATATGTCAAAGGGCTCAATGGCCATTATGAAATTGCTCTTTATGTCGATACATTTGAAGAGGTCGATGAAGCATTTAAAAAAGCTGTAGAAAACGGTGCGACACCGGTACTTGAACCGGAACTTGAACCGTGGGGCCAGAGAACCTGTTATATCGCCGATCCTGAAGGGAATCTGATAGAAATAGGTTCCTGGAATAAACCTTACGAAGAGAAGGATAAGTAAAATAGACATTGAGAAGTCAATTTAACGGAGGTAGATTATGTATTTCGAAGAACTTAAAACAGGAATGTCGGTGGAGACTGCACCGGCGGTAATTGATAAGGAAAAAATGATGCAGTTTGGTCTGGAGTATGATAACGTCCCGATTCATACTGATGAGGAATATGCGAAGACTACACATTTCGGACAGCCTATAGCACCCGGTTTTATGTCATTTCTGGCCGTATGGGCTAAGTATCTGGAGGTGGATTTCTTCGGTGAGCAGGTACTGGCAGGTAAGTCAACCAAAGTTGAATGGATGAAGCCTGTTTTTGCCGGAGATTCACTTACAAGCAAGGTTACGATCACAAATCTTGTTAAGAGAAACGAGAAAAACGGAATTGCCGAACTTACTCATGAAGTGTTTAACCAGAACGGTGAGCACGTTCTTACTGCGGTAACGGAAGCAATAATCAAATGCAGACTTAAGCAGCAATGATCAAGCTATAAGGACAGTTTGGAGAAATCTCAGACTGTCCTTATTATTGTTCATGTGAAACAATATTGTCGTAGTAAAACTGCGCCTTCTCAGGTGCATTTTGAATGAAGCGGTAAGGCATAAATCACAAAATCTACGTCAAAAGCAATTGACCTATTATACAAATTATGGTATAATGTTTGTGTCAATACATTGACGAATAACGTTTTTAATGATATAAAAAAAAGACGCTTGTCGAGAATCGTCAACAACTTGTTGACGATTTATAGAGTTTTATTATCAGTATTATTGAGATATCAAATCCACAACAAGTTGTTGTGGATTTGGCAACATCTTACAATGAGGAAATAGTATGATACAGAATGAAATCGATGCAAAAAGCCTTGAAAACGCTAAGAAGCTGTTTATCAGTGGTGAAATAGATAAAATCGAAATTGGTACAGTAAAAGGACTTCAGAAAATCCATAAGGTACTTTTTGATGGACTGTACGAATTTGCAGGAAAGATACGTGACAGGAATATTTCAAAGGGGAATTTCCGATTTGCAAACTGCCTTTATCTGAATGAAGTTCTTTCAGCAGTAGAAAAAATGCCTGAGAATACATTCGAAGAGATAATTGCCAAATATGTAGAGATGAATGTCGCTCATCCTTTTTTTTGAGGGCAACGGCAGAAGTACACGTATCTGGCTGGATATGATCTTAAAAAAGAATCTTGGTAAGGTAGTTGACTGGTCGGCTATTGATAAAGAACAGTATCTGTCGGCAATGGAGCGTAGTCCGGTTAATGACCTTGAACTGAGGTTTCTGATACAGCCTAATCTTACTGATAAAGTCGATGACCGCGAAGTTATTTTCAAGGGAATTGAACAATCTTATTATTATGAGGGATATGAAAAATAAATTGTGCCACAAGTTGTGGCAGATTTAGTTGGTTTCATTTTGGAACGTACTGAGGTTGACTTTAAGACTAATGATATTGAGTCTGTCGACGTGATTGATTGTGGGGAGGTACAACATGAAAAACAAAGAATTATACAACAAACTCCTTGAAAAAGGAGTCTTAAAAGTCTGGCTCACTGAAATGGAATTTCTTGCGCCGGAGCAGATGGAATATCGTAAGAATCTTTGGATAGATACATTATCAATCGAAGATATGACTGTTTTTGCAGTTGACGGATACGGTGATCTATATGCCTGGAGACCTGATGACAGCGTTGTTATTATTGAAACAGGTCCGGGAGAATGCAAAGAATTTGCCGGAAGTCTTATCGACGCTATATTCCGCAGGATAATTGAATTTGTAAACGGTGATTACTGTGAAATGTGTTCCAATGAGGAGAAAGCGGATATGGATCCGGATGACGCTGAATACTGCACTTCTGAAAATGATGCTATAGAACTTTTGAAGCAGTATATTAACGTGTTCGGTGAATTCTTCAGCGTTGAACAGAAGGAATATATCGAAAAACTGATAGTTAACGGATTCTTGCCTGACTGTAATGCTTTTATCTACGAAGATGAAATGCTCAGGGTGATTCTTGACTGGTTAAGAGTTAAAATAACAGCGCCAAAAAAGATATTCAAGTGATCAAAAATTAAACAACGGGTACCTTTTCGAAGGTGCCCGTTTTAAAATAGAATGCCGAAGGCATACCATTTCTGGTGCTGATGAATGTTCTGTCATCCTCTCAAAAAAGCTGTGTGACTATAATTGTCACGCAGCTTTTTTTACGCTTCCGACGAAAAGGTACGACTTCGTCGTGCTACCCCAAAAACTGCGCCTTCTCAGGTGCAGTTTGGCTGAAACGGTAAGGCATAAACCACAAAATCAAGGTCAAAAGTAATTGACCTATTATACAAATTGTGGTATAATATTTATATTAATACCATGACGAATAATATGAGTATATGGATTATAGGAAAGTGAGTTATTGACTATGATAGATAATAAGAAAGAACAGGAACGTGCGGAACTTCATCGTACTATATGGGGAATCGCAAATGACCTTCGCGGCAGCGTTGACGGATGGGATTTTAAGAATTACGTTCTTGTAATGCTGTTTTACCGCTATATTTCAGAAAAACCTTACAAATTATATAAATGCCGGTGAAGCCGAAGCAGGTACACCGGATTTCGACTATACAAAACTTCCGGATGATGAAGCTGAAACCGCTCGTGATGATATGGTGCAGACAAAGGGTTTCTTTATCCTTCCGTCCCAGCTTTTCTGTAATGTTCTTGACAGAGCTGAAAACGATGAAAATCTTAATGAAACACTTGAAGGCATTTTCAGAAGCATCGAAAGTTCTGCACAGGGCTGTGACAGTGAAGATGATTTCAAGGGACTGTTTGATGACTTTGATGTAAACAGTAATAAGCTCGGCGGTACTGTTGCTAAGCGTAATGAGCGCCTTGTTAAACTCATGAACGGTGTAGCATCAATGCAGCTTGGTGATTACAAGGATAATACCATTGACGCATTCGGCGATGCTTACGAATATCTCATGGGTATGTATGCTTCAAATGCTGGTAAATCCGGTGGTGAATACTATACTCCTCAGGAAGTATCTGAACTTCTTACAAGACTCGCGACAACAGGGAAGACAGAAGTAAACAAAGTCTACGATCCTGCCTGCGGTTCCGGTTCACTTCTTCTTAAGGCTGCAAAGATACTAGGTAAAGACAAGGTGCGTCAGGGCTTTTTCGGACAGGAAATCAATATTACTACTTACAACCTCTGCCGAATCAATATGTTCCTGCATGATATTGATTACGATAAATTCAATATTGCCCATGAGGATACACTTACTGAACCGCAGCACTGGGATGATGAACCGTTTGAAGTTATCGTATCAAATCCGCCTTATTCCATCAAGTGGGAGGGCGACGCAAATCCGCTCCTTATAAATGATCCTCGTTTCTCACCTGCAGGTGTTCTTGCTCCGAAGTCAAAGGCTGACCTTGCATTCATAATGCATTCACTGAGCTGGCTTGCCAATAACGGTGCGGCTGCTATCGTATGTTTCCCAGGTGTAATGTATCGTGGCGGTGCTGAACAGAAGATACGTAAATATCTGATTGACAACAATTTTGTGGACTGTATCATTCAGTTACCGGATAATCTTTTCTATGGTACTTCCATTGCTACCTGTATTATGGTTCTTAAGAAGAACAAGGCTGTCAATAGTACGCTCTTTATTGATGCATCAAAGGAATGTGTCAAGGTTACGAACAACAACAAGCTGACAGAGGAGAATATTTCGAAAATCGTTTCAGCGTTTGAAGAACGTCTTGACAAAGAGTATTTCTGCCGCCTTGTTCCAAATGATGAGATAGCGGCAAATGATTACAATCTTTCTGTGTCTACCTACATTGAGCAGGAGGATACAAGGGAAGTAATTGATATTGCTGTTCTTAATGCGGATATTGCTGAGATCGTAAAGCGAGAGGATGTACTTAGGGCAGAAATCGATAAGATTATTGCGGAGATTGAAGGAGATCAGAACTGATGAGTACACTTTTGAAAGCTGATAAAGAGTATAAAGAATGGATTGCTGATATATCCAATAGATTTCGTCAAAGTCAGATAAAAGCGGCAGTAAAAGTTAATTCTGAGATGCTTAAGTTTTACTGGTCTATTGGCAGAGATATTTCTCAGAAGAATTTTACTACCCAATACGGTTCAGGCTTTTATAAAAGACTAAGCTTTGATCTGAAAGAACTTCTACCTACTGTTAAAGCGTTTTCCGAGACGAATTTACGTTACATGGCGTGGTTTTACGATCTTTATTCTTTAAATCCACAACAAGTTGTTGTGGATTTGGAAGATAATGAGAAACAGTTTTCACTTGGAAAAGACTACATAAGCGAAAGTGTTTTTTTCGTTCCGTGGGGACATCATATCCAGATTATTGGAAAATGCCGTGATGATCAGCAGAAAGCTTTGTTTTATGTGGAAAAGGTAATTGAAAATCATTGGTCAAGAGCCGTTCTGCTCAACTTTCTCGATACCGATTTGTATGAAAGACAGGGTAAGGCAATAACCAATTTTAAGAACACGCTCCCGGAAGTACAGAGTGATCTTGCACAGGAAATGACCAGAGATCCTTATAACTTCGACTTTCTTACGCTTACAGAAAGATATAATGAAAAAGAGCTGAAAGATGCTATTATGGATAATATTACAAAGTTTCTTCTTGAACTTGGAAGCGGATTTTCTTTTGTTGGCCGTGAATATCGCGTTGAAATAGGCGGTAAAGAAAACTTTATTGATATGCTTTTTTTCAATATCAATTTAAAGTGCTATGTAGTTCTTGAAGTAAAAGTTACTGAGTTTGAACCATCATTTGCCGGACAGCTCGGTACATATGTGGTAGCCGTAAACCATCAGCTTAAAGAAGACTGGCAGAATCCTGCTATCGGGCTGATTGTATGCAAGTCACTCGACAGTGTAGAAGCTCAGTATGCACTTGAATCCACCTCGCAGCCGCTTGGCGTGTCGAGCTATGAACTTTCCAAGCTGATACCCGAAAACTTTAAGGGTTCGCTGCCGACGATAGAGGAAATTGAAGCGGAATTGAATGAGGATAAGCATAATGAGCAAAAATGACAGCATTTCTGCGAGGATTGAGGGATAATTATGATTGAGCCAATTAGGAATTTGAACGATATTTGCTTTAATTCCCGAAAAGGACTATATAAACACTGGATTTTATCTAACAAGTCAGATTATAGCAAAATGTGCGATTTTATGCAAAAAATTAATTTTAGTATTCAAGATTTGAATTCTGAGATTCCCCAGTTGGACAAACCGACGATGAAATCTATTATATATGTTATTATTCTTGTCGTTTGGATTCAAGAAGCATTTGAAAAGATTGAAAAGTTATATCGTCAAGATGTTATGTCTTATTTTGTATATTCCAAAGACTCTGAATTATCAAACGGCAAGAAATATATCAATGCAATTCGCTCTTTTGCGGTAGCACATCCGCTTTCAACGAGTAGACATCCTCAATTCGGATTCGATGGAAACTATATCTGCGTGGATATCAGAGATTTTAAGCGAGACATAACGTCGCCTTTCAGTAAGTCGGATACAATTTATGAATTAAATTTCAACGGGCTTTATGCAAATGGGAATCGGAAATGTGACTTCTATTTCTATGTTTATTCTGATAAAGATGATGGGATGAAGTTTTTTCGATATATCGGCTGCAATTTTGATGATATTTATCGGGTTGCAAGACTATATATTGATAAGCTATACGCTCTTGATAAACATTTACGCAAATCAAAAAAGAATGATTATAGGTGATGTCAATGACCAAACTTGAACAACTGATAAAAGAGCTTTGCCCTAACGGTGTGGAATACAAAAAGCTCGGTGAAGTTGCCACTATCAGCAGGGGCGGCAGCTTTCAGAAAAAAGACTTTTGCGAGGACGGTGTGCCTTGTATCCACTACGGGCAGATATACACAAGATACGGCTTGTTTGCTGATAAAACGCTGACCTTCATAAGCGAAGATGCCGCCAAAAAGCAGAAATACGCTGTCAAGAATGATATTGTAATGGCGGTGACAAGCGAAAACATTGATGATGTGTGCAAGTGTGTTGCGTGGCTCGGTGATGATGAAATCGCCCTAAGCGGTCATACCGCTATTATTCATCACACCCTAAACCCGAAATACCTGTGCTACTATTTCCATACAGCAATGTTCTATGCTCAAAAGAAAAAGTTAGCACACGGAACAAAAGTTATAGAGGTCACTCCCGACAAACTTGCCGATATAACAATCCCTGTACCGCCTTTGGAGGTACAAGCTGAAATTGTCAATATCCTTGATGAGTATTCCGCAAGTGGCACCACCTTACAACAGGAACTTGAAAAAGAGCTTACAGCTCGTAAAAAGCAGTATGAATACTATCGTGACCTCCTGTTAGACTTCGGTGTCCACGGGGGGGCAAGTGAGTGCGAATGGAGAACGCTTGGAGATGTTGCGGAAGTTACAGATTATGTTGCTAATGGTAGCTTTGCAAGTTTAAGAGAAAATGTTACATACAAGCGAAATCCTGACTTCGCTGCACTTATCAGAACAGTTGATTTTTCAAACGGATTTGATAGAGATCAAATGATTTACATTGATGAAAACGCATATAAATTTCTTGAAAAATCAAGGCTTTTCGGTGGCGAAATCATAATAAATAATATCGGCGCAGGAGTAGGTAATTCTTTCCTTTGTCCTATGTTAGACATTAAAATGAGTCTTGCTCCTAATGCTGTAATGTTGAAGACAAACAATAATAAGTTCTATTTTTATTGGCTCAATTCTAAATACGGCAAGAATGCGTTATCAAAGATTATTTCAAAAAGTGCTATGCCAAAATTCAACAAAACCGGATTGAGAGGAGTAATGATTCCTGTTCCACCAATAGATGAACAAGAACGCATAGTAAGAATCCTCGACCGCTTTGACAAGCTCTGCAACGACATTTCTGAGGGCTTGCCTGCGGAGATAGAGGCAAGGCGGAAACAGTATGAATACTACCGTGATAAACTTTTAACATTCAAAGAGAAAAAAGAGGCTTGATAAATGGAACGTGTAACTTTTCAAATGTACTGGGGTCAGTTCAGACTCATTGAAAAAAGAATGATGGAACTTTCTGACTATGTAACCATTGACCCTAAGAATTATTCTACTTTTTCAAATCAGTTCATTTCAATGTATCTTACCATATGCAGTGAAATCGACTCTCTTGCTGATGAATTTTGCAAGGAATTTGATGCAAGTGTAAAAGAACGTTATGGCATAACGAAAAAAATAAATCTTCTTATAGACAAGTATCCTAAACTTCAGAGCTGGAAATGCAAAACGAAATTTCCTTATGAAGAAATCAATTTTGTACCGTTTGCTAAATTTAATGAAACAGATTCAGCTGACTGGTGGAAGGCTTATAATCTTGTAAAGCATAAGCGAACAGAGAAAGATGAAAACGGCAATTTCAATTACCAGAAAGCCAATCTTAAAAATATAATGCTCTCGTTGTCTGCGTTATTTGTCATTCTTTCGAAAGCAAAAGAAGAACTTTGTCCGAACTTTCCGACAGATATAGAATCAAATATTCTGGAAATTGATTTTATTAACTAAGCAGAATTATAAACGGATTAATAACTGTGATAATAGGTGATTATTAATGAGTTACTTCAACATCGTAGCTGCAACAACTGAAAATACTGTCGTTACCGAATATACACCCGAACAGCGTACTGCCGAAGCTTATCAGAGCGAAGCGGAGCTGGAAAAAGAATTTATCAGTAGACTTGAAGAACTGGGGTATGAGTATCTTACCATCCATAAGGAAGATGACCTTATTACAAATCTTCGGGTTCAGATTGAAAAACTCAATGGATATACGTTTACTGATGGGGAATGGAAACGCTTTTTTACTGAATATATCGCTAATGCCAATGAAGGTATCGTTGAGAAAACAAAGACCGTACAGGAAGACAGCGTTAAAAATCTGAAACGTGATGACGGGACTACCAAGAACATCACTCTTATAGACAAGAAGAACATTCACAACAACAGCCTTCAGGTCATTAATCAGTACTCAGTCGATACAGGAACACGAAAGAACCGATATGATGTCACTGTACTTGTAAACGGATTTCCGCTTGTACACATCGAACTGAAACGTCGTGGCATACCAATTCGTGAAGCGTTCAATCAGATAGACCGTTATCAGAGAGACAGTTTCTGGACTGGATCAGGTCTTTTTGAGTATGTTCAGATATTTGTAATTTCAAATGGTACAAATACGAAATATTACTCAAATTCTACGCGTTTCAACGCTGTTAAGGAAGCAGGGAAGGCACGTAAGAAAACCAAAACAAGCAACAGCTTTGAATTCACCTCATTCTGGGCGGACTCAAACAACAGAGTTATTCCTGATCTTGTTGACTTTACAAAGACGTTTTTCGCTAAGCATACTATACTGAATATCCTTACGAAATACTGTATTTTCACATCGGAAAACCTTCTCCTTGTAATGCGTCCGTATCAGATCGTTGCTACCGAACGTATTCTTAACCGTATTGAAATAGCAAACAACTATAAGAAATACGGTTCAGTTGCCGGTGGAGGTTACATATGGCACACTACGGGTTCAGGTAAGACACTTACTTCTTTTAAATCTGCTCGTCTTGCTTCAAAACTTGATTTTATTGATAAAGTTCTTTTTGTAGTTGACCGTAAAGATCTCGATTATCAGACGATGCGAGAGTACGATCGTTTTGAAAAGGGAGCGGCTAACAGTAATACTTCAACGGTTATCCTTAAAAAGCAGCTTGAAGATCAGGACTGTCGCATTATAATAACGACAATTCAGAAACTGGCGACATTTATCAAGAAAAATCAGACTCATGATGTATATGACAAACGAGTTGTTATCATCTTTGATGAGTGTCACAGAAGTCAGTTCGGAGATATGCATACTGCTATCACTAAGAAGTTTAAGAAATATCATCTTTTCGGATTTACCGGTACACCGATATTCGCAATGAATTCCGGTACAGGAAAAAATCCGAACCTTCGTACAACTGAACAGGCTTTCGGTGATCAGCTTCATGCCTATACCATCGTTGACGCTATCAACGACAAGAACGTTCTTCCGTTCCGTGTTGACTATATCAAAACAATGGAAAAGGAAGAATACATTGAAGATGATGAAGTCTGGGACATCGATCGCGTCAAGGCGTATCATTCACTTACAAGAGTGTCGATGATAACCAGCTATATACTTGATCACTTTGATCAGAAAACCTACAGAAATCAGAAAAGCTATTCCAAGAGCGTTCTGACAAATGTTGCGGAAGTGGCTGCCGACAAAAATAAGGGCGCAGTAAAAGAAATTCATCAGAAGTCAAATATCAGCGGGTTTAATTCAATTTTTGCTGTTGACTCCATTGAAGCTGTAAAACTCTATTACAGAGAATTTAAGGAACAGATGAAACAGCATCCTGAGAAGGCTCTTAAGATCGCTGTTATTTACAGTTACGGAGCAAACGAAGAAGAGCCGGATGGCATACTCGATGAAGAAAATCCGGAAGATACATCTGCACTTGATCAGACTTCAAGGGATTTTCTTGAAGATGCAATCCGTGATTACAACCGTATGTTCAATACGAACTATGATACTTCCAGTGATAAGTTCCAGAGTTACTACAAAGATATTTCCTTACGAATGAAAAACAAGGAGATTGATCTTCTTATTGTAGTAAACATGTTCCTTACCGGTTTTGATGCCACTACTCTCAATACACTGTGGGTAGACAAAAATCTGAAAATGCATGGACTGATACAGGCGTTTTCAAGAACAAACCGTATTCTCAATTCTATAAAGACTTTTGGAAACATCATATGCTTCAGAGCTTTGCAGAAACGTACAGACTCGGCTATTTCACTTTTCGGAGACAAGAACGCAGGTGGTATTGTTACTTTACAGAGTTTCAATGATTACTACAACGGTTTTACTAACAAGAAAGGTGAACACGTTGACGGCTATGCTGATATGATAAATGAACTCATTGAGGAATATCCGCTTACTGAACAGCAGATTACCGGTGAACAGCGTCAGAAAGACTTTATCGCACTTGTTGGGGCGATACTCCGTATGCGTAACATTCTTGTCAGCTTCGATGAATTCGAAGGGATGGAAATAATATCAGAACGTGATTTTCAGGATTATCTCGGTCGTTACCAGGACCTTCGTGATGAATGGAAAGAACGTCGCAAAAAAGGTGAGCTGACAGATATTGATGATGACATTGTTTTTGAGATAGAGCTTATAAAACAGATCGAGATCAATATTGATTATATTCTAATGCTTGTTACGAAGTATCATGACACTCACTGTAAGGACAAGGAAATACTTGTTTCCATTCAGAAAGCTGTTGATTCAAGTCCGGAACTCAGAAGTAAGAAAGAGCTCATTGAAAACTTTATTGCAGGTATCAATGAAGTTGACGATGTTATGAATGAGTGGCACAGCTATGTTGCCGAAGAACGTGAAAAGGCACTTACAGCCCTTATTACAGAAGAAAAACTTAAAGAAGCTGAAACAAGGTCATTCGTTGAAGGTGCATTCCGTGACGGTGGAATCAAAACAACCGGAACTGACATTGATAAGATCCTTCCGGCAGTATCACGCTTTGGCGGCGGCAATCGTAAAGAGAAGAAGGAAACTGTTATCGAAAAACTTAAATCTTTCTTCGAGCGATTCTGGAATATTGGATGACATTACAATATAAAAACTAACGGGTGCCTTTTCGAAGGTACCCGTTTAATAATAGCATGCCGAAGGCATACCATTTCGTCGTGCTAAAGAAAACCGGCACCTAATCTGGTACCGGTTAAACGTATATTTTATATTATTGCTGCACATGGTCAGCATACACATTTTCCTCACTGTATTTCTGATAAACCATATAAACGAAATATATAACACCTACGGTCTCGCAAAGACCGGCAATCATACGTTCGATGGATGTTTGACTTCCGAACAGCTGACCGGCAAGGAAATCTGATATTGTATGTATTGCGACAGCAGATAAAAGATACTTTTTCCAGTTTTCCGAGTGTACAGCAATAAATACAAGAACAGAAAGTGCGATATGGAAAGTCATTCCTGAAAAGGCGTCGATGACAGACATAATACTTGTACCGATATTCATTTCAGCAAGAGATGAAAGAGTTTCGTTAGCTTGTTCATATGTCAGGTCACCGTAGCTCAGATATTTTTCCATACCGAGTATTGTATACGCAAGTCCGGTTATCAGCGCAGGGGATGATAGTCCGTTTAAACCGTAAACTATGAACATTTCCCACCCACCGTGACCGATGCCGTATGATACTGCATTTTTCGGATCTTTATATTCGTATAGTGCATATCTGAAAACAAGAAATCGTCCGACTTCTTCACATACACCGGAAATAAGACCGTCGGTAAAATGATTCCTTAAAACGCCCCTAAGGAATATTATCCGCACTACCATTCTTACAAGTGAAATAAGTATGTATGCCACGATTCCTGAGATAAACGGAAAATACGCGGCATGTTTTTTCTTTCGCCATACTATCCACATTATGAGCGGCATAAACCAGCCGAAAAATGCACCAATGCCGAACCCAATCAGCGTAGGTACTGATATTTTTATTTCTTCCATATGGTTTTCCTCATATCAATTAATGATTTTAACTTATTATATCAGATTTCATCAATTTTATCAAGGTACGACTTCGTCGTGCTATAGAAAAAATGCACCTGATCAGGTGCATTTTGTTTTAAGCGGCAAGGTATAAAATACAAAATCAATTGACCTATTAAACAAATGGTGATATCATATTATTTATAGACTTAGAATTCAACTTGTGCCAAAAATGCACAAGTTGCGAATAGAGACTAAAAGGGTGAAATCCATTCAGAAATATAAAAATATCATGCCGAAGGCATACCATTTCAGTATGTGCATAATTTGCACATACTGAGGAAAAAAGAACAGGTGACTTATGAAGATAATTGAAATAACAGAAAACAAAAAAGAATACATTGACCTGCTGCTATTGGCAGATGAACAGGAAGATATGATTGATCGTTACCTCGAAAAAGGAAAGATGTATGTACTAGACGATGATGGAGTAAAGAGTGAATGCGTCATTACAGAGGAAGGGAACGGCTTGCTTGAAATTAAAAATATCGCAACATATCCGGAATATCAGGGAAAGGGATATGCGAAAATATTGATTGATTTTATTGTACAGACATTTAGTGAACGATATTCTGTATTACAGGTGGGAACAGGTGACAGTCCGCTTACAGTTCCATTTTATGAGAAGTGTGATTTTGTGCGCTCACATACTGTTCCGAATTTCTTTACAGATAACTATGATCACCCGATATATGAATGCGGTGTTCAGCTGGTGGATATGGTGTATCTGCGAAGAACAATGTAAATCTGATATACGACGGTTGTCCTGCTTTAGTATACCCGTTTTAAAATATCATGACACTTGCATATCATGTGCATCATGAAAAAATAATTTACTATAAACTATGGAAATAATCAAGCTTTTGTGCTATAATATTTATAAAGTTTTGATATTGGTATGATGAACACAACAAGATAAATAAAAATAACATAAAGAAAGGCAAAAACAATGAAACTTAATGTAAATGACATTCACAAGAAATTCGGTGATAAGGAAGTCCTTAAGGGAGCAACTTTTAAATTTGAAAAAGGAAAGATTTACGGACTTCTCGGAAGAAACGGTGCCGGTAAGACCACACTTTTCAACTGTATCAGCGGTGATATGAGATACGAAAACGGTACGGTCTCTATTTTCGATGAAAACGGAACTGACGTAACAGAGAAAAACGAGATCGGTTTTGCATTTTCAACTCCGGTGCTTCCTGAATTCCTTACAGGTTATGAATTTATCAAGTTCTATATGGAGATCCAGAATGTAAACGAGGGAAAGACTGCTGAAGATTATCTCCGCCAGCTTCGTTTTACAGATGAGGACATGCACAAGCTTGTCAAGGGCTATTCTCAGGGTATGAAAAACAAGCTTCAGATGCTTACATTCTTCATTTCACATCCGGCAGTAATTCTTCTCGATGAACCTATGACATCACTTGACGTTGTAGTTGCCCACGAAATGAAGGAAATACTTCTTTCAATGAAGGAAGATCATATTACCATTCTTTCGACTCATATCATGCAGCTCGCATCAGATCTCTGTGATGAGATCGTTCTTCTCCATGACGGAAAACTTCAGGGACTGTCAACTGATGGCAAAACAGACAGAGAACTTGAAGAGTATGTAATGGAGATCCTGAAGGAGGATTATAAGAATGAATAATCTTTACTTCAAACAGCTTAAGATCAGTTTTTTCAGGGAAGGTAATGAGCTGATCTATTATCTTCAGAAATTTCCGCTTACTAAAAAGCTTGTTACAGATGAGTGCTACAAAAACAGGGATGTTAAGCTTTTCCTTTCGATAATAAACAAGATAAGAAAAACCATTCTCGAATTTCTGCTCGGATGTTTAGCAGTTTTTTTCACTGTTATTTTTCCGTGCCTTGTTTTTGATGATCCGTCAGCAGTAAAAAATAATCAGGCTCTGATGTTTCATCTTATGTTCTGGATGTTCTGTATTTTCGGAGCATTTGGTCATAACTGTATTGCAGCTCCTTCGAAGGAAAGAAACGATTATATAATGCTGCATGTTATGCATACACCTGCAAAGGAATATTACATGACACTTCTGTTCAGAAGAATCATAAGAACGTTTGCAGATTTCTTTGTTCTGGTGTTTTTCGGAGGCTTAAAGACCTGGCTTTTATGCTGTGCGTATGTAATCTGTTTCAGATTTATAGGCGAAGCATTAAATCTGTTTTTATATGACCGTACAAAATCAAGATCGGTTAAGACTATTATTGCTGTACTGACTTTCGCAGCGGCATTTTTCATCGGTGAAATAATGTCGATCGTTACTCTCGGAAGTATTAATACTTATGGAGTCATGACGAGTGTTCCGGGAATAATCTGTACGGTTTTAGCAGCTGCAATATCCTGCATTTATCTTGTAAAATACAGACGTTACCGTATGATAGCAAAGGAACTTATTACTTATGAACAGGTCTCTGTAAAGTTAAAGGAAACTAATAAGCAGAAGAATCTCAAAGCTTTTCTTGTAATGAACGAAAAAGATGAAAAGGCTATGCTTAAGTCCGGAACAGGAAAGTATGAGAACAAGAAGGGATATGCATATATTAATGCTATCTTTTTTGACAGACACAGACATCTGTTCATTTCGAAGGCTGCCTTTAAGATGGTAATAGTTCTCGGAGCTGCAATTATGGTATTTATTCTGTATATGTTTGTTCCTGAATTCGGAAATACAAAAGATTTTATGGGCGTCGTACGTCAGGCTCCTGCGATGATCTACTGGATGTTCATTCTTTCTTCGGCTCAGGTTATCTGTCAGTCCCTTTTCTATGACTGTGACAGAGCACTGCTTAAATACGGGTACTACCGACAGGGAAGAGCGGTTCTTGAAAATTTCAGGTGCAGGATTAAATATATCATTTTAATCGATCTTTTACCTTCAGTAGTGCTAAGTCTGATACCTTTTGAGGTAGTGCTTCTTTCACATCATACAGATTTTCTTTTTACAGCGTGTTTTGCAAGTTTCGGTTATCTTGCGTCATCGGTATTCTTCTCAGTTTTCCATACAATGATGTATTACATTTTCCAGCCTTATACTGAAGACATGAATGTACACGGAAAGGCCTACAAGATTATAAATGCGGTTATGGTAATTGGTATGTATTCTCTTTATATGATATCCAATAATGGCGCCTGGACTGAAACTTCACTGAGATATTTCTTTGTGATATTTGCCTTAGCGACACTTCTTTTTATTCCGGTTTCATTTCTTCTTGTGTACAAGCTTGCACCGAAGCGTTTTAATCTGAAATAATTCAATGTTGATATCCCAATTAGGTTTACTATAATAGAATCATTTACATTACACAGCCGGTATTCAGAGCATGTTTGCTTCCTGGATATCGGCTAATAATAACAGGAAGGATGATCTTTGAATATATGAATAAACCAAAAATGATCCTATTTGATTACGGCGGAACGCTGATGTCCGAGCCGTATTTTGATCCTGCAAGCGGAAATGCGGCAATCTATCCGTACATATGTCAGAATCCTCACAATATAAGTCTTGAAGAATTCGGGGCATATCTTTTAAAACTGTTTGACGAGATCAAAGCTCTTCGCGGAGATCTCATCGAAATACATGAGCATATTTTTATGAAGAACGTACTGGAGCATTTTGATATGAAGCTTTCAGTACCGTTCGAAGAGGCTGAATACATCACCTGGAACGGAATATCCGCACCGCGTCAGACTCCCGGAGCGGCTGAAATGCTTGCATTCCTCAGAGATAATAATATTCGTACCGGTGTAATAAGCAATCTCTGCTGGTCGGGAGCGGTACTTACAAGAAGACTGACCGAAGGATTTCCGGAGCATAACTTTGAATTTATTCTCGCATCCAGCGAGTACATTTTCCGTAAACCGGACCCGCACATGTTCGAAATGGCGCTTCGTAAGAGCGGACTCGAAAAGGACGAAATATGGTACGTAGGAAACGATATGGCAGCAGATGTAGTCGGTGCCGGAAGTTTCGGCTTTCATCCGGTGCTGTACGACGACCGGAGCGTACCGCATAATCTTTTTGAAAGAAACGAAAAGATTAAACCGGATTTTCCGTATTTATACGTAAGAAACTGGGATGAATTTAAGGATCTTTTAGAGGTGTAACGCCTCGCGGATGGTTCCGATAAGGTATATATAATGAATCTAATAATTGATTTGCATCTGTTAATATGGTACAATAGAATTAATTCGAAAATTCTTAATGAAAGGCGGTCTACGATTGAAAGTATTTACTACTACAGGAGCATGTATACCTGAAAATAATTATATGGTCGATATAACAGAACGCCTTAAAAAGATCAGAAAAATGGTCGATGCCGGAGATTATTTCACAATAAACAGAGCAAGACAGTATGGAAAGACAACTACACTTACGGCCCTTAAGAAAGATCTTAAAGATAAATACGATGTTTTAAGCCTTGATTTTCAGGATTTGGATGAAGATGATTTTTCTAGCGGAAGAGTATTTACTCAGGCACTGGCGCAGATGCTGATCGATGAATGTGAGTTAAATGATGCTGAAATACCAGAACCCTATCTTGAAATGCTCCGTGAGATAACACAAAACGATACAGAAAAAGTTCGTATGGCAGATATCTTCCGTGTATTCAGAAGATGGTGTAAAGAATCTGATAAACCGGTGGTACTGATCATCGATGAAGTGGACAGTGCAGCAAACAATCAGGTTTTTCTTGATTTTCTGGCACAGCTAAGATCAGGATATATCGCTCGTGTATCCAAAGGAGCTGATACATTTCAATCTGTAATACTTGCCGGTGTGACGGATGTTAAGAATCTTAAGAGAAAGCTTCGTCCTGAAGATGTACATAAATTTAACAGCCCGTGGAATATAGCGGCTAACTTTAATATTGATATGAGCCTTTCAGCGGATGGTATAACTGGTATGCTTGATGAATACGAAAAAGATTATCATACCGGTATGGATACAAGACGGATAGCTGAAGAGATTTTTGACTACACAAGCGGATACCCGTATCTTGTTAGCTGTATATGTCAGACAATAGATGAAAGACTTACAGATTCATGGAATACATTTGGTGTAAGCGAAGCGGTAAAAATAATATTAAAAGAATCCAATATGCTATTTGATTCTTTGATGGGTAAAGTATCTGACAACGAACCGCTCAGTGATCTTCTCGAAAGAATACTCCTCGGCGGGGAACAGATAATTTATAATCAGTATAACATTCCGTCGATGGATGGAGAAATGTACGGATTTCTTAAGAATAATGACGGTGTGCTTGCAATTTCAAACAGGATGTTTGAAATGCTGCTTTATAATTATTTTCTCAGCCGTAATGAGCTTAAAGAAAGTTCAGTTTCACGTTCCGGTTTTTTCCGAAAAAGAAAGCATCATAGAAAACGGAAAGCTGAATATGGAAAAGCTTCTTGAAAGATACGCTGTCGTTTTCGATGATATTTACGAAGGCAGAGCGGAGGCGTTTGATGAAGAAGAAGGCAGAAGAAGATTTTTGCTTTTTGTGAGACCAGTCATAAATGGTACAGGAAACTATTATGTTGAAGCGCGTACCCGTAATAATGAACGCATGGATATTGTAATTGATTATCACGGTGAGCGTTTTGTAGTTGAACTTAAGATATGGCGCGGAGTAGCATATCACGAAAAAGGCGAGAAGCAGCTTGCAGCTTATCTTGAGCATTATCATCTTGATAAGGGTTATCTTCTTACTTACAGTTTCAATAAGAAGAAAAAACTCTGGTTTGATTTTCAAAACAGTTGAAGGCAAGAATCTCGCAGAAGCATTTGTTTAAGAATTGGTGTTAAATTACATTACGCTGAAAATGCACAATTAACTGTACATCTGATTTTAGGATATATCAGTCTATAGTTTTCGGTACAGTAAAATTATACGGTATAGTATCTGTATTTTTAAATAATATGATGATAAGATATATGAAATTTGTCAATTGACTTTTATAGCTTTTAAATGATATAATAAGTTATGTTGATAGTACATAGTTTTACTATGTATCAAGGGAATTGTATATGTTTATTGATAAATCACAGGGGAGTATTCAGAATTTAACTGAATACTCCTTGTGTTTTATAGTACCTGATAAGGAGTAATTCAATTGGCAAAATCAAAACTTTTAAGTATATCTGTACTGTGTATCTTATTTCTGTCTTCATGTTCCAGATCGACGAACGATGTTCCGGAATCTATAGAGATTTCTGTAAATGAGCACACTTTTCAGTCTGCAATTACTGATGAACAGAAGACTGAGACAGATCCGGAACTGTTTCCTGATCATCTTTCCGACGTTGAAAACGAATACATAACAGCTGACGCTGAAATTACTATGCCTTCAGACTATGATAAGGATACCGTCTTAAATACATATCATTCCATTTATATGGATTGGGACAGTGAAAAAATCATAGCTGACCTTACAGAAAACGGACTGATAACGAGCAGATCTGTTACTGACAGAAAGGTATATGATCCTCATGAAAAAATTGCAGGAACCGAAAGAGTTAAATACCAGCTCGATGATGGTTCAGAAATTGTTTTTCAGTCCGGAGAGATCACGTTTACATCGCCTGAAAACAAAACCGCTTCACTGGATAATGATATCCGGAAATATATAACTGATGAAAACAGGATCAGTACTGATGCAGCTGATGATCAGAAAATCACCGATGCCCTTGCAGCATCAGATGCAATAATGGATGCAGCAGGTATTTCCGAAAAGGTTCTGAGCCCTGATGTTTATTCGATAAATGATATCAAAACGGAAAATAACGACGAAAACAGTGAAAACGAAACCAGAGAGAGCTCTTCTGAAAAAGAAACATATCTCATAGTTTATCCGGTAGTGCACGGCGGACTTCCTTCATCCGGAATAACAGAAAATAAGGAAGATGAAGTTCTTGACTGTTCTATGGTATATTGTATTTACTCTGATGATAAAATAACATGGTTTAAGATCAATGGAATTATCAGAAGTTCATCAGTCGCAGAGGAAGCACAGATACTTTCACCTGTTCACGCCTTCAACACCCTTCGCCGCAGCTATGAAGACACTCATAAATGCAGTATAACGTCAATAGATCTTGTAACTGTAAACCGAATAGTGTATAAATCAGATTCAGTATCGATCACGACTGAACCGGTGTGGATGCTATCCGGCGCATATACCGAAGCGAAATACTCAGGTCAGAATATTGTAACATATGTCAGTGCAGTATCCGGCGAGGTTATTCCTGTTTATCAGATAACTGAGTGATTTGTAAGTATGATTTTTAGTCATCGGTTATATGCTTTAAGTAAATGATGAAAAACCTGGTATATCGAATAAAGATATATCAGGTTTTTCTGTTAGCAAAATTTAGCTGTGGTACCATTTGGCATTGACAATGGTGTTTATGATAATTGATTTGCTTAAGTTAATGTGGTACAATAAACGTATTACTCGTTTGTTGTACTATTTTGTATTAAATCCATCGATGCTTTTATACAAAACGGGAATTGAACTCCCGAAATGTATAGAAATCGGCTGGAGAAATCTATACATATCAAAGTATATAAAGAAAGAAGGTTTATTATGAACTACGAAATTAAAAAGGTAACAATCGACGACTACGATGCACTTTATGAACTTTGGAACAGCACTGAACAGAGTCGCCGTGCTCTGAACCCGGTTGATGATTCACGTGAGGGTATAGAGAGATATTTAAAGCGAAATCCTGATACATGTTTTGCAGCTGTAAAGGATGGTAAAATTATTGGTGTTATCCTTACCGGACATGACGGACGCAGGGCTATCATTCATCATATGTGTGTTCATCCGGACTATCGTCGTATGGGAATAGCACGTCATCTGGTGTCACTTGCTGAAGAAGCGATACAGAAAGAAGGCATACAGAAGATTTTCGGGCTGGTTTTCAAGGATAATGATACAGCAAATATATTCTGGGAGAATCAGGGATATTCTTTAAGAACGAATCTTAACTATCGTAACAAGAGTCTGAATTCAGACGTTCCGACAGGGGAATGATATCTTAACAAGGGAGGCTGTAAAGATGGAGAAACTGCTTGAACTTGCCATAAAGGTTGCCACAGAAGCACATAAGGATCAGGTCGATAAGGGCGGAAAGCCGTATATAGGTCATCCGACCGCTGTTGCGGCATCGGTGAAAGAAACTGAACAGAAGATCGTGGCATATCTGCATGACGTTATTGAAGATATACCGATTACTGCCGATGATCTTCTTAATATGGGTTTCACTCCAAAGATAGTGGATTCCATAAAACTTCTTACCAAAGACAAAAACGTTCCATATGAAGAATATCTTAAAAACATCCGCTCTGACAGTGTCGCAAGAGCGGTAAAGATAGCAGATTTAAAACACAATATGGATCTGAGCCGCATTCCGAATCCTACGGAAAAGGACTATGCAAGACTTGAAAAATATAAGAGGGCTCTGGCGTTTCTTGAAGGGTGATCTGATGAGTCAGATATAATCCAAATTACGAAAATCCTGATGTATCGATTAACGGTATTTCAGGATTTTTTGTTTGACTCAGTTGTAATATTGACACATATTTTTTAGTAAAAATTAATACGATATTGACACAAACGACAAAATAGTGTAGAATATATGTATGATAATAGGCATCCATTCAATAGAAAGCGGCAGAGCCGCTTTCAACCGATTATATTAAAATGAGGTGTGATAGAATTAATCAAGTACTAAGGAAACGCTGATTTAATCGACGTTAGTATTGACAAATTGTCGTATATATGATATAATGTAGTTAATAAAATATATTATGCGAGGTATTTTGATATGAACGGACAGTTAAGTTTCAGCGATATGGAATATTCCCTTAGAAAGCGTCAGGGAAAAAAAGAAGCGTTTCTTAATAGAATGGAAGAGATAATTCCATGGGATTCATGGATTCAGATAATCGCTCCTTACTATCCGTCAGGTAATCATGGCAGACCTGTAAAAGGTATCGAGACCATGCTTAGAATGTATCTTCTTCAGGATTGGTTCAATCTATCAGATGAAGGTGTCGAAGATGCTATTTATGATAGCTATGCAATGAGAAAATTCATGAAAATAAATTTTATGCATGAACAAGTTCCGGATGCAACAACATTACTGAAGTTTCGACATCTTCTTGAAGAACATAATATCGGCGACGCTATTTTCAAGGACGTTAATGATCGACTTGAAAAGGCAGGACTTATCATGCATGGTGGTACAATTGTTGACGCAACAATAATTGCAGCACCAAGTTCAACAAAGAATGCCAAGGGAGAACGTGATCCTGAAATGCATCAGACTAAGAAAGGCAATCAGTGGTATCATGGAATGAAGGTACATGCTGGAGTAGATGCTGGAACAGGATATGTGCATACAATAACCGGAACAGCGGCAAATGTGCATGATTCCACTGAAGCATCTAAGCTTATTCGCAATGATGATGAAATAATGTACGGCGATTCTGGTTATCTTGGTGTTCCGGCACAGAATGCCATAAAACAGGATGAGCATCATAAAAACATGAAGTTTGAAATCAATAAAAGACCGTCAAGTTTAAAAACCTCAGATGACTATAACGGTATTAACTGGGATAAAAAGATGGAGCATGATAAGTCATCAGTAAGATGCAAAGTGGAACATGCTTTCCTCATTGTAAAGAATACATTTGGATACTCAAAAGTAGCATACAAAGGAATAAAAAAGAACATGAATAGATTCAATTTTCTATTCGCATCAGCAAATTTGCTGATGTGTTCTCGTGCAGGAAGAACTGCAGAATTTTGCAAGGGGTAAGTGTACCCTAATGCGGATTAATTCCGCAAAAAATAATAAAAAAATGAGGTAAATGCTCGAATAGCGATTCGCATTTCAATATTATTCCAATATTACAAGGATATTTTATTATATCACGACTTATTCAGCGTTTCCCTAAAAATAAATAGCGGTAGAATATTACAAGTCGAAAATGAGAGGGATTATTATGTCAAACAATACTACTATGAATATTAATTGTAAGGAGATTACACCGGCTAATGGTCATAATCCTAGAACTTTGTATGAGCATCAGGCTGAGGCGATAAAGGCTCTTAATGATATTGATAAGAAGCCGGAATTCAGAACAATGCTTGTACTTCCTACAGGCGGAGGGAAAACTTTAACAGCAGTAAACTGGCTTCTTAAAAATGCTGTAGATAAAGGGAAAAAGATACTCTGGATAGCTCATCGTCAGTTGCTTTTGGAACAGGCTGCCGAAACATTTACGTTGAATGCATATACAGATGATATGATCAATCATACAGTCTTCAATTATCGACTGGTATCCGGAGTACACGATAAACCGGTAAATATAAAACAGGATGATAATGTGATCATAGCAGGAAAAGACAGCTTAGTACGCAGTCTTGAAAAGCTTGATAAGTGGATTAAAAACGAAGATATTTATTTTGTTATTGACGAGGCTCACCATGCAGTAGCTAGGTCTTATAAAAAAAATTATAGACTATGTTGATAAGCATGCAAAATCAGTAAAGCTGCTTGGTCTTACTGCTACTCCGTTCCGTACTTCTGAAGATGAAAAGGGTGCTTTAAAACAGATCTTTACTGATGATATCATTTATAAAGTTGATCTTCAGGAGCTGATCGATAAAAGAATCCTTGCATATCCTTATTATGAAGAAGTTGAAACAAAGCTGGATTATTCAGAACAATTAGGGATTAAAGCGCTGCAGAGTATTGAAAACTTTGATAAAATCCCAGAGGACATTGCCAAAAAGATCGGGGGAGATTCCGAACGTAACGCTCTCATTGTAAAAAATTATCTTGATAATTATGAGAAATATGGTCAGACTATTGTTTTTACGGTTGGAAAAGAGCATGCTGTTGCACTAAATAAACTTTTTAATGAAAAGGGAAAAAAGCTGGGTATAAAATCTGATTTTATAGTTTCAGACATTAGAGATGAAGCAACTGGTATAACCATTTCCAATAAAGATAATGAAAGAAAAATTGATAGTTACCGTAATGGTGATATTCAAGTCCTTATTAATGTAAATATTCTTACTGAAGGAACAGATTTGCCTCAAACGCATACTGTATTTCTTGCTCGTCCTACTGTTTCCCGCGTGCTTATGACTCAGATGGTAGGTAGAGCATTGCGCGGTGAAAAAGCAAAAGGTACAAAAGAAGCGTATATAGTTAGCTTTATAGATAACTGGCATGACAAAATCGCCTGGGTTAATCCAAAAATCCTCAGTGATGAAGAGTATTTTGAGAAAGATGATATTCATAACAGTCGCGACACTCAAGTTCGCTGGATCTCAATTTCAAAGCTTGAAGAATTTGCTATGATGGCAGATTCAAATGTAGATACATCTCGTCTGGACAGCATACCTATGATTGAGCGAATTCCACTTGGCATGTATCTTCTTAAAATGGATGACGCAACTTATACTATTCTGATTTACAGCAGCAATAAGGAAGCATACAGCAGTCTTATTGCAGATTTAAAAGCCAGAGAATTTGTGAATGAATTCACTGAAGAATCTATGAACGAGATGATAGATATTTGTATGGAAAAATACTTCAGTGAAGATTTGATTCCGCAATGTAAACGATCAGACATTGAACATCTGATTAAGTATTTTGCAGAAAGGCCATTTGAACCATTGTTTATTACGCTAGATGAACTTGACAGAAAGAAACTTGACGCTTCTGATGTCGCAAAGTACATATATGAGAACGACTTATCCAGAAAATCAGAAAGAGAATATATTGATAAACTCTGGAATGAAGATGGCAGTGTCGTTCCGGTTTATTTCTCAAACCAGTATTTCTTTAAGAAAATGATTGAAATAGAACTCGATAAGTTAAATGGTTATATCAAGGTTTCAAATGTTGAACCTCAATCCCAGTCTGAGATTATAGAAGCCAGAAAATTAAGCCTTTATGATCTCATACAGCGTTTCCCAAAAACAGGCATAGAATTACGTGAAAAGGTTTATAATAAAGCTAAGAATGCAGCTGGTCAGTATGTTTGCGCATGCTGTAAAAAAGTGTTTGATACAAGACAGTTTCTTCACGTTGATCATATTGTTCCTATGTCAAAGGGTGGACTTACAGAAGAAGATAATCTGCAGGTGCTTTGCAGAACTTGCAATATGCAAAAAGGGGATAAGTAATGGGAAAATCAAAGTATAAATATACTCCAGATGATGTTGCACTTCTTCTTGTTTCCTCAGATTTGCGGAGATCTCAGGAAGAGATTGTAATAAAGAGCATTTTTCAGAATCTTAATAGTGATATTTCTGCAATGCATAGAAATAGTTATGATAAGTTTCGTAAATTAGTCAGAGATAAGTGCATTTATTATGAAACAAGCGAAGAAGAACTTGACGATATACATTTGATAATGAAAGAAGCAGGCTGTTCAATGAATGAAGAGCTGCCAGATGATTTAATCGAACGATATTTCAGATTGATCAAGCTTCAGCTTATGTATACGGATATAGGTTATAAACGTCTTAAGCTTCGTACAATTATCAATGATTTTAATTACAAACGTAGAAGTGAACAATTGACTGATAGTATCAAGCATACACTTAATATGTTAAAACTTAAAATATATCTGAAAGATTATGTTCCTTGTGATATTTCAGAAATCAAACTTGATCAGATGATAATGATTCGACTGAGCTGATAATCAAAGAGTGCATATTGCAAATGATATAATAAGGATGTAGGAAAAAGGCTCTGAAGCGTTTTGTTGTTATCAGCAGCAATCTCTGAATTGCGATCTTTTAAAAATAGCACGCCGAAGGCGTTCCATTTAAATGGTGGTGCCTTCGGCACAATTGAAAATACGTAAAATGAGCCTTGCTTCCAGTACGGAAACAAGGCTCAGATCGTTATTTGACAGTATAGATTTCAGCTATAATTTTTTCTGAATTAATTTCATTAAGATATATCGGATTTATTTCTCTTTTAGCATACTGGAATGGGGTATTTACCGTGTTATCTATAAGGTATTTTTCAAAGAAATTTTCCCAGCTGAAATATTCTGAGCATTCAATATATTCCGATGGATTTTCAAGGACAGCATTGATATTATCGGTTTTGATTAGTCCTGATTTCAAAATAAGCCATTCAAATGATTCCGGAAGACACAGTCTGATATTTGAAGAAGAATCTAGTTTTAGTATTCTGTCTATTTCAGATCCAAAAGCAGCACCATCAGCGATTACAAGTACTTTTTTCTCATTGTTTTCTTTCAGCCATGAGAAAATCGATGAATTAGATGATGAAGAAAAGCATGTGATATCGCTTCCGGAAAAATAATTCTGATAAAACTGAAAACCGGATTTTGAATCCTCAGTTAGTAAAGTATCGTATTTCAGTTTTGTGGCAGCTTTGTCTCTGTAATATATATGCTTAGAACTGGATTTGAACAATCTTTTGAAGCTGTGATATTTTCCGCTGGCTTTGATCTCATATATTTCATCTACGCTGTAAGGAAGATCGTGAAGGCTTTCACGATTGAATATAACGTAGTAGTTTCCTGAATTCTTAATCGTTCCTGCGAAATCTTTTGTTTTAAGATATTCAGCACCTTCATCGATGAATACAATACATTCATTAAGTCCGCTAAGCTGATTTTTCCAGTCAGTATCAATAAGTGCTGCGCATTGTTTGTCGCACGAAATATTTACTCCGCTTGATTCACGGAGTCTTGTATAATCGGCAACCATTTCAAACAGAGTGGTTTTACCGGTTCCACTGTCACCTTTAACTATAGTGATATTACGGTTCAGATCAAATTTGAACACCGCATCACGGTTTTTTATTTCAACATGATGTTTTCCAGTCATAAATACCTCACACAAACTCTCCGGCTTCATATACAAGTTCGCCCATATTTTTTACGATCTTTCCGGTATTCATAACCTTAATTTTAAACTCGCCTTTACCGAAATCCATGAGGTGACGTAAATTGATTTCTACTTTTCGCTCCTCTGCGATTTTTAGTATCCACTCGGCACAGTTATCACCACAGGTCGAGGCGTTGAAGATTTTTGTTTTGTCGTATGCGATAAGAAGCAAAGTCTTAACTCCACCGGATAACTTTTTGGGACTCATATTTCCGAATACAGGGCTAAGTATATTTCTTTCATCGATAACTTCAGATTTGTCAACTGCTTTTATTATATCTTTAGAAAGCTGTTTGGTGATCCAGTTGTCTTTATAAGTATTATTAAAATAGACATTTGTATTGTAGATTGCTTCAGGCATATCTCCGAAATACACGTTAAGCATTTAATTCACCTCTGGTTTCAGTATGTGATCATTCCTTGTGTTAAGTATAATTATAGCATTTAAAGCCATGTTATTCAAGAGGAAAAACAGAATCACCGTATTATATTTCCAGAAACTTGACACAGTACGACTTTGAGTTTATAATAGTATTTACAGACCCCACCTTGAATAAGGCAGAAATACAATGCTTTCAAAGGTGGGTTTTGTTTTTTAGTATGAAGGACGATATGTGATGAAAAATAGAGAATGATAAATAGCTGACAGTGAAAGGAGAACAAAACCGTGAGCATTTTCTTTATTGCAGACCTGCATTTTGATGATGAGAATATAATGAATTATGAAAGCAGACCGTTTTCAACCGCTGAAGAAATGAACGCTGCTATCATAGAAAACTGGAACAGAGTAGTTGGTAAGGACGATACGGTTTACCTGCTCGGAGATATCGGAAATGAACGATATATAAGCGAGCTGAATGGTATTAAAATTCTGGTAAAAGGCAATCACGATATGTACGACAGCAATTATTACAGAAATAACGGTTTTACTGAGGTCTATGATCTACCGGTCATCCTTGATGGTTTCTGGATGCTGTCTCATGAACCGCTGTATGTAAATAAAAATATGCCGTATGCAAATATATACGGACACATTCACAATAATCCGAACTATAACGACTACAGCAGTCATGGATACTGCGTGAGTGTTGAAAGGATCGGTTATAAACCTGTGTCGTTTGAAAAGATAAAATCAGATGTCGGGGTTAAAACACAATATGGATCTGAGCCGCATTCCGAATCCTACGGAAAAGGACTATACAAGACTTGAAAAATACAAGAAAGCTCTGGCATTTCTTGAAAGGTGATGTGACCTTTCCGGACATAGAGATAAATCAGATAATGTGTATTTAAGAAATGATATAATCGAAAGAGAGGAACGATATGGATAAATATTATACAGAACTAAGCAAGGAAATATCATATGCACTCAGACATGCACCGTGGGAATATGAACTGGAGCTGGATGAAAACGGCTGGGTCAGTGTAAATCAGTTACTGAATGCTCTGAGAGAAAACAGCAAGTGGGAAAAAGTAACTGAAGAGGATCTGCGGTATATTATTGAAAATTCAGATAAGAAAAGGCATGAAATAAGTAACGGAAAAATCAGAGCGTTTTACGGACATTCCATTCCTCAAAAGATAGTTAAAGAAGCTGCTGAACCTCCAAAGATTCTGTATCATGGCACACCAGTACGTTTTACCGGATCAATAATGAAAAGTGGATTACTGCCGAATAAAAGACAGTATGTTCATCTGTCTGCTGATATCGACACCGCACTTCAGGTGGGCAAAAGACGCGATGATAACCCGGCTATTCTAGTTATTGATGCAGAAACAGCGTGGAAAGACGGCATTATGTTTTACTTAGGAAACGATAAAGTCTGGTTAGCGGATACTGTTCCGGCGAAGTATATTAAGGTGATGCAATAATGAAAGTTTGGCTGAAAACGAAGCTTGATAAAGGTATGAACATGGAAATACCGCATAGTCCGAATATGGCTTGTGCGATGTATGGTTTCCGTGAGCTTGGTGCTGAGATTGTACCTTATCATACAATAGATGAAATATACGATAAAGTTGAGAAGGAAGATATTGTACTTGATTATATCGATCAGTGTAAAGAGATATTCAATAAGTTTGGCGTAGAACCATATGTACCAGATTATCCTGAGACCATGAAGAAATATCTCGGAAGGAAAATATGGACTGATACTATCGAAGCCATAAGCGTCGATGAATCAAAATGGTCTGCCGGATGGTTTGTAAAGCCAAAGAAAAGTAAAGTTTTTACCGGCAAGATAATTAAAAGCATTTATGATCTCACTGGTTGTGGTAATCAGAATGAAAACTATGAAGTCATATGCAGTGAACCTCTTGATATTGAAGCTGAGTGGCGATGCTTTATTCTATATGACAGACTTCTTGATGTCAGACCATATGGTTTGATTCTTGATTCAAATCGTGAAAGTTATTACTATCATTATGATGCAACTGTTCTCAAAGAAATAATGGAAACATTTAAATCATGGGAAAACAGACCTGTTGCATGCAGTATGGATATTTGTGTTACAAAGGATAACCGAACTCTTCTTGTAGAATTTAATGATGCTTATTCACTCGGTAATTATGGACTTAATCATGTTCATTATGCGAAACTGATATCAGCAAGATGGAGCCAGCTGCTTGACAGAGAAGATGAGTATGATTTTTGATTCAAAAATCTTATCAGATTATTATTCTGAATATGGATGTATGGAATAACGGTCGCCGAAGGCGTTCCATTAAATGGTGGTGCCTGCGGCACAATTGAAAAACCAGCTACACATTGCGTGTATCTGGTTTCGTAACAGACACTGATTAATTTACGAGAATATCAAATCGCGATTTACTAAATCACGATTTGATAAAACGAAAGGAAATATACAATGAAAAACGAAGAACAATACATTGAAATACAAAACGCATTAAGAGATAAGCTGGATCTGACAGACAGAATCCGAATGGATGAGATAAAAACAGTTGCGGGCGTAGATCTGGCGTACTGGAATGATGAAAATGGCAGCGAATGTGCGGTGTGCTGTATCGTTGTCGTGGATTTTAATACTCACGAAGTCATTGAGAGAAAATCATATGCCGGTAAGATCACATGTGAATATATCCCAGGATTTCTTTCATTCAGGGAGATTCCGTTGATTCGTGAAGCAGTAAAACTCCTTGAAAATGATCCGGATATTTTTATGTTTGACGGAAACGGATATCTTCATCCGAGACATATGGGTATAGCTTCGCAGGCTTCATTTGATATCGGAAAACCATCTATCGGTGTGGCAAAATCATATTATAAAATTGAGGATACGGATTATACAGAGCCGGGAAAATCAAGAGGTGATATGACTGATATCGTGATAAATGATGAAGTGTACGGATGCGTACTCAGAACAATGGATAATGTAAAACCGGTTTTTGTATCAGCCGGAAATTACATATCACTTAAAACGTCTATCGATATTGTTCTCAGCCTTACAGATAAAGAAAGCCACATTCCGGTACCGACCAGAGAAGCTGATCTTGAAACTCATAAGAAGAGAATAGAGTGCAAAGCGTCCGGCATTATGGGTGCTTGCTGATATGTTCAACGGTCGCCGAACGGCGGCCGTTTTCCATAGAACGCCGAAGGCGTACCATAAGCTGTGCATTTGACACATCATGTGTTTGCGGTTATAATAATACTTACATACCCACCTTGTAAAAGGCAGAATACAATGCTTAATAAGGTGGGCTTGTTTATATGGAAAGGGGTTTATAGAGAGATATGACAGACAAAACACAGCATGCGCAGTGCATTATCGAGCGTTACAGAAATGAGCTTTCGGATAGATTCAAGCGTCACACTTCATATTATAACCATGATGACAATTTTCGCCTGAGGCAGTATTACTGTTTTCCGCATCTTTATTCAGCGCTGTTTTATGATCCGTCTCCGGAGCAGATAAAGTTTATAGGAACGCAGGCACATTATATTGAAAATCATAATGTGAATTTTTTTCTTTTTGCCGAGAATATGATGAAATTTGCTCCTGTGGAGATCGGTGAAGTAGATTTTGAAAAGTGGAAAGAAAGAAGCTGCCCTGGCGGATATTATCTGTACTACCGTGCGTTGCTCATATTCGGTTCAGCACATCCGAACGGATTTTTCCGTGAACAGTGTCTGGAGCATTTTGTGGATGATGATCTTTATGACATGATTGGATATACGCTTATCCGTTTTAATGATACTGTTCCGCAGGTGCGTCGTACTGCAATGAAGATATTTTATGAACTGATGCGTAAGGAGAGAGCAGCTGAATATCTGGTAAATGCGATGCCTTATGTTGAGCATGTGCGCAGAGGACAGAAAGCAAAGCGTTCTGCTGAGTTCTCGATGGATTACCTTGATTCTTATATTATGGAGACCTTTGAGAGAAACGCTGATACAGTACTGAAGGCGTATATACATACAAGGAGGCTCTGCTACAAACTGTTTTTCCTTCACCCGGAACCGAAATACCGTGATCTTATCATATATTTTTTCAAAAATGAATGTTCATATGAACTGCGGTGTTTACTGGAACGGATATATATTAAAATGTCAGGAGAATGCATTCCCGATGAAGTTCAGGCGATATTTGCGAATGACGAAAATGAACATGTTCGTCTGATCGCATATGAGTATAGCCTTGAAAAAGAGGGAATATGGGAAGGCTTTGAACAGCTGCTGTTTTCTGAATCTGCTCATATAAGGAATTTTGCACGCAGAAATCTTAAAAAGACAGGTTTTTGATATTCTGAAGTTCTGCAGAGACAATCTGCCGCAGTCACTCTGGGAGTTTGCAAATTCCGGTACCAAAGATGATATCCCGCTTATACGTCAGTATCTTGAACAGTATCCCCGTGAGGCGATGTATGCGCTGGTTAAGCTCGGTACGGAAGACAGCAAGGATATCGTTCTGAAGATTATGCACAGTGATGATCCGGTACTTGCGAAGGCTGCGTTCCGTATTGCAGGGAAGGCGCTTGATTTTGATAAGGATGAACTAAAGAATCTGATATACGCTGAAACAGACTTCATCGTACAGTGGAGACTGATAAAGCTGTTTACGAAAAACGGAGTATGGAAGGTAATGCCCGATCTCCTGCATTTCACACGTGATCTTCCGAAACAGAGAGGTGATCTTCTGTACCTGTTAAAGTGCAAAACCGGGCACCCTGTTTATTTATCAATGGATTATAACAAGGAAATTCAGGCAGCACTCAGATATGCAGGAGAAGCTAATGCTATTCCATATTATATAAACAATCAGATATTCACTGACATGAAAATGTGGTGGTAATACTTAAAACTGGATAATGTTCAACGGTCGGTATACAGTATAATAATATCAAATCACGATTTACTAAATCACGATTAGATAAACGGTGGTGCCTGCGGCACAATTTTAATTAAATCCAAAGTTGACTCTAAACAAAAAAAACTATTATACTTATGAGTATGAAAATGTAATAATAAAACATATTTAAAATTTCAAAAGGAGTAATGATTGCTATTCAGATGAAACATGATTATTCATATGAAAAACAAATTATAAATAACTCAATACAATTCGTAGAAAATATAAAGACAAATTTCAATTCTGTCATTATCATATTTCGAGATATTAATACTGGAAACAGAACAAAATTCGAAGTCTTAAACTTCAATAATTTTTCTATTAATCTGGATGATCCAAAGAATATGACAGACAATAAACTTGATAATATTCAGCAGACTCTTATTGGATTAAGTTTTGAAGAACGTGATGATAGAATTTTGTATTGTATTAAAACTGATGATTATGAAGTCTTCTTTGAAAGCAACAATCATCCAAAAATTGAGGCGTACTAAATGGAAGTTAAGACTATTAATTATTTTGATAAAGACTTTGATTATGATGACTTTATAATTTCTGGTGAAATCTATATAGGACCAGAGGATGAAGATTTTGTTTACGACGTTTTTGAATTTAATGTTATTAGCATAAAACGATTATATACTAATTTTGAGAACGAAACAGGCAATTCGGTTATGTTAAACAGAGGTTGGATAATTGTAAAAGAATTTGATGAAAATCTTATTGCAAAAGAGATTGATTCAATAGTTTCTAAGTGCAGACATTTAGATGATGAAGATAATTATATCGAATTAAGCTCATATTTCAGAAGATTGAATTAATAAAGATAAATTATAAAAATGAAACTACACATATGCAAAATTGCATTTACGACAGTTTCAGTAAAACAAAATGAGGTGAAAGCAATTATGAAGAATCAGGACATTGATAACGGTAATTCATTTGACTGGGGCAAAACGTCTAAGGATTATGCGAAGTTCAGGGACATCTATCCTAAGGAGTTCTATGACAAGATCCTTTCACTTGGCGTGTGCGTTTCCGGACAGACTGTACTCGACATAGGAACAGGAACCGCGAATGTGCCCCGCGCACTGTATTCACACGGTGCAAAGTGGATCGGTACCGATATCTCAGAAAACCAGATCGAATCTGCTAAAGAGCTGTGCAGAGAACAGGGAATGGACATTGAACTGTATACGTGCCCGGCTGAGGAGATCGACTACCCCGAGAATACATTTGATGTAATAACGGCGTGTCAGTGCATCTGGTATCCTGACCATAAGGTAACTGCACCGAAATTTGCTAAGATACTTAAGCCGGGCGGAAAGTTCCTTATCCTTTACATGGGCTGGCTGCCGTATGAAGATAAGATCGCAGGAGGCAGCGAGGAGATTATCCTTAAGTACAATCCGGACTGGTCCGGTCACGGTGATACCAGAAAGCACGTCTGGGTACCGGATGAGTACCTTGAATTCTTTGACATTACTCTTCAGGAAGAATTTGATGTAAATGTACCTTTTACACGTGAAAGCTGGCATGGCAGAATGCGCGCATGCAGAGGCGTCGGCGCTTCGATGGATGAAAAGACGATTAAACTCTGGGAAGAAGATCACACAAAGTTCCTTATGGAAAATGCACCGGAACAGTTTGATGTTCTCCACTATGTATCTATTGCTGAGCTTACTCGCAAAAGATGATCTGAACGAATGGATAAACAAAGATTCCGATCCCCGGAAAGTAGCGAAAAAGGCAGTTACCAATCTGGTAATGGAAAAAGCCAAGGATTATCCGGAGCCGAAACCCGCGTTTATGCAGCTTGAATTCGAATGAAAAAGACACAGGAACATTTTGAGCTCCTGTGTCTTTTTCTTTACTAATGGTGGCTGCTACCGCAGCAATTATAATAGCACGCCGAAGGCGTTCCGATTAAATGGTTGCGCCTGTCGGCGCAATTGAAAAAGCTGCATTTCTCCCCATCCTTAAGGTTCTCCCTCTGCACACCCTTTCCTTGAACTTCCCCCACATTGCGGCTTTTGCTTTTTTATTATAGTGCGGAGGTTGGTGGGCTTAAGGCAGGGTGGAGGCGTTATGTATAAGGAAAAACTCTGATTGAAAACGGGATTAAATCATGTTGTATTGAATTATCCATTGATATATGCTATAATCTTATGAAAGACAAAATAAGGGGGACACAGTGATAATGATAAAACCACACTGTTTCAGAATGAAAAAATTATTCCGCATGTCGGCACTTGTACTTGCGGCGATGGCGGCTTTTGCACTTACAGGATGTTCAGAAGGCAAGATGCTTTCAGACAAAGAGCTTGTTAATGTGCTGTCAAAAAAGCTTGGATATAAGGTAGAGATCACCGAACAGGAACAGCAGAATGGTGAAACTTTGCCAATACTGTACAGCATGAAATGCGCTGACGGTACGGAATTTACGGTGACGCGTCATAAGAAGCAGCACGGTTACTTCGGAAGCTTCTACTACGAATATGCTTGCGATTACCTTCTTGAATGGGTACATGACCACCCGGAATTGAACTCCGCAATAGATGAGCGGAATCTTATCCATGTGGATTACGGAGGAGGGACGAAAATCAACGCCCGCAGTTTTGATGAGATTCATACGGCAGTAGAGGCTGCCTGTGCACTGGTTGAAGACAGTTCGAACAATATACCTGCGTTGTCCGATATTGATGATGATTACGAATTGAAGTTCGATCGCCCCGTTGTCATGGTTACCTTTCTGGACGGAGATAATGAGAAGTCGATCACGTCTTCCTCATTGTTTAATTTTTCCGACGGTACGGAAAAGGTAGATTATGACGAGGAACGTGAGATATATAACGCTGAGTGGAAATATGTTGACGACGTTCGCCACGGTTATATACATGTTGTTCTGCCTGATGAGATACTGGCGAAGTATGGACCAGGCAGACTTGAAGTCATGCTGCTGAACAGGAAATATGATCTTTCGCGTGCAAGGAACACAGGTCAGGACCTTCCGATTGAAACTGGTGAAAATCTGTATACTGTTTCAGACTGGTGTAATGTTCAGCAAAACGAAATACTTGATTTTCCGTGGCTTGCTTCATTTGCAGAGTGTACAGGCTTTAAACCATATGCCGCTGACAGCAAAAGCTACACGCTTGCCAGGGGAGATGAGAAGGTAGTATTCCGTTTTTTCTGAAAGCGGATGTTTCGCTGAGCGCAACGGTGTGAAAACAGATCTTCGCGGGAAGATTGAGATCAGTACTACTTCGTATGGTTTTGAACTTACCACTGATGATCTGACGAAGCTGTTCGATACGGAATTTAAGCTGGATCTTGTAAACGGAACTGCTGAGATCACTAATATGAAGAAGTAAATAATAAAAAATCGCCATATTTCAATTGATTGTGTTCAAATGGAGGCTGCTATCGCAGCAATTTTAATAGCACGTCGAAGGCGTACATTTTCTTCCCTGAGACAGTATGAAAATGCTGCTTTCAGGGAGAATTTTTTATAGTTAAAAAAGATCGTCTCCATAATGTATATATTACTTGATTTTCACCTCATAACATAGTATCATAGAATAGTAATATTAAATGGATTTAAAGGTATCATATGAGAAGAACAGACAAGTTGAATGATAATAAATGACGGGGGATTGAAATTTGGAAAACGGGATAATTAAGGAACTGAACAACGGTTTCACTACAGCTTTTATAGACAGTACAAATTTATCGAATCTTGCTTACAGGCCGCAGTTTGTATCGAACGATTATCGGAACGGAAGGAAAGTTCTTTCAACGATTGAAGATGAACTGAAGAACTGTGACAGTTTCTGTATAAGCGTTGCTTTTATCACTATAGGTGGAATTACTCCGCTTCTCATGACATTGAAGGAACTTGAGAGGAAAGGTATTAAAGGACGTATTCTTACTACAAACTATCTTAACTTCAGTGAACCGGCTGCTCTGAAAAAACTTCATGAACTTAAAAACATTCAGCTGAAAATGTTCGATGTGAAGGCGAGTGAAGGTTTTCATACAAAGGGATATATTTTCCGCAAGGATGATCTGTACCGTATAATCATCGGAAGTTCTAATATGACAAGAACTGCGCTTACCACCAATCACGAATGGAATACAAGATTTATTTCTACTGAAAACGGAGAAATGGCAAAGCAGATCATTGATGAATTTGAAGCTTTCTGGAATTCAGAGCATACATCTGATTACAATGATTTTATCGAAACTTATGAAATACAGTATGATATCATAAAGCATCAGAGAGCTCTTTCGTATTATAATAACGTCATCTCACTTGATCAGCATAAGTTAAAGCCGAATTCAATGCAGACAAATTTCATTGTTAATCTGAAAAAGATCATTGAATCCGGCGAAGACAGAGCACTTCTTATTTCTGCAACAGGTACAGGTAAAACATATGCCTCTGCTTTTGCAGTTAGAGAGCTTGGATTTGATAAGATACTGTTTGTAACTCACAGAACTCAGCTTTCCGTTCAGACAGAGAAGTCATACAAAAATGTATTCGGGAACACGAAAACAATGGGGTTTATCGGTAACGGTAAACATGATACTGACAGTGATCTTATCTTTGCTACGGTTCAGACTTTGAGTAAAGAAGAAAATCTGAAGAAGTTTAAACCGGATCATTTCGATTGTATTGTTATTGATGAGGCACATCATAGCAGCAGTGATATGTTCTGCAAGGTGTTTCAGTATTTCAGGCCGGCTTTCTGGCTCGGTATGACTGCGACTCCAGATAAGAATGATGACAGCAGGGACGGAAAGAATATTTATGAAATCTTCAATTACCAGATAGCATATGAGATCAGACTGCAGAAGGCTCTTGAAGAAGACCTGCTTTGTCCGTTCCATTATTTCGGTATCAGCGATCTTGATCTTATCAGTGATGAAACCGGTATGAACGAAAAGCTGAATGCGGAAGATTTCAGCCTGCTTACCAGTGAGGAACGAGTTAGTCATATCATTTCAAATGCAAAATACTATGGCTACAGCGGGGACAGAGTCAAGGGAATAATATTCTGCAGGACAATAAAAGAATCTGAAGAACTCTCTGCTAAAATGAATATAAGGGGCTACCGTACACTTGTTCTGACCGGTGCTTCAACTGATGAACAGCGTACTGAAGCCTTTGAGCGTCTTGAAATGGATTCGGAAACAACTAAATCAGGAAAATCACAGCTTGACTATATCTTTTCAGTTGACCTTCTGAATGAAGGTGTTGATATAAGATCCGTTAATCAGGTAATTATGCTTCGTCCTACTCAGTCGCCGATCGTTTTCATTCAGCAGCTCGGCAGAGGTTTAAGAAAATGCGAAGGCAAGGAATTTGTTGTCGTACTTGATTTCATCGGAAACTATACAAAGAACTTTCTGATTCCGGTTGCGCTTTATGGGGACAGAACATATAACAAGGATAATCTGCGTAGAGGCGTGATTGAAGGCGGACGAACAATTACCGGATCGTCAACAATCCACTTTGATGAGATAAGCCGTAACAGGATCCTTTCATCTGTTGACAGTGCGAATTTCAGCGATGTCAGAATGATTAAAGAGAATTATCTTACGCTGAAAAATAAGATTGGTCGTATTCCATCGCTTATGGATTTTGATACCTACGGTGAAATGGATGTATGCAGGATCTTTGATTCAAATACCCTCGGCTCATATTATAAGTTTCTCGTAAAGCATGAAAAAGAATACACTATCCGCTTTGACAGCGATAAAGAAAAGGTTCTTGAATTTATTTCGAAGAAACTGGCATCCGGTAAGCGTGTTTATGAGCTTCTGCTTTTAAAACTGATACTTGAAGGAAAACATGATAACCTTTTCAATTCTCTTAAGAGTGAGGTCAAAGTACGATATAAAAAAGAAATGACTTTACTTAACTGCAACAGCACAGCGAAGATCCTTACCAATGAATTTGCGACGGGAAGCGGAAAAGATACGTACAAGGTTTGCGTATTTATTGAAGAAAGCGGCTCAGACTATAAAGCGTCTGCTCGTTTCCTTGATATGATGTCTGACAGGGATTTTTATAATACAGTTGAAGAACTCATCGGTTTCGGCATAAGCCGTTATGAAAGAGATTATTTAAACTCATATAAGGATACTGATCTTGTACTTTATCAGAAATACACTTACGAAGATGTATGCCGTCTGCTTAACTGGGAGAAAGGCGAAGTGCCGCTCAATATCGGCGGATATAAATATGATAAGACAACAAACACATTTCCGATATTTATAAACTACGACAAGAGCGAAGATATTTCAGCAACTATCAACTACAGTGATCATTTTACCAGTAACAGTTCACTTATCGCTGTTTCAAAATCCGGAAGAACTCTGGAATCGGAAGATGTGCAGAAATTTATTAAATCAAAGGAACTTGGAATCGCAGTTCATCTCTTCGTAAGAAAAAATAAAGATGATAAAATCTCAAAGGAGTTTTATTATCTCGGATATGTCAGACCTACCGGAAAGACAGAGGAATTCATCATGCCTGGTACAGATAAAACAGCCGTCGAAATAGAATGGCTGCTTGATGTTCCGGTCAGGGAAGATCTTTATGAATACATTGCAAACACATAGGAGTTAGTTTAAATGAAAACAATAAGAGTAGTAGCAGCAGTAATACTTGATTCATCGGACAAACCGTCCCAGATCTTTGCGACAGCCCGCGGATACGGCGAATACAAAGGCGGATGGGAGTTTCCAGGCGGAAAGATAGAACAGAATGAATCACCGGAAGATGCTATTGTCCGTGAAATAAAAGAAGAACTTGATACTGAGATCATTCCTCTGGAAATGTTCCATACAGTAGAATATGATTATCCGAATTTCCACCTGTCCATGGACTGCTTCTACGCTGTTGTAAAACAAGGTGATCTTGTTCTGAAAGAAGCAGAAGACGCAAAATGGCTAACTGCCGATACGCTTGATTCAGTTGACTGGCTGCCGGCGGACAGAGAATTAATCGATATTATCAGACGTAAACTGTAATATTACGCATAAACCAAGCCTTAAGCCCGCAAACCTCCGAGCTATAATAAAAAGCAAAAGCCGGCAATGATGGGGAAGGTGTTGGGAAAGGGAGTGCAGAGGGAAAACCGAAGGAAGGGGAAGAAATGCCGGCTTTTACTGCGAATTTTGTCGTTCTTCCCCTTTATAAGGTTGTCCCTTTGCAGTCATCCGCTTAGAAAATGATTAAACAAAGTACCTGTGCTGAAAGCATCAAGTCTTGAGTTAAGGGCATTTCGGTTAAATACATGTGTCAGCGCATCGATCCTGCTCGATGATTCTCACCCCTTAATCCGCTTCGGTGTCAGTAATAAGCTTTTCAGCCTGTTCTGCCGGCATCGGTTTTCCCCATATATATCCCTGAATAAGGTCACATCCTATATCCTTCAGGGTCTCAAGCTGAGTATCTTCCTCAACACCTTCGGAAATGACCTTAAAGCCCATAATGTGACCGATAGATATTATCGCTGCCACATACTGCTTTGAAAAATCGCTCTCATTCATCTTGTCAATAAATGATTTGTCTATTTTAAGCAGATTGGCAGGGAATTTATTCAAGTAACTCAGAGAAGAATATCCGGTACCAAAATCATCAATTGCTATGTTTATACCCATTTTGCGAAGCTCATCTATGCATTTAAGGGCTTTATCAGCTGATTCTATCATAATTGACTCGGTGATTTCCAGTTCAAGTGAGCTTGCAGGCATTCCGCTTTCACGCAGAATATTCTGTACTTCTTCCGGAAAATCCTTTTTCATCAGGTGACGTACTGATACATTGACGCTGAGAACTATTTCTGAAGCTGTATTCTTTATAATACTGCCTACAAAAAGTGCAGCTTTCCTGAATACGACCGTATCGACCTTGTCAACAAGTCCGACTTTTTCAGCAACAGGTATGAATTCACCCGGGCTGATAAAATCGCCGTTTTCGTCCTTCATACGTGCGAGCGCTTCAAACCCGTACAGTTTGTGTTCCATATCAAACTGAGGCTGAAGATGAAAGAAAACGCCGTCATTTTCAAGTGCTGTTCTGAGTTTGTTTTCAATAATGAGTGAACGCTTTGGACGAAGCATGTCAGATGTGAAATGCAGGATGTGATTGCTGCTGTTCAGCCTTTTTACTTCACGCATTGCAGCGCTGGCTTCGGAAATAAGGCTGTCAGATGTGTTTGCATCTTCCGGATAGGAAGAGTAACCGAAACTTGCGGTAACGAAAATATCCTGTCCGTCAATATTAACACGTTTGTTTAATGCTTCTTCGTACTGTGAAATTATCCGCATTATCTCTTCTTCTGAATAATCTCCTTTGATCACGATTGCAAATTCATCACCGCCCATACGTGCGATAAGGTTCTGAGTGCCGGACGTGTTTTCCTTAGCGATCTTTGTCCATCTTGATGCAATTTCTTTGAGCACGTAATTTCCAGCTTCAAATCCCATACTGTCGTTTATGCTCTTGAAACCGTTTATATCGGCTGATACAACGGAAAAAGCAGTGCGTGTTCTGATATGATAACTGATGACGTCCGTGCAGGCAAACCGGTTAGGAATACTGGTAAGCCGGTCGGTATAGCTTATCTTTTTAAGATGTTCGAGCATTTTATGACTTGAAAGCTTCGAAGAAATAAAGAATGTGGTCAGCTCAAGAGTTTCCTTGATGCGTATAGTATCAGCAGTTTCAAAATTTGTAGCCCAGATGTAACCGAGTATTTCACCGGCATACCGGAGCGGAAGAAAAACAATGCTGTTGACGTTTGCTTTTCTGAGGTCTTCGTACCATATCTGATTGATTTTCTGCAGATAGATCCAGTCTTTTTCTTCCTTTACGATCAGGCAGTCTCTTCCGGTTATCATATCTGCCCAGGTCCTTGCAACCACTGAATAATCACTGCGCTGTGCAAAAGGTCTTATATATGTGTGTTCAGCACGGTCAGTAGCAATAATTGAAAAAGTATCTTTTTCAATATCTGTGAGCATGATGGAACATACTTCTGCACGGCAGATAAGACGTATGTCATGAATTATGCTCTGCATCGTTTTTTCAAAATCATCGGTGCTGTTCAGTTTTATACAGGTTTTTATAACGTCTTCCGATGTGGTGCTGTTTTTGCCTGAACTCATGCCTACGTTGTATGCATTGCCTGGGATAGCAGTATAGGCACAGTAGCAGAGATCATCTTTTTCATAGTTTACCGGCACGCAGAAGATCTCAAACCACATATTCAGATCGTTCAGATTGAAAAATGTGTGTACCGAAAGTTTTTTTACAGCGGCTCTGAAGCATATGTCTTCGAAGTTCAGATCTTTCGGCAGATAGTTTTCATAAAGTGAGTTCGGAATGTATTTTTTTTCATGCTGAAAAATATCCGGAATTCCGGGAACCTCTGAAAGATCACCAAGCGGCTGTTCAAGAGGAATAATGTATTTTTCATTTGCTGCGACAAGACGAATCTCCCCGTATCCGTCATCGCCTTTTTTCTGTACTGATATTATGCAGGTAGCCTCATAAAAGCTGTCTGCGATTTTCTGTAGATCCATAGCAGCTCCTTTCTTAAAATCCCCGTTCCAGGAAGCAGTAATCCCAGTAAGACTATGGTATAACAGTTGAATGGTTTATCGAATATATATAAATATATTATACAATATAATTCCGGAATATTCAATAGAAATATGTGAAAAAAGTAAAGTCCTGAGAAAGATTAGTGCACTTCCTCAGGACTTTACTCCGAAGCTGATAAAAGGTAGGTAATATCAGCCTCTGGATTTTATAGAGTTGATTGACGAAAATATCTAAGGGGGAAAGCTGATCCGGAGTTCAGGATGGGGGAAAGCTCTGAAGATCAGCTTTTTAACTTGATCAGCGGAGCAGTCTGCTCTTGAGTAAAACAAGATCGAGAATGCTTACCTTACCGTCACCGTTTACGTCAGCTTTAAGGTTTTCTGCCTTTGCGGTTCCGGACATTACAGAGATCACAGCTACGAGATCTTTTGAGTTTACTGAACCGTCCGAATTAACGTCGCCGTTTACGGTATCATTTTTCGGATCAGATGTCTGTCCGGATGAACCGGTACCTGAATAGAGTGCAGTAACTGTCGTGCTGTCTTTTAAAGTGATCTCCGCGGTCTTTGTCTTTACAACTGTGCCGTCACTAAGCTTCCAGCCAGCAAATTCACAGCCTTCAGCCGGTTCGACCGAAACTGTTACAGGATAATCCGTGTAGTATTTTCCTGTATATTTTCCTGATGAGAAATCAGGTGTAAGAGTGTTTACTTTAACTGTTCCGTATTTCTGGTCGTTTGAAACCGTAACTGATACGAGGCTGCCTTTAAGTCCGGCAGCATTTTTAAGATGTGAAACAGCATACTGGTATCTTGAACCGAACCAGTTCTTTACTGTAGAGACTGAGTTTGAGAAGTTATTGCTGTTTCCCCAGAATTTCTTGAAAGTATCTGCGGCCGGTTCACGGTATATGCCTGTATATTCGCTTATAAGGGCGTTTACCTTGTTTGTGTCAAAGTTATAGTTTGCTATATCCATGAAAGTTACAGTGAACTTCTGTCTGAATTCAGGGTTCTTAAGCGCAGCTTTGAGAAGGGTGTTCACAAAATTCTCTTCCTTGTCAAGGATCTGGAACAGGTTTATATTTGCCGGAACTGTGTTGTAGATATTCGATGAGAATTCGGTATCAAATAGAATGAATCTCCATCTGCCGTCTGCATACGGATTGCTTTCATCGACTGTTGTCGCTTTCCAGAGTGCAACGTTGTTCTTGCCCCAGTCCTTGTTTGCTATATAGATCTCAGTTGCCATGTAGTCAGCGAAGCTGTCCATATCAACAAGACTGCAGAGCTTTTCGTAGTTTTCCGATGAAGAAAGATCGGTTTTCTTTACCCATTCACCGAGTTCCTCGTATTCCTTGTAAGTTGCTTCTTCGCCTTCGTCAAGCTTCTGGTTCTTGACGATGCATACGTCCTTTTTGCTTACGCCGGTGTGGTCCTTTATGTATTTTTCACTGAGCTTTTCAGTTATTTCATAATGTCCGTAGAACTGACCGTTTACGAAAACTATGCAAGGCTCCATAGCCTGTTCAAGAAATTCGCGGTCGTTTACAAGTGCCTGGTTGAGTTTGTCCCTGAATCTTGTGTCCTGGCAGTCGTTGCCGGCATTTCTGAGAATGAAGCTGTCAAATTCCTTAATTTTCTTTCCGGTGGATTCACTTCGCAGAGCTCCTGAGAAAAGATCATATTCAATAGTTGATTTTCCGTAGTCTTCTCTTGCATACACGTTGAAACTCTTCTGATTGAATTTACGTGAATATCCGCCGTGTATTCTGATTCCGATATTCTGATCAACATCGAGTTTGCCGCTGCTGAAGATCTGCATGTTTGCAGGACGTTCCCATTCGCGGCCGCTTTCTTCATAGTTTGTCCAGATGCCTTTTTCTCTGCTGAAAAGATTATCGCTGTCGGTAACAAGTGAAATTATCTTAAAATCCTGATAGTATGATGCCTTGTTCTGATAGCCGAAGAAGTAAACAGCTGTTACAGGTTCGCTTGCATTGCCTTCGGAATCATATGCTATTGCACGAATTACTGCCGCATCATTTGATCCGTTCTGCTGTGGTGCGCCCGGGTCCTTGTCATCCGGTCTCTTTCCTGCATCAGGACCGCCGTCCTCAGGTCTTTTGCCGTCTTCAGGACGTTTTCCGTCTTCCGGCTTTCTTTCCGACTGAACGGCTTTATTCAAAGCATTTGCAAGATCTATTGCAGAAGTGTATTCATTGGAGCTTTTGTCCGGAGTGGATGAATCTACAGTGAAATAGATCTTTGACCCTTCTTCTGCGCTGAGTGTAAGATCAAAACTGTCGTTATAGAAACCCGACGGTGCTGAAAAAACAGGGGATTGAACTACCTTTTTGATCACAGAATCAGTCTTGTTTGCTTCACCAGGTGTCATTTTCATAACAGCAAACTCTGAAGCTCCGTCGCTTGATCTTCCGTAGGAAACATTTGCTTCTATAAGACCGAAAGAGATCGTATCAGCAGCATTTCCGCTTTTATCTGTAAGAGTGAGTGTTTCACCGTCTGTGGAAAGCCCGAAAAATGCAGTGTTCTTTCCTTCAAGTGTGAATTCCTTTGAATTGCAGTAAATGAGAAGATGCTCGCCTGCCTTTATTACTGTGCCGTCATTGAATTTAAACTTATCAGGCTTTTCAGCATTGTCTGAAAGTCCGTATCCGCTGATATCGATGCTTTCTGAAGAAGAATTGTAAAGTTCGATAAAATCATAGAAGTTTCCGTCCGGTGCAGCAAATTCGGTATTCTTTGCACACACTTCATTGATTACGATAGAACCTTTTTCAGCGGCATTTGCTGAAGATAACGGGAAAGAAGCCATTGTACCCAGCAGTGATGCTATGCAGCATACTGACAGAGCAGTTTTTCTGTTCTGAGTCATAATTAGTACCTCCGGAAGTTCCGCCGCACTCCGTCTGTCCGTTCATGGAGTGTCAGCTGATATTCTTTTAATATCCTTTTAAGTAACGTTACACATAAAAAATCCCGCTATCATAAACATCCTGTAATTAGATACATGAAATGCCGAAAAGGTTCCCGGAAAAATCAAATTTCTTCTCATAAGCATTATCCTGTATATAATAGCACAATATCTGATAACAGTCAATGATAAACAGCAATAAATGATGATTGCAATCAGAAAAAAAAGGCATTCTCCGAAAAAGGGAGAATGCTTTTTCTGTACTATAGAAACCGGTCCGGATCGTCGCATAATAGCAGGTCTGTTCGGACGTGATTTTTTGTTATTCTGCAGAATCAATCAGTTCAGAATGAGATTAAAAACCGGCGGTAATGTTTTTTCGTTTCAGCTGGTTATGTCTGATCTTTGGTTTTTTGTCTGCAATCTTTACCGGACGCAGGTTTTCCGGTACGTTGTCATTGAAGTAGGATACTACGTCTTCCTTGTTCATGGAACTGTCTGTTTCAACGTCGAGTCTGAGTACGTACACCCTGTACTCCTTTGAGTATTCAAGATAAGCACGGGCTGCGGTGACGCCTTTGCATTTCATGGCTTCTTTTTCGACCTCGTTCAGATCGTAGTAGTAACCGCCTTTGTGGTTTTCGACTCTTACCACGCGGGACTCAGGACCGAATACATTCAGTGAGTTGTCCGGCATTATTCTTGCTTTTATTCCGGTGTTATAGAGAATTCCTGCCGCATGCGGATTTTTCAGTGCAGATGTGTATGAAGCAGGTTTTCTGTCTGCTATGAAAAGCGTACCCCATGCACCGAAAGGTTTCAGATCAAGGGTGTGTTCGTCGAGGATCCATACTCCTGTGTTTTCTGATGACTCAGGAATGAGAGCTCTGCCGGATTCAGCGTTTATTTCTTCTGAAGAAAGCATAAGTCTTCCCGCACAGATCTCTTCAGGCAGTCCCGAGATGATCTCAGGTATAGTTTTGTTTTCCAGAAGAGCATTTACTACGTGCTGGTAGCAGTCTATAAGCACATAGACCGTGCTCGTGTCAAATCGGTTTGCGTGATAACTGAGATGCAGCATATAGCTTCTGGCCCTGTTCATGATCATGATACGGAACGGATGACTGTCAATGCTGATATCAACGCGTTTACACTGAAGGTCACCTATGCGGTCAACGTTGAAGATATCACCCTGGAACTGGAACAGATATTCTCCGTTGCTTGAGCATGATGTATGAAGTTTCATGACGTCTCTTACCTGCGAAGCCGTGTCTTCGAGAAGCTCATCAGTTGTACGGCATTTACCGGAATCATAGCGGCATGCATACTGTCTGAAGTACATACCAATGGAATCTGCATATCTTCCGTCTGTTCTTCCGCTGTGGATGCTTGTTGTGAAAATGCTTTCATTTCCGCTGAACAGTGAAATGCAGATATTGAATGCAGTCAGGAAAAGTATATTTTCCGATGTGCAGTGTTCTGCGCAGAAATTCATGACCTTCTCACGGTTTATACGGTATAGTCTCTGCTTTATTGTAGCCGGTATAACAGTGTCGATATCCATACCGTGATCGATCGTCATATTGCTTCCGCCGATCTTTATTCCGTTATAGATCTCAGCAAATTTTTCGCTGTCTTTATCAGGAACGCCGTTGTCGGCTCTGGCCTTTTCGTCAAGCAGATATTCGTAGAATGAGTTTGTTTCCTTTGTGAGCTTTTCACCGCTGTAGGCACGGCTTATCTCGCGTATGAACATTCCGAGCGAAACTCCGTCAGTAACTGCGTGCGAAAGATCGAGACGAAGATAAACGGCCTTTTCAGTTTTGTAAATACCGATGTGATACAGTTTTTCGCCTGGCTTATAGGTAAACGGAGCGACCAGATGTTCTTTTATCTTTTTCCACTCTGATTCAGTCGTTTTGATTATGTCGATATGGTTTTCGGACTTATCGTTCCTCAGAATGACAGCACGCTTCATATCTACTGTGCCTTTCAGTACAGGATGAGCGTCAATGGCTGCACTTACGGCATTTTTCAGACGCTCCGTATCAGTATTTAACGGGAGCTCGATGGCTGAAGGTACATTGCCGACTGTATTTCCGTTTATTACATAAATGAAATACTTCATCAGATTTGAAAGAGGATATTCATTTCTGACAGAATGATCAGTATAGGTCTTTTCAGATGATTTGATATATGCAGCAAGTTTTTCCACCGTGTCATTTTCCATAAGTGCGGCAAGGTCGATGCTGCATCCGAGCTTTTCGTAAATGTCAGTTATTGCAGAAACACAACCGAAAGAGTCGAGTCCGATCGAGGCGAAAGTTTCGTCGGTGCCGAAATCCTTTCTTCCTGAGGCTTTTGCTATGATTTCTGCTGTCAGTTTTTCAAGATCAGATGCACACTGCTTTTTCTGAGCAGTACCGGACTGAGCAGATGAAATACCTGTACCTGCCTTAGAACGTATGATCTTCTTTGAAGACGTCCTTTCAAAAGGTTTGTCTCTGAAAATAACTTCAGCTATGCGCTTGTATGAAGGAAGGTCTCTGTTTATCTCTGAAACTGCTTTTCGTACAGTTTCTTCTGTTTTTTCTCTGCCGTTTTCTGCGACAGCTGAGGGATCAGGATAAATTTCTGCTGCCAGCGAGTCGTTGTTTCCGAATACGATTATTTCAGCGACCGCTCTGCAGTCGGCGAACCTTTTTTCAATTTCCTCCGGTGATACATTTTCGCCGTTTGACAGTATGATGAGATTCTTTTTTCTTCCGGTGAGATAAAGAAAACCATCATTGTCAAGATGTCCGATATCACCGGTCTTAAGCCAGCCGTCTTCAGAAAGAACCTCTGCGGTCTGTTCCGGAGATCCGTAGTAACCGATCATTACGTTGTCACCTTTTACAAGGACTTCTCCGTCATCAGCTATACGTACTCTGCAGCTTGAAAGCGGCATACCGACAGTTCCTTTTTTGTCTGACGGTGCATCAAACGGAGCTTCGGTAATGGAAGGGGAACACTCGGACATTCCGTATCCGGATGCAATGCGAAGTCCGAAGTTCAGAATACCCACGCGAAGATCGTCCGGAAGGCCTCCGCCGCCGCTCAGGATCCTTGAGAATTTCTTTCCGAGTACTAGTTCCTTTATTTCAGAGACACCAAGCTCCGGATATTCTTCTTTTGCTGAGACAAGTGCGCGGTATATCGCCTTTACCATCATTGGAACTATGTGTATTGTTGCCGGCTGATATTTCTTTATATCGTCTGTGAAATGAGAAAGATCATCACAGATGCATACCGCCATTCCGAAGCGGAATGCATACAGGTAGTCACAGTTTACAGAGAATACATGATGAGGCGGAAGAAAGGCACATACGCTGCCTTTTTCAAGTTCCGGATTCGGTTTTACTGTTAGTATCGTGCTTAACATATTTCTGTGACTGAGCATTACGCCCTTGCTTTTTCCTGTAGTACCTGAAGTGTATATAATAAAGGCACATTCATCCGGTGATATGTCAGTGAAATATTCTGCAGGATGTTCTGAAATCAGACTGTCGAGCGGTTTGTCTGCGTCAGAGACAGGAAAGGAGAGCTTTACTTCCGGACAGCTTTCAAGTGCAGCTTTAACAGTACCTGAAAGATCTTTTTCATAAAAAATGATCTCTGCCCCGGATCTCTGCAGATGATCGGCAAGTGTTTCCGCATTCATCTGAGAATCGAGCGGGACGATGGCTGAACCGGCATATACTGTACCGATCATAACTGTCAGATAGTCGTAACCGGTGTGTCCGATAAGTGCAGCATTGATTTTTCGTCCTGCAGAGATGCTGTATTCCCGTATAAAGTGAGCAAATTTCCGTACGCGTGTCATGAATTCCGTATACGTACGCGAGAGTTCATTCCCTTTTTCCGTATATTTCAGAAAAGGACAGGTTCCGTACATTTCTTCGGCTTTTGTAAAGTAGTCGTTTAAATTTCTTATTCCGTCTGAGCTGATCATTTTTTATACCCCCTGATAATCATGCACATCTGCTTTATGTGTTGCGTAATACGCAGTATCTTAATATGTGATGGTATCACGACACATTAAAGAATATTGTATCAGAGTTTAATGCACAAGTCAATATCTTTTTGAGATATTGTATAACTTTCTATTACTAAAAAAGTTTACTTTATTTAATGCAAAGCTTGAATTGATCTGTATTATGTGGTATAATTATCTATATTTAGGGGACGCTTATAAAGCGTGAAAACGCCTGCTGATATGCAGAGCGGAATCAGATATTCTTATTCAGTTCAGATAAAAATCTTTTTATCTGTGCTGTGTTAATTTGATATGGGAAAGGGAGTGCTTTCTGTGAAGGGCAGGATCATTGCATTACTGTTATCAGCATTATTTTTACCGGTTCTGACTTCAGGGTGCGGTGCTGTAAATGAATCCGATGCAGCAGCTGCTGAGGATGGTGCAGACGAAGAGTCTGTCGGTACGGACGTTTCAGGATCATCATCAGATCAGCCTGCAGACAGTGAAGAACAGGACACGGAAGAAAGTGATACAGAAGTTAAAAATGACACTCCGGAACCGACGGGCAAGGATCATTCTATAAAAAAGAAAATGAAGTCTGAGGAGGTCTTTGATATTCTGTACGGAAGCTGGGTATCGGACAACAGCGATGATGAACTGATATTCAGTGCCGGTGTAGGCGACATAAGTTACAAGGCAGAGCTGGTCAGCAGCGGAGACTACGGGTTCAGTCAGCTGGTTTCCTATTTTGATGCTGCTCAGAAGAATGACGGTGTCAAGATAAGGTTCATTACCGGAAACGGCGGACTCGGCAGCTGTAAGGAGATGCTTCTTTCAGATGATCAGCAGTCACTTAAATACAAGACCGGATTTGACATAGACGAGAACGGTGAAAAAACCGTAAACTACATAACATTCAGGAAAAAATCCGATACCGTGATACCGGGACCGGACGGTAAATGGAAAGGCTGCGTCGGTGCGTTTCTCGGAGACAGCATTACTGCCGGATTCAATACATCAGACGGTAAAGGCTACTGGGATTATCTCGGCGAGATCCTCGGCCTTAAGGAAGCTATTCCTTACGGCGTTGCCGGATCATGCATTTCATCGCAGTCCGATATGGGAACGGACATTCCGCCTTTTGTTGAACGGTACAAGGATATCAAGAGAGATGCGGACTTTATCGTAATTTTCGGCGGAACGAATGACTACGGGTTCAATACACCTCTCGGAACTGAAGATGACACTACCGATGTATCTTTTTACGGTGCGCTTTATGAACTGCTTATGGGACTGAAAAAAGAACATCCCGGCGCTTCCATTGTATTTCTGACTCCTCTTCACCGTGTTGAGTTCGGAGGACTGAATACGGACAAGCAGAGAAATGAAGCCGGATATACTCTGTATCATTACATCGATGCTATTAAAAACAGATGTCAGAGAATGCAGATACCGGTCATCGATACCAATACTATCTACGGAATGAATCCTCAGGATGACTTTGTAAAGAACAATTATCTTACTGACGGACTGCATCCGAATGAAGAAGGCCACAGAATTTTAGCTGAGCGTATAGCCAGCTGTTTTGAAGGAATATAGTAAAACAGGGAGGTTTTAATTACGGAACCGTACAGACACACAGTACAGTATTATGAAACAGATAAAATGAAGGTGGTTCACCATTCAAACTATATCCGCTGGATGGAAGAAGCAAGAGTGTATTATCTCGACATGATAGGATGGAGTTTCAAAAAACTCGAGGACAGCGGCCTTGTTTCGCCGGTGGTAAGCGTATCCGGTAAATTCAGAACCAGCGCGGAGTTTACTGATGTTATACTTGTGAATATTTATGTTACAGAAGTAAAGGGTGCAAGTTTTGTATTAAAGTACAGAATGTACCGTGAATCAGACGGGGCATTCATTTTTGAAGGTGAATCCGTGCACTGCTTTACTCATGAAGACGGAAAATTTGTAAGACTTGAGCGTGAGCTTCCGGGACTTTTCGAAGAACTTAAAAAGCAGATGGCGGAAGAGCCGTTTCCGGCGTAACCGGCGTTTATCCTACATTTTTTTACAGGCGGATGCCGTGTTGTGTGTCCGTATCATCATTTAATAAACAAAAACACCCGCAGGGTTTGGATCATGATCAAACCCTGCGGGTGTTTTTCGTGTTTCATTTTTTTCAGTCAGTCAAAAGTGTAAATAAAGTTTACTCTTCTGTGAGCGTTGATTATGAGCGTTTCATTGTGCTCGGTTTTCTGTTTGTATGTTCCGTAGTTGTTGTGGATATGGCCGTGAAGGAAATACTTCGGTTTGTATTCTTCAAGAAGTTCATTGAACACCTTGAATCCGGTATGAGGAAGATCGGTTCCGTCGTTGATACCGAAAGCAGGTGAGTGTGTAACAAGTATGTCGAATCCTCCGGCTTTTTTGATAGTATTTCTGAGCTTCTTTACTCTTTTTACCATTTCTTCTTCAGTATACATTGCCGGTGCTCCGCAATCCTTGTATTTCATTGATCCTCCGAGACCGAGAATACGGATTCCTTTGTGAACGCTTAGTGTACCGTCGATCGAAAGACACCCTAAATGTTCTTCATCCTTGTCACAGTGATGGTTCCCGTTAACGTAAAGAACGTTGCAGTGAGCAGCATCTGCAATAAAGGAAAGATAATGCGGTGAAAGATCGCCGCAGGATATTATAAGGTCGATTCCGTCAAATACCCTGTGCTTTTCTTCGTAGTCACTGTAGAAGGACTGAACCTGTTCATCGGCAATAACAAGAATGTTTACCGGGTTTTTGTCCGGATTATCATCCTTTATCTGCTTTCTTCTTAATATCATTTAAAACAACTTCCTTAAATCTAATTTATTTACTTATGCGGATTTCTTTCAGCTCTGATTATATCTTAGTTTTACTCCAAGCTGTGAAATCAGTTCATGACTGCTTTCAGTAAACTCTGATATGTCAGGTATTTTACCGTCGACTATATCCATAAACCAGTCAATGTTTATTATTTCAGATGTGCTCATACGGTTTTCGTTTTCGTTTACGATCTGGTGGTTCTGATCCTTGATTTCACAGGAGAACGGATTCATCAGACCTTTTTTGACCATTTGCTTTATAATGTAGACAAGCTGACCTGGACCTTCGGTTATTTCGAATGTTTCAATGTCAATAGCGTTTGCAGACATGCCCCAGTAGTAGTTGAGAGCCTGACCGTTATGCGTTGTGTCTTCATTTTTCCATTCTCCGTCAAGAACAGACCTGATAAGAGATTCATATACAACGCTCCAGTTCCATTTCGGTACTGCAAACTGTATAGGTTTTGCATCTTTGATCAGACCGCACAGTCCGGTATCATTGTCACTGTTACGTCCTGTAAGGTCCGGGAACGAAACGATATCGACATCTTTCTTTTTCAGTCTTTCCAGAGGATCCTCACCTTTAAGTGATGACCATTCGAGATAAACTTTTGCACGTGGATTTGTAAGTCTTACGCCGAGTGCAAATGCGTTGATGGCTGCCGGAGATCCGTAGATCGGATAATCGGCGATATAACCGATTTTGTTGTTTTCAGACATAATTCCGGCAATTGCTCCGATAACGAATTTCGCTTCGTAAACACGCAGATAATATGATCTTAAATGCCTGTATGCGTTGTTGAGTGAACAGTTGCATATGGTGATCTCAGGGTGTTCAATTGCACACCGCAGACTTATTGAACTGAGTACAGGTGTGGTAGTGAAAATAAGCTTGTAGCCTTTGGCGATAAGGTCTTCGAGTACAGAATAATCACTGCTGTCATGGGTGACAACGGAGCATGTTTCTATTCTGTCACCGAGAGATTCCTGTACTTTTTTGCTTTCGTGGTCATGACGACGTGTCCAGCCTGATTCTTCAGGACTCTTGAAATGAACAAAAGCGACCTTCAGTACCTGACTTGTTACATTGCTCGTTAGAATGTGAGCAATGGAATGGGCAATGGATTTTTTCTGGTCCTCCGGTTCATCAACCATCTGAAGAGGCTGTTCCTTTTCAAACATTGTGAATTCATTCCAGATCTTGACCAGGTTTTCGCGTATTTCAGCGGATGACTGTTCACATATGTTTTCATATCCGTAAATGTCGATATATGCAAGGAGCTGGTCACCTATTTTGGCTTTGAATTTTTTGAGACCGCCTTTTTCAATATAACTTTTTCTGAAGCAGCTGTAGACATATTTAAGGTCGAGCATTTCATCATCAGTAAGCGGATCATTTCCGGAAGGATGAATGTGTCTGTAAAGACGCTCGTAATTTCCCTGCCTGCTCATAAGGATATAATTTACCTTGGTCTTTTTATAGAATTCAAGATACTCATAGTTGATCAGAATTTCAGGTTCATCGCTTTTCTGCGGTATCAGTCTTGTGACAATGCCTTCGACTGAAACTGCATCCATATATTTCTGTACGCTGACACGTTTGTTGCCTTCGACAATGTAGTAGCGGTTCAGATATTCATAAGCGACAACCGGGTCACGCTGACCGGATTCAGTAAGAGAGTCATAAAGTTCAGACCATTTCGTAGCGAATTCAGTATCAGCCGAAAGAAGCGGCATAAAGTCGCTGGCAAAAGCATTTGTTCTTCCGGATGAATATGTTCCTACTATAAGTTCAATAGGTATTTCTATAAGGCCGAGACGCTGCTGGGACATAGGCGGTTCGTCTGCGATTCTGTCTTCCAGCTTCATCAGTAAACTGTTTTTTCCTGTTCTTTTTGTTTTAAGACCGATTTTCAGAGCTTTCTGATAATCTGTAATAGCCATATTGCACCTCCATGTTTAATATGTTCATACATATATATTCTATCAGATTATACTTCTGTTTTCAATGTATATTTTGTTAATAAAAAATTCCTTCGTATTATGCACGGACAGATCGGTGTTTTATCAATGTTGCAAAATTTGTGAAAATAGGGTATAATAAAATTTATTAATACGCTGAATTTGTTAAGCGTAAAGGGGAAAGGCTTTTGCCGGAAAAATAACGCGTTCATACGTTTTTCCGGATAACAGAACAGCCTTGTTTTTTAAGGAGGGGAACTGTATGAAAAGGATAACTTCTAAAATTATTGCATCGGCTCTGGCAATGTCACTTACGGCCGGTGCTTTCACTTTTACATCATATGCTGACGCGGTCCCGGTCATTACACTCGGAGCTGACCTTACAGATGCACAGAAAGAAAAGATATTTGAATTTTTCGGTGCCGATCCTTCGGACACCATGGTCATCGAGATCAACAATCAGCAGGAAAGGCAGTACCTTGAGGGACTGGTTTCCGATGATATTATCGGAACAAGAACGCTTTCATGTTCGTATATCATGCCTATGCAGACCGGCGGACTTATCGTAAAGACTGCAAACCTCACTTACGTTGACGAAAACATGATAGCCAACGCTCTGCTTACTGCAGGAGTCGAAAACTGTCAGGTGCTTGCGACTGCTCCGTTCAAGGTATCCGGTACGGGTGCGCTTACCGGCATTCTTACTTCCTACGAAAAATCATCCGGCGAAAAGCTTGACGAGGAAAAGAAAGAGACTGCCACAAAGGAACTTATCGTTACCAGTGATATTATCAACGAAGTGGCCGAAAATCTGAAAGAGCAGGAGATCGGCGGCGGCAAGGAAGACAAAAGTATGACCGAGGAATATATTTTCAAGTTCATCAACGATCTGAAGACTGAGGCTCTCAACGGTAATCTCACTGAAGATTCGGCAAAGGAACTTCTCGACAAATATCTTGACGAGTACAAGATCGAACTCGAACAGAAGACCTATGACAAGCTGCTCGATTATGTAAAATCATTCTCGAAACTGAATTACAAGGGAAAGTTTGAAGACAAACTGGCTTCACTTACTGACCGTATTTCAGACGGGTTCAATATCACTTTCAATACTGAGATCAACATAGGAGATGTTTCTGAAAGAGTAAGCTCCGGACTGAGTGCTTTCCAGAAATTCTGGGGAACGCTTAAAAACTGGCTCATGTTCACATTCGATACCGGTAAACTGAAGATAGATACTGACAGCTTAAAGGAAAAGACACAGAATATTTTCGATAACATTAATACTGACATAATCGATTATGATGTAATTCCTGAAGATCTTTCAGATATTATAAACTAAGGAGGGACAGACATGAAAAAAGAAATCAAACAATCCTGTACTGCATCACTCATTTTTATAGCTGCTGAATTTGTTTTCAGTCTCATTCTTAAGTCAAAGGCTGTTCCTTCACCGATCGTCATTGGCGATGCCGGTGCTCAGTCGCTGGTTTATTTCATGCCAGCAGTCGCCGGAATTATACTCTATCTTCTGATAGCTTTTACTGCATTCCTCGTAAATGCATCTTTCAAGGCTTTTGCTCATGGCGGCGGCATTAAATGGCTGGTGTACTTTGCAATCTGGGCTATTCAGGCAGCAGCGGCTGTTTTTTCAGTAGTGAAGATCAGCACAATGGAATTTTTCTCTTTCGAGAACAATATTCTTCGTATCGCACAGTTCGTGGCAGTAATTTTTTCTGTCCTTTCCTGTGTGATAGTTAAAAGAATGAAAATAAGCTAAATTACTTCGGGGGTATTTATAATGAAAAAAGAACTTAGAAAAGTGACAGCATTTGCATCAGCAGTCATTCTCGCTTCACAGTGCATGACATTTATCGGTGCCGAGGAAACAAAGGTTCAGAAGGCAGATATCAATGATAAGATCATTGAGTCTATTCTGAAGCATGATTCGCTGTTTGACAGAAACAAGGACGGCGTCATATCCGATGAGGAACTTAAGGAAGTTTTCACTGTAACTCTTGACGGCAGTATTATCAAAGAAATCAGTTCACTTAAAGATCTCACAAAGATGCCTGAATTAAGTCATATAAATATATTAAACTGGAAGAACTTCGATCCTGTTTTACTGTGTGACGTTGTGAATGTTCATCATATAGAACTTACTGATTCGACATTTGCTGAATGCGATAAAGAAATAGCTCACATTAATGATATTGATATATTCAATACCGAAGACTTTGATCTTAATACTTTAAAGCCATTCTCAGGTCTTCTGAGTGTTTCCACTTCCGGAACGACGGTAAAGAATCTTGATGCACTTAAGGAACTTGATCTTAAAAGACTGTATATTGACGAAAAGATCGACAGTGCTGAAGTAGTGAAGTACATCAGAACTTCTGACTACGAACTGCCCGCAGGATTTCTTGCACCGCTTGCAGTAAGACCGGCCGGAGCAATTAAAGGAAAGTTTACTGTAACTGATCCTGAAACAGTGAAGTTTACAAATTATTCAGCCGATACTTTTACCGATGAAGCGGATGAAGATTACTACAACTTTATCTATTCTGAAAAAACCGGTGAAACGGAATATCAGTACAGTGATAAAGATGGCAATCAGATCGGAAAAGGTAAAATCAAAGTTATCGAGAACAAACCGGTCGATGAGCCGCTGGATACGGAAAACAAAAGAACAGTCAGAATTATTACTGACGAATCTTCAGATCAGCGCGGAATTCATGAAAGATGGGCATATCTGCTCTTTGATGACGGTATTATGTATACCTACAACAAAGAGGGCAAAGGAGAACTTACTCCAGCCGATGAAAATGTCAGCGATATAAGCAGCGACAGTTACGGAAACCAAATTGTTCTTTATAAAGACGGAACACTTAAAATAAACGGCGATAACATTACCGAAGACTTCAAGGTTGTTACAGCGTCAGAATATATGACTAACTTTTTATGTTCAGACGGAATAATAAGAACTGTAAGCGGAGTTGCCGGCGGCGGATACAAAGTCAATAAGATAATGAGCAATGTTAGAGCCATGTGTCCGTCAAACCCTGATCTTATTCAGACCAGAGACGGAAAAACATCTCTGATGTATTCTGATAAAACAGACGGTGAAAATGAATACAGCCTTTTCGGACTTAACCTGAACATCAACCCGGTAAGCTGTGTGAAGGGGCAGTCTGTAGTTACAAACGGCGGAGGATTTCTTTTCCGCGGCGGCACGTTCTATGTTACTGATGACAAAAATGATCTTTACATGATAAAAGCCGAAGTGAAAACTTCATCAAAGGAAATTACAAAATCAGTCGGCAGAGCTCTTATCGCTTCTGATGTTACAGGATGCGGCTATTTATACCGTCGAGGAGAAGGAACAAATCAGAAAGCAGACATTGCCTATACAGACAAGGAAGGTAAAGCATACAGCTGTACAAATCAAGGTGAAGAGATAAAGGCTGAAAACGGATTTGATCTTTTCGATAACAAGCAGTATGATTACGAAACAAGGGATACACGTTATTTATTCACTGAGAATACAACAGCAGCGGGTACAACAGTAATAAATGACGACAGTGTTCTTGGTATTTCTCTCCGCACAGATGACGGAACAGAAAACTTCACGTGCCTCGACAGATTTGCCTCATTTACTCATGTAAAGGAAAGCACCGGTACCTTCTTTGACGGCAGTGACTATACCATCCTCATTACCAGGGAAGACAACACTCTCTGGAAGTACAGCGTCGAAGCCGGTACATTTACACGCCTTGACGATCAGATAAAGAAAGCCGATCCTAAGGAGAACCCGCCGAAGGAGGAACCGGAAAAGAAATACAGCACCAAAGATATCGTATCAGTGATGCAGTATATCTTCGGTGCAGAAAACGCAGTTAAGGAAGACTGGATGGACTTTGACGGCAACGGAAAGGTGAATATCATCGATCTGCTCCTGCTGAAAAAGGAGATACTTCGTTCTTTCCTGTGAAAGTCAGATATAAGGAAACGCTGATTTATTCATATATCAGCGTGGGGCTCCGGGGCGAAGCCCCGCAAATCCCACCTCCGGAAATCCGGCGAAGCCGGATTTCCGATTTAATCAGTGTTTCCCTAATTTGACGTTAACTATAATTTCAGAAAAGGAAAACAGAAATAATGAAAAGAAATAAACTGTCTGTGGTTCTTGCACTTCTTTTATGCGCAGCACTCACATCCTGTTCATTCAGCTTTCCGGGCCGAGACAACAGTTCCGGGAAAAACAAAGAAACAGAAACCGAACTTGTGACGGACCTTCTGTATGATGAAGCAGAAACTGCAGTGTCTGAAGAAATAACGACAGAAGGTGCAGAGGAAACTACAGCCGAAGAAACAGCTGAAGAACCGGTAACCGAGCCTGCAGAAGAAGAGATAACCGCGGAAAGCCTGATCGACGGTGTCGATTATTTTGCTCATCAGTACGACATCACATACGGCACAATTTCCGAAACATGCTCGATGACAGCAGAGCTGGACGGTGAGACACTGGATTATACACTCTACAGCAGCTACAGCTACAGGGAATATGACGAAACTGCCTATGTAGGCGGTTCGATCTCAACTTCGCTGGACGATGATTCTTTATCCGCAGAGTTCTGGAGCATTTATGCTGATGGCTATACTACCCTGTATGAAAAGACTTCCGATGAACCTGGTGTATGGCATAAGCTAACCGGAAGCGGTAAAAGAAGATCATATCTCGGAAGCACTCATTTCCGTGAACTTGCTCTTGAAGAAACTGATGACCAGTATATAATCAAAGGTCAGATCAAGTACGCTTTTTTAAACCAGAATCTTTTTGGAGTGATCATTCCGTACGGCGTTGCAGATGCTGAACTGTCATCTTTACTGGATATGACAATGTATTTTGATAAGGAAACAAAGGCGTTTAAGTCCTATGATGTTGATTTCACGCCGATGATGAGTGGTAAATCCCTGAATAATATAAGCAGATATAATTCGTTCACACTGAACGTTACTATAGACGGATATGAATCAGGTACACTGGAAATACCGGATGAAGTTGTAAACAGTGCAGTAGCTGAATAATGCCATGCACATTCGCACAGAGGACTTTTTTAATAATCTTAGTAAGCATAAATAAAACCATCGGCGTTATCCGTTTAAGGTAACACCGGTGGTTTTATTTTGGTTATTAGTTATTCTGTAACTTTTGGGGTGAAACTGCAAAGCTGATCACAGCAGAGTTTATGTTTTGCTTTGATATCAGAGCCACTTTTTCTTTTTGAAGAATGCCAGACAGGAGATTACGATAACTATGCACAGAAGAATAACGATAGGGTAGGATATACGGTATTCAAGTTCCGGCATGTATTTGAAGTTCATTCCGTACCAGCCGGTGATGAGTGTGAGCGGGGTGAATACTGTTGTTACTATTGTGAGAAGCCCCATAATGCGGTTCTGTCTTACGTCGAGCTGTGACTGATAGAGGTCACGTATCTGGATCGAATATTCTCGCAGTGAATTTGTGAGGTCGTGAAGTCTTGAAGTTCTCTGTGAGAAAAGGTGGAAGTAACGAACGTTTTCAGCCTTGAAGAAGTTGTTTTCATTCTCTTCAAGTTCCTGTGAAAGATCCAGAAGCTGTTCATAGTGTACCCTCATGTCACGGAGATCACTTCTAATCTTGTTTACTCTGTGCGAAGGATCTTCACCGCCGCCTGCAAGAATCTCTGATTCAATGTCATCCAGCTCCTTGTCAAGTGTTTCAAGTATGCTCTGATCCTTTGTGACTATCTGTTCGAGAAAGTCGTAAATAAAACGTTCAAGGCTTGGTTTAGCCCATTTTTTTGAGCGCTGGATGTTTCCGATTATATCATTTACGAGTCCGCTGTCATCAATAAATACAATGCCTTTTTCATCGAGAGCAAATGCAAATGTGGTGTTCGGAGCGGAAATATTACTGCGGTCAGGAACGGAGAATGTTCCTGTAAGTGAATCGTAGTTTACTTCGGCCTTGGTTGAATGGATCGATGAAAGGTCGATATCCATTTCGATGCCCATGTCGAAATTATCCTTGTTTTCAAGCCATTCGGCAGAAGTAAGTACTGATACGAACTGATCAGGTGAATTCCTGAAGTTGATGGAATCCGCCTTTTCAAGAGTGTTTTTTATGTAATAATACATTGCAGGTACCTCAAATTGCTTTTCCGGAATGACGGGAGGAGGGATATATTTCGCCCCGTACGCCATGTTCTGTCAGTTATCAGAGATCAGGAACGTAGATCTTGTTTTCCATTCCGAAAGGACGTTTTTCAGTAAGTCCGCCAGGACCAAGAAGATCACGCTGTTCGTCGAATACGTACATTTTGGCGTCAAGATTGTCGATCATGTAAAGTGCAAATGCTTCTGCGATGGCAGGGGAGACTACTGCTCCGTATTCCTGTTCACCGTGATGTGCAAGGATCATGTGTGTAAGCATTTTTATCTTTTCCGGATTATAATTCTGTCCGTCGGCACTTTTCTTGATAAGTGAAGCACCCATGTAGAGATGTCCGAAAAGAACGCCGCTTACAGTGAATTCCGCATTGCCGGTCGGATCAGTATCATATTCCCATATCTTGCCGATGTCGTGAAGAGCCGCTCCGCATACCATGAGTTCCCTGTCAAGATTATTGTACACCTCGCAGATTTTTTCCGCAGCCTTTACCATGCGGTAGGAATGATAAATAAGTCCGCCCTTGAGATTATGGTGCATTGAAATTGCAGCGGAGGATGAAGTGTAGGCTTCTTTCTTGCTTTCGATTATTTTTACGGCAAGTTCGGAAAGCGGAGTGTACTTACCGTTACAGTCGTCAGCACTGTTTCGTATTATCGAAATGATCTCATTGTACATAAGATCAACGGCTACCGGAGGAACTTTGATAAAATCATTTATTGAAAGCGAGTGGTCTGTCGTGATCGTTATATCGTTTACGATAAAGTTCTTTGAACCCTGATATTCATTTACGTTCAGGATAACGTCTGCTATTGTTTCCTTAGTGATCCCTTTGAGTTCAAGTGATGCGACAGAAGTGTCGAACATAGTTGCAGTCTGTTCCGTTGCACCGTCCTTCATGGTCATTCTTACGAATGTTTTTTCCGTTTTTTGCAACGCTTTCGCTTATGCCTGAAATGAGAACAGGTCTGCTTAAAGATGTTCCTATTTCAGCGTCTGCGAGTTTTGTGAATCTGTCATTTATCATTAAAAATGCCTCCGTGATAATTTATTTTCTTCTGCGTTCAGGATAACGCTCATAGTAACTCTGCTTGTCTCTGTACATTTCCATATCGGCAGAACTCATAGCTTTGCGAATATCGGTCTTTCCTTCATTGTAAAAGTAACCTAGTGAAAAGCTGACATCATCAGCATTTTCCTGAAGTTTTCTGAGTTCATCGGTTCTGGATCTCAGTTCTGCTTCGGAAAGTGAACAGTTTATGACCATGAATTCATCGCCGCCGGCACGGTAGATCTCGCTGTCAGGGAAAGTTTCCTTCAGAAGGCCGGCTGCTTTCTTTATGTAGCTGTCACCGGCAGTGTGTCCGCCTGTATCGTTGACTTTTTTCAGTCCGTTCAGATCGGCGAAAACAACGCCGACACGTAAAGGCAGGACCTCTTTGCCGGAAATAATGTCGTCAACTCTTTTGTTCATGGCATTACGGTTCATCACGCCTGTAAGCAGATCGACAGAACTCATGTATTCAAGTCTTGCAAGAAGCTGATGATTTGCTATTTCAGATGCTATGAAATAAGTTGTTGTTTCCAGAGTGGAACGTATCTTGGCGGTGTTTTCAGTAGCAAAATTAACTGCCCATACATATCCGAGAGTTTCATTATTGTAGTTGAGCGGATAGAGAACGATGCTCTTTATACCGTATTCTTCGAGTGATGCTATCCATTCAGGATTCCTTTCACGGACTACATTCATGTCGCTTTCATTCTGTATGATGAGACAGGTGCTTCCTGCGATCGTATCTTTCCAGGTGTCTACGACGTCAAAGAAACTGTCAATACCGTTGTTGAAGTATTCTGCTATACGTCTGTTGTCAAAATCAGGCGAAGTGGATTCACACAGTATGGAGCAGGATCTTGTTTTGTAGTCGGTAAGAAGAATGCATACATTTTCTGCACTGCATAGCAGTCTTATATCTTCGATAACTTCATCCATTGTATGCTTGAAGTCTTTTGTGTCGCGAAGCTTGATACAGGTTTCAAGTACAGATGCTGTTACTGCTGCTTCCTTGTCTGACATACGGCTGACACTTGCTTCAGGAGTAAGATCCATTGAGTAAGTGCAGTAGTGAGTATTTCCGTTTGTGTACGCTACGGGCATGATATACATATCGACCCAGAAAGGATATCTTTCCGGATGCATGTAAGTGTGAAACGGTTTTTTCATTACAGCGCTGAGATAACAGGCGTTTTCAAAGTTAAGATCCTTTGGAATATAGTTTTCATAAGGTGAATTCGGTATAAACCTGTTACTGAGCATTGTATCGTAAGCCATATTATCAGACTGCTTAACTTCAATGGAATCAATATACGCCTTGTTTCCGCATACGAGTCTTATATTTCCGTAGTTACCGTCAGGAAAAACTTCAACGGAAATAATGCATGTCATAGGTGTAAAGCTGTCTGCGAGCTGCTGTAAATCCATAATAATCCCTCCGCAAAAAATAAAAGAATACTCAGGTGAGCCGTTCTTATCGATATATGTTAATTATAGCATAATCAGTCTGTAAAATCAATTATTTTGTACACTCAGTGTCAATGTAACACTTGCACTGACGGGAGATTTAGAGTATAATAAAACTTGTATAAAACTTTGTTCGTATCATAAGTCCGGGTGCCGCTGCGTATTATTTCTGAAGCCTTATCTGCGCTCTGAAGGTGCCTTTTATGAACTTATGAGATCAGCTTATTATCAGACTGGAGTGTATATGGAAGAAATACTTGCAAGAAATATGTACAAAGACATAAAAAATATGAACCGGGAACAAATGAAGAGCTTTTTAAAACGCATCTACGAGGACGGTTATAAAAAAGCTCTTGAAGATCATCCGGCGTCGTCCTCAGAAACTGACCTTGAAAAGCTGAAAAATGAAATTTCAGCGATCAGCGGAATAGGGGAAAAGCGCCTTGAAGCTATAATGGAAGTTATTAAGCGGAATGTCTGACGGCCCGCTTTATAAGTCCTCCGGTTTTTCTGCATATAAATTCAAGCAGTTTCCAGAAGTATTTGAACACCAGATAACCTGCAAATGAAAGAGCGGTTATTTCGATGAAGAGAACTATGTTCATTTTTAAAGGAGTCCATCCCTGTTCTTCAAATTTTGGTCTGACCTGGCCTGCGAACCATTCCTGCAGACAGTAGATCTCCATGGAGAACATACCGAAAAACTTAAGAATTCCGCCGATAATGTGTCCTGCGATACAGGTGAATCTGTGACTGTCAAGTATGTTGAGAAATTTAGCCGCAAGAAACGGAAGAGAAACGGCACACAACAGGGTAGGCAGGAAACAGTTGGAAGTAGGAACAAGAATGTAATACGACTGGAAGTTAGCAAGTTCAAGCATATAGATCCCAAGTGCGAACACAAGGAACAGCGGCAGCCAGGCTCTTCGCCTGAAAGCAAGTTCCCTGTGTTTTTTTGTGAGATCACCGAGCAGAACGCCAAGCATGAAAACCGGTATACGGTTTAAAAATCCGAAAAGATCGCCTCTGATTTTATCGCGAAGAATAAGAATTACGAAAAACCATGCAAGTATCATTGTTACGGTCCAGAAAGCGCCGCCGGTTTTCCGGAAACCGAGCCAGTAAAGCGGAAACAGGATGTAAAGCGTAAGTATGGCGGGTACGAACCAGAGAAACATGTAAATTGAATTTACGTAGAAAGCTTTACCCGATATGCACTCAAAAAACCATTTTACCGTCCAGTGATCCGTATGTGCTTTAAGCAGGGCAACCGTAACAAAAGGCAGTACGATTCGCTTGAATCTTCTGTAGTAAAATACGGGAAGTTTTGATTTGGTGATAGCGTAGGTAAGTCCCATGCCGGAAAGCAGAAAGAATATATCCACGCCGCAGTAGCCGAAGCGTTTTGCCCTTGCTTCTATCCATGCTGCTATGGGATGATCCATGGTAATTACGGTACCGAATACATGAAAATACAGTATCCATAATGCGGCAAAGCCCATTATAGCAGACCTGTACTTTGATACAAGAGTAAAACCTGAAGATACCTTTTCTTCAGGTTTTACTGTGTTTTTAATGATTTTTCTGAAATCTGGTTTTATCAAAACTGCCTCCTGTTCACAGCCAGCCGAAAGTGCGCTTGTTGTATGTGTCGTTGTATGCTTCATCAAAAACAGGAAATTCATGACCGTTTTTTGCTGTGCTGAGCATTTCGTCTACGTCAATGTCATATTCCTTTGCAATGGAAATAACTTTTCTCATTTTACTGTACATATCTTTCAGATCAGCGTATACGTCATACGCGCTGAATCTGCTTCGCATATCAGCATCATCAGTATGCTTCAGCTCAATAAGGATATTACGCATTGTCTCAACATCGGCATAGGCCCTGTGCTGCATTACAGGCTTGTATTCGCACAGAACAGCCATGTTTATAAGCGAGAGGGGATGCCTTCCGTCATATTTGTCCTTGATCACAGTACTCAGATCAGTAAACTTTATACAAACCTGCTCACGTTTGAGTCCTGTAAGTGCTTCAATGTCATATCTTCCGAAATTCCAGTGAACAACGTCCTGATCACAGTTGCCCCATGTGTATATTTCTTTCAGATCATATTTCTGGTAGTATTCGTAAAGCTTTCTGTAGAATTCGTCCATTCTGACGCCGTTGTCTATTTCTTCCTGGCTTATGGTCGTAAGCTCTTTGATTTTTTCGTTGATTATAGTGCGGCCCTTCGGCGGCTTTACTACGACGTCGTACAGATCGATCTCTTTGTAGTTCTGTGTTTCGTCAACAATCTGAAGCGTGAACTCGATCATTGTTATGTCGCTTTTTACTCTTCCGGTCGGACCACCGGTATTAAACTCAATATCAACTAATCCAGTCATAAAAACCTCCGGATCGATTTATTTCTGATGACCGGGAAAGTTTCAGAACGTTAATTCCAACTTCCCGGTCTGTTATATTATGCTTAAAATACATTAATAAGTTACCTATTAATTTTAGCATTTTTTATAAAAAAAGTCAAGAATAAAGTGCGGCTGTAGTAAAATAACGGACTTGTTTTATAAGCCTGTTTATGTTATAATATTATTAAAAGAAAACACATGAAAAGAATTTGTTTCTTTATTATTTCTGTGCTTTCTGTCGTAATTTTTTCAGTTTGGTTACCGGATTAAATTATGGGGATGATAATATGATTACCGAAGCTTATTCAAATGAACTTGACAGATACTTCACTTTATGGTGCCTGTGCAAAGCTATGTATGAAAACTGGTCAAAGGTTTATGGCTTTTCCTGCAATGAGACTCTTGTTCTCAACTTTGTTGCCAAAAGCAAATTCTGTACCCAGAAACAGATAGCTGAAAAACTTGAAATATCCAAGCAGACGGTCAACATGATACTTAAGCGCTTTGAAAATGACGGTTATGTTGAGCTTACAGTCAATGAAATGGATAAACGCAGCAAGTTTATTAAGCTCACCAAGAAAGGCCGCGAGATTTCAGACAGACTCATAGCTGATCTTCTGAAAATAGAAATGGATTCCGTCAGGGAGCTTGGCATTGATAACTTCAGGCAGATGAACGATGTCCAGGAACAGTATATAAAACTTTTCAATAAGTTTTCGCATAGCTTATAACTATTGTTTTCCTAAGGAAATACTGATTAAATCGGAAATCCGGCTTCGCCGGATTTCCGGAGGTAGGACTTGCGGGGCTTCGCCCCTAACCCCACGCTGATTTATGAATAAATCAGCGATTCCCTAAAAAAATAACGGTGTGAATATCAGATAATGATCTTCACACCGTTTGTTTTTTTAATCGTCTATAAACTCAAGTTCAGAGCTGTCTATCTTCTTCATTTCCTTTTTATTGAACATGTCATAGATTATCGGGATGATGAAGAGCGTTGTAAATGTGGCATATACAAGACCGCCTATAGTAACGACTGCAATAGGCTGAACCATGTCAGAACCCATTTCCTTTCCGACGGCCATCATAATAAGACCGAGAATCGTTGTTATTGCTGTCATGAGAATAGGTCTTAGTCGTGTAGCGCCTGCTTCAGCAATAGCTTCACGTTTTTCCATACCTTCAAGACGAAGCTGGTTTATGTAGTCTACAAGCACGATACCGTTGTTTACGACGATACCTGAAAGCATTACAAAGCCTAAAAGTCCGATTACGCTGAGTTCCTTTCCGGTAATGATAAGAGCAAGGAAACCTCCGGTAAACGCAAGAGGCATTGTAAACATGACGATAAAAGGTGATTTAAGAGACTGGAACTGAGCTACCATGATAAGATAGATAAGAACAACAGCGAGTGCAAGCATGAGTCCCAGCTGTTTCATTGACTCCATGATAGTTTCGTTTTCACCGTCAAATTCGAGAGTGAATCCTTCAGGAAGCTCGAAGTTTTCGAACTGGCTTTCTGCGTCACGGCTTACAAGTCCTACGTTGTATCCGTCTGCAATAGTTCCGCTTACTGTGATATATCTCTTATGATCACGTCTTGAAATAGCAGAAAGGGTAGTGGTCTCTTCGATTTCAGCTATTTCATGAAGAGCAACCTCTTCTTTTTTCGGTTCCTCTTCCTTTTCTTCGTCTTCATCCTCTTCCTTTTCTTCCTTCATGTCAAATGCGATTGCTTCATCTGTATTACCGGCAGCTGCCATATCGACTATCTTGAATTTGTAATCCTTTATATTGTCTTTGGTAATGCTGCCTTCTTCGCCTTTTTCAACGATTATATCGAAATCCTTGCCGTTTGTTGTGATCGTTGTTGCTTTTGATGAATCTGAGAGTGATTTTGCTATGTCACCGAATACCTGTGCTACTGTCAGACCGTTGAGCATAGCTTTTTCCTTGTTTACTGTGATTTTGAGCTCAGGTGAAGGATTATCGATTCCGTCATCAACTTCACCGATACCTTCAACTTTGCCGAGTTTTTCAGCAGCTTTTACCGCTGTTTCCTGTAACTTTTCAATGTCGTTTCCGACGATTCTGAGAGTTACGCCTGATCCGCCGAGAGCGGAAAGATCCATCTGTGATCCGCTTGCTGTAACTTTGTATTCCTTGTCTTCGTACATTGAATTGATCTCTGCAGCAATGGACTGGCTTGTACGTTTTTTATCTTCCTTCAGGATAACGTACATTGATACCTGAGTGGTGCTGGCATCGATATTCAGACCGAACATTGCAGCCTGACCGCTTGAAAGCATGGCACCAACTGTTTCAACGTCTTCCATTTTTCCGATGGTTTCCATGATCTCTTCTGAAACCTTTACAGTATCATCGAGTTTTGTTCCGTCAGGCATCTCAAGGTCAACTGAAACCTGTGTGCTGTCCATTTCCGGCATAAATGAAACGCCCTTTGAGTAGGCACCGTAGGCAGAAGCTCCGAGCGCGATCACAACTGCGAGAAGAGCAATGATCTTGAAACGAAGTACGACTTTTACTGATTTTGCATATGCTGCCTGTATTTTATCAAATAATTTAGTGCTTACAGGTTTTGAATTCTTCATCATTCTGGAAGTCATTGCCGGAACGACCGTAAGCGCAACTATAAGGCTTGCTCCCAGTGAGAAACCGATAGTGAGCGCCATATCAACGAAGAGTGTTTTGGTAATGCCTTCTACGAATACGATAGGTGCAAATACGCAGACAGTAGTAAGCGTTGAAGCTGTGATAGCGCCTGCAACCTGCTTTGCACCGCTGACTGAAGCCTGTACAGCGGAATAGCCTTTGTTCTTCAGTCGGTAGATGTTTTCAATTACCACGACTGAGTTATCAACCAGCATTCCGACACCGATCGCAAGACCTGAAAGGGAAATAAGGTTGAGCGTTATTCCTGTAAAATACATCAGTGCTACAGCGAAAATAACACTTATCGGAATAGAGCATGCAATGATGAATGTAGGTCTTACATCTTTCAGGAAGAGCAGTAGAACTATTATAGCGAATACCGCACCCTGAAGAAGATTCTTGATAACAGAGTTTACGATAAGGTGGATATAGTCGCCCTGGTTCATAAGTTCAATGAACCTGACATTGCTGTTTTCTTCTGTAATTGAAGCGAACTTTTCCTGAATGCTTTCTGCTACTTTTGCTGTAGCAAAATTGTTCTGTTTCTGGAAAGTGAGGATAACACCGTCTTTTCCGTCAACTGAAGCATAGACTTCATCAGAGTTGTCTGTAACGAATACATCAGCAACATCGGAAAGCTTTACAGGATCCATTCCCTCGATCTTAAGGTCAAAGAGTACAAGGTTTTTGAGAATTTCTGCGTTGTCGATCTTGTCACCTATTTTGACGAGATACTGGGAACCGTCGCTTTCGTTTATGTAGCCGGCAGGCATAGCAAAGTTCTGTGCCTTAAGAATATTCGATATCATATCGACAGTGAGTGTTTCAGTGACATCAGCACTGTCAAGAGCGTTGTTTACTGTATCATCCCAGTTGTCAAGGGTTTCGTTGAGTTTAGTTTCGCCCTCGTTGATAGCGTCAAGGCCGTCGCTGATTTCCTTGCCTTTTTCATTTCTTGTGTTTTCGAGTTCTGATTCTTTTTCATTAATCTGGTCTTTGGCATTCTTTATCTGATCAGAACCGGATTCAAGTTCCTTCTTTGCAGCTTCCAGTGCTGTTTTGCCTTCCAGTGCCTGTTTTTTTAGCGGCTGCGAGTTCTGCCATACCGCTTTCAAGCTTTGTTTTTCCTTCTGAAAGTTCAGTCTTCTTGTTTTCGAGTTCTTCAGATTTATTTAAAAGATCAGCCTTCTGGGTCAGAAGTTCGGAACGTGTTTTTTCAGTTTCTGTCTTTTTAGCATCAAAGGCAGCGAGCAGTCCGTCAAGGTCCGTGATACCGGATGTATCGAGTTCCATCTGTACTGCTGTCTGCGAAATTATCATTTTCACCATTTCATCAGGAAGAAGACCGGCTTTTGCTGCCTCAGCGGATTGTTCCAGCTGTTCGCGGCCGGCTTTCATTGCCTCAAGTCCTGTGTCTATGGCTTTTATTCCGTCATCGATCTGTTTGATGCCGCTTTCAATCTGAGCAGCTCCTTCATCCAGCTGTTTCTGACCTTCAAGCAGGGCCTGCATATTATCGTTGAGAGTTTTTTTCGTTTTCCTCGATCTGTTTAAGACCGTCAAGAAGTTCAGTTTCTTTTTTTGCAAGTTCTTCTCTGCCGTTGGCAAGTTTGATCTCATTCTTTAATATCTCGAATTTTGCTTCGTCGATACCCTGGGATCCCTGGATCATGCCGTCGTTAAACTGCTTTTTGGCATCTTCGAGCTTCTTTTTGTTATCAGCTATTTCTGTTTTAGCGTCGTCAAGTTTTACCTTTGCGTCATCAAGTTTACCGGAAACACTGTTCTTCAGTTTTTCATTGATTTTATCGACCTTTTCCTCCCTGATAACGACATTTATGTTTTCGTTTATCAGACCTGAAGCGTAAACGCTGCCTATGCCGTCAATGCCTTCGAGCATCGGGATAAGGGTTTCATTGGCATAGTCTGATACTTCTTTGTTGTCCATTCCTTCAACGCTGAGTGCGGCGATCATAACCGGAAGCATATCAGGATTGAGTTTCATGATAAGCGGATTGCCTATTGTATCATCCCAGCCGTTCGAAAGGGTGTCAAGGCTTTCACGCATATCGATCGTAGCAGAATCCATATTGGCGTTGTCATCAAATTCCAGGATTACAAGCGATACGTTTTCCTGCGACGTTGAACTTACAGTTTTTATGTTGTTTATTGTGGACATGGACTGCTCGACCGGTCTTGTAACGGTCTGCTCCACTTCCTCAGGGCTTGCTCCGACGTACGTGGTCATTACGATAGCGTAGGGGAGGTTAATGCTCGGAAGAAGGTCAGGCACCATTCTTGTGAATGATACAAAACCCATTACAAGAACTATAATTACGCAAACAAGTACTGTAAAAGGTTTCTTTACACTTTCTTTAGAAAACAATAATATTCACCTTCCGTTTAGTTGATTGGCACGAATTAATAATGTGTTTATAAAAAATCACTCTAATTATACCACGATTATAGGCTTTAAACAATGAAAATTAAGTGAAAATTCTCTGTTTTGTATAATTGGGACTTGATTTGGTCTTGCGTAATTGCTTTTTTAATGCTATAATTATAAGGAACGTAAAAATCTATTAACATTATTCAGCAATGTATTATTTATATCGCACTGTATGCCTGAACTCTGGTCTGTCCGGGTATACAATAAAAAATGCCGCCGCCGGAGGAAATGTCATAATGTGGAATAATACAGAACACAGGATTTCATTTAATGAAGCAGATCCTAAAACGATAAATGTTCCTTCATGGAAGAATTTTGCTGATCATCTCGTTTTTCATAACAGATTTACGGGTTCTGAGGAAAAGGAAAATGTCTGCAGGTTTCTTGACAAGATAATCGGTGAGAACAAGCTGACCTACAGTATTCCGAAAGGCGCTGTCCTGTACAGGGGAAGAAAAATTACCGAAGATGAAATAAGAAAGTCGAACGGTATAAACTGCGGTTTTGATGAAAAGCAGTCAGGCGTTCCTCCGTACAGGAAAACACATAACGGCAGAGTCAATATAGCCGGTATACCGGTTCTGTATACCGCAGCTGAACAGTATACTGCATGCGCGGAACTTAGACCTATAAAGAATGAGTTTGTGAGTATTGCGGAATATGAAGTTGCCGAGGACATTGTCGTAGCTGATTTCGTTCTTGACAACATACCGAGCTACGAGGATACTCCTGAGGGTATGCTGTTTTTAAAGGATATGTTCCGAAGCTTTTCACTTCCTGTTACAAATGAACTTATCGACTATCTGCCGAGCCAGTTTGTATCGGAATATATAAGAATTGCTCACGAGGATATTTCCGGAATACGTTATTCCTCCATGAGGCATATCGGAGGCTATAACATAGCGATTTTTGACGAGGAGAAATGCCGGTTTGTGCGAAGTACAGTACTTCGGTGCAGTAAAGTAAAGTACGAATTCAAAGATATCAATGCCGAAGAGATACTTGAACTGTAGATAAAAAATTAAAGAGCATATATGTTTTCACTTTTTTCCGGTGAAAAACGTATATGCTCTTTTTTACGGTTTATTTATCTTTTGATGAAGTATTCTTCATACCATACGAGGAATGTATAGATAGTCCATACCTTTCTCCAGTTGTCTGAATTACCGTTTTTGTAATCCTCGAAGATAGCGTTGATCTCGTCAGTGTTGAAGAATTCAGCTGCGTAGTCGCTGTTGAACTTTGCTCTTACGTCGCTGTTGTATCTGTCATCTGCAAGCCATATTCTGATCGGAACGATAAAACCGAGCTTCTTTCTGAAAGCTATTTCATCAGGAAGAACCTTGGCTGCAGCTGTTCTGAATGCGACCTTGTTCTGTTCTTCATTTACCTTAAACTTTGAAGGGAGGCGGGAAGCGATGTCGAATACCCTTCTGTCTGTAAGAGGCATTCTTATTTCAAGACCGCAGCATGTGCTCATCTTGTCAACGTTTAAGTAGATATCGCCTTCAAGCCAGATCTGAATATCTACGTCTGACATTTTTGAAAGCGGATCAAGTCCTTCTGTTTCTTCGTAGATGTGCTTAACAAGATTGATTGGAAGGACTGAAGGATCGTAATGCTTTAAGATCTTCTGCTTTTCCTCTTCCTTCATGATATTTGTATTGCCTACGTAGAAAGTCTTAAGGTTCTCGCCGTAGCGTTCAGCGTTTCTGTACATGTTGTAGCCGCCGAAGAATTCGTCAGCTCCTTCACCGGAGTAGCAGAGTTTTGTATGTTCAGCAGTAGCTTTGCAGGCAATGGCAAAAACGATTGCCGAAGCATCGCCGAGCGGCTGTTCCATGTTGTACATTACGTACGGAACAGCTTCAAAGTACTGCTCAGGAGTAATAAGGCATCTTGAATTCTTTCTGCCGAGCATATCTGCTGTCTTCTTTGCAAGGAATGACTCATCGAATCTTTCGTCGTCATATCCGCATGAATCTGACATTTCTGCATCGGATACAGCAAATACATAAGATGAATCCACGCCGCCTGAAAGGAATGATTCAGCAGTTTCATCAGGTGTTTTTACTTCATCGATCATCTGTTTTACTGTTGTGTGGATCTCATCTGCCCAGTCTTCAAGGCTCTTTGAATTGTCAGGCTTAAACTCAGGCTTCCAGTAACGGACGATACTGATCTTTCCGTTCTGCCATGTAAGATGGCATCCCGGCATGAGCTTCTTAAGCCCCTTGAAGAACGTGTCTTCGCCGGCAACGTAAGTAAGCGTCATGTAGATCTGGAGCATGTCCCTGTTTATTTCCTTTACAAATTCCTTTTTCTCTGTTATATCACGGATGAATGTACCGTAAAGAAGTTCGCCGTCCTTTGTTTCGTAGTAGTAGAAAGGCTTTGTGCCGAAATGGTCTCTTACGCAGAAAAGTTTCTTTTCATCTGTGTCCCAGACAGCAAAGGCAAACATTCCGTATAAGTGGTCAGCAATATTTTCTCCCCATTTTTCACAGCCTTTGAGTATGATCTCTTCTTCTCTTTTTTCACGTGAAAGGGAAGTGTCTATCCCAAGAACTGCACACAGTTCTTTCCAGTTTCTGATGTGTCCTCTGTATGTTTTTAACTCTTTCATTATATTGCACCTGCCGAATATCATTTTTATGAACGCAAAGGAAACACGTAACGGGCTGACCCGTTTCTGCGTACCGCTGATTATTTGTTCTTTATGATCAGGGCTTCCTTAAAACGCATCACTTAATAATTATATCATAATGAAAATTTGTTTTCAAATCTATTTTTAAAAAAATTTTAAATAACGAAAAATTTTTTTTCAAAATTATATTGACATAAAAAGGATTATTTGATAAAATAAACTTTGAGGTATAAAAACTACAGACTTTGTAGGAAACCATTACCACAAATTAAACCTAAGGAGTTTTTAAAATGAGTATTCGCATTGGTATTTTAGGCTATGGCAATCTTGGCAAGGGCGTTGAATATGCTATCGCTCAGAACGATGACTTAAGTCTCAAGGCGGTTTTCACAAGACGTGATCCATCTACAGTCAAGATCATGACAAAGGACGTTCCCGTTTACTCAGTAAACGATGCTGCAGCTCACGCTTCAGAAATCGACGTTCTCATTCTCTGCGGAGGAAGTGCAAACGACCTTCCTGTACAGACTCCTGAATTTGCTAAGCTTTTCAACGTAGTTGACAGCTTTGATACACACGCAAGAATTCCTGAACACTTTGCCAATGTTGACAAGGCTGCAAAGGAAGCAGGCAAGGTAGGCATCATCTCTATCGGCTGGGATCCGGGCCTTTTCTCACTTATCAGAATGTACGGCAACGCAGTTCTTCCTGACGGAAAAGACTATACATTCTGGGGCAAGGGCGTAAGCCAGGGCCATTCAGATGCTATCAGACGCGTTAAGGGCGTAAAGAACGGCAAGCAGTACACTATTCCTGTAGAAAGCGCTCTTGAAAGAGTAAGAAACGGCGAAAATCCGGAACTTACAACACGCGAAAAGCACACAAGAGAATGTTTTGTTGTTCCTGAAGAAGGTGCAGATCTTGCACAGATCGAAAAGGACATCAAGACAATGCCTAACTACTTCTCAGACTACGATACAACAGTTCACTTCATCACTGAAGAAGAACTTATAAAGAATCACAGCGGAATACCGCACGGCGGTTTCGTTATCCGCACAGGTACAACTGGTGAAAATAACCAGACAAAACACACTGTAGAATTCAGTCTCAAGCTTGGTTCAAACCCTGAATTCACATCAAGTGTTCTCTGTGCATTTGCAAGAGCTGCATACAGACTCAATGCTGAAGGCGTAACCGGATGCAAGACTATATTTGATATTGCTCCTGCATATCTCTGCAAGCAGAGCCCGGACGAACTCAGATCACATTTACTTTAATCCGCAGGTTTGAATCTGTATTATATAATTGTGAATTAAATGAATTACATTTATCGTAAATTATTTTTTTCCGGACATGTAATTATGATATCTGAAATATCAGAGATCCTGTACGTATAATTTAATCACGTACAGGATCAGTTTTTTTCAGACAAACTGATCCGTCGGAGAGTGCACTTTTATCTCTATATATTATTTCGCAAAAGGACACTTTTGCGAAATAAGAGAAGCGGAAAAAGACAGAAAACAGCATTAACCATAAAAAAGCCGGTATACCGTAAACAACGGTAAAACCAGCTTTTCTGATGTTTTTATATTGTCCGTAATTATATCCGGACTTATTCATATCATGTTTTTTTAGTTTACACATACAGTTTTGCTTTTCAGAAATAATATCTGCAGTGATCATCCAAGTAAAGTTCTGTTTATATACTCGCAGAGTTTTTCTTTATTATCAGGAATATTGAAATAAAAATGATCACCGTCAAATGCAATACTGCTGAAACTGCCGGTCGTGCATTTCTGCCACAGTTCAAGGTTTTCTCCTGAATAGATGCTGTCACCACGGCCGTAACAGACTGTAATGTCTGTATCAATTTCCGGTTCACTGAATGTCGGATGGTAGTTGTCTGCCATTGTAACGTCATCTCTGAGTATCGGAAGCAGCATATTAAGCATTTCCTTGTTTTCAGTAAGAGACGAAGGAAGTCCACCGTATGATGAAAAGATTCGGATAAACTCGTCATCAGGAAGTGTTGATGAACCTGATACAGCACTTTCTATTCTTGACTGAGGTGCCGGCCTACTGGAAAAAAAATGCATGGAAAGGAGCAGGAAGTCCGCATTTTTTTATTATCTTAATCGTTTCATAAGATATGATCGAGCCAAGGCTGTGTCCGAAAAATGCATAGTTTCCTTCTTCAAATATCTCTTTATTTTTAAGAAATACATCTCCTGCGCATTTTTCCGCATCTGTGAATCTTGGTTCTGAAAGTCTGCTTCCACGTCCTGCTAACTCGATCGGTACCGGTTTGATAGATGGGTCAAGAAATTTTTTGAAGCTTGAATAGCTTCTTGCTGAACTGCCGGCATGTGCAAAAAAACACAGCTTTATTTCATTATGCATTTTTTACGCCTTTTTCGTTCAGAATATCGTACATGTCACCAATTTTACTTACTACAGCTACTGAAGAAAGTGCAACTGTAAGACCGAATGTCTCTGTAAGCTGTGTGCCGAGACCAAATACGCCAAGTGAATCAAGGCAAAGGTCTTCATAGATATCAGTGTCTTTTGTGATCTCTGAGGCGTCTACACCAACGTAGTCAGATACTTCTTTAGTGAATTCATCCCATGAAATGTTATTCATAATAGTTTACTCCTTAAATTCAGTTATAATTTATAATGAAAGTACTGATAACCCGCAGAAGATCCGGTCTGCTACGGGTTATCCTTCATGTATTACTTTTTATTCTGTTCTCTGAGATACTTGAACTGTACCTTGCCGACATCCTTAGGAATCTCGTCAACAACGATTACTTTATCAGGAACTTTATAGGCAGAAAGCTTGCCCTCGAAGAACTTAGCTATCTCCCCTCTTGTTATTTTCTGGTTATTAACGGTCTGAATATAAGCAATAATCTGCTGACCGATTACCGGGTGAAGATCGTCAGTAACAGCTGCAGCTTCAATGTTTTCATGTGTAAGAAGACAAGCTTCAACTTCTTCAGCGTGTACAAGATTACCACCGCGCTTGATGATTCTCTTGCTTCTTCCGGCAAATCTTACTTTTCCGTCCGGGATGCGCTTTACAAGGTCACCGGTGAAGAACCAGCGTCTTCCTTCAGAATCAGTCTTGATTTTTTCAGCAGAAAGTTCCGGATTACCGTAATAGTCAGGAATAACTGCTGTTGTATAAATAACGAGTTCGCCGACTTCATCTTCAGCTTCAATATTATTTCCCTTTGCGTCAGCAACTATAAAGTCGGTAAAAGGAAGCTTTCTGAAATCGCTTGGATCAGTTCCTCTGTCCTTGTCTGAATCCCAGACAACCATTGTTGCTGTTTCAGATGATCCGATTACATTGATTACTCTGATACCGAGCTTTTCAACGAATGTGTCAGCGATCTCCTTAGGGAGAACTTCTCCTGCGAAATAGCAGGCCTTTACACTTGAAAGATCATATTTGTCAAAGTCCGGAGTTGAAAGTAGCACCTTTGCAAGTGTTGATGTGAGCTGGATAACAGTAACTCTGTACTTCTGAACTGTTTCAAGGAATGTAACAGGGTTGAACTGAGGCTGATACATAACTGTACCGCCGTTAACTGTTGTCTGGAGACCCATGCCGAATCCGCCCTGATGATAAAGAGTCATTCCGAGCATCATAACTTCATTTTCACTGAAGCCAAGATAGTTACCCATATCCACAGCAGCCTGATAGAAACCGTAGTAAGGTATAGAAAGCATCTTAGGTGTACCTGTGCTTCCTGATGTGCAGGCAAGATTCATTACGTGATCATCTTCAGGAACATAGATCTCAGAATAATCATCTGTATATTTATCAAAGAATACTGATGATGAGATGAATTTGTCCGTTTCTTCAGATGCTGAACTTTCACCGAAAAATACTACATGATCAACAGTAAGTTTATCAGGTTCTACTTTTTTAACAGCTTCTCTGATATTGTTTGTCTTGTATTTTTCCGCAGCAAAGCAGATCTTTATTCCGGTTGCAGGAATGAGTCTGGAAAGTTCCAGCACACCGCTCTGAGGATCAATCGGAACAGGCTGTGCTCCGATTCTTACAGCTGACCAGAATACAATGTACCAGTCGATACTGTTAGGCATTATAATACCTACCTTATCATCTTTTCCGATGCCGAGTTTTCTCATTCCTGAACTCATTACAGCAGTTCTTTCAAGAAAGTCACTGTAAGTGAGTTCGCTGTCATCGATACGAAGAAGAACCTTGTCAGGTGTCTTTGCTGCATACTCTTTGTATTTGCTGAAAAAATTGTCTTTCATTTAATATGCCTTCCTTATTATTCTGTGTATCTCCATGCGCCTTCGCGTGTCATTTCTGTAAACTGCATGTAGACCCTGTAAGGATCAACTGAAGTAAATTTTCTGAACAGAGCAAGAGCCCTGTCAGCGAAATCCTTTAAGAATGCGCTTTTTTCTTCAGGAGAAGCAAAATCTTTTAAATATCTGAACTCTGCAAAAACCACAGTGTCATCAGAATTGTTCATAAACATGTATTCTTCAGACAGCATTGTCATTACAGCCGGCAGAGGCTTGTCAAGTATTACTGAGAGTTCAGAAGCCACGCATTTTAAAAACTCAGTTTTTTCTTCCGGTGTAAACTTGTAATTTGTTTTGATCTGACAAATTGGCATTTTAATATCTCCGTTATTATTTTTCAAAAATAAGAGTTACATTCTGTCCGCCAAAACCATATGAATTGGATAATGCAACATTGATCTCTCTCTTCTTAGCCTTGTTAGGAGTGTAGTCAAGATCAAGATCCGGATCTGGTTCATCATAGTGAATTGTTGGCGGAACGAGGTTTTCGTTAAGTGCTTTTATTGTAACGATACCCTCTATAACACTGCCCGCACCAAGTGTATGACCGATAGCTGATTTTGTTGATGATACTGAAAGCTCATAGGCATGCTTGCCGAAGAGATTTTTGATAGCCATAGTCTCATACTTGTCGTTGAGGTTTGTAGAAGTACCGTGAGCGTTTATGTAGTCGATCCTGTCAGGTGTGAGACCAGCCTTTTCAATAGCTCTTTCCATAACTATCTTCATACCGGCACCGTTTTCAAGAGGCGCAGTCATATTCGAAGATTCACTGTAGCATGCATAACCTGAAAGCTTTGCATGGATTCTTGCATTTCTCTTCTTTGCAGATGTTTCAGATTCAAGTATAACAGTACCTGCACCTTCACCGAGGATAAAACCGTCACGGTTCTTTGTAAACGGACGGCATGCTGTTTCAGGATCCGGATTAGCAGACATTGCAAGTATCTGGTTAAATCCCTTGACTCTGTCATGTGTAACGTAGTTTGAAAGTCCGCCTGCAACTACCATGTCATAAACACCTGTTTCAATAAGCTGTGCTCCGAGCGCAATTGCATATCCTGAGCTTGCGCATGCGCATGAAAGGTTAAAACTTACGCCGTGAAAACCAAATTTCTCAGATATAAGAGACGGTCCGGAACTTGGCATTGTTTTGAGAACTATATTTGTCGTCTTTAAGCGTTCGTCGTCTTCATAACCACTGTCTGCAATACCGTATATTACAGCTACCCTGTCTTTGTCATAATTTTCAAGATCAATTCCGCAGTCCTCTATTGCCTGTGCGGCAGTAGCCATTACAAGACGTACCGGGCCAGTAACAGTGTTGAGCTGTCTCTTAGTCCAGTATTTTTTGCATACTGTTTCAAAAGCGTCGCTCTTTATTTCAGCAGCAACAGTAGAATCATGGTTTTCAGTTGATATACGTTCTATTTTACCAATTCCGCTTTTACCTTCTATAAGATTATTCCAGAGTTCTTCTACGTCATTTCCTAATGAGCAGATAGCGCCCATACCTGTAATTACAACTTTCTCCATTGTTGTTCCTCCCTTTAATAAATCAATTATATTACTAATGATAAATTACCCATACAAATACCTACATTATTTAGCTGTTATTAACGCTGCTTTAAAAAGTAAAAAAACATAAGGAAACGCTGATTTGTATTTAAATCAGCGTATGGGGACAGATGCAAACACCAAGTATCCGTTTACTTTTTAAGTCTGTCAGCAATAAAGTCAGCAGCAATGTGTTTTACCCAGTGGAACTGTTCACCGACCGGCATTGCGTGCATGATAGTTTCTTCAGATACATATGCAGGCTTTTCATTGACCTCAAGGCTTTCCTTGTATCCGGTTGCTCTGTCGAGCATTGAAAGTGAAGCGCTGCTGTTCATCCAGTTATCATCAGGGCTGTATACAAGCAGGAAATCACAGTCGATAGTTCCCTGTTCCAGAAGCTTCATTTCAGTCATGAATTTAGCGTCATCGCCTGTGCCGTACTGTAACATTGCCCACTTACCGTGCTTCATCCAGATCGGAATAGAATCTGTATCGGCAATATTCATGAAAAGAGGGAAAAGGCTTACGCAGCACTTAACAGCTTTTCTTTTTGCAGAAGCGCGGAATGAGTAACCGCCGCCCATGCAGAGACCGAAGTTTGCGATTCTGTCTTTATCTATGTTGTCACGGTTTTCAACGTATTCACCGATCGCATCAATTGCAGCTTCGAGCTGGCTTCCGATACATTTTCCGTCATAATCAAACAGAGTAGCGCCTGTACCCGGCATATCAACAGTAAGTACAGCAATGCCTCTTTCGATAAGAGGACGTGCAAGAAGATCAAGTTCTTCCTTGCAGCTTCCTACACCTGAATATGTAATTGCGATAGGATACTTTTTGCTTCTGCCCTTGTTTGGATAATGAATATAACCGCAGAGTTTTACATCGCCAAGTGCAGGAACAGGTATTTCGATGTATTCAACCTTGTTTTCACGGTAGCTTACAGCCTTTTTGTAGTACTTAGCAAGTTTTTCATAAACTTCACGTTTCTGCTCGATATCATCTGTGTTTATCTGATAACCGGCATAATAGCACTGAGCTGTCATCATGTAAAAAGCTTCAGCAGAAATCTTGTTTCCGGCTTTTTCAGCTTTTTCAGCACATTCGATATAACGTGCTGCTTTTCTTTCCCATTCGCCGAACCAGACTCTTTTTACTTCTTTACCGCTCATTGTCTTGATCTGGTCGATCTTCTGAAGAACATATTCCATATCGAATGAATCGGTTCCGTAAAGAAGTGAACGGGTAACTACAGGATTAAGTAAATTTCTAAGTGGCCATTTTTTCATTTTAATTGCCTCGCTTTGCTTATAAATTAATATTTTACATACCTACAAGCCTTATCCCTTATCATAATCACTGCTGTTTACGAAGTTTTACGGAAAGAATGAATCACAAGCTCCGTACCCCATGCTTTCGGATAACAGTTTATTCTGTTAATAAATACTTTTCGTATAAGCTTTTGTCAGCGCACTGATAAAGCTCCATACCACTGAAAGATTTCAGCGATTCAAGACTTCCGGCGATCTTATCGTAACCGAAATTTTTATAATAGAAGCTGAATTTTTCAGAAAGTCCAACGGCATCATAAAGTGCTTCTGTAATGTTTCCTTCATTTTCAGAAGCTGCGATTACCGCTTCATTCAGCATTGCTGATATCATATCAAGCTTAAAGCTGTCTGAGTCAATGTCCTTTTCTTCCCTGCCCTTTTCCTGACCGGTTATAAATTCAATAAACTTTCCCGTTTCAGGAGAACAGCCGGCTGAAAGATAAGAACTGATTTTGGCTCTTCCTGAGTCAAGCAGAGGTTTGATTCTTCTGACAGAAGTTTCAGTTGTACCTGATGTCATGAGCCCGAGTCCGATCGAATCGGCCATACCAAAAAGGCTGTGCATCGGGAACAGGTCATTTAATATATCCATTGCCTTAAGAATACCTGTGCCGTATTTTTCTGACAGCAGAAATGCATGAGCTGTACAGAAGAAAATGTACTGATTGAGATAAAAACAATAGCTCTTTGAAAAATTAACAAGAGATTTTCCTGTAACTTCAGCTGTCTTCTCAGCAGTTTCAGCATCTTTACATTCGTTCATTTCAATGAATCCGGTAAGCTTAAGCGGATAGAAGAAATGCATGCCCATTGTTTTTTCTTTCGCTGCTGCATAACGAAAATATTTCGCTTACAGTAAGAGAAGAAGTGTTTGTGGCAAATACACACTGATCATTTACCTTTTTATCAAGTTCAGCAAAAAGCTGTTTCTTAATGTCAAGGTTCTCTGCTACTGTTTCTATAATAAGTGTGCAGTCAGAGAAGCTGCTTAAATCATCAGTGAAAAGAAAGTTTCTGCTCATCTTTTCAAATACTTCTTCAGTTATCTTTTTCCTTCTGAGTGATTTCGAAAGATTTTTTTCTACCTTTTCCGTTTCTTCGCTTATATCGTGTCTGAGCAATACAACGAATTCAGAATCAGGCAGTTTGCTGTGGAAAAGATCGAAGATCTCTTTTCCCATCTTTCCGTATCCAAGAATACCGATTTTTTTAAGTGAGTTCATTATTTTTCCTCGCTTTTAAGAAATCCGCTTATGTATTCAGCGCTTCTGGCAGGATCAAATGATCCGGTACCGTTAATATATTCTATAAGAGCCACCGCTTTGCCGTAGCCCTGTTTCTTTTCGCATAATATATCTGCCCAGCCGATCTTTCCGGCGTGTTCAGCTGTAAAAAGCTCTCCTGACATTACAATGTCTATTGCCTGTGAAAGTCCGCATATTGCAGCGGATCTTGTGATACCGCCCAGAGCAGGAAGAATACCGAAAGTAGATTCCGGCTGACCGGCTCTTGTTGCAGGTTCACATATTCTGAAATGTGCGCTTGCTGCAATCTCGCTGCCTGAACCAATGCAGAAACCATTCACTACACTGACAACAGGAAACTTTAAACTGTTAAACGAAAGTACTGAACCTTTCTGAATAACATGTCCTTCAGGAATTTTACCGGTCTTTTCGTATTCGGAAAGTTCATCACCGGTTCTTTCAAGAAGCGATGTAACATCAGCGCCTACACTGAAATGTCTGCCTGCACCATGGATTATAAGTCCCTTTATACTGTTGTTTTCTGCGGCAGTTTTCTGAACTTCCTTAACAATATCCTCAAATCCGGTCATGAAATCTGCAGTCATGATATTGTTGCCCGGAGCATTCATTGTCAGGTCCAGTATATTATCTTTGTTTTCCAAAGTGAAAAAAGCTGATTCACTCATCATATCATTCCTTTGTAATTACTCTTGCCAGCTTGTAAAAGTTTTCTGATTCTTTTGCAAAACCTGTTTCAGCATCGCCTGTTCTCAGAGATACAAGACATTCTGTGAGGATTTTGATCTGGAAAGGAGTTTTATCTTTATATATTCTTTTGAAGTAATCATCGAAGTTTTCGGCTGTAACAGAAAAATATTCAAGTTCAGTTTCATCTGCATCTGAATTTTCTGCGAATTCTTTGAGAGCATAAGCTCTTTTGTCACTGAAAAGTACAGAAAACTTCTTTTCTTCAGAAAGCTTTTTTGCAGTTTCCCTGTCTGTTTTAAATGTATCAGCTGAAAAACGAAGGTCGAAACAGAGAAGGTCTTCAGCCGGCATGGTTAAACTGTCTGAGTAAACAGCTGTGATAAAAGGCACATCTGCCAGTAATTTCTTTTCTTCAGGAGTTAAAGGCTCTTTTATGCCTTCAAATACTGCAGCAAAAAAATCATTGTCATATTCTTTACAGCATACAGACACCGCATCTGCAAGAGAATCAATGTCTGTGATGTGCAGGTAATTATTCTTTTTTGTTATGTTCACTTTTGTAGTATCTCCAGTTTAAATAATTCTTCAGGTATATCATGCATGATTCTTTCGTGGTCAACAAAAGCAACCGTGCCTTTTACTACACATGATTTAACATTTTCAGTTTCATTGAAAATAGTCTGCGTAAAGTGAAGGGTCTTTCCTTTTGTGGACCATGAAGTTTCGATCCTCACTTCATCATGCATTTTAAGTTCATGCATGTATCTTAATTTGTTTTCAAGAATTACCGGGAACAGTCCCCTTTCGTTCATTAGACCGAGAAGTTTCGTTTCCGAAAAAAAATGCCATTTAGCTTCTTCAGCGTACTGAAGATAAACAGCATTATTAACGTGACCGAATGAATCAAGCTCATAGCCGCGTACAGTTAATCTAAATATACTTTTATCCATTTTGTTATTTAAGCTTTTCCTCTAGTATTTTTTCAAAACTGTCATCAGATACGTCTGTTTCAGGAGATGCGAGAGCCTTGTTTACTCTGGAAACAACTGATCTTATCTGAAGTACAGTTCTGTCAGCAGTAAGTTCTGTTACAAATTCAACTGCTTTATCAAGACAATTCTTTTCTTCAGTTACAAGATCTGCAATACCAAGATCAGCAGCTTCTGAAGCTGAAATCATGTTTCCGCCAAGTACCATAGAGATGGCCTTGCTTTTTCCGACAAGTCTTGCCAGACGTTCCACACCGCTCATTCCAGGTATAACTCCTATTGAGGTTTCAGGTAAAGCAAATACAGCGTTTTTGCTGCATACACGGAACTGACAGCTCATGGCCACTTCCATTCCTCCGCCGAAACAGCCGCCGTTTACGGCGGCAGCAGTTACAAGCGGAAGTGCCTCGATATAGTTGAGAAGTTCTCTTGATTTTCTCAGATTTTCAGGAATCTCTGAAAGTCCTTCGGGAGAGAACTTTGAAGTGTCAGCACCATGTGAAAAATGCCTTCCTGCTCCGGTGATGATAAGTGCTTTCAGCTGCGGATTGGAATCAATAGTTTTCTTCAGAAGATCCAGACTGAAAAACTCCGGAATACTGAGAAGATTCTTTGGTCCGTTATTCAGTGTGAGGATTGCTTTATCATCCTTTATCTCAAGAACTGAGATGTTTGAGCTTATTTCCGGCATGATTATAAATTAACGATATCGTTACCGTACTGATAGATCTTGCAGAATACATCAACAACGTCCTTCATTGACTTGAGAGGAGCCTTGAGCATGTATTTGCCGACACTCTGAAGCTTTACGTCAATATCGTACTTGTCAGATGCCATTTCTATAAGTTCAACGAACATGAGTGAATCTCCGCCGAGGTCTTCCTGCGGGTCTGCGTCCATTGAGATCTCGCTTCTGTCAATCTCGCATTCTTCAGCGTAGTAGTCAAAAATCATGTCTTCGATTTCTTTTCTGATTTCTGGTGTAATTTCTTTCATTTTAAAATCCTCCGTTTTTTTTTAAAGTTTTTATAGTAATGAATCTGGATCCTTTATTTCCTAAAGTGCTTGCCTTTCTGTTGGCTTCTGTAGCACTCATATCATAGAAATCCCTGACTCCAATACTTTCAAGATATTCAATAGTGCCTTTCCATTTCATTTCTTCAAGAACATTTCTTGACATTTCGATGTGCATTTCTTCAGCTGTGATCAGCTTTTTCTGTGAATAAATAGACACTATCGGGTATACAGCGTCGCCATATCGAACATTGTTTATTGCATTAAAATAGCATGATGAATAATCTTTCATCATGCTGGTATGGAAAGGAATCCCTACACCAAGCAGAAATGCTTTAAGCGCCCCTTCTTCCATCGCCTTGTCAAGTATTATCTGAATCTCTTCCTTCTCCCCTGACAAAACCATCATAAATTCTGTGTTAATGCTTGCTATCTTCACCTTTTCATCAGAAGAGTAACGCCTGATCAGGTCTGTTATAACATCTTCCTCAAGGCCGATAACTGCAGCCATTTCATATTTTGACTGTCCGTTTCTGCTTGCTTCTTCACGGCATTCAATTCCGCTCTTCAGTATATTAACACATGCTTCAAGCGATATTGATCCGGCACAGTGCATGGCATTGTTAAGACCAAGACTATATCCGACAATGTAGTCAGGTGTGATTCCTTTTTTCTGGTAAGTCCTGAAAACTGCAACGTCCGTTAAGCTTGCCACAAGCCATTCTGAAAAAACATCGGTTGTTTCAGTGTCTTCTTTTCTGTAATTAAGATATTTCAGCAAATCTGTTTTTGCATATTCTGAAGCTTCAGCGCAGATTGTATTCAGCATTTCTGATTCTTCTTCACTTAATGCTTTAATAAGTCTGTCCAGATTGCATCCGATACCCTGGAAAAGGAAAACATTCTTTGTTTCTGTGTCTCCTGCCAAATATAAAATCCTCCTATTGTTAATTTCCCATTACATAGTATTTTATCAAAAATTAAGGGAGATTTCAAGCAAATTTCGGAATTTCATTCAGTGGTACTATTTTAACAACTGAAACAACAGCAAATTGTGCATAGTGTACATATAGATCTGTCAGGTCAAATGATAAAAATAACTTTATGTTATATTTTGCACGACGATTTTATAAACGATAATAGATTGATTAACTGATCATTTTATGCTATAATTGAGTAGTATGAGATAGTGCTGATCTATTATCAGGTCAGTGTTTTCCATAATAACATAAGGTCAGGTTTTTATGACAGAAATAATTAATAAACTTTTTAAAGGCAGTCCTGTAAGTGACGATGAACTTGCGTATATCATTTCAGGTGAATATAATGACAGCCTGCTTTTTGAAAAAGCTGATGCTGTCAGGCAGAAGGTGTACGGAAAGGAAGTCTTTATAAGAGGGCTTGTAGAAATAAGCAGTTATTGTAAAAACAACTGCTATTACTGTGGTATCAGAGCCGGTAACAAAGATGCCGAAAGATACAGGCTTACATCCGCTGAGATCTTTTCCTGCTGCAGAAACGGCTATGAACTGGGTTTCAGAACCTTTGTTCTTCAGGGCGGTGAAGATGATGCTTTTTCCGACGATATCATCTGTTCACTGGTAAGCAGGATCAAATCAGAATTCCCGGAATGTGCTGTTACTCTTTCACTTGGAGAAAAATCATATGAAAGCTTTGCTGCATACCGAAAGGCTGGTGCTGACCGTTATCTTTTAAGGCACGAAACTGCAGACGAAGCACATTACCGGATGCTCCATCCGGCTTCAATGGATCTGTCACACAGAAAACAATGCCTGTTTGATCTGAAAAAACTGGGCTTTCAGACCGGAGCGGGATTTATGGTCGGTTCTCCTTTTCAGACAGTAAGAGAACTGGTTTCCGATATACGTTTTCTTGAAGAACTGAAACCTGAAATGATCGGTATCGGACCATTTATTCATCACAGTCAGACTCCGTTTGCTGACCGGCCGGACGGCAGTGTTTCTGTTACGCTGAGACTTCTTTCGGTTCTGAGACTTATGTTTCCGGAAGTCCTGCTCCCTGCTACTACTGCTATGGGAACTCTGTCCGGTGACGGACGTGAACGTGCTCTTAAAGCCGGAGCAAATGTCGTAATGCCAAATCTTTCACCTGTCGGTGTAAGAAAAAAATACAGCCTTTATGAAAATAAAATATGTACCGGTGAAGAAGCTGCTGAATGCCTGAACTGCCTGAAAAACCGCATAAGGGTTGCGGGGTATGAAATGTCTTTCTCACGCGGTGATCATAAAAACTATAACAGAGGTGCAACTGATGTCAAAATATGAACAGTTTCGTTCGGAATATCCTGAATTCATTTACAAAAGCTTTGGACTGGACGAAAACACTGATGAAATATATATAAAGTATAATTTCGAAATTAAGGGTCTTTCGGAGTTTTCACCTGAGTGGAAAATCAAAAAGCCTGCAGGTAAAAACATTACAGACAGCGCTGTTCTGAGAAAGCTTGTTTTCTCACTTGGAATGGTCGAGCTCGTAAGCTACTGGAAAATCACCTGCTCCCCTTCCGTTACCGTTCTCTGCGGATCTCTGGACGAGGAACAGAAAGTATGGTGGAAACGCCAGTATTTCAACGGCCTCGGCGAGTTTTTCTACAGAAACGGTATAGCTGCTGATTTTGAGTCGTTTATGACTATCACATCTTCCGGAAGTGAAGTCAAAGGATCTTCAGAAGACCGTTCACTGAGCGGCTGCCTTATACCAGTCGGCGGCGGCAAGGATTCCATTGTTACTCTTGATCTTTTAAGTGAAATGCGAAGAAACAGTTCCTGCTATCTTATCAACCGCAGGGAATCTATTTATAAGGAAGCCTATACTGCCGGTTTTTCCGATGAAGATATAATTCTGTCACGCAGAACTCTTGACCAGAACATGATAAGGCTCAATTCCGAAGGCTTTCTGAACGGGCATACTCCGTTTTCAGCAATAGTTGCATTTTCAGCAGTTATCGCTGCCTTCATTAACGGAAGAAAGTATGTTGTTCTTTCAAACGAAGCGAGTGCAAATGAGAGCACGGTGAAGGATTCTGACGTTAATCATCAGTATTCCAAGAGTTATCAGTTTGAAAAGGATTTTGTTGATTATGAAAAGAAATACATCGGATCCGGTGTTTACTACTTCAGTCTTTTAAGACCGCTCAGTGAATTCCAGATCGCAAAGCATTTTGCCGGCCTTAAAAAGTTCCATAAACTTTTCAGAAGCTGCAATGCCGGAAGCAAAACGGATTCATGGTGCGGTAACTGCTCAAAGTGTCTTTTTGTTTTCCTCATTCTTTCTCCGTTTATCGCTCATGAGGAACTCTGTGATATCCTTGGAAACGATATGACAGACCGTGAGGATATGCTTGATATGTTCAAAGGACTTATCGGTATGGCAGATGAAAAGCCTTTTGAGTGCGTCGGAAGCCGTGAAGAGATAAACTTTTCTATCGTTAAGGCTATAAGCAATATGGAAAGCGAGAAGAAGAAACTTCCTTATCTTTTTGAGTTCTATAAAACAACTGATCTTTTTAAGGAGTTTTCCGCTAAGGAAAATCCGCTTTATACTTATTATAATAATGAAAACGGTCTGCCTGAAGAATTCGCAGCGATCGTTAGGAATAAATGCTTTTAAGCACAGGGGGATTTAAAAATGTTAAACTTATTAAAGCAGTACACTGAAGGAAAAAATGTTCTTATTCTTGGCTTCGGCCGTGAGGGAAAGTCCACTTACAGAAGACTCTGCGAAACCGGCGGTTATGCATCTGTTACGATCGCTGACCAGAATCAGATAAAGGATGAACTTCCTGATGACGTAAAGATCATTTCAGGTGATCAGTATCAGGAAAGCCTTAATGACTACGACATTGTCTTCAAAAGTCCCGGAGTTGTTCTTAAGAATGACTTTGATTCATATACATGTAAAATAACGTCACAGACTGAGATATTCCTTGAAAGATATGCTTCAAACGTTATTGGTATTACAGGAACCAAGGGAAAGAGCACTACTACTACTCTTATACATCACATACTCTCTGAAAACGGTGTGGATGCTGTTCTTACCGGAAATATCGGCATTCCGTGTTTTGACGTTATCGATAATATAAAGGATGATACAAAGGTAGTTTTTGAACTTTCATGCCATCAGCTTGAAAATATCAGATTCTCTCCTTCAATTGCCGTTTTCCTTAATCTTTTTGAGGAGCATCTTGACCACTACGGTTCATTTGAAAAATATGCTGAGGCAAAGCAGAATATTTACAGGCATCAGAAAGCCGGCGACAGGCTTTTCTGTAACGCTGACATCAAGCCTAAAAAGGCTGACTGCCCTGCTGAAATAATCACCGTTTCCCAGAAGAACAGAATGGCTGACATCTTTGTTCCGTCAAATATTATTTCCTATAACGGTGAGACTGTAAACATTCCTGTCGGTGAAATGAAGCTTGCAGGAACACATAACTGCTATAATGTTGCTGTTGCATATGCGGTGTGCCGTATGTACGGACTCAGCATTGAAAACATTATGAAGAGTGTATGTACCTACTCCCCTCTCCCGCACAGACTCGAATATATCGGTACGGTAAATGAAGTAAAGTATTACGACGATTCCATTTCCACAATATGCGCTGCTGCAATTCAGGCAGTAAAGAGCCTTAAGGATGTGGATACACTGATAATCGGCGGTATGGACCGCGGTATTGACTATACTGAACTCACTGATTTTCTTTCATCATGCAGTGTATCAAACATTATTCTCATGTCCGATACAGGAAAGAGAATAAACGACGAAATAAGAGCAAAATACTCCGATGAAACATTCCTTTCAAAGCTTCATCTTACTGAAAAACTTGAAGGTGCTGTAAAGCTTGCGAAGGAACTTACTGCAAAGGGAAAATCATGCGTTATGTCCCCTGCTGCTGCAAGCTACAATGATTTCAAAAACTTTGAGGAACGCGGCGATGCCTTTAAGGCACTTGTTTTCGCCGAATAATTATAATGAGGTAATAATAATGATAAGAGATATCCAGGATGAGATAATCAGACTTAAGAAAGAAAAGAATATTTGCATTCTCGCTCACAGCTATCAGGCTGCTGAGATACTTGAAGTTGCTGACTACACAGGTGACTCGTTCCAGTTAAGCGTAATGGCTGAAAAGACTGACGCTGACACAGTAATTATGTGTGGTGTAAAATTCATGGCTGAAACAGTAAAGATACTTTCACCTGAAAAGAAAGTTATTCTTGCCAACCCTTATGCAGGCTGTCCTATGGCTGAGCAGATGGATAAGGAGCTTATCAGCTCAGTCAAGGAACAGTTTCCGGATTACACTGTAGTTGCTTATATCAACACAACTGCGGAACTCAAAACTATCTGTGACGTCTGTGTTACATCTTCTTCTGCTGTAAATATAGTAAGCAAGCTTGAGAACAAAAATATTCTCTTTATTCCAGACTGCAATCTTGGTTCTTATGTGGCAAAGCAGCTTCCTGACAAGAATATAAAGCTTCTTCAGGGCGGATGTCCTACGCATGCAAAAATCACAGAAGCTGAAGCTTTAAAGGCAAAGGCACTTCATCCTGAGGCTCTTCTTCTTGTTCATCCTGAATGTGTGCCGAAGGTAACTGAAAAGGCTGATTATGTTGGCTCTACATCCGGTATCATGAACTTTGCAGAAAAGTCAGATCATAAGGAATTCATAATCGGAACGGAAGTAAGTATTGCTGAACACCTTCAGTATAAATGTCCGGACAAGAAATTCTATCCACTGTCTATTGACCTTATGTGTCACAATATGAAGATCACAACACTTATGGATGTACTTAATGCCGTAAACGGAACCGGCGGAACAGAAATAAGCCTTTCTGATGATATGATAAAGTCTGCAAAACGCTGTATTGACAAAATGATAGAACTTGGATAAAATTAAGCATTGATTTTAGGCCTCTCTGTAAAATTTCAGAGAGACCTTTCTTTTTTTCTTTCCAGTACTTGACATAAACTAATTAATATAGTAGAATTATAATATATGTTCTGATGATTACAGAGCAGCGTTTCCTTTATGATATAGCGGACGGAGGTGGATCTCTTGAATACCAAAAGTACTAATGAGATCTGGGTCAATGAAAACTTTTTTGAGGATCTTGCGCGGTCGCACTGCAGAAAACAGATCGCGGAAGCTGAAAAAAAGCTTAATGAATATGCATCAGTTCTTTCAAAGGAACTCACTTCAGTTTCATCAGCATGGATGAAGCTTGAAGACAGAGATGTTTATTATATTCACAAACATCGCATTCTTATTCCTGATATAAATACATTCCGGTGTTCGATCGTTAATGAAAGCTCATTCAGAAACGTATTCGACGGATTTGAAGGACGTATCATTGCTGAAGATGAGGCATATGACATGTTCTTCGCAGGACGTTCATCGAACCCGTTCTTTGCAGACAGCGTATGGTTTTTCAAACGGCGGTGACAACCACTGTGTTGTCAGATACCGTACAAAGAGTGACAATACCTTTGAGTGTATAAATACTCAGGGAAATCGTTCATGCTGCTATAAAAGCCTCTATAACCACTGCAAGAACTGCAGCTGGGGCTATGGTGTGAAAATTCCTGTATTTGAACTGAAGCACAGGACTCTTATAGAAAATCTTGTTTACTACGATCTTGTACCTGAAGAACTTGCTGAATCAGGCAAGGCTCTGCTCAGAATGCTGAACAAGCTGTTTGAGTCAGAGTATATCGAAGTAAAAAAAGGCGGATTTTCTTTTACTGAAAAGTTTAAGAGTGATGTTTTTGAAGACAGGATCAATGAGATATTCGGAATAAAATTCGAGCTTACCAGTCTTTCTGAAAGTCTTAAAAGTGATGCTCAGAACAGTATTGTCATTCTCGATGACGGATTCAGGGAAGAATTTGAGACTTCTGTTCTCTGTGCGGACAAAGTCCGTGCTGAAATAGAAGAATACGATAAAAAACGTCTTACTGACCCTAATCAGGGAATGTGGGAACTCTGGGAATCAGAATCCAGAGGAAGAAACAAAATTAAAATAGCAACAGATCATACCTTTGTCGGAAGGAATCCTTTGGCCGACGTAAAAGAAGACGGTATTGTGGGCATTGATTTCGGAACAAGGAGCACGATCGTTGTTTTTCAGGACGGAACGGATACTATCATGCCGATGCGAATAGGTGTCGGAGATATGAGTTCGCAGATACGCCCTGAACAATATGAAAACCCGACTGTAATTGAAATCAAGGATATGGAGTCCTTCATGAAAAGCTATGAAAAAGCCGAAGGACGGCCGGATACTGAATGGAATGATGTTACTGTTTCCCATACTGCGTACAGGAACATGACTTCCAGCACTGTTTCAGATAATTTCTATTCCTATTTTTATGATCTTAAGCAGTGGTGTGCAGATTCTGACAAAAATCATATCGTTACTATCAAAGACCAGTGCGGCAACGAATATCAGCTGAGTTCATATACTTCAGATAATGATAACAGATTCGATCCGCTTGAGATCTATGCTTACTATCTCGGGCTGTATATAAACAATATCCGCAACGGTATCTATCTTGACTATCTGCTCTCCTTCCCTATTACCTACGAGAAAGAGCTTAAGGAAAAGATACTTGACAGTTTCCGCAGGGGCATAAGAAAATCTCTTCCGGTGACTGTTCTTTCTGACAGGAACTGTATGGATATTTTTAGTGTGCAGACCGGTGTCAGTGAGCCTGTGGCCTATGCCATTACAGCATTCAGTGAATTCGGACTGAAGCCTTCTGACAGTGAAGAATTCCTTTACGGTGTTTTTGACTTCGGAGGCGGTACTACTGATTTCAGCTTCGGTTCCTACAGACGTTCCGATGTTTCTGAAAAGAAGAAATATGACTATGTTATTACCCATATTTCTTCAGGCGGTGACCGCTACCTCGGCGGTGAAAATCTTCTTGAACTGCTTGCCTTCGAGATTTTCAAGGCAAATTATTCAAGACTCCTCCGCCGGAACGGAAAATATGATTTCAAGGGTATTGAATTCTCTCTTCCGAACGGATGTGAGCGATTTCTTGGTTCTGAAACGCTTATTTCAAATTCACAGAAAGCAAAGCGTAATATGAAGCAGCTTATGGAAAAACTTCGTCCGTTCTGGGAAACTCTCGGGAGCGGAGTTGATCCGTATTCTGATTCAACGAACCTGGATGAAGCAAGCATTACTTCTCTCAAACAGCTTGACAAGGGTTATATAAAAGTTGACCTTTTCGACAATGACGGTGATCTGCTTGAAGATTTTATGCTTGATATCTGCAATGACGCCGTTGGTATATACATTGATCTTTCCCAGCTTCTTGAAGACCGTATTGAGCAGGGTGTCCGTCAGTTTTTCATTTTTCTGAAAAACTGTTTCAGCATCGATAAAATTGCTGAGTACGGTGGTATGGAGATATTTCTCGCCGGAAACTCAGGAAAATGTCCTCTTCTCAAAAAGCTGTTTGAAAAATATATTCAACTCTATTCAAATTCGACGGAAAAGAAATATGTCACAGAACTGTTCAGAATTTACCCGTCGCTAGGAACTCCTGAAGCTGCTGAAATCCAGCGCAGAAACGGTATCAGTGCCGTTCCGGGAGAACTGTCCGGTCCTACAGGAAAGACCGGCGTTGCCTACGGACTTATAAAAGGAAGACTTGGTTCACGTATCAAAGTTGTGTCATCCAATGAAACCAGGGAGGAAAACTCATTTGGTTACTACCTTGGTCACTGTGAGGACGATATTTTCATATGTGATCTTCCGAAGACAGCTCTTAAAAACGGCGAATGGGTCAGATTTACCGAGGCGGATGTTCCGAGGATCGAACTGTACTATACGTGTCTGCCTGAAGCTGCTGATAATAAGATGTCTGCTTCAATGGCACAGAAACATATTATAAGAATCAAATCGCCGTCAGATGATTCATATATTTACATAAGAATGATATCACACAGTGCTGTGGAGTATGTCATTGCCGGAGAAAACTCTGCCGATCAAGCTGCTTCTTCCGGTGAGATATCCATTCTTGAATTCTGCTGATAAAACACTCTTAATATAACCTGCTGTAATGCGGATTGTTTTGTGTTTTTATATAAATGGGATCATATGGTTTTCTCATATTATGTACTGTGCAGTTTCTTACTGTTCAGTACGGTCCTAATTTTATCGTGAAAGGATTTTGTCATGAAAAAAGAATATGTTATGGGCAACAGCGCCATAGCACTCGGTGCACTTGCTGCCGGAGTAAATCTTGTCTCCGGATATCCGGGAACACCTTCATCAGAGATTATTGAGACAATTCAGAAATACAAGGGGAAAGATGTATATCTTGAGTGGTCAGTTAATGAAAAGGCTGCTCTTGAAGTTGCTGCTGGTGCAGCGTATACGGGCGCACGTACAATGGTAACAATGAAGCAGGTCGGACTCAATGTTGCTTCCGATCCTCTCATGTCACTTGCCTACGTCGGCGTTAAGGGCGGTATGGTCATTGTTTCCGCAGACGATCCGGGTCCGATATCATCTCAGACTGAACAAGATACAAGAATGTTCGGGGATTTTGCCCGCATTCCTGTTTTTGATCCGACTTCACCTGAAGAAGCTTTCCAGATGATCCAGGATGCTTTTGACTACTCTGAAAAGTATAATACACCTGTTCTTTTCAGACCGACTACAAGAGTCTGTCACGCGTATGCGTCAATCGAATTCGATGAAAACTTTAAGGCAAAGGAATACGAAGGATTTATCAAGGACTCAAAGAAATGGGTCATCTTCCCTCGCCTTTCATATAACAATCATATTGCGATTGAGAAGAGAAACGTCATTATGGGTGATGATTTCTCGGAATATTCACACAATACAGTTCAGGGCTCAGGCAGAAAAGCAGTTTTTGCTTCCGGTGTAAGCTACTCATATGCTAAGGAATACCTCGGTGACCGTGAGGACGTTACTCTTGTAAAGATCGCAACACCTCATCCGTTCCCTGAAAAGTTTGCGCTTTCTGTTCTCGAAAAATGTGACGAAGTTCTCTGCTTTGAGGAACTCAGCCCTTATATTGAGAACCAGCTTCTTAAGACTGCAGGAAAGCATCATCTTCCTGTAAAGATCCTCGGCAAGGCTACAGGACACGGCGCCCTTGCAGGTGAAAACTCATCCGACTACGCTGCTGAAATCATCTCACAGTTTCTTGGTGAGACTCTTCCTGAAAAGCTTGATATTTCAGATCTTCCGGAACTTCCTGTAAGACCTCCGGTGCTCTGCGCAGGCTGCCCTCACCGTGCATCTTTCTACGCTGTAAAGAAGGCTATGGCTGGCAGAAAGACATTCTACTGCGGCGATATCGGCTGCTACACACTCGGCAACGCTATGCCTCTTGACATGTGCGATACCTGTCTATGTATGGGTGCCGGCATTACAATGGCTCAGGGCTTCAATCACCTTGAAAAGGACGGCGTGGCATTCTCATTTGTCGGTGACTCGACATTCTTTGCTTCAGGTATGACCGGTGTTGTAAACGCTGTATACAATGAAGCAGATATGATCCTCTGCGTTCTTGACAACTCAACAACTGCTATGACAGGTCATCAGCCTCATCCTGGTACAGGAAAGAACATGATGGGTGACATAATTGAAAAGGTTGATATTATAAAAATCCTTGAAGGTATCGGTCTTAAGAAGATCATAACAGTTGATCCTCTTGATCTTGAAGCATCAGTTGCAGCTGTTAAGGAATGTGCTGATACTCCTGGTGTAAAGGCGATCATCTTCAGGTCACCTTGTATCGCACTTTTCAGAGCGACAAAGAGAGCGGTGATCTCTGACAAGTGCATTCAGTGCAAAAAGTGTATAAGAGAGATAGGCTGTCCTGCTATCGTTATCGAAGACGGTAAGGTTGCAATTGACAAGTCACTCTGTACGGGCTGCGGACTCTGCGGTCAGATCTGCCCTGTAAATGCGATAGGAGGTGTTACAATTGAATAAGGATATCCTTCTCTGCGGTGTAGGCGGTCAGGGTACTGTACTCGCTTCAAAGCTTATCGCATCAGCAGCAATGCGTGACGGAAATATCGTTCATTCAGCTGAAACTATTGGTATGGCACAGCGCGGCGGTTCTGTTACAAGCCATGTTCGCATCGGCGAAAAGGCAAGCGCTCCCCTTATTCCGCTCGGATCAGCAGATCTTATTCTTGCATTTGAGCCTTCTGAAGCTGTTAGAAATCTTAAATATCTTAAGAAAGACGGCGTTGTTATCGTAAATTCAGTTCCTGTTAAACCTGTTACTGAGTCTCTTAAGAGCACTGGCTACGACGGCAGCGAAATGATAGAATATCTTAAAAAGAAGTGTTCAGTGATCGTTGTTGACGCTGAAAAGATATGCAGTGAACTTGGTTCATCAAAAGTTTTCAACGTTGCAATTCTTGGCGTTGCTCTCGGCACAGGCAAGGCTGGCCTTAAAAAGGATCACGTTGTTGCTGAGATCAGGGAACGTGTCAAGGAACGTTTTGTTGACCTCAATCTTCGTGCACTTGAAAAAGGCGAAAGTTTGGCAAACACATAAATAAAATGCTTATTACGGGATTAATTACGGGAAAATCAAAACAAGACAGGAGAAAGAATAATGAAATTAACCGAAAAGCAGATCGAGCTTATCGACAAGCAGGTGAAAAGACTTATTGCTTCCGGAAGCTACTACGGCGAAGTTTACAAGAAGGCTGGCATCACTGGTGTTACATGTCAGGAGGACTTTGAAAAGCTTCCTTTCTCAGGTAAGGACGACCTCAGAAATGCTTATCCTCTTGGAATCATGGCATGTGATGAGTCTGAGATCGTAAGAATCCACTCATCATCAGGTACGACAGGCAAGCCTGTTATCATTCCTTACACAGCTAAGGACGTTGATGACTGGGCTATCATGTTTGCAAGATGCTATGAAACAGCAGGCGTAACCAAAAAGGACAGAATCCAGATCACACCTGGCTACGGCCTCTGGACAGCAGGTATCGGTTTCCAGGCAGGATGCGAAAAGCTTGGCGCAATGGCAGTACCGCTCGGCCCTGGCAACACAGAAAAGCAGCTTCAGATGATGCAGGATCTCGAAACTACAGTTATCACTGCTACTTCTTCATATGGTATCCTTCTTGCTGAAGAGATCCAGAAGAGAGGTCTTAAGGACAAGATCAAGCTTAAGAAGGGCGTTTTCGGTTCAGAAAGATGGAGCGAGACAACAAGAGAACGAATCCGTAAGGAACTCGTTGACGAGATCTATGATATCTACGGCCTTACAGAGATCTACGGACCTGGTATCGGTATCACATGTGAAGAAGACGACGGTATCCATTACTGGGATGACTTTATTTACATTGAAGTTATCGATCCTATCACAGGCAAGCCGGTTGAAGACGGCGAAGACGGCGAGATCGTTATCACAACTCTCGTTAAGGAAGGTGCTCCTCTCCTCAGATTCAGAACTCATGACCTTTCAAGAATAATTCCTGGTAAGTGCAAGTGCGGAAGATGCTATCCGAGAATCGATACTATCAAGGGCAGAAGCGATGACATGTTCAAGGTTCGCGGCGTAAACATGTTCCCTAAGCAGGTTGAAGAGCTCCTTGCAAAGGTTGAAGGTACATCAAGTGAATATGCTATCAGAATCGCACGTGAAGAAGGTACAAACAAGGATGTTATGCTTCTTACAGTTGAATGTGACGGTAAGTATGACTTCAATCAGGTTTCAGGAGAAATCATGGAGAAGTTCAAGGCTCTTATCGGTATGACACCTAACAAGGTAATCGTTGTTCCGATCGGTACACTTCCAAGATCTGAAAAGAAGACAAAGAGAGTTACAGACGACAGAAAGCTCTGATCTTATATTCAGTATAATACTGACTGACGATGTATTTCATCTGTCTGTTCACTGATAATAATTATCCCCTGTCCCGTTTATTCAGGACAGGGGATTTTTGTGTCCGGTAATACCGGAGGATAAAAACAAAAACCACGTAAACTTACCTGTTTTCATAAGTTTACGTGGTCTGTTTTTTTAAATATTATATGCGAGATCAAGGACTGCGTTTATATTGTCATCTGAATACTCTGTTTCCTTTGAGTACTCCTTGGCTATTCTGATAACGTCTTTTTACAGTCAGTGTTCCGTTTTCAAGGTAAAAGCATTCGTAAAGATAACGTATTACCGTGACGCTTGCTGCCATAAGGAAAACGTATGAATAAAATTCCTCATTGAAAACGCCTTTCATAAAATACCGCCAGATAAAATATACAGCAATGTTTTCAAGATAACGTTCCATATCCGGAACTGCATTCCGGAAGGCATTCCTGTTCTTTTTTACATCGTCCGCAAGTGAAAAGCAGTGTTTTAAGTACTCAGGACGTTTCGGATCAAGAGGTTCGAGTTCTGAAAAGAAGGACAGAAGCTTTTCCTCGTCCGGCAGTTCCCTTTCCATGTCCTTTGCTATTTTAAAGGTTCCATACTCACCGTTATCCAAACGGTACTGCAGTTCTTCCGCATAGGAAAGAACATCAGCAATACGTTCATCAACAGAAAGGTTTCGGTCCTGAAGATGATTTATGATATTCTCTCTTGCCTTATAAAGAAAGTCATAAAGCACGTCAGAATAGTCTTCGCAGTCATCGTCAGGAATAACTGTTTCCGTAAACAAAAATTTCTTATCCTGAGTGATTATGATACGGGCGCTTTCCTCGCATCCAAGACCGGTTCCGCCTTCCTTTACGCCTTTGAACCATTCAAAGTAACGTGGATGATCCGTACAGATCTGGCACAGATGTTCTTCGCCGAGTTCAGTGTAAATATCACAGAGGTTTCTGTTATTCAGAAACGGACAGCGGTCATTATTAAGGAGCTTGAATGATGCGGTTTCTACGGTGCTTATATTGTCTTTCAGTCTTCTGCCGAATTCTCCGGATACGGAGCGGTAATAATCAAGTGTGCTGTCATCAATGTCGATCTCCCAGCCTATACAGCAGTTGTCAGTACATCTTTCTGCGGTACAGCGGAAATCAGAGCAGTAGTCAGGCATGCGGAGTATCATCGGGGTTTCTTTACTCCTTTTGTCAGTTCGTCAAGAAGATCCATCTGACCGTCTTTTTTCAGCTTTTCACCGTACTTTGCCTTTACTTCCTTTATAAATTCAGGAATGGCATCTTCGTGATTGACAAGGAACCATTTTACGTGGTTTCTGATGTATTCAGCACGAAGTTCCGGGTCGTTGAGATCATTAGGCACTCTTGTCATTCTGTCATCGATAGAATCGAAGCCGGTGAATGGTTTTGCAAGTCTTTCCTTACACATTTTCACGTATTCCGGGTTGATGTCGATCCCAATGCAGTTTCGCCCTGTCTGCTGGCATACACGAAGTGCAGTGCCTGATCCTACAAACGGATCGAGTACGGTATCTCCTTCGTTGGTGCTTGCAAGAATGATCCTCTCGTACAGTCCTTCCGGCTTTTGTGTCGGATGGGACAGACGGTTTCTGCTGCAGTAGTGCATGTGTGAGAATTCCCATACGTTGCCCGGATTTGCACCGCGCATGTTGTTTACCGAGCGGTAATATTTCTGAGGTATTCTTACTGCATCAAGGTTGAAGGTGAACTTCTTGCTTTTGGTAAACATAAGTATGTCGTCATGACGCGGACTGAATCCGATGGTCTTACCTATTCCCTGGGTGTAGTACCATACGATCCATGAGTTGAAGTGGTACTTCAGCTGGCTGTCAAGATAATTGTAGACGTAGGAAATATACCTCATACCCATGAAAATGTAGATAGTCCCCTCCGGCTTAAGAACTCTGTCGGCTTCTTTCATCCACTCCTCGGTGAAATTCAGGTACTCGGCAAATTCCAGCGTGTCGTGCGTGTTGCCGTAGTTCTTGCTGAGATTATACGGAGGATCGGTTACTATAAGATCGACGGATTCGTCCGGAATATCTTTCATTTTTTCGAGGATATCCCCGCAGTATATATCAAGCTTTACTTTTTTCTTCATTAAAAATTAGATCCGTTCCAGCCCCAGTCTCTTGTTGCTTCGTACTTAACGTATGTTCTTGCTGTATCGATACCAAGTTCGCTGTTAAGGATGGTGCAGATGCTGTCTGTAAGCTTGCTGAATGAAGCTGAATCAGCTGAACCGAATACGCTTACTGATACCATAGCAGCAGGAGCGTCAGTTCCCTTGAAGTAGAGCTTTCTTTCAGGTTCTATTTCAACCATGAGCCAGCTTTCAGACTTGCCAGGAATAATTGATATAGCTTTACCGAGCGCAGATTTTAAAGCAGTTTCCTTGTCCTTTGAAACAGGTGTGTTTGTTTTAACATTTATAAATGGCATAATGATCCGCCTTTCTTAATAATACAATACTGATACGATGTTTTGTGTTATGTATAACGAGCAGTATACGCCGGCATACTGCATGTTCCGGATATTCGTTTATTATTTGTATGATGATTCTGCAATCACTTCGATCTCTGCAAGAACGTTCTTCGGAAGAGCCTTTGCAGCTACGCAGCTTCTTGCAGGAAGTGAAACGAAGTACTTTCCGTAAACTTCATTGAAAGCGGCAAAGTCATTCATGTCAGCGAGGAAGCATGTTGTTTTTACTACCTTTTCGAAAGATGAACCTGAGACATCAAGAATTGCTGAAATGTTTCTGATTATCTGTTCTGTCTGACCTTTGATATCTGATGCTTCTACATTTCCTGTTTCTGGGTTTATAGCTATCTGTCCGGATAAGTAAACCATTCCGTTTGAAACGATCGCCTGTGAATAAGGTCCGATAGCAGCCGGAGCCTTTTCAGTCTGTATTTTTATCATGGTATTTTCTCCTTTTTTCGGTTATTCTGAGTCATATCTGAAATTATGACGTCACTATAATATTATACACCAATCTGAAAGGTTTTACAAGAATATAAATTCTGGCTATAACAGAAATCCATTTATCTTAGGGAAATACTGATTATATCGGAAATCCGGCTTCGCCGGATTTCCGGAGGTGGGATTTGCGGGGCTTCGCCCCGGAGCCCCACGCTGATTTATTCATAAATCAGCATTTCTTTAGAAAAATCCGTATTTCTCCATTGCGTTGTATATTCCGTTTTCCATAATGTCATCAGTTACATAATCAGCATATTGTTTGAGCTTTTCTCCGTTGCCCATTGATATAGATGTTCCTGCTGCACTGAACATAGGAAGGTCGTTAAGACTGTCGCCTATTGCGTAAGCCTGTGATTTATCCATTCCGTAGTGCTTAAGCACCATTTCTATTCCTGTCGCCTTTGAGCATGGTTTCGGAACTATTTCAGCAAACACAGGGCCGCGGTCTATCCAGAAATAATCCTTTTCCAGTTCCTTCATAAGTCTTTTAAGGTCAGTGTGTTCATCAAATGCCACTATGAATTTATCAAAAGAAAAGTCCTCGTCTTCAGTACAGTGGTCAACGTTTTTACCTTCCAGAGCAAAGTTTTCTCTTATTTTGTCGATAACCGGTGATTTTCTTACAGTAAAATCAAAAAGAACGCAGTCCTTTCGTTCATACATCGGAACCGCATTGCAGGAACGGATAAGTTCCGCAGTTTTCATGCAGAGATCCTTTTCAAGCCGGTTGTACCAGATCTCCTCCCCTTCGCACTCGACCATGGTACCGCATCCGTAAACGTAGCCGTCAAATCCGAGACTGCGTACATCGTCATCAACGTTCACGTACGGTCTTCCTGTATTGATGTAAAGCAGATTCCCGGCTTTTCTGGCAAGTTCAAGCGCCTTCAGCGTACTTTCCGGCACGGCAGCACCATGTACTTCAGGTATAAGTGTTCCGTCTATATCAAAAAACATTATTTTCTTCAATGAATTTACCTCGGTTCCTTATCTGATCCAGATTACTGATTAAATTCCTGTACTAAAGGATCATATCATATTATCGTGCCACAGGCACCACTGTTTCATATTTTGTTTATAAGCTCATTTACTTCGTTCGATCTTTCGTCACTTAACCCGGAAAGCTCAGCATAGTGCATCCAGTTCGCTGTCACACTTCTGGTTTTTTCTATTGTTTCACGGCAGAAGACTGAGGAAAGTCCCATTTTCTTTCCTGTTTCGAGCATGTCTTCATCGGTAATGTCAAACGACTTTCCGTTTACAGACATCTGGTGCTGTGAGATCCAGCGGTTCTGCGGGTTGTAGGAATATGTAATGTCATAGGCCGGAGTTATACTCCATTTCCCTGCCTTGTTCATCATGAATGAAAAGTTCTTTACATGGTCATCACAGTTTATACCGATCACGTTATATACCATGCGCTTAAATATCTGTTCGGTTTCCTTCTTTGTTATCCCGAGCTGTCTTGCGCGCAGTGCGTATTCCTCGTAGCTGCATATGTTCGGGTAGTTGTAGTCAAAATGGCACAGTGCCGCAAGTGTCTGCATGTGGATCTTTTCCCCGTTTAACCGGTCAAATCTTTTCGTCATGAAATGATTAAGACCGTCTTTTTTTATAACGCGGCATTCGCTCATTTCTATTCCGAGATCTTTCGCCATCAGATAGTAGGCGTATTCGATAAGTGTGTACTGGTTCGGGTCGGCAAGTTCGTGATCGCCGTTGTTTTTTACTCCGTCAAACTTGATGAGCCAGTATTCAAAACCGTCACCGGCGTTTATCTGTCCCGAGCGTATTTCACCCGTCTTTTCGTTCCAGGCAATGATCGCCTTGGCTCTTGCGCCGCCGGCAGATGAACCTATTTCAAGAAGCTGCATTTTGCTGACGTCGTCGCTTGTAAGTGACTGATTCGTGCGGTTTGCAAGAACGTCTGATGCAAGCTTTGTCATTTCGGTAAGATCGATAAGGTCAGTACCCGTGCGTACAAGATCTGAAGCCGGCTGATACTCCAGAGCACCCATGCCTCTTTTGCCCGTGTAGCAAAGTCTGTCCAATGCTGTGAACTTTTCCGGTGAGCGGCCTGTTCGTGCAAGCCAGCTGTTTATTACTGCGTTACCGAATTTGTCCGGCAGCGAGTCGGCCACAAGTCCAGGAAGACCGTGAAATGCATCGGAACGGCCAAGTTCCGGAAAACTGTATACTCTTCCGCCAAGCGGCATTTTAAACGGTGAAAGTTCGATTCCGCTCTTCTGAAAATCTCTGTCATATTCGAAGTCAGCACACAAGGCATTTTCGTTCTGATACAGAATACCTATTCTTTTTCCCCATAAAAAGACTTCAACTGAATTTATCATTCTTCATCGCCCCATTTCCATGTGTTTTCTTTTTTCTCATCATTTCTGTTCTTTCTGACGCGCTGTTTTTCCTTACGTTCAGAAACGTAGTATGACGGGCGCTTAGTATGATCGGGTATCAGCAGTTCCATATTGCTTTCAAGTCCGAGCGCCTTCATTATCTTAATAAAATTAAGCAGACTGATATCTTTTCCGCGTTCAAACCTTGCCACCGTTCCCGGAGCAACAAAAGCTTTGTCAGCGAGTTCGGACTGAGTCATCTCACAGGATATGCGGTATTGCCTTACACGTTCAGTTATTTCATTGAAAATCTCACTTTCAAATTTTCCGTCCAGATCCATACATATCACCTCGGTAAATATAACAGATAATATATTAATAATTAAGCTGTAAAACGTCATCTAACTGACAAGATATTGCCTGTTAGTATTATAGCATTCCGCAACGGAAAAGTCAATATTTTAAAAAGATATCTTACACGCAGCATGCTGAGTAATGAGACTTAAATAATCTTTACATCAGAATACAAATATGATACAATTAAATGGTAAATTGTTTGAATATATCGGATCAGAAAGAAGGCTTTTAAATGAGTGAAGTTATCGAACGCTTTTTAAGATATGTAAAAATAGAAACAACATCATCGGAAACGAGTGAAATTGCACCGAGTACGGCAGGTCAGCGCGATCTTGCGTCACTGCTTTATAAGGAACTGACTGATATGGGAGCTTCAGATGTTTTCTACGATGAGGAACACTGCTATGTATATGCGAAAATACCGGCTTCGGAAGGATATGAAAACAGAAAAACTCTCGGTTTTATCGCACATATGGATACATCTCCGGAAGCTTCCGGAAAAGATGTTAAGCCGCGTATTATTGAAAACTATGACGGCGAGGATATTGTCCTTAACAAAGAACTGAACATTGTACTGGAAACCGCAAAATATCCTGAAATTAAAGCATATAAAGGTCAGAGGATCATCGTTACCGACGGAACAACACTTCTTGGTGCAGATGACAAAGCCGGTGTCGCTGAAATAATGACAATGGCAGACACTCTCCTCTCCCATCCGGAGATCCCGCACGGACCTGTCGCTGTTGCTTTTACTCCTGATGAAGAGATCGGTGCCGGTACAGTTAATTTTGACATGGAACGCTTCGGCGCTGATTACGCCTATACGGTTGACGGAGGTGGCATCGGTGAACTGGAATATGAAACATTCAATGCTGCATCAGCAGTAATAGAAATAACCGGCGTAAATGTTCATACCGGCGAAGCTAAAAACAAGATGATCAATGCCGCTCGTATTGCCACTGAATTTGATTCCATGCTGCCGGCTGAACAGAGACCGGAATTTACCGAGGGGCGCGAGGGATTCTATCATCTTATGGGTATTGAAGGAAGCACGGAAAGTGCGAAACTCGTTTATCTCATACGTGATCACGACAGAATGATCTTCGAAAACCGCAAAGCCATCATGTACGGCATCGGCGACCAGCTTGATCTCCGCTACGGCGCCGGAACGGTCAAAGTGAACATAAAAGATACCTACTACAACATGCGCGAAAAGATAGAGCCTGATTTTATGTTCCTCATCGACAACGCCTGCGAGGTAATGAAGGAACTCGGCATCGAACCGAAAATCCAGCCGATCCGCGGCGGCACAGACGGCTCCGCCCTCTCCTTCCGCGGCCTCCCGTGCCCGAACATCTGTACCGGCGGCCACAACTACCACGGCAGATTCGAATACTGCTGCGCCGATTCAATGGAGAAGATCGTGGAGATACTGGTAAGGCTGACGGCGAAGAGATGATGATATCAATCGTTTCATCGGTACAAATCAGCAAAAAAGATAAAGCGTAGAATATTCTGATTTGTTTGATAAGTTAAAAAGATCAGAATTATAAAAAAAATCAAGCGATGACTTTCACTTAAGCCCTCGCTTGTTTTTTAGAGTTTAGGAAATCATGAGATCTCGTTCAGATACAGCGTAACTTTATTCTGAATTGTTCTGGCAGTTTCTTCTGCTGCTAAATCGTCTGAGTAGAAATATGTAAGAAGTTCATCATTTACGATCTCGGAAACTTTTCTGTACATGACATCTGTTACTGCCGGCAGTGTATATATACTGCGGTATGCATTCTCATCATCAGATGTAAAATTTATGTAAGTGTCATTATAAGAGTTTTTTTATTTCTTCATCAATCTGACTTTTCATTACAGAAGAATCTGATGAAATGCATGAAATAGATATTGCATCGTTTGAGGATGAATATGTATACTGACCATAGCTGTAATTGGTATTCATGTTGTTTATGACATATTTAATGAATTCCCATGCATTTTCCTTATGCTCCGAACTGCTGGTTATTCCGAAAGAAAGAACAGGAGAAATTAGTCTTGTACCGCCTTTATCTGACGGCCAGCCTGAAACATATTCAACAGATGGTCTGTCACTATATCTTTCTGTAACATTGAAAAAAATCATTCAGACATGAGATTTCCGCTCCTACCAGTTTATCCTCTCTGTTCTGGGAATTATCAGATTCGTTTATTTCCTCCGCTTCTTCTTTAGTGATTCCCTCTTCCTTTAAAAATTTTATAAGCGAAATAAACTCATCGTTATCAAAATCACATTTTTTATTTTCAAGATCAACGTGTTCAGTATAATACGGCAGGAGAACACTGCCTGAAATATTATCATAATCGAGATGATAATACGGAAACAGATCTTTGTCACCTGAATCAAGGGACATAAATTCATTATAATCCAGTTTTTCAAGTTTTTCATCTGAAAAAAGTACCGACTGAGTGATCCCTGCAGGAATAGTATACAGGCAGTCTTTATAAGTGAATGCATCGATGATATATTCTGAAATACCATTCAGATCAAACTGAGGATCTGTATCAGCGATCTGTCGCATATCTGTAAACAGACCTTTCATGATATACGATGAGAGATCAAGCTGATCCATCAGTATAATATCAGGAATGTCATTATTGATGATATCTTTTGAAAGAGCATTATCGATTATCTCATTATAGTTCTTTTCACTTTCAGCATCCTCTGAATCATAATAATACTTCGAATAGTCTTTCAGGAGAATATAGCAAGTGTCACTTTTCTTATTAAAATCAGCAGCAAGCGATTTTATTGTATAGCTATGAGGAACTGCCAGAGTGATGACCTCTCTTGAATTAAGAACAGCAAGACGTTCCTCATCCGCCTTTACAAGTTTGATGCCGTCTATGCCGAGGATTTCAGTATCGCTTATCGGCAGTGATTCACCTACGTGATAGAAGCTGGTTGAAAAATCCGAAAAAGATGCGATTAGCTCTGTTTTTCCTGTATTTTCATTCCAGCCATGAATTTCTGTTTCGTCACAAATGACAATATCATGATCTCCGTATCCGTCCATAAAGGTACACCAGCTGTCATTCCAGGTAAATGATGTAATCTTTTCTCCGATATCATTATGTTCATTATCATATTTAAAAACCTGAACCTGTTCGCTATTATCGCTGTACGTCTGAATAACAGTGTATACAGTATTGTCACTGTTCTGCACCAGCGTAAGTCCGTAGTGTTCATCATAAACTTCAGGAATAATTGTTTTTTTTCAGATTTCCGGAAGTATCATAGACCATAATACACGCATTGTCTTCTTCGTCCGGATAAACTATCATCAGTTCGCCGGATGAATTCATTACCATCCTGCCGGTGTATGCTTCAAAATGAAGTTCAGGCAGCCTGAAAAGCAGAGTGTCATTACCGTCTTTTTCATGGCGGTATACTGAATTGCTGACAGATTCGTATGTATATCCGTCTTCAGATCCTTTCAGCATGTGTTCAGCAGAAATATAATAGAAAGTACCGTCAGGTGAAATGCATGATGCTCCGTTTCCTTCGCAGTCTGTTATAACTGTTTCACCCGTTTTTCTGTCGATCTCATACAAAGATGCAGTTCCCGCATCTGCAAGAGCTACGTAAAGACTGTTTCCGCTCAGATACGCAGATCTGTAATTAGAACCGAGCTTTGGAAGCGTGTCGTCAGACACTATGAGTTCCTTACTGTCATCTTCGTAGTGATAGCCGTAGATACCGTCCGAACATACAAATACCATATCATAGTCGAGGGATGGTCCTATGAATTCATTAACGCCGTACAGATCATACATGTGCACAAGATCACCGGTCTTCGGATCGATGACATCAACAGATTGCTGACTGGTCAGGACAACGTTCCCGTCTTTGTCAGTGAAAAAGCCGGTTACTATATCTCCAAGAGGATTTTCACCGGTGAGTTTTGTCAGTTTGTCATTTTCGTCTATAGCAAAAACAGTGTAATACTCATATTTTACATCCATTACCAGATAGATTTTTCCGTCGTCAGAAATACAGATATCTTTCAGGAAGAGCTCTTTTGACATCTGATCTGATAAATCGATCTGTTTTACAAGGTTGAGAGATGAATCGAAACATTTAAGTATATTATCACGGTCTATTAAGTATAAGTTTCCGGATGAATCTGCTTTGGCATACCAGACATTTTCTGCGTCCGCGGTTTTTCTGTTACTGCTCTGTAAATCATATGAAATAATTTTATTCCATTCATCTCCAATACCGGAATACACTATTCTCTTGTCATCACGGTAAATTATGTCCTGCGCATCAATTTTATCATGATCGTCAGCGATAACAGAAGAATCAGTCATATTTACGATATAGCCGCTGGTTCCTGAAGTATATACATCTTCTTCAGTTACAGGTTTGATATAGTATATTTTTTCAGCAGAAGCAGCAGCAGGATGTGCTCCGGTAAGGTCTTCATCGCATACCTGTACTTCATCATAGAAAAGTGTTATAGTATCATACCCGCTCGGTTTCTTTTTCCACGTAGTATTTTTGATCTCTTTTTCTGCTGTCGAATTACCGGAATTAAGCGGCTCTCTGACTTCTTTACCGCACGATGCAGCTGTAACTGCAAGCGACAGCGCAAGTATAAAACTTAGTATTCTCTTTATTTTCATTTATTCTTTCCTTTCGTTCATATACACAATGCATTCTTTATACCGGCCAGAGGTTATCCTTCACCGAAAGTGATGTTCTGACTGAATTGGATTTAGTACAGTCATACGACAGTATTCCGAAATAGGATGTCTCCCCACCCTCTGATGAAACCTTAATGAAATCAGGAATATCTTCCGGCACACGAAGCTTTTTGCTGACGGTATAATCCAGTTCAAAGAAATTCACAGGGATAAGTTCACCGTTTCTTCTGACAAATGCGTGAAGTTCTCCTGTTTTAACTTCAAAATCAGTATCAGCGTCAAGCGCTTCTCTTACTGTAATGCCGTCGATTTTTACCGGAGCATCTTTGTTCTGGAATTTGGAAACAATTTTCTGGAAACCGGCGCGGGAATTTGCGTCACCCTTAAACTGATCTGTTTCCGTTAGATTTAAAGCTTCCTCTTCGGTGATACGTTCGTTAGTGTGGAGAAGGTAATTGATATTTCCCTCTTTATCATATCCTGCAACATAGGCGTCTTCGGTAAATACGGTTTTACCGCCTGCGGAAATTACTTTTACAAACAACTCTTTTCCTTCTGTCTCGGTGATCTCATACGGGATAAGGCCAAGGGAAAGAAGAATTCCGGCCTCAGGAGTATTATAGTATTCCACTTCAGGAGCTTTTACAAACTTTCTGTAATTTTCGCTGCTGTCGAGGGGGATGCTGATGAAACCGAAGTCAGCGCGGTCTTCATTGAATTCATCAATGCTTTTCTGAAGCTCTTCATCATAAACGACCTCAGAAACGCTTGTTTCAGTGTCATCAAAAGATTTGTTACTGTTGAGCTGACCGTAAACCGGCAGTGCGATACAAAATACTGCAGCCAGCGAAGCGCATACAGTGATGATCTTTCCTCTGGTGTTATGTTCTTTATTCTTTACGGCTACAATTATTTCGCCGGACATTTCGTTATGAAACTGCAGATTTTCAGGCACTTCCGAGCCTAAAAGATTTCCAAGCATTTTATCCAGACGTTCGTTGTTATACTTACTCTTCATGTTCCATCTCCTTCCTTAAAAGTACTTTCGCCGCGTTAAGACGTGATTTTACTGTCCCTGTCGGTATACCGAGAATTTCAGCTGTTTCTTTTTCGGAATAGTCATTGAAATATCTTAAAACAACTACCACGCGGTATTTTTCAGGCAGTCGTTTTACAGCTTTAAGAAGTTCTTTATATTCTTCATGAGTCGCTGTATCATCATCGTCCGGTATCATTTCAAAGAATTCATCATGCTCATCGTTTGATCCGAACAGCAGCGGTCTTGAATTATACAGTCGTCTTAGCGTGGATTTATAGGTGTTCACACAGATCCCGAATATCCATTTTTCAAATTCCTGCGAGGCATCATAGGTTTTATAATACTTAAGCGCTCTGAGACAGGTGTCCTGAAAAAGGTCAGCAGCATCGTGATGATCTCTGCAGAGGTTGATGCAGAGACGTGACAGTCGTTCTCCGCATTTTTCAATATGTTCGCTGATATCAGTTTTGCTTTTCAAATGCTGCTCCTTTCCTTGTTTTGAAGTCCTTCATTATATATTACTCATTCGCTGCCCTAAAAGTTCGGTGAATTTTAAAAAAATTATTTTATCTCTAAAAAAATGATTAAATCAGAAATCCGGATTTACGAAGGGTAGATCAGCGGGCTTCGCCCCGGAGCCCCGTGTTGATTAATGAATAAATCAGTGTTTTTCCTGAGAAAATTTGCTGTACATAAAAAAAGCGGGGATGCTCCCCGCTCTTATCTTATTTATTTTTTCCTCTGCCTTGTCTTACCGGTTTTCACGTAAAACTCCTTCTTTTCCTCATACAGCATTTCATCGGCCTGGTAGTAAAGGGTGTCTATCGTGCTTCCCTTTGATTTCATAGCGTAGCCGATGGAACAGGTGTAAGGAGTTTCAGAGACTTCAGCTCTGATACGTTCGATGAGTGACTTAACGTCATCTTCACCGGAGCCTATGCAGAGAATTACGTATTCGTCGCCGCCTATTCTGTAGACGCGCTGTCCTTTTTTATGGGCTGCCTTCCAGAAACAGTCCGCCAGTGCCTTGAGTGCAGTGTCTCCGGCCACATGACCTTCGCTGTCGTTTATTTCCTTTAAGCCGTTCATATCCATTGTTATAACGGCTGTTACATCGTTGATATATTTTTCCGCATCGGAATAATAGGTCTGACGGTTTAAAAGTTTTGTCAGCGGATCGCGCTTTGTGAACTGCTGAAGCAGATAAACGTAGTAAAGCATAATATTAACTGCTATTGTCACGTTGAACCAGTGCATATCAGCTGTTTCAACGAACAGAGGTGCAACGAGGCAGAACAGCGAAGTGAGAGCCATGTAGAACAGTATTCTGTAATCTTCTTTTTGTTTTCTGCCGCTTTTAAATACGTTTATGAGGAGATAAGTAAGATAAAGTGCATTGATGAAATAGGTCAGATATCCAAGAGTTCCTCTGTGAAAATGATTATGTTCATCTATGGTGAAAAACTATACCGGTCGGTATCGAAATGAAACACAGCACTGCGTTGAGGATCGCAGGAAACAGAAGATAGGCTTTCTGTTTCGGATAAACTATCATAACTATATTAACAAGAATAAATGCAATAAGCGAATAGCATACGGCACTCAGTACAGGCCTGAAAATACTGAAATTCTCCTGATTTCCGAGATAAGTTTCAATGTAACAGGCCACTGAGTATAACAGAAGCATAACATTGGTAGCAGCTATCCGGTTTACCATTCTTTTTTCAAGATGTATTTCAGAAGTCAGAGCTATAGTCATTCCCAGAATAAGGACCAGCATTCCCCAGTGGTCAGAAAAATAATCAAATACAGACATACAATTCCCCCTTTATATCAATAATACCCATAAATCCGGCAAAAAAGTCTGCGGGGCTTCGCCTCGTGCCCCACGCTGATTTATGAATAAATCAGCTGTTTCTTAACTTTACAGACATGATTTTATTCACCGGTCATGGCGAGAAGTTCTGCTTCGGAAAGAATGGCAATACCAAGTTCTTCAGCCTTTGTAAGCTTGCTTCCGGCTTCTTCACCGGCAACAACGTAGTCAGTTTTCTTTGAAACTGAAGAGGAAACCTTACCGCCCATGTCTTCTATGATCTTTTTGGCTTCATCACGTTTGAGAGTAGGAAGAGTTCCTGTAAGAACGAATACTTTACCTTCCAGCTTATTACTCTTCTTACTTGAGGCATATGTGAAATTAAGTCCGTGGGTGCGGAGCTTTTCTATAAGGGCAACAAGATGAGGTTCCCTTAGTGCTTCATAGACACCCTGTGACATGACATCTCCGAAGCCGTCAATAGAAGAGATCTCAGTAACATCAGCGTTCATTATCGCATCGAGACTTCCGAACTTTTCGCAGAGAAGAACTGCGGCTCTTGCACCGATATTTCTGATGCCAAGGCCGAAAATCAGTCTGTCGAGAGTATTTGACTTTGAAGCTTCAATTGCCTTTACAAGATTTCCTGCTGATTTTTCCTTGAAACGGTCAAGAGTCATAAGCTTTGCTTCGGTAAGATCGTAAAGATCTGCTGCTGATGTGATAAGTCTGTTATCCACGAGAAGAGCAACGATAGCATCACCGAGTCCGTCAATATTCATGGCCGGCTTGGATGCGAAATGGATGATATTTTTAAGAAGCTGCGCAGGACATGAAGTATTCGGACATCTTAATGCACTTTCCTCATCCACATGGATAGCCTTCGTTCCGCAGACAGGACAGACTTCAGGAAGTGTATAAGGAACAGAACCCTCAGCGTGTGAAACGGAATTAAGCACTTCCGGAATGATATCTCCTGCTTTTCTTACAGTGATGGTATCGCCTATGCGTATATCCCTGTCGGTAATGAACTGCTGGTTATGAAGTACGGCACGGGAAACGCTTGTTCCGGCAAGAAGAAGCGGATCAAATACGGCTACAGGTGTAATGGCACCTGTTCTGCCGACATTTACTTCAATGCTTCTGAGAACGGTCTGTTTTTCCTCTGGCGGGAATTTATAAGCCACTGCCCACTTAGGATATTTTGAAGTAGCTCCCATGATATTACGCTGGTTAAAATCATCAACCTTGATAACGACACCGTCTATGTCAAAAGGATATGTGGCACGGTTTTCGCCTATCTTCTTTATTTCGGCTTCTATCTGCTCATAAGTGGTACATGGCACATAGCTCGGAATGGTCTTGAAACCAAGTTTCTTTATGTAGTCAAGAGATTCCTTATGTGATGAAACAGCTTTGCCTTCGTTCTGCTGAATGTTAAAAACAAAGATATCCAGCTTTCTTTCTGCAGTGATCTTCGAGCTTTTCTGTCTGAGAGAACCGGCTGCAGCGTTACGAGGATTCTTGAAAGGTGTTTCATCATTGAGTTCCTGCTTTTCAACCAGCTTGAAAAAGCTTTCACGCGGCATATATACCTCGCCTCGTACTTCGAGAAGCGGGATCGAGCTGTCGATTTTTAACGGGATAGATCTGATGGTCTTAAGGTTGGCTGATACATCTTCGCCTGTGAAACCGTCGCCTCTTGTGGAACCGATAAAGAATTCTCCGTCATGATATTCCAGTGATACCGAAAGACCATCTATCTTTGGTTCAACGATAAATACAGGAGATGTGAGTTCGGATATACATTTTTCTGTAAACTCCTTTACCTGTTCAAACGAGAAAACATCCTGAAGGCTTCCCATCTGAACGCGGTGCGGTACTTTTGCAAAGGTGTTCAGAGCGGTGCCGCCTACTCGCTTTGTAGGTGAGTTTTCAGACGCAAGCTCCGGAAATTCTGCTTCAAGCTTCTTAAGTTCCTGCATGAGCATGTCATATTCATAGTCATCCACGGTAGGATTATCAAGTACGTAGTATGCGTGATTATGTCTGTTTATTATTTCAGTGAGCTCATCGACTCTGTTTTTAGCTTCATTAAGATCCATTCATATATCTCCTTTATAAACACATTCAGGGAACTGCGAAAACCAGTTGGCAGTTCCCTAGAAAAATTATCCGTAAATTTCATTGAAGAAGCAGGAGTAGCTGCCTGTGTGACACGCAACTCCGGTCTGTTCCACATTTACGAGGAGTGTATCGTTGTCGCAGTCACCGTAAATAGAAACCACTTTCTGAAGATGACCGCTTGTCGCGCCCTTGTTCCAGTATTCCTGACGTGAGCGGCTCCAGAACCATGTGTATCCTGTTTCAAGTGTCTTCTTAAGACTTTCCTTGTTCATGTATGCAAGCATAAGAACGGTTTTTGTATTTACCTCATAGCAGATTGCCGGGATAAGTTCTCCCTTTACAAAGAATTTGTCGAGGTCATTAAGATCGATCTTTACCATGTGTTCTCCTTATTATCTTACTATAACACCTTTGTTTCTGCAGTAGTCCTTTACCTCGCCTACTGTAAGTTCCTTAAAGTGGAAGAGTGATGCTGCAAGAGCAGCTGTCGCTCCCGTTTTTTCGAAAACCTCATAGAAGTCATTTATCCTTCCGGCACCGCCGCTAGCAATAACCGGGATAGAGCAGTTGTCGCACACAGCCTTAAGCATTTCAATGTCAAATCCGGCCTTTGTTCCGTCAGCATCAATGGAATTGAGACAGATCTCACCGGCACCGAGTTTTTCGATAGTGTGTACCCAGTCTATAAGATCAAGATTCATATCAACACGGCCGCCGTTGATATATACAGTCCACTTGTGATCAGCGATCTTCTTTGCGTCAATACCGACACATATGCACTGGCTTCCGAAAATATCGGCACCTGCTCTGATAAGATCAGGGTTCTTTACTGCCTGTGAGTTTACTGATACCTTGTCTGCACCTGCTCTGAGGGTTTCGCGGATGTCATCAACAGTTTTTATTCCGCCGCCGACTGTAAGAGGTACAAAAACTTTCTTTGCAGTTTCGCGGACTACATCAAGAAAAACTCCTCTGCCTTCAAATGAAGCAGTTATATCATAGAAAACTATTTCATCTGCGCCCTGTCTGTTGTACTCCTCAGCACTTGCAACAGGATCGCCTACTTCCTTGATTCCTTCAAAATTAACGCCTTTGACTACCTTTCCATTGCGTACATCAAGGCACGGTATGATTCTCTTTGCAAGCATCTGTTATTCTCCTTCCGCTACTGCGATTGCTTCCTTCAGATCGAGAGTTCCCTTGTAGATGGACTTGCCACAGATAGTTCCGTAAAGGTTCATTGCCTTACAGATCTTAATGTCTTCGATAGTGTGAACACCGCCGCTTGCAATGATATTGCATTTTTCATCAGTGCCTTCTGCAAGAGCCTTAAGCTGCTCGGCATTGACTCCGGAGAGTGTTCCGTCCTTTGAAATATCTGTAAAGATAAAATACTTTACGCCGAATTTTATCATTATATTTGCAAGCTGAATGTAGTTCACATCAGATTCTTCAAGCCATCCTTCAGTAGCTACCATGCCGTTCATGGCGTCGATACCGACTACTATCTTTTCGCTGCCGAACTTATCAATAGCTTCCTTAACGAGTTTAGGGTTCTTAAGTGCAACTGAGCCGAGAATAACCCTTGAAATTCCCATTCGGAGATATTCATCAATAGTTTCAAGACTTCTGATCCCGCCGCCGAGTTCTACCTTAAGACCTGTCTTTTCTGCAACGTCAGTGTAGATCTTTGTGTTTACAGGTCTTCCCTCTTTGGCACCATCAAGGTCAACCATGTGGATCCATTCGGCACCTGCCGCTTCAAATCCCTTAGCGGTTTCAAGATAGTCAGAAGCAACTTTTTCTACAGTACTGAAGTCACCTTTGAAAAGTCTTACGCAGTTTCCGTCTTTAATATCTATAGCTGGAAGTATTATCATTTTATAAGCCCTCCGAAGTTTTTAAGTATCTGTAATCCGGTGCTTCCGCTCTTTTCAGGATGGAACTGAGCACCGTAGACGAATCTTCCGTCTGTAACAAGAGCCGGTACCTTGTCCGGATATTCACAGTAAGCAGCTATGTTTGCGTCATCGCAGTAAGCCTGGAATGAGTGAACGAAGTAAACGTACTCGTTGTCGCCCAGTCCGTCCATAAGCGGACAGTCATTTAACTTTTCGAGTTTGTTCCAGCCCATGTGCGGAATTATATAGCCCGGAGCTACGATCTTATCTACCTTACCGCCGATAAGTCCGAGTCCGTCGGTCTCCTCGAATTCATAGCCTTTTTCAAAAAGCATCTGCATTCCGAGGCAGATACCGAGAAGAGGCTTTTTCTTTGCTTCTTCCTTTATAACACCGATAAGACCGGAATTTCCGAGCATCTTCATAGCTTCCGGAAATGCACCTACACCCGGAAGAATGAGTGCATCAGCATTTATAAGATCATTCTTATCAGAAGTAAGCTTGTTTTCAAAACCCAAGTAGTCCAGTGCATTCTTAACGCTGAAAATGTTGCCAGCACCGTAATCGATAATTGCGATCATCAGAGAACTCCTTTCGTGGAAAGTGTCTTTCCGCTTTCAGTGATCTCCACTGCTTCCTTAAGAGCGTGTGCGCAGGACTTGTAGATAGCCTCGCACTTGTGGTGATCGTTTGAGCCGTACATCAGGTTTATGTGCATTGTAATGCCAGCGTTGAAGGCAAATGCCCTGAAGAATTCCTCAGTAAGGCATACGTCATAGTCTCCGCAGCTCTGGTTTGTAAATTCCGCGTTGAACACGAGGAATGGTCTGTTGCTAATGTCAAGGCTTGTCATGGCAAGTGATTCATCCATAGGAATGTAGAAAGTACCATAACGTTTAATACCTGATTTGTTTCCCAGAGCAGCTGCAAGAGCCTGTCCGAGGGCGATTCCAGTGTCCTCGACTGTGTGGTGGCCGTCAACGTGAAGATCTCCCTTTACGTTTATATCCATGCTGATGCCGCTGTGAACTGAAAGCGCTGTGAGCATGTGATCGAAAAATCCGATACCGGTATCGATATTTGCTGTTCCCTTTCCGTCAAGCGTAACTTTTATCTTAATATCAGTTTCACGTGTTGTACGTGTAACTGTACCTGTTCTTTCCTTTATCATTTCAGGATCTCCTTAAGAGCTGCAAAGAGCTCGTCCATTTCTTCAGGTGTGCCTACCGTGATTCTGAGGTGATTGTTTATTCTCGGCTTGTTCCAGTATCTGACGAAGATCTTCTTTTCCTTAAGAGCCGCAAAGATCTCTGAAGCAGGTTTTGATTTGTGTGAAGCAAAAATGAAGTTGCTCTTTGAGTCAGTGAATTCAAAACCGAGCTCAGCAAGCTTTTTCTTTGAATATTCTCTTGTTTCCACGATCTTCTTTACTGTACTTACAAAGTATTCTTCATCTTTTATAGCCTCGGCACCGCAGAGCTGTGTAAGAGGTGTCATTGTATAGGAATTGATGGAGAACTTAACGTCATTCATGTACTTAATGAGCTTTTCACTGCCTATAGCATATCCTATCCTCATGCCTGCCATTGAACGGGACTTTGAGAAAGTCTGGATAACAAGCAGATTCTCATACTTATCTATAAGTGAAAGAGCACTTTCAGCACCGAAATCAACGTAAGCTTCGTCAATTATAACTACTGAATCAGGATTTGCCTTAACGATATCCTCTATCATTGAAAGGCTTTCCTCGCAGCCTGTAGGTGCATTAGGATTAGGGAAAATGATTCCACCGTTCTCACACTTGTAGTCTGCTGGATCTATCTTAAAATCAGCTGTAAGCGGCTTCTGAACAAACGGTATCCTGTAAACATCTGCCCAAACATCATAGAATGAGTATGTTATGTCAGGGAAAAGTACCGGCTTTTCTGAATTGAAGAATGTCAGAAAAGCAACTGAAATAACGTCGTCTGAACCTACGCCTACAAATACCTGTGAAGGCTTTACGTTATATCTTTCTGCAATGGCATCAACGAGAACTGTCGCATCCGGATCAGGATAGAGTCTCATTTTATCGCAGTTATATTCGTCAAGTATCCTTTTTACCTTTGGTGAAGGAGGATACGGGTTTTCATTGGTATTAAGCTTTATTACTTTTTCTTTCGGCTGTTCGCCCGGAGTATACGGTACGACTTTGCGTACATTATTCTCCCATGAACCTGTTGACATAATTTTCGCTCCTTAAAAATACTTGCCTCTTCCTGTTATGATTTTTCATAAACTTTGAAGAGAAATCCGGAAATGTTTCCGGATTCCGTCATGCATCATTCAAATCTTACCTTGATAGCATTGGCGTGAGCTGTAAGACCTTCTCTTTCAGCGATGAGAACAATATCATCCTTTGCTTCTTCAAGAGCTTCTCTTGTGTAGTAAATAAAGCTTGAACGCTTTGTGAAGCTCTGAACACCGAGCGGTGAGAAGAATCTTGCTGTTCCGCTTGTAGGAAGAACGTGATTCGGTCCTGCGTAATAGTCGCCGAGTGGTTCTGAAGCGTACTGGCCAAGGAATACTGAGCCGGCATTGTCGAGCTTACCGATGTATTCGAGAGGATTTTCGAAGAGGACTTCAAGGTGTTCCGGAGCGATAGCATTTGCTATTTCAACTGCCTTTTCCTTGTCCTCACAGATTATAGCTGCACCGAAGTCTGTAAGTGACTTTTCGATGATTTCTTTTCTTGAAAGGTATTCCATCTGACGCTTGATTTCAGCTTCTGTCTTTTCTACGAGTGATTCGTCTGTTGTAACGAGAATAGCTGAAGCAAGTTTGTCGTGTTCTGCCTGTGACATGAGGTCAGCGGCCACGAACTTAGGATCTGCTGTGCTGTCAGCGAGAACGAGAATCTCACTTGGTCCTGCGATCATGTCGATGTCAACTGTTCCGTAGAGAAGTTTCTTGGCTGTAGCAACGAAAATGTTGCCAGGGCCTACGATCTTGTCAACTTTCGGAATAGTATCAGTACCGTATGCAAGTGCTGCAATGGCCTGAGCACCGCCTGCAAGGAACACTCTGTCAACACCGCAGAGGGCTGCAGCAACAAGGATATCCTTGTTTGGTGTACCGTCCTTAAGAGGTGGTGTGATCATGATGATCTCTTCAACGCCTGCAATCTTTGCAGGAATAGCATTCATAAGAACACTTGAAGGATAAGCAGCTGTACCGCCCGGAACGTAGAGACCAACCTTTGCAAGACCTCTGATCCTCTGGCCGAGAATAACACCGTTGTCCTTTGGTGCTATGAAGCTTTCAGTCTTCTGTCTGTTGTGGAAGTCACTGATGTTTTCGATAGCGTTTAAAAGTGCGCTTACCAGTTCTTCGTCTGCTTCTGTAAGTGCATCGTTGATTACTTCGCGCGGAACTTCAAAGTATTCAGGAAGTTTTCCGTCGAACTTAAGCGTGTATTCCTTTACTGCTTCGTCGCCGTTTTTACGCACATTATTTATTATGTCACTTACAATGTCTGTGATTTTTTTATCTGTTTCAACGTTACGTGCTTCAAGTTCCTTAAGGAACTTATACTCATCAGTACCGTTTGCCTTTATTTTCTTTATCATTTCGTAATTATCCTTTCGATTACTCTGCGATCTTCTTTTCGATCTTTTCAACCAGCGCTTCGATCTCCTGCTGGCGCATCTTCATACTTACTGTATTTACGATGAGTCTTGCGGCGATAGGAGCGATATCTTCCTTAACTTCAAGACCGTTTTCCCTGAGAGTTGTACCTGTTTCAACGATATCAACTATACCGTCGGAAAGGTCGAGAAGCGGAGCAAGCTCAACTGAGCCTTCGATCTTGACGATTTCAACGTCCATACCCTTTGCTTCAAAGAAGTTTCTTGCTACGTTAGGGTACTTTGTGGCAATGGTCTTTACTCCGAAACCACCGTAAAAGTTTACGCCCTTCTTGCCTGCGAGAGCGAATTTGCACTTTCCGAATCCTAAATTAACTATTTCAAAGAACTTGCCCGGCATTTCCATGATAGTATCCTTGCCGACAACGCCGAGGTCACATACGCCTCTGTCAACGTATGTGATTACGTCAGCAGCCTTTGCAAGAACTACTTCAAGATTTGCATCAGGAATGCTTAAAATAAGTTTTCTTCCTTTTTCATGTACCTCAGTACAGTCGAAACCGAGGCTTTCGAGAAGTCCTACTGTATCTTTTTCAAGTCTGCCCTTTGTAAGAGCTATCCTTAATGGTTTAGACATTTTATTACACTATCCTTTCGGTTTATGAACAGGTGAACACTGACCAGTGCTGAGCTGCGGGGGATACCGAAAACTCAGTACGGACAGGACCGGCTGCCGTTTATGTTCTTATATCTCTCTGATGTTTTCGCCTACTGAAATGATCTTTTCGATTTTTACTTCAGCAGCATATTTTCTTACCTTGTCAATGTCATTAAATGCACCGAGTTCTACTTTCATTCCTTCAGCTCGAAGCTTTCGTGCGTGAAGAACAGCCTTCATCTCGAAGCCTTTTTCGGCAAAGACGATTGCTTCAACTTCGCGAACAGCTATCTTTTCGTTTCTGAGTCTGATCTTTGCTACGGCATCAACATTTACTGCAAAACCTGTAGCAGGAACGTCGTAACCGAACTCGGAAATGAGCTTATCGTAACGTCCGCCGGAGATGACCGGTTCGCCGTAACCTTCCATGTATCCCTTAAGTATAACGCCTGTGTAATAGTCAGTCTTGTTTACCATACCAAGATCAACTGTAACTCTTCCCTTAAGGCCGAGTTTTTTGATATCCTTGAAAAGATCCTTAAGGTTAGAAAGTATTGCATCAGTCTTTTCATCAGAGAAAAGCTTTGAAGCCTTTTCAAAAACTTCCTCGCCGCCGAAAAGACGCGGAAGCATTTTAAGAGCCTTTGTAATGCTGTTATCACCGAATGTATCAAGGAAGTCATTAAGAGCAGGATAATTCTTCTCTTCAATGAAATCTCTGATAGTTTCCTTGTCTTCATCGGTTGCGCTGAGCTGGTTCATAAGCTCCTTGAAGTAACCGATGTCGCCTATTTCAAGTGAGTAATCACCTGTACTGCATTTTTCAAGAACAGCAGCTGCTGTTTCAATAACTTCAAAATCAGTTATTCTGTCTGATGAACCAATGAGTTCAATACCGGCCTGACAGATCTGATCGCTTCTGCCGCGCATCTGAGTGCTTACATTGAAAGCATACTGGTCGTAGCAGAGTCTGAGCGGAAGTGTTGCTTCCTTAAGCCTTGTAGCTACAACTCGTGCGATAGGCATGGTTGATTCTGGCCTTAAAACAATAAGTCTGCCCTTGCGGTCTACAAGTTTATAAAGTTCTTCCTGAGGAAAATGTCGTGAATTCAGATTGAAGACATCAAGAAATTCGATGCCCGGAGTGATTATCTCGCTGTATCCTCTTTCCATGAAAACTTCGGAAACAGCCTTTTCAACTGTTCTTCTCATTACACACTCTTTGAATAAAAGGTCGTTTGTACCTTCCGGCGTGATAAGGTTATTATTTTTCATTCTTTTCCTCATTTCTTTCTGTAAAAAATTTGCAGAACGCTTTAGCGTGCTAATATGCTAATATGATAACATAATAATATGAAAAAGTCAAGCTTATAGGATATGCATAAATACTGTCCTTTGAATTTTGTAGGTTTAAATAAAAACAGTCAGGATTCAGGACGGAATATAAGCACCGTGACTATCTGTAGTTCCCGTCGAGTATACGTTCTTTAAGCAGCAGAAGATCTGCTATATTCACTTTGCCGTTGTAATCCATATCTGCCTGCGGGAATGAAGTATCACTTAATGATGTTCCGCCCATCATATGCGAGTGCATAATCACAAGATCAGAGGCATTAACTTTCCGGTCGCCGTTAAGATCGCCCTTTATCGGATCATCCTCAGCCTGTCCGGTAAAACAAAGTTCACAGTCATCAACGGAACCGTATCCGCCTGCTTCACCGTTAAGCTCTATCCAGATACCAATTGTATCGCCCTTGTTTGCTGTAAATTCAACTACTGACTTGTTCCATTTGTCATATGCGGAAACGATACCTTCATCAGAAGCTCTGTGGTCTCCGTTTACCGATATAAGATTTTTGTAAGATGTCTTTTCGCCGGCCAGATAATCGGTAAAACGATATTTTCCGGCCTCAGGTGCTGTGTATTCGGCGTAAAGTCCGGTGTATTCAAATGCATTTGCAGAATACCAGTGTGCAGCCTTTCCGCCTTTATGAGTCATCTCATCGTTTATTTCAAACTTCGCATATTCACCGGAAGTCGTGTTTTCAAGTTTCCAGCCTGTTCCGCCGTTTTCGAATCCCGGATCGGTGATCAAATTATCAGAGGAAACTGTCTGGATACCTGATTTGATATGGCTGAAAATATAAAGTGAGTCAAGCGGCTTTCCGTCAGATGAGAACAGCGCCTGATTATCGACAGCAGAACCTCCGTACCACTGTCCTGCATCAGGGTCATATTCGGCCGCGGCTTTTGTCGCCCATCCTGATCCGTTTTTCTCCCAGAGCGCCAGATTGCCGGCACGATCATTTCCGACAGTTATCCAGGCCGGCTCCCAGTAAAAGGCACCTATTCCCTTAGGACCCACATCAGCAACTGCTTCAAACACCTTTGTTACAGCTTCAATCTGACCCTGTACGCTTATATCATAGGAAACATAGTTTCCAAGGCTGGAAGCATCGCCGATCGTATTGGCGAACTGGTCTGAATCTTCAAAAGTATTAGCCCATGATGTTTCAGCAACCATGACGTATTTGCCATATTTTGAAGCTACCTTGCTCAGTTCCGAAGTAAGGTTTTCCGGTGTTCCATGCCAGTAAGGATAGTATGATGAAGCGAAAACGTCGTAGTCCGTTTTATATTTGTCAAGATTACCGGCAATGTAATCATAGTTTCCCGATTTTTCCGGATTGGTGAAGTGCACAGCCACAAGAACCTTTTTGTCAAAACTTCTTACAGCTGAAGAACCGGCATTCATGATCCTGCAGATATTCTGCCAGTCTTTTTCACCACAGAGTCCTCCGTTTGTTTCGTTTCCTACCTGTACCATACCTATTTCCACGCCGGTACTTTTAAGTTTATCAAGGCAGTCCGAAGTAAATTTCTTTACAGCGTCGCATTTCTGATCAACTGAATAGTTCGCCCATTCCTTTGGAGCTCTCTGCTTGCCCGGGTCTGCCCAGAAGTCGGAGTAATGAAAATCCACGAGAAGTTTAAGTCCGTACTTGCTGCATCGTTTTGCAATCTCGACTGCTGTACCGATGTCGTTCGCTCCGCCGCCGTATGTAACTCCGGAATTTGTTTCCGGCTTGTTCCATATACGTACACGAATGTAATTGACACCTGCGTTTTTAAGAGTAAGAAAAATATCCTGTGGGTTTCCGTCCTTATCCTTAAAACCCACTCCGCTCTTTTCAAGAGAAATAACTGAGGAAATGTCAACACCGGCAATTGCTTCACCGCCGTTTACTGTAACACCGTTAAAAGTTACATCTTTGTACTGTACAGCAGCCAGAACAGATCCGGTGTATGAAAAACTGCTTAATGCAAGCGCTGATGCCGCAGCAAGTGCTGCAATTCTCCTTTGCTTCATTTCTTATAACTCCTTTAAAACTGGTGATTATTTAAAGACCCACGCATTTCTGCATGGGCCTTAAGAAAAATATATACTTATGTTTCTTCTGTACGGGTATTGGCAATAAGGTATTTTTCAAAATCGTCTTCAGATAATGGTTTTGAATATAAATATCCCTGGATTGCGTCGCCGCCGAGTTCACGGATAGTCCACATCTGTTCATTGGTCTCAACGCCTTCTGAAACAGTTTTCAGTCCGAGACTTTTGGCAAGATTGATACATGCACTGAACACTCTCATGTTCTTGAAATTTGTGATCGCTTTTACAAGTGACATGTCCATCTTGACTATATCAAGCGGAAGAACACTCAGTGTGTTAAGTGAGGAATATCCGCTGCCGAAGTCGTCAAGCTCTATTTTATATCCGTTTTTCTGGCATTTGGTAAGTGTTTCTACGAGCTCATCGATCTGGTCCGAGAAAAGTGATTCTGTAACTTCGATGTGAAGAAGCTGCGGAGGAACGTTCATGTCTGTGGATGCCTTGTGAAGATTATCAAAGAAATCAGGTTTCATAAAATCAAGCTTTGAAGCATTGATCGAGATCGGAACCACCCTCAGTCCCTTTTTTATCCACCTGTTAAGATTCTCGCATGTTCTGTTCCATACGAAATTGTCTACCTCTGAAATAAATCCGTTCTGTTCAAAAAACAGGGATGAACTCACCCGGAGACATAAAACCAAAGTCAGGATGCACCCATCTTATAAGAGCTTCCGCTCCTGTAAGTTCACCTGTGTTTACGTCATGTTTCGGCTGATAGAAAACTCTGAACTGATTCTGTTCAAGCGCTTCCTTCATGCTGTCTACAATACGTTCTTTTTTCCTGTGTTCGGTAAGGACAGATGCCTCATAGTGAACGATAGTCTTGCCGTATTTTCCGCGGATCGTCTGAAGTGCTAGAAGTGCACGGTCACAGGTCTCGGATATTGGTATTCCGTGTTCGATATCTTCATAAATCGCACATCTTATGCGGAGCTTGTTGATACCTGCATCACCCTTGAAGAATGAATAGGCTTCACTGACGTTAAGCTCAAGCAGTCTGCTGTTGAGCTTTTCGTCCTTGCGGAACAGTGAAACGAACTGGTCACCGGCAAATCTTCCGGCAGCAAGACATTCGTCGCCGATATTACGCATGTATTCGCCTATTGTCCTGAGCAGTGCGTCACCGGCTTCTTTGCCGTTCTTTTCATTATATCCTTTAATTCCGTCAACTTCTGATATATAGATAACGAAATCATCATCCGGATTTTCCTCAAGAATGTTATCAGCAACCCGAAAAAAGGCAAATCTGTTAAAAAGACCGGTTACCTCGTCAATATCGGAAACGATACCTGTCTCAGCATTTTCGCGCAGACTTATAAGGTTGGCTGTCTGCAGAAGAATAAGATTCTGTTTTGTGGAATAAGTTGTAAAAGCTGAAACACCTTCTGCAAGGAATCTCTCTTCTTCGTTTTCAAGCGAATCGTCTGCAATGACAATGACCGGTATCGCTTTGTATTTTTCGTCAGCCTCTGTCTGTCTGATAAACTTTATGCTCTGTTCAGTATCATCTGCTGTATCGATCACTATGAGTGAAATTTCACTGTAATGTTTCTTTAACAGTTCGATACTATCTTTACTGAACGTTGTTTCTATCAGATCATAACTTCCGGAAAACATATCTGAAAAATTATGTTTTCTGGATTTTTCTGATCTTATAACAAACAGAGTCCTTGTTTTTTCCGGACTGCTTACAATCCCCATTTAATCACCCGCTTTAATAATCATGAGTAAATACGTTATTTCAATGATGCTATGTCGTATACCGGATCAGTGTCAGCTTCATAATCGATGCCTTCTGCTCCAAATCCGAAAAGTGCAAAGAAATCGCTCCAGTATCCGTCAATATCTGCAAGATCCTTAACGTTTTCAGTATTAACTTCGTCCCAAAGCTTTTTAACTTCAGCCTGGATCTCATCTTTCATTTCGAGGTCGTCAAGTCTGATCATTCCGCCCTCATCAGTAATTGCTGAGCCGGCTTTAAGTTTATCTGTGAAAAGTCTTGTCATCTGTTCGATACAGCCTTCGTGAGTACCGTTCTTCTTCATTACTCTGAAAAGAAGTGAAATGTAGAGCGGAACTACAGGAATAGCTGAGCTTGACTGTGTAACAAGAGCCTTGTTTACCGAAATATATGCTTTTATATCGCTGTATTTAGCTGAAATAGCCTTTGATGTTTCGTAAAGATGCTTCTTCGCCTGGCCGATTGAACCGTTCATGTAGATAGGATGTGTTATTTCAGGACCGAGGTATGAGAATGCTACAGTCACTGCATCCTTTTCAATTGCATCGGCAGCCTTGAGGGCATCCATCCAGTCCATCCAGTCTTCGCCGCCCATTACCTTGATGGTGTGAAGAACTTCTTCTTCTGTTGCAGGTTCGATGGTAACTTCCTTAACTGAATTATCCTTAAGGTCTATAGTTTTGTTAGTGTAGTTTCCTTCTGTTGTCTTGAGTACTGATGAATATACAGTACCGTCAGCAGTTGTTCTTCTCGGAGCTGCAAGGCTGTAGATAACCATGTCAACTTTTCCAAGATCCTTTTTGATAAGTGCTATAGTTTGATCCTTTATCTCTTTTGAAAAAGCATCGCCGTTGATGGTCTTTGCGTAAAGTCCGTCCTTATGGGCAAATTCCTCGAATGCAGCTGTATTGTACCAGCCGGCTGATGCAGGTTTCTTTTCTGAACCTTCCTTGTCGAAAATAATGCCTATCGTTGCGGCACCGCTTGAATAAGCTGCAGCAATTCTTGATGAAAGGCCGTAACCCATTGATGAACCGATTACGAGAACTTTCTTTGCACCGCATTCACTTTTATGGGCTTTTGCGTATTCGATGCTTTTAGAAACGATTTTTCTGCATCCTTCAGGATGTGCTGTTGTACAAATAAATCCTCTTGTTTTTGGTTGAATGATCATGTCAGTGTTTAACTCCTTATCTGTAAACAATCAATAAAATACACAATTATTATACCATAAACCGACAGGATAATCAAGTAAATTGACCAAACAATTTTTAAATCATGCTATTGTGCACCTGTAAAAAAAATGTTATAATTATATTTGTGTGCACAGGTATGGTGTATACACTTTAATATTTGAAAATATAATACGGAGCTGATATAAACTCTATGAAACCAGTAAGATTTTATTTTGCTTTATTCTGCGGAAAGCTTACGATACTGCTTCTTAAGATGCTGAAGAAAAGAGCTACCAATTTTCCGGGATCAGTTGTTCTTACACTGTGTCCGGACTTTCTGAAGTATCTTGAAAAACCTGAAAAAATAATAGCAGTTACAGGTACCAACGGCAAGACAACATGCAGCAACATGCTTCTTGATATTCTTACCGATAACGGCTACGACTGTACAAACAATAATTTCGGCGGCAATGTTGATACAGGTATATCTGCTGCCCTGCTCAAGGACAGCACTCTCACAGGCAGAGCCACAAAGAAATACTGCGTACTTGAGATAGATGAACGCAGTGCTGTAAGAGTCTATCCTTATGTTCAGCCGGATATTCTTATAGTTACTAATCTTACACGCGACTCATACAAGAGAAACGCACACGTGGAATATATCTTCAATATTCTCAACGATAATATTCCGGACAAAACACATCTTATTCTTAATGCGGATGATCTTATTAGTTCTTCACTGAAGAAAAACAATTCAAGAACCTATTTCGGCATGGAACCTTTCAGCGGTGAACAGCTTATAGGAAATAACATAGTCCGCGACATAACAGCATGTCCTGTCTGCAGCTCGCCGCTCGAATACAGTTTTCTTCGCTACAATCATGTAGGGCGTGCAAAATGCTCGAAGTGTGATTTCTGTTCTCCTGAGCCTGATTTTGACACAACAGAGCGTGTATTTACACCGGACGGCCGTGCGGACATCAAGGTTCTTCATGAGGGAAAGACTGAAGAATATAATGTTCCGTGCGAAAACACGATCAATCTTTACAATGCAACAGCTGTTACAGCGGCTCTCAGGACATTCGGATTAACTGAAGAACAGCTTGCCGCTTCGTTCAGGAAAATAAACGTTGTCCGTTCACGTTACGACGTTACCGAGGAAAAAGGCAGAACTCTCAAATGCATCATGGCAAAGGGGCAGAACCCTGTTGCCTGCTCGCACTCGCTTAACATTGCAAGAAATACTCCTGACACTGCCGTGATCCTTCTCTGGGACGATTATTATGACAGAAAGGAAACTTCGGAAAACACAGCCTGGTACTATGACGTTGACTTTGAATTCCTTGTAAACGACAATATAAAGCAGATAATCGTAGCCGGAAAAACGGGCAGGCGACCTGCTTTTAAGACTTCTTGTTGCCGGTGTTCCTGAGGAGAAGATCCGCACAACAGAGCACGAAGTTGATGCTGACAAGCTTCTTAATCTTAAAATATCGAAGAATATCTACATTTTCTTTGATATGTACGTTGATCAGTACAAGGAGATCCTTAAGGAAAAAATAAAGGAGATGATGAAAAATGCAGATTGAAGTACTTTACCCTGAACAGTGCAATCTTTTCGGAGATTCCGGAAACATACGCTACCTGAAAAAGTGTCTTCCGGATGCTGAATTCATTAATACTTCTCTTAACGATACACCGTTTTTCGTTACCGGTGATCCTGATATGATCTACATGGGTGCATGTACAGAAAGCAATCAGGAAAAGATAATTTCCCGTCTTATGCCTTATAAGGAAAAGCTTAAGGAAGCAATAGACAACGGAAAGGTCATGCTTTTCACCGGAAATGCCCCTGAGATCTTCTATAAATATATCGAAAAAGATGATAAAAGCAAAGTTGAATGCCTCGGCATATTTGATCTGTATGCGAAGCAGCGTATTTTCGAAAGATTCAATACTCTTGTGCTCGGAAGTTTTGACGGAAAGGAAGTAGTCGGCTTCAAGACTCAGTTTACTCAGATATACGGAGATAACTCGGGAAATTATTTTGTAAAGGTCGAACGCGGCGCAGGAATCAACAGGGAGTCAAAGCTTGAAGGCGTTCACGTAAATAATTTCTTTGCTACCAGTATGGTAGGACCTCTGCTGGTCATGAATCCTTATTTTACTGAGTACCTGATGGGCAAACTCGGTGTAAGTGATCCGAAATGTGCTTTTCGTGAACAGTCTGTTAAGGCTTATAAGGACAGAATCACTGACTTCAGAACATGCAGATGTGTTACTGAATAAATTTATAAGTGTTCCATGAATAATAAAAGGACGGACAGGAATCCGCGTTAAGCGCTTTTTCCTGTCCGTTATTTTTTGTTTCCTGTGTACCCTGCTTTCATACTGCACCTGATCTGTTCATGTTTCTTGAAAGATATATATATCCGGCAAGTTTTTCAGGCGAGCAGTCACGCAGAATACTCATTGATGAAGCAGCCAGAACATTCAGATATGTCTCAAAGCTGTTGTAATAGTCTTCAGACGGATTTTCCGGATAATCGTCAGTCTCATTATCTGAAAGTGAATCTTCGTAAAAATCATCTGTTTCTCTGATCTCTTCCGAATCAAAGTCATAATTGATGCCGTATTCCGGAGCAAGCGCGGAAAAAAGTCCGCCGGCAAAATCTTCATATTCATCATTATCATTTGTGTAGCTTATTTTTCCGTCCCTGAATTCCACACATGTTATGAAAATGCTGTAGAAGGTTCTTACGAGCCCGAGCTCCTCGTTCAAAGCTCTGAATATGTCTTTTATATCTTTTTCTGAATAAAGATACCGCATAATGCTATAAACATTGTCACCGGAACTGAAATATTCTGTAATATCCTCGTCGCCGTCAAAGCATATATTGATAAATTCATGATAGATGCTTATTATTGCAAACGCTTTTGAAAAAACATATTTAACGTCTTCTTCTGAATCATATACATTCAGGCCGCGGTAATCCATCAGTCCCCACATGAGCCTGTACCAGTACATATCGTGACCGTTTTCCCATATTCCGGCGCTTTCAAATATATCGCGGATATCATCCCATTTCAGTTTCATAACATTTCCCCCTTTATATCAAGTATCATAATAACCCTGATCAGAGCAGTGATCCCCTCTGAAGTGAAAACACAGTAAGATTTTGCAGACGAAACCTGCAGCTTCTTATGTTTTCATACATCTGACTGTAGTTGTACAGTTTAATCCCTGATACTATTATAGCATATTGCATAAATTATTGCAATAGTCCACAGCTGATTTGTTTATTATATAGATCTTCCTTTTGGAAATGTTCCGGTATTTGTGCTTATATATGTTCGAAACTGCGGAAAACGGATATGATTCATAATAAGTGCTATTGAAAAAAAATACAATTTGATATATAATAAATAAAGAATACAAAGCAAACGGAAATATCGTATTTTCGTAAAAGGAGTAATAATGAAACACGTATTTTTTATTTATAATCCCCGCTCGGGAAAAAAGACCATTGTAGCTAAAGTAACAAAAATAATCGACAGGCTCACCAAAGCCGGCTATGATGTGACGGTAAGGCCGACACAGAAACGCGGCGATGCAACAGAAACTGCTGCGAGAATATGCACGGAAACTACTGATCCGTACTATGATTTTATTCTCTGTTCAGGCGGCGATGGTACATTAAACGAGGTAATAAGCGGTGTTATGAACTGTGAAAGGAAACTTCCTGTAGCATACATACCGGCCGGATCCACTAATGATTTTGCGCACAGCCTCAATATACCTGATAATGCAGATGATGCTCTTCAGTCTATTCTTGCAGGAACTTACTTTCCTGTTGATATCGGAAGCTTCAACGATAAGTACTTTACATATATTGCAGCCTTCGGTGCATTCACGGAAGTGCCTTATGAAACTTCCCAGCAGCAGAAGAACATTCTCGGTCATGCAGCATATCTGCTTGAAGCGATGAAACATATCAAGAATATCCAGTCGTATAACCTCACAGTCACATACAATGGTAATTCAATAACAGATAATTTTGTTCTCGGCATGATTTCCAATACAGCGTACGTCGGAGGTCTGCTGTCCATGAATGATTTTTCTCTTGATGACGGAATGTACGAAGTAACGCTTATACGTACTCCTGGAAATCCGATCGAACTACAGAAGATCCTTTCTTCCCTTCTGAATATATCACAGGATATAGATACGGAACATGTACTTTACTTCAAGACTTCAGAAATTCTGATCACGTGCAACAGCGAAACGGAACTTAAATGGACTATCGATGGTGAATCCGGCGGCGATCAGCGTGAAGTCCACATTGTTAATAACAGAAAAGCAATTAAATTTATTACAAGCAGATGATCATTTACCAGAGGCTCAGAGATAATTCTCCGGGCCTTTTTTCTTATCATGTAAGTCATAATTCCGCTATACTTCAGCTCCTCTGAATCTGCTGTCCGGATTTGGTCATTTTATATGAAATATACACCGAATATTGTATAGTGTCAGGTGCGGAATTTCATCGAAAATCTGTTGACATTATATATGCTTTTATGATATACTACTAAGAACACCTGAATGACAACACTAAAGGAAATATGACAGATCCGTCATATCGGATCGACAGAGTTTTTTTCTGTTTGCATATTAAAACGAATTTCAGTTATGTTTTAAGTCAGGTAGTTTTATAATAATCAATTCAGGAGGATACAAAAATGGCTAAATGGGTTTGTCCGGTTTGCGGATATGTACACGAAGGAAATGAACCACCAGCAGAATGTCCTGTATGTCACGTACCAGGTTCACAGTTCAATAAGGTTGAAGGTGAACTTACACTTGCTTCAGAACATGAATTCGGTGTTTACGCTAAAACAGTAAAAAACAACAGCGCAATAAGCGAGGAAGACAAGAAGTATATCTTCGAACAGTTACAGGCTAACTTTAACGGCGAATGTTCTGAAGTCGGCATGTATCTCTGCATGGCAAGAGTAGCATACCGTGAAGGATATCCTGAGGTTGGCGCTTACTGGGAAAAGGCTGCTTTTGAAGAAGCTGAACATGCTGCAAAGTTTGCTGAACTTCTCGGTTCTGATCTTGAAAGCAAGATGACAGCTTCAACAAAGGAAAACCTTAAATGGAGAGTTGACTGTGAATTCGGCGCTACTCAGGGCAAGACAGATCTCGCAAAGTGCGCAAAGAAGAACAATCTTGATGCTATCCATGATACCGTTCATGAAATGGCACGAGACGAAGCAAGACACGGCAAGGCTCTCAAGGGTCTTCTTGACAGATACTTCGGCTGATCGTAACCGTAAAAGCTTAAAATAAAACAGCTTCGCACCTCATGTTATGTGGTGCGAAGCTGTTTTTGTTATGTTTTAACTGATTATGTATCCTACGTACGGCAGTTCACGGTATTTGCTGTTATAGTCCATACCGTAACCGACAACAAAGTAATCATCGATCTCAAATCCAGCGTAATCAGCCTGAACATCTTCAATACGGCGCTTTTTCTTGTCGAGAAATGTACAGACCTTAATTGATTTAGGCCCCTGTCTGCTGTAAATATCAATAAGTGATTTAAGCGTGATGCCGGAATCAACAATATCTTCGATCAGAAGTACATCTTTTCCTGTTACGTTTATATCGCCGCCGTATGAAAGCTCGATTTTCCCGCTTTCATTTGCACAGGCTTTTATACAGTTCAGCTGACATGACATTCTGAATTCCCTGAGAAGGTCAGCTGCAAAGAACATGGAACCGTTGAGCACACATAAAACCATAAGCTCGTCTGTACCGGAATAATCGCGTGAGATCTGTGAAGCGAGTTCTTTTACTCTCTTTGAGATCTGATCTTTTGTAAAAAGGCATTTTATCCTCATAATAACGTCTTTCCTTTATATTTTATTAAATCCATTCAAGCATAGCAAGCATATAAGTAAGCAGATGATCATAAGCTTCAGCAGCGAGATGGATACCGTCACCGCTTGAGAAGTCCTGAATCAGGTAGTTGTCGCTGCCTTTCAGATATCTGGCTGCATTAACATAAAAAACTTTATCATCCTTAAGATCGAAAACAAGTTTTCTGAGTGCTTCATTATACTGATCTATAGTTTCGTTTTTAGTAAATGTGGTCTGCCTTGATACCGGCGTTATTGCACATGCTATAACAACGGATTCAGGAGATGCATTTCTTATCTCATTTATAAATTTCTTATAATCTTCAGAATACTGTTCTGCAGTGCGTATATTTATATCATTCATTCCGAGTGAAACAAAAATATATTTCGGCTTTTTTCTCTGAAGAATATCTGTGATCCCTAGTTCATAGCCCTGATAAGTAAAACTGCTTTCAAGAACGTTTCTGACTCCGATGGATCCAACTGCCAGAACATTGTCCTCCTTCAGTCTTCCGTAGACGCTATAGCCTTTGCAGATCGAATCGCCGATAACGGTGACATCATCAAGATATTTTTCATTGATGAGAGATACATCATCAGGTGCAAGAAGAACGCTTTCTAGCGGAAGCTCAGCTTCAGGTCTGAATTCGAGCGTTGAACGGATTTCAGAGTAACTGAGGTCTTCTGCCTCCGGTTCAGACTCTTCTTTTTCTTCAGTAACTGAGCTTTCAGACCGGGAAGATTCGATGAGTCCGCCTGGTTTATCTTTGTTACGGAGAACCTTTGCCGTGCATTTTACCATGTTTACCATAGCAGCAATGATAACGATCAGTAACAGAAGTGCAGTTATCTGCCTTCTTCTGTATTTATCGATTTTCATAGCATGATCCCCTTTCAGTTTTAATATGCATAAACAAACCAGTCATCAGCTGTATTTTTTCGGTCCGACATCTATTCAGACAGACCGGATTTACAGAGATTATTTAATTGATCAGAGATTTCTGAATACAAAATAAAGAAGTACTATAACGCCAAGCGCGATTCTGTACCAACCGAATACTTTGAAATCGTGCTTTTTGATGTATCCCATAAGAAATTTAATTACGATTACTGATACGAGAAAAGCGACGATCATGGCAACGGCGAGCAGTACAGCCTGCGCTGATGAAAAGTCAAAACCGAATTTTACGATCTTAAGAAGACTTGCTCCGAACATGACCGGAATTGCAAGAAAGAAAGTAAATTCAGCTATGACCGGTCTTGAAATTCCTATTGCAAGACCACCCATAATTGTGGATCCGGAACGTGAAGTTCCAGGAAAAACTGCAGCAAGGAGCTGGAATATTCCAATCAGTAAAGCGTCTCTGAATGTAATATCAGAAAGACTGTTTACTCTTGGTGTTTTTCCCTTGTTCTTTTTTTCTACAAATAAAAATGCAATACCTACAACGATAAGTGCAGTAGCTACTGAAGGAAGATTGTAGAAATATTTTTCAAAAACATCATCCCATAAAAGTCCGACAACAGCAGCTGGAATACATGCTGCAAGTATCTTGAACCAGAGAACAAAAATATCCTTTTTGATCACAGGCTTTTCTTTAAACGAAAAAGGAAATATTTCCTTCCAGTACAGTACAACTACCGCCATAATAGCGCCGAGCTGTATCACGACATCAAACATGCTTTTGAATTCTTCTGATTCATTCAGCCTGATGAATTCATCAAGCAGGATCAGATGGCCGGTACTGCTTACCGGCAGCCACTCAGTAATTCCTTCAACAATTCCGAAAAAAAACTGCTTTGAGGATCTCGATAAATGACATTTGCTAACCTCTTTCCTGAGGAATTCCTGATGAAAAACATTTGTAAAGCAAGAAGACTTTACACACAGTGTTTCGGTATTCCTTCAATCATTTTTTAATAGTCTACATCATATGATAACATATATAAAGTGATTTGTCACTAATTTTTTAAAAAAAAATATGCTGTTGACATATTTCGGTTAAAGTGTTATAATATTATCTGTGTGACTTTAGGGGACGAAAGTGTAGTTTTTCGTCTGATAAAGGCGGGTTAAGCGCAGTTTATGTCAGCTGTGTTTAATGCTGTTTTTAGATTATTGGAGAACAGTTTACTATTTCAGAAAGGATCTTTTGAATGATCAAAACCTTGCTCGGGTGTGTCAGAGAATACAAAAAAGCCACGCTGCTCACACCATTTTTTGTTTCACTGGAAGTAGTCGTTGAATGCCTGCTGCCTATGGAAATTGCTGCACTTATTAATAGAATTCAAAGTGGCTGTGATATGGGAACTATTGTGAAATACGGCCTTATTCTTGTTTTAATGGCCTTTGTTTCACTTTTATTCGGGGTTTTGTCCGGTAATTACTGTGCCGAAGCAGGCTGCGGATTCGCCAAGAATCTCAGACATGACTTATACTATAAAATACAGGATTTTTCATTTAAAAATGTAGACAGGTTTTCAAGTTCAAGCCTTGTTACTCGTATGACAACAGACGTTAATAACCTTCAGATGGCATACATGATGGTTACGAGAGTTGCAGTACGGTGTCCGTTTATGCTTATTTTTGCTTTTGTGATGTCAGTAAAACTCGGCGGTAAGCTTTCTCTGATTTTTGCTGTGGTGATTCCTCTTCTCGGATTTGCTCTTTTTAAAATAATCAGTGTTGTTCGTCCTATCTTTGTCAGTGTTTTCAGAAAATATGATAAACTCAATGAGTCTGTTCAGGAAAACATTAAAGGTATGCGTGTAGTAAAATCTTTTGTACGTGAAGAATATGAAAAGAAAAAATTCAATGCTGCTGCGAAGGAAGTTTGTGATGACTTTACAAGAGCTGAAAAACTCATTGCTCTGAATACACCTTTCATGCAGCTTGCTATTTATACTATTATCATATTCATATCATTCTTCTGCTCAAAGCTCATCATTTCCGAAAACGGTGCTGTTATCAAGATCGGTACCCTTTCAGGTATGCTTGTGTACTCCATACAGATACTTATAAGTCTTATGATGGTATCAATGATCTTCGTAATGGTTACTCTGTCAATCGAAGCTGCCAACCGTGTGGCTGAAGTTCTCAGAGAGGAAAGCGACATTACAAATCCTTCATCACCTGTTATGAACGTTCCGAACGGTCAGGTCGAATTTGAAAATGTGTCATTCCGTTATGAAAAGAGTTCAGGATATGCTCTTGAAAACATAAATTTAAAAATAATGACTGGTCAGACGATCGGTATAATCGGCGGAACCGGTTCATCAAAAACGACTCTTGTAAATCTTATTTCACGTCTTTATGATGTAACAAAGGGTCGTGTTCTTGTCGGCGGTCATGACGTCAGGGATTATGATCTTGAGACACTCCGAAATGCAGTTTCTGTAGTACTTCAGAAAAATGTGCTTTTCTCCGGTACTATCAAGGATAACCTTCGCTGGGGAAATCCTGATGCTACTGATACTGAGATCATTGCTGCATGCCGGCTTGCAATGGCTGACGAATTTATTGAACGAATGCCAGACCGCTACGATACCTATATCGAGCAGGGCGGTACTAACGTTTCAGGCGGACAGAAACAGAGACTCTGTATTGCAAGAGCGATCCTTAAAAGACCTAAGGTACTTATTCTGGATGACTCGACCAGTGCTGTTGATACCAGAACAGACGCCCTTCTTAAACAGGCTTTCAGAACTGCTATTCCTAATACTACAAAGATCATCATTGCTCAGAGGATCTCTTCTGTTCAGGACTGTGATTTTATAATTGTAATGGATAACGGACGAATTGAATCATTCGGTACCCATGAAGAGCTTCTCGGAAAGAGTATGATCTACCGTGAAGTATATGAATCACAGGTGAAAGGAGGCAGTTTAAATGGATAATAATTATTACAGAGGAACTGCCGTTACCGGTCCGAATGGACAGCCTTCCCAGAATCAGAGCCCTACAGCTGCTTTCGCAGCGCAGAGACAGGCGTATATTAATTCTGTACAGAACAGAAGACCCGTTTCACCTTCCGTTCAGCTTGATCAGAACGGAAGACCCGTGCCATCTTCAGTTCAGCTTGACCAGAACGGAAGACCGGTTACACCATCTGTTCAGCTTGACCGTAACGGAAGGCCTGTTTCACCATCTGTTCAGTTAGACCAGTACGGCAGACCGGTACAGAGTAATACTGCTTCCAGTCCCACAGCTGCTTTTGCAGCGCAGAGGCAGGCTGCTATCAATGCTGCTCTGGCTCGTCAGATGCAGAACGGAAGACCAGTCTCCCCTTCTGTACAGCTCGATCAGAACGGAAGACCTGTCAGACCGTCCGTTCAGCTTCAGTCATCACAGGCTGCCCCAGTAAGAGCCGGCGGACCTCCAGCCGGAGTTCCGGGCGGTATTCAGAACGGTAAATCCGGAGGACCGGAAAACAGAAGAGCCGGAGGTCCTCCGCCGGGTGTTCAGGGCGGGCCTCCCGGAAGAAAACCGGGCGGAGCTCAGGGTATGGGAAGAATGGGCGGCCCGAAAGGCGGACCAAGACCGAAAATTGACAAGGGTACTCTTAAAAGGCTCATTTCCATGCTTTTCGAAGAATACAGGAGTGCACTTACCCTCGTAATAATCTGCATGGTTGTTGTATCTTTTGTCGGCGCCGCGCCTTCTGTCTTTACTGAAAGGATCGCATCAATTATTACTGACGGACTTAATACTATCTCAGTTAATCATTATACTGAGAAATCCCAGTTTGTCGAAGTTTACAGATCACTTCGCCCTCAGATCATAAAGACTTTAGCTGCCATGATCGTAATTTTTATTATCGGTCTTGCAGGTTCTTTCCTTCAGACAAGACTTACTGCTGTAATTACTCAGGGCTTTCTTTACAGACTTCGTAAAAAGGTATTTGCTAAAATGCAGAGCCTTCCGATAAAGTATTTTGATACTCATAACCACGGTGATATCATGTCTTATTACACAAACGACATTGATACTCTCAGACAGCTTCTTTCACAGGCACTTCCTAATGTTATTTCATCAGCTATTACTATTACTGTACTTCTTTGTGTAATGCTTTATTACAGTCTGTGGCTGACACTTACTGTCGGAATTGGTGTCTGCGCAATGTTTATGGTAACCAAAATTGTCGGAGGAAATTCAGCACGTTTCTTTATGCAGCAGCAGATGTCCCTGGGACGTACTGAAGGTTTTATTGAAGAAATGATCCACGGGCAGAAAGTAGTTAAGGTTTTCTGTCATGAAGATATTTCAAAAAAAGATTTCGACAGACTGAATGAACAGCTTTTTGAGGATGCGAGAAGTGCAAATAAATTTGCCAATATTCTTATGCCTATCATGGGTAATATAGGTAATATTCTTTATGTACTTGTAGCTTTTGTCGGTGGTGTATTTGCGCTGAACGGCTGGATCAATCCTTCTGTCAGAGCAATTACCGAAGGTGAAAAGCTTCTCACCATACCTGTTATCATTACTTATCTCAATATGACAAGACAGTTCTGCCAGAATATTTCGCAGGTGTCACAGCAGATAAACGCTGTAGCTATGGCGCTTGCCGGAGCAGACAGAGTATTCCGCGTACTTGATGAACCATCTGAACAGGATGAAGGTTATGTTGAGCTTGTAAATGCCGTAAACAGAAAACGGATATTTAACTGAAAGTACAGTAAGAACCGGAATGTGGGCATGGAAACATAAACACAGCAACGGATCTGTTACGTATACTCCTCTTCAGGGAAATATCATATTTGAAAATGTCGATTTTGGTTATGTCCCTGAAAAGACTGTTCTTCATGATATTTCACTTGCTGCTCATACCGGTCAGAAAATTGCTCTTGTCGGATCTACAGGTGCAGGTAAAACAACTATTACGAACCTCATAAACAGGTTCTATGATATTCAGGACGGTAAGATCCGCTACGATGACATCAATATTGAAAAGATCAGAAAAAATGACTTAAGGCGCTCTCTCGGAGTTGTACTTCAGGAAGTAAATCTTTTCACAGGTACTGTAATGGATAATATCCGTTACGGTAAGCTGGATGCCACTGACGAAGAATGCATCGCTGCTGCCCGTCTAGCCAATGCAGATGATTTTATCAGAATGCTGCCTGAAGGATATAATACAGTTATCAAGGGCGACGGTTCTGATCTTTCACAGGGCCAGAGACAGCTTATCTCAATTGCTCGTGCAGCAATTGCGGATCCTCCTTTAATGATCCTCGATGAAGCTACAAGTTCGATCGATACCAGAACGGAAGTTATAGTTCAGAAAGGTATGGATGCCCTTATGAAGGGACGTACGGTATTTGTTATTGCTCACAGGCTTTCAACTATCAGAAATTCTGATCTTATTCTTGTTATGGAACAGGGACGTATAATTGAACGCGGTAATCATGAACAGCTTATCGCTGCACGCGGAACATACTACAGACTCTATACAGGAGCTTTCGAGCTAAAATAATAAAGGAAAATTAAAAAGTCTTTAACACAGACAAACCCGCCTATCCTGCTCACGTAAATACGTGGGTCCGGATAGGCGGGTTTGTTTTCGGAGAGTTTTTTAACCATCCCTTTTATTTTACCTGACGGTTAATTCCGTATTACTCACATTTGTCAGGAACTTTCTGATACTGAGCGATTATATTGCGGATAGTTCTGAATATATGCGGTTTCAGTTCATCGATAAGTACCGGCTCCTTGTAAAGGATCGGTGAATACGACACGGAACTTACAAATTCACAGATCATATAGAACATTATTTCAGGTGATTCAATATTGTCGCCTTCTTCCGACATGATCTTTTCGTAGGTTGCTGCTATTCCCTGCTCTGATCTGCTTTCGCCGGAATCTATAAGGTTCTTGAAAATTCCCCAGCTGAGATTCTTGCTGATAAACAGAAGCAGTGCCTGGTTTTCTACCAGCTGATCTATTATGTTGTTTACTACGAAAATGACCTTGTCAGTGAAAGTTTTCTGAGGATCTTTTTCAAGAGCTTCAACAGCCTTTTCAAAGAGTTTTTCCGTTTTGTGTCCGATAAGCTTGTTTTTTATATCTATCTTATCTCTGAAATACAGATAGAAAGTCCCTTTAGCTACACCGGCACGGTCAGCAATGTCTGAAATTGAAGTATTTCCAACGCCTTTTGTTGTAAAAAGCTCAAATGCAGTCTGAAGAAGCGAATTTCTTTTCTGCAGTTTCTTTTCGTCAACTCTGCTCATTACAATAACACCTTCGGTATAATATTCAGAATGCGGTTTGCAGTTACATTCTGTACTAATCGTGTCAGATGGGGCCTGACAGTAAACTATTGAACATAGTTTGTTCTTAAATAAGTATAATATATAATTACATCACTGTCAATATGGCTATACTGCACAAATAAAGGCCAGAATATTCACTGCCTATGTAGAATATTGACAATATTCTGACCAACGGTCATTTTTCTTACTAAAAGATATTGACTGATGGTCAGTTTTGAAATATAATATAATTCAAAGAGATATATAAAAATTACTCTATTACAAAACAAAAAAACGGAGGTAATTGAAATGCTGCAGAGCTTTGGTAATTTTATTGCAAAGCACCGTAGATTAATAATCCTGTTTTACGTACTTCTGCTTATACCTTCAGTATTCGGGTATGTTAAAACCAGAATAAACTACGATGTACTCAGCTATCTTCCTGACACACTTGAAACAGTTAAAGGTCAGGACATTATGGTTGACGAATTCAAATCGGGCGCGTTTTCCATGATCATTGTGGAGAACATGGATAACAAAGACGTTGTTACGCTGAAAAAGAAGATCGAGAACGTTGATCACGTAAGCAGCGTTATCTGGTACGACGATATTTTTGATATCTCAGTTCCTGAAAACATGCTTCCGTCTAAGATACGTGATGCTCTTTTTAACGGTGATTCCACTATGATGGTTGCTCTTTTCGATAACACCACTTCATCAGATGAAACAATGGATGCAGTTACCGAAATGAGAAAAATAACCGGAAAACAGTGCTTCATAAGCGGTATGTCCGGTGTCGTTACAGATATCAAGTCATTATACCTTAAGGAAATGCCTTCATATATTGCAGTAGCAGCTATACTTTCACTTATAGTTCTCTGCCTGGCAATGGATTCATTCCTTGTTCCGGTGCTCTTTCTTTCAAGTATAGGTGCTGCGATAATATATAATCTCGGAAGCAACGTTATTATCGGCGAGATCTCATATGTAACTCTTGCACTGTCAGCGGTACTTCAGCTTGGCGTTACAATGGACTATTCGATCTTCCTTCTTAACAGCTACATGGAAAGAAGAAAGAAATATCCGAGTGAACAGGCTATGGCAAAGGCCATTGAAGATACGTTCCGTTCTGTAACAGGCAGTTCGGTAACAACAGTTGCCGGATTTGCAGCTCTTATGCTTATGACTTTCGCTCTTGGCAAAAACATTGGTATAGTTATGATGAAGGGTGTAGTTATCGGGGTTATCTGCTGCGTTACTCTCCTCCCTTCTATGATACTCTGCTTTGAAAAAGGCATCGACAAAACAACTCACAAACCTTTCATTCCTTCACTTGATAAAGTTTCAGACTTCATTACAAAGCATACAACAGTCTGGCTTATGATATTTGCTCTGTTATGTGTTCCTTGTTTTTACGGAAACCAGAACAACGAACTCTATTATAACATCGACAGTTCACTTCCTGAAACACTTGACAGTGCGGTAGCCAACAAAAAGCTTGAGGAAGATTTTGATATGAATACGGTTTACATGATGCTCCTTAAAAACGGCCTTTCTGCAGCTGATAAACAGCAGATGATGGATGAAATAAAGGACGTTGAAGGTGTAAACTGGGTTATCGGTCTTGATTCATTAGTAGGACCGGCTGTACCTGATTCGGCAATTCCTGAAGATATACGCGGAAAACTCAAAAGCGAAAACTACGAACTCGAACTTATAAGCTCGAACTACAAAACGGCTACAACTGAAGCAAATGATCAGATAGGTAAAGTAAACGAGATACTTAAATCATACAGCAAGGATTCACTCATAGTTGGTGAAGCACCGCTCACAAGAGATCTTGCGGACGTTACTGACGTGGACATCACAATAGTTAATATCGTATCAATTGCAGCGATCTTCATTATTGTCATGATCGTTTTCAAGTCACTTTCGATACCGGTGATCCTTGTCAGTGTTATTGAATTTGCGATCTGCATTAATATGTCATTCCCGTATTACATGCATACTCCCCTTCCTTTCGTTGCAAGCATAGTTATCGGAACGATCCAGCTTGGCGCAACAGTCGATTATGCAATACTTATGACCAGCAAATATCAGGAATACAGACTGAAAGGCAATGATAAATATGAAGCTGTACGAAAAGCTCACCGTTCATCAATAAAACCTGTAATTATCAGCGGTACAAGCCTTTTTGCTGCAACATTCGGCGTAGGTCTTTGTTCCGATATCGATATGATCAGTTCTATCACAGTTCTTCTTTCAAGAGGTGCCGTTATAAGTACTTTGGTTGTACTTACCGTTCTTCCTTCAATGCTTATTGTACTTGACAGGATCATATGCGCAACTACGGCCGGTATGAAAGATCTTTACAGAAATAAAGCTTCGGACAGCAGAAACGCTGCTCACGTTTAAGGAGGAATATATTATGAAATCGAAATATACAAAAATAATCGCAGGAGTAACAGCACTTGTTTTTATCATCAGGTTTTACAGTTCTTTATGCTGAAAGCAGAAATGAAACCGGAGAAACGGAAGAAAGTTCAGCGGCAGAGGCTAAATCAGAAGAAATACAGGAAACTGAAAAAACCGCAGTCTCCTCACAGAGCGGCGATACAATTACAAAGAGCGAAACAGTCTATGTAAATGCATCTGCTGACGGTAATACAGAAGATGTTACTGTAAGCGACTGGATCTCAAATCCTGATTCACTGCAGATACTTGACGATGTTTCCGAACTTAAAGATATCGTTAATGTCAAGGGAAGCGAAGCATATTCAGAGACGGGAAGCAGCCTGGCATGGCAGGCCGGAGGATCTGATATTTACTATCAGGGAAAAACAGACCGTGACCTTCCTGTAGAGCTTACCGTAACTTACACACTTGACGGAAACAAGGTCACCCCTTCCGAACTTGCCGGAAAGAGTGGACATGTTACTATCCGTTTTGACTATACCAATAATGAAAAGAGAACTGTAGATGTTGACGGAAAGAAATATACCGTTTCCGTTCCGTTTGCAGCAGTTACCGGTCTTGTGCTCGACAGCAGCAGATTTACCAATGTGGAAGCAGAAAACGGAAAAGTAGTTTCAGACGGAAACAGATGTATAGTCGCCGGAGGTGCTTTCCCGGGCCTTAAGGAAAGCCTTGAAACAGGAAAACAGATAAATGATTCTGCTATTGATACAAGCATGATCAATATACCGGAATATTTTGAAGTCTCAGCTGATGTAAACGACTTTGCACTTGAAACATCAGTTACAGTAGTTACAAATGAGATCTTTAACGAAATCGGCATCGATCCGACATCAACCGTTGATGAACTGAAGTCAAAGATCGATGAACTTACCGAAGCTTCCCTTAAACTCAAAAACGGAACTTCTGAACTTTATGACGGTATTGACACACTTCTTGAAAAATCAAAGGATCTGAAGACTGGCGTCGGAAAACTTTCAGACGGCGCGGCAAAGCTTAACGATGCTGCCGGTCAGATAAATGACGGTGCTTCAAAGCTTTCCGAAGGTGCAGGAAAACTTAAAGAAGGCGGAAAAAAACTTGACGGAGGTATCGGCGAACTTACAGACGGTGTAGATTCACTTAAGGAAGGTACCGGTGCACTTAAGAACGGCGCAGGTTCACTTAAGGAAGGCACTTCGGCTCTTTCTGAAGGTGCAGCCTCACTTAAGAACGGTACTGCTGCCCTTTCCGAAGGTGCTTCATCACTTAAGGAAGGTACTTCTTCCCTTTCAGCCGGAGCTGCCGAACTTTCAGGCGGAGCCAGAACTCTCAGTGAAGGAACAGTTTCACTCGACAGCGGTGTCGAAGATCTTGGTAACGGCCTTAACAGCTTAAGTGCCGGATTTATCAAACTTACTTCAAATACAGAAGCACTTCTTAACGGATCGGCTGAATATCTCAACGGAATCAAGGCTTTACGTGACGGACTTGCTGAAGTTTCAGCAGATACTTCACAGCTTAAGGTGCTTGTGGATTCCTCATCTGCTATAAAGCAGGGCATTACAGATCTTAACAGTGCAGCTGAACAGTTAAAGGCAGCTTCAGGTTCAGAGGCCATGAAGAACCGTTTTGCTGAAAACGGCCTTGATACAGATTCTCTGGCAGCGGGAAATGCAGCATGCATCGAAACTCTTGAATCTCAGATAGCAGCACTTTCCTCACAGGCCGAAGCACTTGCCGCTGTGGAAGGCTGCGAGGAACAGGCTGCCGCACTTAATGAACAGATAGCTTCACTGAAAAATATTGTGACTGTTCTTAAAGGTGACAGCGCATTTATTGAAGGTTCACTTAACTATTCAGACGGTATCAGTGAAGCAGCCGCTAAAATTGCAGAAGGTACTGCTTCTCTTAAGGCAAGCTACGAACAGTTTGATGCTGCTATAAACGCTCTTGCCGAAAAGCTCTCAGGAACTACTGAAAACATATGCAAGATAAAGAATGCCGTTGATCAGCTTGCTGAAAGCTATGAAAAGGTAAACGGTGGTATAGTTTCATATACAAACGGTGTAAACGAACTGAACGAAGGCTGCAGCAGGATCACTTCAGGTGTTCAGAAACTTAAGGCAGGTACAAATTCACTTAAGGACGGCGCTGCAAACCTTTCAGCTGGTGCCGATGCATTGAGCACCGGAGCAAAGAGCGTTGACGAAGGAACAGGTACACTTGCAGACGGAATCGGCAAAGCTGACGCTGGCGCTGCTTCACTTGCTGACGGTGCTGTAAAGGTTGATGACGGTGCTTCTGCTCTTCTTAACGGTATCACAGAGGCAGATAAAGGAACAGAAAAGCTTGCCGAAGGAGCAAAGGAACTTAAGAAGGGTTCCGGTTCTCTTTTCGGAGGAATCAAGGAACTGTTTGATTCCCTTAATATATTCAAAAAAGGTACATCTGATTTTGCTTCCGGTTCTTCAGAACTTTCAGGCGGTATCGGCAGTCTTAAAAACGGAACAGATGCTCTTATCGACGGAATCGGTAAAATACACGACGGTGCTTCCGAATTAAAGGACGGTATGACAAAATTCGATGAAGAAGGCATTGGAAAGATCTCGGATACTGTCAATAACGAGGTCGCTGATTTTACAGACAGACTTAAGGCGCTTTCAAAGGCATCGGAAGAATATACTTCATTCTCAGGAAAATCTGATTCAATGAAGGGCAGCGTAAAATTCGTTATCGAAACAGACCAAATAGGTGCAGATGACTGATAAACCTGACTTTCCTTTTACAAAAACAGCAATAAAACGATCATACTTTACAACTTCAGTTTACAAATACAGAACATAAAAAGAAAGAGTCGTTCCTCATAGATTTTTGAGGAACGACTTTTTGGTAAACAATGATCAAGCCGGAATACGGCTTCGCCGTATTCCGAGTAGAGAGATTACGTAACTGAAATCCCGTATTCCACTCAGATTTATGACGCAGAATGTCTCTTTTTTGCATATTTTTCTATTCTTTCAAGTGCGACCAGGGTCAGTATCTGCTGTTCAAGACAGCTGGCATCAGATACTGCCCTAAGCGTCCCGGATGTGGCCATTTTACGGCAGGCACAGGAATTATCGCAGTATTTCCGTATTTCGCAGTCATCACAATCTGAAGGATAGCTTGAATATTCCGGATACTTTTCTTTTATAGGTACTGTGTTTATACCGTTAAATACATCGCCGCACTGAAATTCTGCTCTGTTCTGGAACTGGAGACAGGGATAGATCTTTCCGTCCCAGTTAATGTACATTTTCCTTTTGCAAATATCACACTGATGCGGCTTCTGGTCCGTAATTGCTGTGATCTTGTTTATTATTTCAAGAATAGAGATACCGGAAACCGAAGCTGCTTCACGCCACGCCTTCAGGAGCATGTCTCCGAATGCATCAGTATCTGCAGGACATGTACTCTCTTCCATTATAGCAGATGCTGCAGTGATACCGAGATCGCGGAAATAACGGATGTTATCAGGCAGTTTAGGAAGAGTCTTTTCTGTATAAACGAGCTGAAGCAGGATCTCGCGCTGATATTTCTGCAGTATTCTGATCTTTTCGTTGAGCACCTCCGGATCGATACCGCGTGCTGAAAGATCTGCTCCGTCATGGGAAACATTGAATTTTACTCCGTGTTCCGAGCACCATTTAATATAATTCTCATCAAGAAGCGTTCCGTTTGTGGTGATTATATAGCTGTTTGCTTTCGTCTGCAGGGTTATCTTTTTTATGATATCTTTCCCGAGCAAAGGTTCACCGCCGAAAAAGTAAATGGTTCCTGTATTTGGGATGGAATTAACGAATTCTATAACTGCATCTGTGGTTTTATCGTCAAGCATACCCATTTCCGTATTGAGTTTTTTCTCGTAGCAGTACTCGCAGTGCAGGTTGCAGCGGTTAGTTATACTTATATAGTAGTCCATGTTTTTCTTCTCCTTTGCAAACACTGAAATGAATACAGATCAGTGCAGGCTGAGCGGGAAATCCCCGGAATTCGGTTTTGCATACCGTGTTTTCATATTGTTATACAATTATAGCACAGACCTTAAGACTATTACAATTATTATTTTGCTGTTTTTCTGAAAATTGACAATTCCGACCGGTTATGTTATTATATAAATATCTATCTTTTACGTGGAGATGACGTTATGTACGAAGGATTTCTGCCTACAACCAGAAAGGAAATGGAAGAACTGGGTATTGATCAGTTCGATTTTATTTATATAACCGGTGATGCCTATGTTGATCATCCGAGTTTCGGAGCGACTATTATAACGAGACTTATAGAGGCTATGGGTTTTACTGTGGGAATTATTTCACAGCCGGACTGGAGATGTGACAGAGACTTCAGACGTTTCGGAAGGCCTAAATATGCGTTTCTCGTTACTTCGGGAAACATTGATTCAATGGTCGCCCACTATACTGCGGCTAAAAGGAAACGTTCGGAAGACGCCTATTCTCCTGGCGGAGTGGCAGGAAAACGTCCTGACCGTGCGGTTATAGTTTACTGTCAGAAAATCAGGGAGTACTTCGGTGATGTTCCGATCGCCATCGGCGGACTGGAAGCCTCCCTGCGCCGTTTTGCCCACTACGACTACTGGGATGATGCTGTACGTGCATCAGTACTGGTTGACAGCGGCGCGGATATACTCATGTACGGTATGGGCGAACACCAGATAAAAGAGATATGCACACGTCTTTCAGAGGGTGAAGATATTCATTCCATCCACGATGTACGCGGGACATGTTATCTCACTGAACCGGTCAATACCCCTCTGGGTGCTGCACAGTGTCCGTCATTTGAGCAGGTTCGTGACAATAAGCTTGAATATGCAAAAGCAGTTAAAATACAGTATGACTGGCAGGACGAGGTCTACGGAAAGACGGTAATCCAGCGTCACGGAAAAATGATGCTCGTACAGAACCCGCCTGCATACAGTCTGACGACCGAAGAACTTGACTACATTTACAGTCTTCCCTACACAAGAGCGATCCATCCGAGCTATGAAGCTGAAGGCGGAGTACCGGGTATTGAGGAAGTCCGTTTTTCCATTACCCACAACCGCGGATGTTTCGGCTACTGCAACTTCTGTTCCATTGCTCTGCATCAGGGACGAAGGATCACTGTACGAAGTGAGGAATCTGTTCTGAAGGAAGCTGAACGTATCACGCAGATGCCTGATTTCAAGGGCTACATTCATGATGTCGGCGGTCCTACAGCAAACTTCCGCCACACATCCTGCGAAAAGCAGCTGAGCAAAGGACTGTGCATGGGAAAGAAATGTCTCGCTCCGACACCGTGTCCTGCGCTTAAGGCAGATCACACGGAATATCTCGCAATGCTCAGAAAGATAAGAAAGATCAAGGGCATAAAGAAAGTTTTCATCCGTTCGGGGATCCGCTACGACTATCTTATGCAGGATAAGAACGATGAATTCATACGCGAGCTTATTCTCCATCATGTCAGCGGACAGCTGAAAGTCGCTCCGGAACACTGTTCCGCTGTAGTGCTTGATAAAATGGGAAAGCCTCACATTGAAGCGTACAAGGCCTTCCAGAAACGTTTCTATGAGATCACAAAAGGAATGGACAAGGAACAGTACCTTGTCCCGTACCTGATGTCATCCCATCCGGGCAGCACTCTTAACGAAGCAATCGAGCTTGCGCTTTTCCTGAAGGAAAACAAAATACGTCCGGAACAGGTGCAGGACTTCTACCCTACTCCGGGCACTATTTCAACTGCCATGTTCTATTCGGAAGTTGATCCGTATACAATGGAAAAGGTATATGTTCCGAAAACTCCGCAGGAAAAGGCGATGCAGCGTGCCCTGCTCCAGTATTTCCGTCCTCAGAACAGGGACATTGTACTTGAAGCACTGAAAAAAGCCGGAAGACGTGATCTTATCGGTTCATCGCCGAAATGTCTTGTTGAGGACTACCCTCAGAAAAACTCACCGAATAAAGGAAATAACTCATCGAAGAAGAATATTCCTCAGAAAAATGGTAATGCACCGAAGAAAAGTTCAGGCATCAGAAAACCGGGACAGTCTGACAACAGAAGAAACAACGGTAAGCATAACAATTATAAACCCAAATATAAACTATGATCATGAAGATAATTCATACCGGGGAGGTATTCTGATTATGAATAAAGAAGTAATGATAGGCACCTGGGCATGGGGTTCCGGTATCAGCGGAGCAAGGGCTGTTTTCGGAAATTCGCCGGATGTATCTGTTTTAAGGCAGACTTTCAGCAAAGCAGTGGAACTCGGTCTGTTAAACTGGGATACTGCTGCTGTATACGGAATGGGTACCTGTGAAGCCCTGCTTGGTTCCCTTATAAAAGGACAAAGTGATATTTTCATATCAACGAAATTCTTCCCGCCGAAAAAATATTCGAACGGTGAACTTACAAAGTCTTTTAATGAGAGTATGAAGCGTCTGCAGCGTGAAAATGCTGATCTTTTCTGGCTTCACACTCCGAATAATATCACCGCAAACCTGAAGGAAGCTGTTCCGCTTTTGAAAGAAGGCAGAATTAAAAGCATTGGCATTTCCAATGTTTCAATGGAACACATAAAAGAGGCTGAGAAAGCACTTTTTGAGTACGGCCTTAAACCGGGTGCGGTACAGAATCATTTCAGTCTTCTGAGAAACGACCAGCAGCCGATCATCGATTACTGCAATGCCAACGGAATGCGTTACTATGCTTATATGGTTCTCGAACAGGGAGCACTCGGAGGAAAATACAACGCTGAAAACCACTTCCCTGCACTGTCGATGCGTAATTTTGCATTTCCGAAAAGTAAGTTTAAGAAAATAGAAGGATTGCTTGCCATGATGCGTTCAATCGCAGAAAAATATAGTATCGATCCTTCACAGGTGCCGGTTCTGTGGGCTATTGCGAAGGGAACCGTGCCGATTGTCGGCATTACAAAACCTGTATATGCTGAAAAGCTTGCCGCAGCTCTCGAAGTAAACCTGACAGACGAAGAGATTGATATGCTTACTGAAGCAGCAAAAAAGACAGGCATCCGTCAGCAGGGTGTCTGGGAACCGCAGTAAAATAAAGATCCGGATGAAACTGATAGTTCATCCGGATCTTTATTTTATTTCATGTTTTTTGCTTCCATTATACAAAACCCGGATATTCACATTACGAACATCCGGGTATAATTTTTTAATTATCCTCTTCAAGATCAGAGAGCATTTCTCTGTCGCTTTCGCTTATCCCCTTTTTCAGCATTTCGAGATTTTTGGATTTTATACGTTCATCCACAAATTCTTTTGTAAGCGTGTAGATAACCGCAAATACCGGAACACCTGCAAGCATTCCGCCGAATCCAAAAAGATTTCCGAAGAAGAAAATCGAAAACATGATCCAGAAAGTCGGGAGATTAAGCTTGTTTCCGAGGATCTTAGGACCGAGTATATTACCGTCAAACTGCTGCAGAACAAGAATTATAATAATGAATGCTACAGTTTTCTGAGGCTGAGTAAGAAGCACAAGAACGATTGACGGAATAGCACCTATGAATGGTCCGAAGAACGGGATCATGTTTGTGATTCCGACGATAAAGCTTATGAGCATTGCATTGTCAAACTGGAAAATAACCATTACAATAAAGCAGAGCATGCCGATAACGAATGAGTCAAGTGATTTGCCGACAAGAAAATCACTGAAAATAGTGTTTGCGTGAGCACCCTTGCTTATTACCGTATCATATGTCTTCTTAGGAAGAACAGCATAGAAAAATTTCTTCGCCTGTCTTATAAAGTTTTCCTTGCTGTAAAGAAGATAGATTGAAACGATGTAACCGAGAAGGAAATCCTTGATACCCATAAGGAAACTGAATACACCGTCCTTGATAAGAACGAAATATCTTTCAAAAGTTGGTTTAACGTCTGTTATCCATCCTATTACATGATCGGAAATAGTGACATACTGCTGCTGGAACCAGTCGGTTACCTGCTCGTTGATCTCAGGATTTTTTTCAAGGAAATCAAGGGTTGAAACATACAACGAGTAGAGGTACTCAGGCATTTTGTTGAGCAGCGTTGATATACTCTCCACTATCTGAGGGACAGCCATTGCAACGAGGGCAACAATGGCAGAAAAACCGATCAGCGATGCTATGACGATGCTTATCGACCTGCACAGTTTGCTTTGCTTTTTCTTTCTAAGTACTCTTATAGTAAGAAACCGTTCTATTGTTCTTACAAGTGGCTGCATTATGTAGGCTATAACGAATCCCCATATAACAGGTGAAATAGCCTTTAATATGCTTCCAACGATTCCTATAAAGGAATTAAACCTGAAAGCAAGCAGTACGATCAGTACGCATATAGAAAAGACTATAACAGTATAATACGCTATTGTATTATACTTTTCATTAAATTTTATTTTCATCTTTTTGTCAACTCCATTTTCTTCATACTATTAAGTATATCATAACATTTATAAGAATTCAACTAAATTTTATCAGTGATTTTTTGCTGGAACGCAGGTTTATTCTTTAAACCTGTATCTGCCCTGTTTTTCAGATATGCAGCTTTATGATCAGTATAAAAATGTCTTTTTTTTAACATCATATTTTTTACAGAACAAATCATTGACCTTCTGACATTTTCGTGATACAATTAAAATATATATATGTTTTTAAAGGATGGAAAGAATATGAAAACTACAACAGCATTTTTTCTTACAGCTGCTATGGCTCTTTCATTTACAGGATGCGACAGTTCTGTTATAGGTTCAAAAGCGTGTTATACATCAACGGACGAAGTTACTCTTGAAAAACTCATTGAAAACTCAGAACCTGATAAAATGGTGGAATACAAGGGTGGCTTCAAGGAAGTGATCAGCTATTCAGGAAGCGGTCAGGATAACATGGATAACGGTGAGTTTGCTCTTGCCTACAAAAAGACAGGTGATCTCATCGAATTCAATTATACAGCAAAATATCCTGATGAATTCACGCAAAGTGTATATGTATCAAATGACAAGGACGATCCTAACCGATACACAAAAACTCCTATGGGTATCACTAAAAATGAACTTACTGACGAAGACCTTAAGCAGGTAATGTCAACAACTGTACTCGGCTATGTGAACTTTGATGCAAAACTTGAGGAAGTTACTTCAAAGGACGGTAATTACATTGCTAAGGTCAGCATCGCTCAGGACGGAAACAGTCTTGGCACTGACACTATTACTCTTGATCCTAAATCAGGCATGATACTGAAAGTAAAATCAGTTCAGCCGGAAGGACTTGAAGTTATATCGGAGTTTACATACACAAAGAATATAGAAATTGACAAGACTCCTGTGACAGAATATGTAGAACCTGTTGAACCTTCCGGGGATCCTTCAGATGAAGCAGCAGACGAAGAAGCTGGTGCAGCTGCCGGTGAAGCTTCGGAAACTGAGGCTCAGGCACCTGCAGCTGAATAACATTTCCTAAACCGGAGGCTCTGAATTAATGATAACCAACGACAAGATGTTTATTTCTTTCAAGCATAAAGTCATTGAAAGCGTTGCAAGGCTTGCCTGGGAAGATAAACTTGATGAAGACCACATCGATTCACTTAAGTACGAACTTATCCCTGGCCCAAAGCCGCAGTACAGATGCTGTATCTATAAAGAACGCGAGGTCGTTTCACAGAGAATAAGACTTGCCAGAGGGAAAAACACCACAGCTAACCCTGATTCAAAAAAATGTCGTTCAGGTCATGCAGGCGGCATGTGACCAGTGTCCGATTTCATCCTATACCGTAACGGACAACTGTCGACTGTGTCTCGGCAAAGCCTGCTACAGTTCCTGTAAATTCGGAGCTGTTTCCATCGGCGAAAAACGATCGAACATAGATCCTAACAAGTGCAGGGAGTGCGGCCAGTGTGCCGCAGCCTGTCCTTACGGAGTTATAGTACATCTTGTAAGGCCATGCAAAAAAGTCTGTCCCGTCGGTGCGGTCTCATTCGACGATAACGGTTTCTGTGTTATCGATGAATCCAAATGCATAAACTGCGGACACTGTATACACAGCTGTCCTTTCGGCGCGATAAGCTCAAAAACTTATCTGGTCCAGATAATAGAAGCGATAAAAGCCGGTAAAAATGTTATTGCAATGTGTGCACCTTCGATCGAAGGACAGTTCGGTGAAAATGTAACACTTCAGTCCATTAAAAATGCTCTTCTTAAAATCGGATTTTCCGATATGGTCGAAGTCGGACTCGGTGCAGATATAACAGCGGCATATGAAAGTGCCGAATGGAGCGAGGCAAAAAAGGAAGGCAGAAAGATGACTACATCCTGCTGCCCTGCTTTTATAAATATGCTCAAAAACAATTATCCGGAACAGTATAAGGAAAACATGTCCGAAATAGTTTCTCCTATGTGTGCTGTTTCAAGATACATGAAAGCACTCCACCCTGATTGTGTTACGGTATTTATAGGCCCGTGTATTGCAAAGAAATGGGAAACTCTTGATAAATCAGTCGAAGGAAATGCCGACTACGCGATAACCTTCGGTGAACTTCAGGTTCTCCTTCGTTCACGCGATCTGGAGTTTGAACCGACCGATGAGCAGTATCAGGAAGCTTCAGTATTCGGAAAGGGCTTTGCATCTGCAGGCGGCGTAGCGAATGCCGTTATTGAATGCATGAAGGAACGCGGCGAAGATACATCAGGAATTACACTTTATAAAGCGACCGGCGCACTTGAGTGCAAAAAGGCTCTTGCCCTTCTTAAAGCCGGAAAGCTTAATGAAGACTTTATTGAAGGTATGGCATGTACGGACGGATGTGTAGGCGGACCTTCAAATCACAGGGCTCCAGCCGAGATACACAAAGCACGTAAAGCACTTCTTGACAGTGCTGATGACAGACAGATACTCAAAAACATCGAAAAGTATCCTCTGGACAAATTCTCTATGTACCGTGACGGTCATATGGAGCATTAATGGCACACTTATCAGAACGAAGATCCGGCTCTGCCTCTAAATTCACATAGATTTATGAATAAAAAGGATCATCAAAGGACGATTATTTTCCTTTGATGATCCTTTTTTTGATTTGACTTTCTTAAGAACGGTCTTTAAGAAAAACTTATTTCTTTTCAACTGTAACCTGTGCTTTCCCGTCCTTGAAACTGATGTATTTTACAACATATCCTGTATCGACGGTTTCATAACCGCTGCTGTCATATGCCATAAGTCCTGTCTGTGTTTCTCCCGGTTTTAAGTAACCATGAGACGGATCATTTACAAGTCTAAGAATACGCTGCTTGTCATCACCGTTATATGTGTCAGCATAGTTATAGTATTTAAATTCTTTCTTTCCCCAGTAGGTTTTATGCATTTCTGCATCAGCGTGCATTATTCTGATACCTGTATTGTTTTTGTCATTATACCATCCGTTCAGAAAATTTCGGACATCATAGTTATTCCCTTCACAGCTCTGATAGTCTGCGATAAAATATTCTCCTGTGAAGTTTCCATTCCACGCTTTCAGCGGAAGAATAAGACAGCTTCCTTCTTTTGCAGGATCTGAAAGGAAAAATGTCTGTTCCCCTCCCCGGTTTATATCATATATCTGGACTTCATCTTCCCGCAGCCATCCGGCCATCAGTTTTGAAAATGTACAGTAATCACCAAGAGAATCATCCATTTTACAGTAGCCTGCAGGTCCTTTCAGGCCTTCGTAATCCTCAGACTCATATTTGTAATAATCCTGAAGGCCCATACAGTGTCCGAACTCATGTGTATAATCCCTTTTGAAAGTATACATGTTGTCTTTGTAAGGCATTGTACTCATTCCTGCGTATTTTACAACTTTAACGCCGTCGACCCTGAAGTACGGATCATAGTACCAGGTGTGTGTTGCTGCGTACCAGAATGACTTAAGAGATGATGACGCTTTATCGAGAGGTACAGTAAATGTAAGAACATCTATGTCCCCGTCGCCGTCACCGTCAAAATCAGAATAATTGATCTTGTCATCCAGTGCTTTCAGGACATCTTTCATCATTTTTTCCCTGCTGGCAAGATCGATACTGTAGTCTTCGATATCTGCATTAAGAGTGCAGTAAAAAAAATCTCCGGACATTGTAAGATTGCCGTATGACGCCCTTTCGATAAATGCAGTAAGACTTTCATAAGGGAACTTTGCCTTACCTTCCCCGAACAGTTCGGTTTTAAGATCTTCTTCACTCATTTTTTTACTGTCGCTGAACCTGGCGTTATTAAATTCCACGAGTATGTTCAGGGAACGAACCTCACCGGTAGTCTGGGCACATGCAGTCAGTCCTTCAAGTGAAGAAGGAATAAGTGCAGATTCTGTGATCGTAAATGTCTTTAAAGTATATTTTTCAGGGTCGCTGTTCAGGAGATATCCGGTCAGATAAATACTGTCCTGCCAGTCAGCATTTCCTGTTTCTCCCGCATCAGCGATCTGTTCGGATAAAGGATCATTATCTTTTTCCCCGGAAAGAATATAGGACTTGTGCAGTACAAGATCTGCAATATTTACCTTACCGTTTCGGTCCATATCTCCGCGGATGTAACCCGATGTTACTGCTTCTCCTGAAGTTTGCATACAAAAAACGGACGAAAACAGCAGTGCAGCAGCAGACATCATTGCTGCAGGTTTCCTTAATTGCTTTATCATATATATTCGATCCTCCTGCCGGTTTAATTAGTGCAATTTCACTTAATATTATAGCACTACGGTTGAATATTTGCAAGATGATGCACATCGATTTTACCTTAATATTACAGCTTAAATCACTTAAATTTTCTTTTTGATAATTCCAATTGAATACCACTTTTAAATATGATATAATTATTTTGTATTGTTTATTCAGGAAATACTGCAATGGTATTTATCCGATATTCCGCTCCGGCTAATATCTGAATACTTTGAAAAGTGTTTTCTGCAGAAAGGAAATCCATAATGATCGATTGTCATACACACACAGCAGTTTCTCCGGATGCAGAAGGAGATGTTCTTTCTTCATACAGACAGGCTTCAGGTCTTGGGCTTAAAGCGCTTGCAGTCACTGAGCACGTCGAAGCAAACCGTCCTGAAGGTCCGGAAAATTATACTACAGTTCACACAAGTGACGAGCATTATTTCTATAACCGGGATATTTTCCATAAGTCAATGGAAACAAATCATGAAGTCTTAAAACATATTGCCGGAGATACCGTTTTTATAAACGGCACGGAACTCGGGCAGCCGACACACAACTTCGATTTTGCCGATGAAGTCGTTTCTGACGAAAGACTTGACTTTGTAATCGGCTCAATGCATGAACTTAAGGGCAGAGATGACTTTGCGTTTCTTGATTACCGAAAAGAGGATCCTGAAAAGATCCTTGGGGAATATTTCGAAGAGATACTGGCAATGTGTAAATGGGGGAAATTTGATGTTTTAGGACATCTCACCTACCCTCTCAGATATATCTGCGGCGAACAGGGCATACCTGTGAATATAAATAAGCACGAAAACATCATCAGAGCAATATTTACTGAGATCGCTTCGATGGATAAAGGCATTGAGATAAACACATCCGGCTTGCGTCAGGATTACGGAAAGACTTTCCCTGCCCTTGATCTTGTGAAACTGTACCGTGAATGCGGCGGAAAGATCATTTCACTGGGATCTGACGCTCATAAAACCTGCGACATCGGCAAAGGCATAAAGGAAGGCATGGAGATTGCAAAGGCTGCCGGTTTTTCGAGGATCTTTTACTTTAAAAAACATGTACCGTACGGTATTTCAATATAAGGAGTCTGGAATAATATGAGTAAAACTTTATCTTTAAAAACGTATGCAAAGATCAATCTTACGCTTGACGTAACCGGAAAAAGAGAAGACGGCTATCACAACATCGACAGTATTTTCGAGGAAATCTCCATTTATGATACAGTAACAATCTCACTTAATGACAGCTCGGAAATTACAGTATCGTGTAATGTACCGGGTATACCTTGTGATGAAAGGAATATAGTTTACAAAGCCGCTTCCATATTTTTTGAAGAGACTGGTATAAAAAATCCGGGCATACACATTGATATTGAAAAGAACATTCCAAGTCAGGCCGGTATGGGCGGCGGAAGTACCAATGCTGCCGGTGTTTTCAGAATTCTTGATAAGCTTTTCGAAACACATCTTGGTAACGAAAAACTGTGTGAGATATCTGTACGTTCAGGCGCAGATACACCGTTTTTCATAAGAGGCGGACTTGCACATATAAGCGGAATAGGTGATATTATCGGACCCCTCTCTCCTCTTTCCGAACACTTCATTGTTGTCGCAAAAGGGACGGAAGGCGTTTCCACACCTGCTGCTTACCGTGAGATCGATTCACTTGAAAACGTTCCGCATCAGAATACAGAAGCTATTCTTAAAGCCTGCAGAGATGATGACATTAACACACTTATGGCTAATGCGCTCAATACATTTGAGCTTACCAAACTTCCTGATGACATTGCAAAGATCAGAGATATTATGAAGATACACAATACCACTGGAACGCTCATGACCGGAAGCGGCGCTGCTGTATTCGGTATTTTCACCGACAAATCAAAAGCTGAGGCTGCAGAAAAGGAACTTGCTGCACTCTATCCTTTTGCAATGTTATGTTCTAATATTTGTCCCGAAAGAAATAACTTTTCATGATCAGACAATAAAGTCTGAAAAATTATTCACTTATAAAGAAATCAGCACATCAGGCTCACATTTCCATGCAAAGCCTGATGTGCTGATTGTTTATTTGCGTGGCTTCACCCTGTACTCCATGCTGATTTAAAACATTTCAGAGTTTCCTTAAGACATCAGTTTAGACCGTAATTTTTAATCTGATTATCGTTTTTCCACCTTTGATACTTCTTCAAGGAATCTTTCAAGATGCTGGTTTATTTCTGTATCAGAATCATCGATTTTCGGGAATATCTCGTAAAGTTTCTTTTCAGGAGTATATTTGTATGCACTTTCAAGGATTCCGGTATCATAGTCTGCAAGTTCCCAGAATCGGAAAAGCAGTTCCTTAAGTGCAGGATTTTCATAGAATACCTTCAGCCGTGAATTCAGTCCGTATGAATAAGGACTTGTTCCCTGTTTATAGACTCTCTTTATTGCGGCAACATCTTCAGCTGCGGATGATGTTGCAACGATAATATCGAAATATCCTTCTTCGCAGATGAACCTGTCATAGTCAGGATCGTAGTATGTGAAATCCTTTTCCGTAAGGGCAAAGTCAAATCTTTCCGTCTGGCCCGGTTCAAGATATATCTTTTTAAAAGCTTTCAGCTCACTTTCCGGTTTCCTGCAGGTAGAATATACGTCGCTTATATAGATCTGTACTACCTGAGCTCCGGCAGTTTTACCCGTGTTGGTTATCTTTCCGCTGACAGTGAGTCTTTCGCGGAAGCGTTCCTTCGAAGTGCATACATCAGTGATCTTAAATGTTGTATATGAAAGACCGAAGCCGAAATTATATGCAGGCTTGATCTTTTTCTTTGCGTAGTATCTGTATCCGATGAAAATTCCTTCACCGTATGAAACTTCGCCTCCGTCACCAGGAAAATTGATAAAGGTAGGAGTATCTCTGTAATGAGCAGGAAATGTTACCGGAAGCTTTCCTGAAGGATTGACTCTGCCGGTAATAATGTCAGCCATTGCCCTGCCTCCCTGCATGCCAGGAAGGAACATACAGAAAATACCGTCCACATAAGGTTCATATTCAGAAAGTGATACCGGCCCGCAGACATTAAGTATCAGCGCAATTCTGAAACTCTTTAACTGCTGTTTTTCAAGTATAAGCTCACGCAGTACAGCCTTGTCGCGTTTATCGAGTTTCATATTCTCCCTGTCATTGCCCTCCATACCGGTAAGTGAAGCAACAACGATAACAGTTTCATTGTTCCCTTTTATACGTCCGGTGATCTGTGGATGGACTGAAACTCTGCTTTCACCGAGGATCTTTATGAGCTCTTCAGAAAATGAGGTGTTTCTGTCTGTAATTACAGCAGCACTTCCTTCACCGCAGGTCAGAAGTTCCTCACAGCCTGTTCCCGTGATAATTATTTTATCATCACCGTCCGGATCAAACGGAAAGATATTACGTGTATTTTTTAAAAGCACTATACCTTCAGATGCTGCTCTGTATGCAGCTCTGTCAGTGCGCTCTTTAAGTTCAGCGGCGTTTTTATATTCCGGTTTATATAATTTCTTCTTTTCATCGAGATAATCAATGAGTTCAAGCATATTCAGCACAGCTTCATTGAGCTTTTCCACCGAAGCAATGCCGTCCTTTACCGCCTGTGAATAAGTATCTGTTACCTTCTCGTCAGGAGGTCCCGGCATTGAAAGGTCATTTCCAGCTTCAACCGCGCCTATATGGTCATTTACAGCGTTCCAGTCTGAAATAACTACCCCGTCAAAGCCCCATTCATCTCTGAGCTTGTCGTGAAGAAGTTTTCTGTTCTCGGAACACGGTACCCCGTTTATTCTGTTGTAAGCGCTCATAACAGTTTTTACCTCACCGTCCTTGACGCAGGCACGGAATCCCGGAAGATATATCTCCTCGAGAGCACGTTTTGAAACGGAAACATTTACACCGGTCCTGTTTGTTTCCTGATTGTTTACCGCAAAATGCTTTACATTTGCAGCAACCGGATATTTCTGAACGCCTTTTATTAGTTCAGGAGCAAGAGCAGATATAAGATACGGATCCTCGGAATAGCCTTCGAAAACCCTTCCTCCGAGAGGATCACGGTGAATATTGATATTTGGTGTACCAAGGAGAATATCGATACCATAGGCAGCAGCTTCAGCACCGAGTGCTTCACCCGTTTCCCTTACAGTATCAGGATCAAAAGTTGCAGCAAGAAGAATTCCCGGCGGAAAACATCCCGGTGACATATCTGGCATACCTGTAAGGTCATCAAGTTTTTTCTTTATTATATCCCTGATCCTTTTTTCTTCTTCATTCAGTCTTTCTTCGTGATAATAGTTTTTAATTACATTTGAAAGAATTTTTCCCTGCGGTTTTATCTTCTCATCATTTTCATCACGGGTAAAAAAATCCCCGAAAAGCTGTTCGAAATTGATGCCGGTCCCGCCGTCAAGAAGCTGAAGTCTTCTTATTCCTAGTTTCCAGAACTCTGCTGTCCCGAAAAATGAAGCACCGTGTACCAGAGCGACTTTATCAGAAATAGTCATCTGACTGATCTTGCTTTTTTTTGAATCCATATATTTATCCCCCTGTTTTCCTCAAAAATCTTTGGAAATGCTGTTTTAAAAAAAAATGCTTTCCCCGTATCTCTATATTATCAGATTACATTCAGAATATCAAGACATAACGGGATCGTTATAATTGAAACGAAAGTAGTTACAAAAACCGTCTTTGCAGCAAGTTCCTCGTCTTTTTCGTATCTTCCGGCAAGAAGAACTGCTGTATTTCCGACAGGCATTATCATAAGAATGAACATTACCGCTCTTATCAGGTCATCACTAACTGTAAGTTTCAGAAGCGGCCATAGTATAAATGAAAATGCCACCTGACGTACCACAGTAAATAAATACACATGCCAGTCGTTAAATATGCTCTTTACCGGTATCTTTGCAAGTGTCGCGCCTATCACGAGCATTGCAAGTCCGGAAGTAAGACCGCCTATTGTACTGCAGAATCCTGTAAGTACTGTCGGATAATGAACCGGCAGGAAATAGAGAAGCACAGCGGCAAGCGAGCACAGTGTACCCGGCGTGAGAAGGTGCTTCAAATCAATAAGAGAAGTTACAGAACTGCTTCCCTTCTGTTTTCTGCCGTCATAGTTTATCATAACGATGCCGACAGTGAAAACAAAAATATTGAAAAATACGTTGACGACAGCTGCATATATCATAGCTTCTGAACCGAATAGCGCATTGATGACCGGATATCCCATAAATCCGGTGTTTGAGAACATGCACATAAACATGTATATTCCCTGCTGCTTAGAAGGAAAATGAAGCAGTTTGACTGTAACTATACTCAGAACTGTCATGAACACGTACAGAGCAAACGAAAAAATGAAAACTGCACCTACTTTACCGTAATCCTTCTCGCCGTCGTCTTTCATGACTGAAGCAAGTATCATAAGCGGTAGAGTTACATCAAGCAGAAGCCTTGTGAGTTTCTGAGTGAACGGAACATCAATGTATTTAAGTTTGAAAAGAACATACCCTGCACCCATTATCATAAAAAGCTGGATAAGCTGTTCCAGCAGAACTGTATTCATATTTAACATCCTTTCGCTGACAGTGATTCACTGATCAGAACGATTTAAGCCGGCGAGGAAAATGCAGGGTTTCCCCGTTTCCTTAACAGACCATGGTTCTTATTCTGTAAGGTACTGTTCGCAGAGCTTCTGCAGTCTTATATCCACGAGCGCTTCTGTGATCACGCCGTTTTCTGCGTATTCTTCATTAATTACTCTGCCGTTTTCACGTATCTTTCCTGTAAGTCCTGTCTGGCTGTAAGGAATAAGAAGTTTCATTTTCCTTAATGTCTCAGGCAGATTTGCAACCACAAGAGAAAGAAGTTCATCAAACCCTGTTCTGTTTATTGCCGAGATCCTTACCTGCGGTACGTCAGAAGGAAGTTTGATCAGCGGTTCGCCTTTATCGCATTTATTGAGAACATATATATGAGGAGTTTCCTCACATCCGAGTTCAGCAAGAAGATCATGAGTGACCTTTATCTGTTCAGCTGCCTCCGGCGATGATGAATCGATGATCTCGATAATGAGATCTGCTTCCGCTGCTTCTTCAAGCGTACTCTTGAAAGCTTCAACAAGACTGTGAGGGAGTCTTCTGATAAGTCCTACAGTATCAATAAGCATAACGCTTCTTCCGTCAGGAAGTTCGATCGAGCGTGAGGTTGTGTCAAGGGTTGCAAAAAGCTTGTTCTCTGCCAGAACACCGGCTTCAGTAAGGGCATTCAGAAGAGTTGACTTGCCTACGTTGGTATATCCGACTATGGCCGCAGTAAGTACGCTGTCCTTCTTTCTTCGTGCTCTCATTCGTTTTCTGCGCTCGCCGAGGTTCCTAAGCTCCTCCTCAAGAGCAGTGATACGGCGTTTTATATGACGGCGGTCAGTTTCAAGCTTGGTTTCACCAGGGCCTCTGGTGCCGATACCGCCTCCGAGACGTGACATCTCGACACCCATACCGGTAAGGCGCGGCAGCCTGTACTTCTGAAGTGCAAGTTCTACCTGCAGTTTACCTTCACTTGTTCTGGCTCTTGCAGCAAAAATATCGAGAATAAGCATTGTTCTGTCAATTACGCGGACGTCGGTAATATCTTCGATATTTCTGATCTGTGTTGCACTAAGTTCATGGTCAAATACTATGAGTTCTGTTTCAAGTTCCTTACAGATATCCGCAAGCTCCTCAAGTCTTCCCGCACCCATGCAGAATCCCGGATCGAAAGCAGGCTTTTTCTGTGTAATAACACCCACAACTTCACCGTCAGCAGTTTTCGCAAGCTCTTCAAGTTCGGCTAACGAGCTTTCAATGTCATATTCTCCTGTGTCAACAGCAGCGAGAATGACTTTGGTTTTCTTTGTTTCCTGATCCATCAGTTCTCCTTTTATATTTATCGTGCATAGACGCAAACGCAGATATGCATATCGTTTTTATTATTATAAAAAACATGAACCAAATATTTCGGTTCATGTTTTTTAATCACTATTCAAAAAATCCTGAATCTGAAAAAGTCTTCTGTTCTTCTCCGTAACAGTCCGGATATATTACGCCTCTGTTGTCATAAAACAGAATAACGGAAAACAGAACTATATACGCAATGGAATTAACAAGAACAGAAGCGTACACACGTACATTGAATACTATCGCAAAACATGCAAGCATGCATATTATTGCTGCTACAGTTGTGGCTTTCTGTAAAACCGTGTTTTCCTTTTCGATGAGCATATAGAACATAACTACTGCCGTTGAGAATACACAGTGTGAAATAATAAGTGCTTTTGAAGCTGGTGTGTAGAACTCAGAAACATCGATCAGGTTGAAATCGCAGATCATAATAATAAATTCCATCAGAAAATAGACGGACATAGCGATCTTCAGCGGCAGACGGCCTCTGAGTTTAACTGCATAGCCAACCACGTTCAGCAGCATAAGCAGAAAACCTGATACTTCAATTGCATAGGCAATAGCTTCAACTACAGGTACAATGTTGCCTGTTCTGAGGTAGTAGGAATAATAGATGAGAGTTACGATGATGAACAGAACAAACATGCTGTTGGCAAGAAGACCTACCCATGTAAGTCCTCTGAAGGTTTTGATTTTGTCAAGACGGCTCAATCAGATCACCTCACATCGGGTTTTACTGATCTTCAGCTGCAAGAGCTCTCGCACCGATATCAGTACGGAAATGATGATTTTCAAATGAAATTTTCTTTACACAGCTGTACGACTGATCAAGAGCTTCCTTAAGTGTCTTGCCGGTTGCAGTTACGTTAAGTACACGTCCTCCTGCTGTAAAGAACTTTCCGTCATCATACTTTGTGCCGGCATGATAAACAAATGCACCGCTTACCTGTCCCTTGGCATCAAGACCGCTAATTTCCTTGCCGGTCTCGTATTTTTTCGGATATCCGCCGCTGGCCATAACAACACATGCTGCAGATTCATTTTTCCATCTTACGTTTACAGTATCAAGCTTGTCATCATATATAGCCATCATGATGTCGATGATGTCTGTATCAAGAAGAGGAAGTACTACCTGTGTTTCCGGATCACCGAAACGGCAGTTGTATTCAATAACCTTAGGACCCTTTGGTGTGATCATAAGGCCGAAGTAAAGGCATCCCTTGAATGTTCTGCCTTCATTGTTCATTGCTTCAATAGTAGGTCTGAAGATAGTCTTCATACATTCTTCAGCAACCTTGTCTGTATAGTAAGGGTTAGGAGCTACAGTTCCCATACCGCCTGTGTTGAGACCCTGGTCACCGTCAAGAGCTCTCTTGTGATCCATTGAAGAAATCATCGGCTTAAGTGTCTTGCCGTCTGTGAAACAAAGCACTGAAACTTCAGGACCTGTAAGGAATTCTTCAACAACGATCTTTGAACCGCTTGCACCGAAGATCTTGTCTTCCATAATAGACTTGACTGCATCCTCAGCTTCCTCAAAGTTCTGGGCGATTATAACGCCCTTTCCGAGTGCAAGACCGTCAGCCTTGATTACTGTAGGATACTCGTTCTTTTCCTTGATGTAGTTTACAGCTTCGATAGCTGATGAGAATACGTTGTATTCAGCAGTCGGAATATTGTACTTCTTCATAAGATCCTTTGAAAAAAACCTTGCTGCCTTCTATGATTGCAGCAGCCTTGTTAGGACCGAATGTTGCAAAACCTTCCTTGTTAAGGGCATCGACCATTCCGAGTACGAGCGGATCGTCCGGTGCTACAACTACAAGATCAGCATTTACTTTTTTAGCGAGTGCAACAACACCTTCAATATCAGTTGCCTTGACATCGCTGAAACATTCAGCGTATCTGGAAATACCGCCGTTACCAGGTGCACAGTAAATTTTATCAACCTTTTCACTTTCATGTATCTTCATTACAAGAGCGTGCTCACGTCCGCCGCCGCCGATTACGAGTACATTCATGGGAATAATACCTCCTTGTTATATAAACGTATATCGCAGCTGCACAATGTACACTGCGATATACTGATATAAAATCTGATTAGTTCAAATAGTGTTACGGTTATCAGTGATGGAAAAGTCTGATGCCTGTAAATGCCATGGCAATGTTGTACTTGTTGCATGTCATGATAACATGATCATCTCTGATTGATCCGCCTGGTTCAGCAATGTAAGCAACACCGCTCTTCTTGGCTCTTTCGATGTTGTCGCCGAACGGGAAGAATGCGTCGGAACCAAGGCATACATCCTTGTTCTTTGCAAGCCATTCCTTCTTTTCAGCAGCTGTAAGAACCTCAGGCTTTACCTTGAAGAGTGTCTGCCATACGCCGTCAGCAAGAACATCTTCGTATTCGTCAGAGATGTAAACGTCAATTGTGTTATCTCTGTCAGGTCTTCTGATGTTGTCAACAAACTGGAGACCCATAACCTTTGGATGCTGTCTTAACCACCAGATATCAGCCTTGTTGCCTGCAAGTCTTGTGCAGTGGATTCTTGACTGCTGACCAGCACCGATACCGATAGCCTGACCGTTCTTAACGTAGCATACTGAGTTTGACTGTGTATATTTAAGTGTGATAAGAGCGATAACGAGGTCATCCTTCTTGTCATCCGGAATATCCTTGTTGTCAGTTACGATATTTGTGAGCATGTCATTGTCGATCTTCAGTTCGTTTCTTCCCTGCTCGAAAGTAACACCGTAAACCTGCTTTGTTTCTACAGGCGCCGGAACATAGTCAGCATCGATCTTTATGATGTTGTATGTACCTTTTCTCTTGGACTTAAGGATCTCAAGAGCTTCATCTGTGTATGAAGGTGCAATGATACCGTCAGAAACTTCTCTCTGGATCATCTTTGCTGTGCATGCGTCGCATTCATCAGAAAGAGCGATGAAGTCACCGTATGAGGACATTCTGTCTGCGCCTCTTGCTCTTGCATATGCTGCAGCCATTGGTGTGAGTTCGCCGAGATCATCAACAAAGTAGATCTTCGCTTCAGTTTCTGTAAGCGGCTTGCCGATAGCTGCACCTGCAGGTGAAACGTGCTTGAATGATGTAGCTGCACAGTAACCTGTAGCTGCCTTAAGTTCCTTTACAAGCTGCCAGCCGTTGAAAGCATCAAGAAGATTGATGTAGCCCGGCTTTCCGTTAAGAACTTCAATTGGAAGATCCCTGCCGTCAGCCATGTAAACTCTTGACGGCTTCTGGTTTGGGTTACAGCCGTATTTTAAAAGCATTTCATTTGCCATTTGTTTTTCCTCCACAATCAGATCTTTTCAAATTTGTTTATGATCTTAGTTTCTTCAGCGCCTGTTGCAATGTCAATGTAACGAACGAAAAGAGAAACCTTGTTGTCAGCATTAAGAGAATTCCAAAGCTTATCTGCAAATTCATTTATGTCATCCGGAACAGAGATCTTTTCAGGTTCGCCTTCAAAGCTTGGAAGCGGATTTCCGTCACCCATATATGTGTGGATGAAGTGACCTGTACCTGCGATAGGTGCAGCATAGTTGTATGTGAATCTTTCTACGCATGATGGATCGCCGTCTGCAGACTTGAGAATAGACATTGAATAATTGTACTTACCGTTTTCGATCTCCATGATACCAGAAATTCTTGGTGTGTAGTTCGGAGCATCGTCTTCGTATTCTCTTTCTCTGAGAGACTGTTCGAAAGTCTGGCCCTTAGCCATGTTATCGTAGATAGTATCCGTCTGATCACCGTTTGTAACTATTGTGATGTTACCGAGCTTCCTTACCGGTGCATAAATGATAAGGTGCGGATCAGAGAGCTTTGAAGGATCAGCAGCTTCTGTTACGATACCGTCATCAGTAGCTGTAAATACACGGTTACGTGAGTTTACGCTTCTTCCCATGATGAAATAAGCAGTCGCAGCTTTCTTTCCGTCAGCTGATCTGCCGATAACTATACCTCTGCCAGGATATGAATTCTTTTTAAGTTCTTCATAAATGTCGAGCATTTTCATAAGTATGGTTTCTCCTATTTTTTTATTACAGAGTACTTCCGGAAGAACTGTCCGCCGGAAGTACACATCAGTTTGTTAAATCAGTCAACGTAAGCTTTTCCGTTGCGGATCGAGATACGGTCTTCACAGAAAAGTGAAACAGCCTTAGGAAGCAGCTTCCATTCAACGTTTTCCATTATTCTTTTCTGAAGAACTTCAGGTGTGTCATCATTTTCAATGTTTACCGTACCCTGAAGTATGATCGCACCTGCATCAGCTTCTTCGTTTACAAAGTGAATGGTAGCGCCTGAGACCTTGACACCGTATTCGAGAGCTTTTTCATGAACCTTGAGTCCGTAGAAACCTTCACCGCAGAATGACGGGATCAGAGCAGGATGAACGTTTATGATCCTGTAAGGATACTTTTCAGTAACGCACCTGTCAAGTATAGTCATAAATCCTGCAAGAACTATGAGGTCTGCCTTCTGGTTATCAAGTTCTTCAAGTATTGCCTTACTGTAAGCGACACTGTCTTTGTATTCCTTTCTTGGAATAACTACAGTGTTTATTCCTGCCTTTGATGCTCTTTCAAGAGCGTAGGCTTCAGGATTAGATGAGATAACACAGGTGATCTTCCCGTTTTTTATCTCGCCGCGTGCTTCAGAATCGATAAGTGCCTGAAGATTAGTGCCGCCGCCTGATACGAGAACAACGATATTTTTCATCGATTATCCCCCGTATTACTTAATAATTACGCCTTCTTCGCCGTTTACGAGTTCACCGAGAATGTAAGCGTCTTCACCGGCAGCCTTAAGAGCAGCAATAGCCTTGTCTGCATCGTTCTTGTCTACAACAACGATCATGCCGACACCCATGTTGAATGTATTGAACATGTCTCTTTCAGGAATATTGCCTGTCTTAGCGATAAGATCGAAGATAGGAAGTACCTTAACAGCTGATCTTTCGATAGAAGCTGTGATGCCTGCAGGAAGTGAACGCGGAATGTTTTCGTAGAAACCGCCGCCTGTAATATGTGAGATAGACTTTACATTTACAGCCTTAAGAAGTTCAAGAACAGGTTTTACATATATCTTTGTAGGTGTAAGAAGAACTTCACCGAGAGTCTTGCCAAGATCACCGTAGTGACGTGCGAGGTTCTGTTCGCTTACTGTAAACACCTTTCTTACAAGTGAGAATCCATTTGAGTGAACACCGCTTGAAGGAAGAGCAATCATAACGTCCCCTGCCTTCTGTGTTTCATTTCTGATGATCTTGTCCTTGTCAACAACACCAACTGTGAAACCAGCGAGGTCATATTCATCTTCAGGATAGAAACCAGGCATTTCTGCAGTTTCGCCGCCGATAAGAGCAGCACCTGACTGTACACATCCTTCAGCAACACCTGAAACGATGTTTGCCACCTTTTCAGGATAGTTCTTGCCTACTGCAATGTAGTCAAGGAAAAAGAGTGGCTTTGCACCGCAGCAGATAACGTCGTTTACACACATAGCAACGCAGTCGATACCAACTGTGTCGTGCTTGTCCATAAGGAAAGCGATCTTGAGTTTTGTACCAACGCCGTCTGTACCTGAAACGAGTACCGGCTTGCTGATACCAGTAAGATCAATTTCATAAAGGCCGCCGAATCCGCCGATGCCTGAGAGAACTCCGCTTGTCATTGTCTTTGCAACATGAGCCTTCATGAGCTCTACAGCCTTATAACCAGCTGTTACGTCAACGCCGGCTTCTTTATAGCTTTCTGAAAAACTTTTCATTTATTATCCTCCGTATGAGTTGTTTGTCCGCGTCATTCCTTGCCGTCCCAGCAGTAGCTGCAGAGGTTGCATGCCGGAAGACCGATTGCCTTTACAGTTCCTTCAAGTGACTGGAACTCAAGAGATGTAAGCTTAAGTCTCTTACAGATCTCGTTTCTGAGTCTCTGGCCGCGTTCAGTGTTTGTATCGCTGTATTCAGCAATGTACTTAACGCCTTCTTCGCCTTCGAACTCATCAATTATTTTTCTTGCGATAAGATCAAGTTCTGAATTGCTTCTTGAGAAGTTGAGATATTTGCATCCGTACATGATAGGCGGGCATGCTGATCTCATGTGAACTTCCTTCGCACCGTTTGCGTAAAGGAATTCAACTGTTTCGCGAAGCTGTGTACCTCTTACGATACTGTCATCAACGAAAAGAAGCTTCTTGCCGCTGATAAGTTCGTGTACCGGAATGAGCTTCATCTTGGCAACCTGATTTCTGATTGTCTGGTTCTGAGGCATGAAGCTTCTCGGCCATGTAGGAGTGTACTTGATAAATGGTCTTGCAAACGGGATGCCGCTTCGGTTAGCATAACCGATAGCATGCGGAACACCTGAATCCGGGATACCGCAGATATAGTCAACATCAGGAAGCTTGCCGTTTGCCATATCCTGCTCGGCCATTATCTCACCGTTCCTTGTACGCATAACTTCTACGTTTACGCCTTCATAAACAGCTGTAGGATAGCCGTAGTAGGTCCAGAGGAATGAACAGATCTTAAGATCGTTTGTTCTTTCTGAAAGAATGTCGTAACCCTTTGAAGTAAGATTGATTATTTCTCCAGGTCCGAGTTCGTAGCATGTCTCATAACCAAGCTTCTGGTATGAGAATGATTCGAATGAAAGGCAGTATCCGTCATCACGCTTACCTACGAGGATCGGGAGTCTTCCCTCTTTGTCTCTGGCAGCAATGATACCGTCCTTTGTGAGTATCATGAGTGATACTGTACCGTTTATTTTCTGCTGAACGTATCTGATACCTTCAGTAAATGTTGGCTTCTGAGCGATGAGAGCACCTACAAGGTCGCTTGAGTTGATGCTTCCGCTGCTCATTGTTTCAAAACTTGCGCAGCCTGAATCGAGAAGTTCCTCTTCAAGTTCGCGTGCATTGTTTATGATACCGATTGTACAGACAGCATATACACCAAGCTTTGAACGAACAAGGATTGGCTGAGGATCTGTGTCGCTGATGCAGCCGATACACATGTTGCCTTCCATGTCCTCAATGTCTTTTTCAAACTTTGTTCTGAAAGGAGAATTCTCGATGCTGTGGATAGCTCTCTGAAAACCCTTTGCTGCAGAGTAAGCGGTCATACCGCCTCTTCTCGTACCGAGATGTGAATGATAGTCAGTTCCGAAGAACACATCTGTTATACAGCTGTGTTCTGAAGCAGCTCCAAAAAATCCGCCCATCGATTATTCACCCATAAGTCTCTTCATGATTTCCTGGTAAGCTTCTTCAACGCCGCCCATATCTCTGCGGAAACGGTCCTTGTCGAGCTTTTCATGTGTTGTGCTGTCCCAGAAACGGCATGTATCAGGTGAGATCTCGTCAGCGAGAATGATCTGATCGTGGAAACGGCCGAATTCGATCTTGAAGTCGATGAGGTCGATGTTCATCTTCTTGAAGAAATCCTTCATGAAGTCATTTACCATGAAAGCGTACTTTGTGATTGTTTCGATTTCTTCCTTAGTAGCAAGGCCGAGACCAAGTGCATAGTAGTCATTGATGAAAGGATCGCCGAGGTCATCGTTCTTGTAGCTGAATTCGAGTGTAGGCTGCTTGAGAGGTGTGCCTTCTTCAATGCCGAGCTTCTTTGAGAAGCTTCCTGCTGCTACGTTTCTTACGATTACTTCGAGAGGAACGATCTCAACCTTCTTAACGATGGTTTCACGGTCGTTGATCTCCTTGACAAGGTGTGTAGGAACGCCGGCTTTTTCAAGAAGTCCGAACATGTAGTTTGTCATTCTGTTGTTGATAACGCCCTTGCCGGCAATTGTACCCTTCTTTTCGCCGTTGAATGCTGTAGCATCATCCTTGTATGATACGATTACATAGTCAGGATCAGATGTTGCGAATACCTTCTTAGCCTTTCCTTCGTAAAGCTGTTCAGTTTTCTGTAAATTTTCCATAATAATAACTCCGTTTCCCGCTGTTACGCGATATGTATTACTTTAATTTATTATTAAAATCAGATAAGTTCCTTGATGGTATTCTGGAGCTTCTGATCCTTTTCAGCGATTGTCTTTTTCATCTGAATCTTCATGTCTGTAAGCTTTGCAGCAAGATCACTGTCTGAAAGGGCAAGAATCTGAACTGCAAGAAGTGCAGCATTGGCTGCACCGTTTATAGCAACTGTTGCTACAGGAACGCCCTTAGGCATCTGTACTGTTGCAAGAAGTGCATCCATACCGTCAAGACGTGATGACTCCATAGGAATTCCGATGACCGGAAGAATAGTATAGGCTGCAAGAACACCTGCGAGATGAGCTGCCATACCTGCTGCAGCAATGATAACACCGAAACCGTTTGCTGCTGCATTCTTTGAAAACTCAGCTGCTTCTTCAGGTGTACGGTGAGCTGACATTACATGTATCTCAAACTCAACACCAAAATTCTTAAGTTCCTTTGCTGCATCTTTAACTACAGGAAGATCACTGTCACTGCCCATAATTATAGCTACTTTCTTTGCCATGTCTGAAATAACCTCCTAAAACAAATATAACTGCGACATAGTCACAGTTATTAGAATACAATATATCTATAAAAATTTACAGGTATGCTGTTACTTGAAGAACATGAAGAAGAAAATGATATTCTGTAATTCATAACAACACCTCATAAATCTGATTATACAGTCGTCTACAAAATATTATACAATATTCTATTCGTTTTTTCAACACTTTTGTCAAAAAAAAATTTATAAAACTTGACCTTAAAAAAACAGTTTTTTATACATTACATCAAAACAAAACCCCGGAACCTTTGAAGCGGGTTCCGGGGAATCAGTGTTTCCTTAATATTTTACTGTTACTTCTTTTCAGCTGCAAGAGCCTTGTCAGATTTACGAACGAGGAAGAGTGAAAGAAGAAGAGCAACTATATAAAGTGCTATTGTGAAATAAAGAACGTTCTGGTATCCTACAGGATTGATCATGATAGCCTTGCCTGTAGCGTCAGTACCGTGTTCAATGAACTCACCTGAGTGGTTTACAATGTATGTAGCAACCTGATTACCTGTGAGTCCGGCAAAAGCCCATGCTGAAAGTGTGATACCGTGGATAGCGGAAATAGAGCTCATTCCGTAGTGGTCAGAAAGAAGTGTAGGAACGTTTGAGAAGCCACCGCCGTATCCAGCGTTTACAATGAAGATGAGTGCAAGTACGAGGAAGATAAGAAGTCCGTTGCCTTCGCCGTTCTTGATACCCTGAGTTAACATTACAAGACCTGTAAATGCGATAGAAAGTATAAAGATAAGCTTGTAGATAGTGTTTCTGTCCTTCATTGTGTCAGCCCATGCAGAGAAACCAAGACGTCCGCCTGCATTGAATACTGCTGAAATAGTTGAGATAAGACCTGCATAAGCTACGAGACCTACACACTTAACGATCATCTTTTCCTGAGAGATAAGAGCAAGACCACATGTAATGTTGATGTAGAACATTACCCAGATACCGATATAGTTTGTGATAGGCTTTGTCTTAAGAGTAGCCATGATAGAAGGCTTTTCGCCCTTGCCTGTAGGTTCAACCCAGCCGGCAGGCTTTGCAAGGAGAAGATGACCAACGAACATCATTACGAAGTAAACACCTGCAAGGATGAAGAACATCTTGTAGATACCTGTTTCACCGAGGCCTTCGAGCATACCCTGCATAATTGGTGAAGCGATAGCCTTGGCAGCACCGAAACCGGCAACAGCAAGACCTGTTGCGAGACCTTTACGGTCCTGGAACCAGAGCATAAGTGTCTTTACAGGTGAAAGATAACCTGTACCAAGGCCTATACCCATGATAAAGCCGTAGCAGATATAAATGCCTACAAGAGCAAGAGGACTGCCCTTATGTAAACCGCCGTATCTGATGAAAAATCCTGTTCCGGCCATACCTACTGAAAAACAGATAGTAGCGATAAGAGATGATTTGTGGATATCCTTTTCAACAACGTTGCCGAGGAAAGCCGCAGACATTCCGAGGAAGAAGATAGCGAAGCTGAATGCCCATTCAACCGCACCCTTTGAATAGCCGATATACTCTGAAATTTCCTGTGAGAAGATCGACCAGCAGTAAACCGTACCGATACTGCAGTGCAGAAGCAGTGCGGGAATAGCGGCTCGCACCCATTTGTTTGAACGCCAGCCACTATTAGTTGTGGTTTCATTACCCATTGAGTAACACTCCTTTATCAAATTTTGCAACAGGGTTTACGCCCGACGCATATATGATTTATTATACCAAAAATCGGCTTTTTAAACAATAACATTTTGGTTACAAATCAGTTACATTTTGATTTCCGGAGTGTTTATTCCCTTCTCAGAAATTACAGATACAGAAATGAATGTATCAGTTTTCCTGCGGGAACTTCAATCCCCACTGCTTTCTGCATTCGTCCATTATTTTCATGATTTCAATTGTTCCCTCATGAGGAACGAGTGCGCTTTCCTTTAAGCCTTTACGGAGACATTCATGAACCTCACGTATTTCGTATTCATATCCGTTTATCTCCGGCTCGCAGATGAATTTTTCCGTAACCTGTGCGTTATTGTCATAGAGCAGCGCTTCGCTTGTACAGTGAAACCAGTTTCCGAGAGTTATAAAACCTTCGGTTCCTGATACCATTGCGTTATTTGAAAGCTGAAGACGGAAACCGTTATCTGCGGAAACAAAACGTCCGTCACTGTACTTTAAAAGAATGGTGTTGTTGATATCCACTCCGTCACTGCTTATTTCGGCCTTGCTTATTATTTCATCCGGATATCCGAAAATCGCATGTGCAAATGTAAGCGGATAAACTCCGAGATCAAGAAGTGCACCGCCTCCGCGGTCAGCACGGAAAAGTCTGTCGTTTTTATCGTAAGGAATGTAGTTGCTGAAATCTGCCTTTATGAAGTTCGGTCTGCCGATTTTTCCGGAATTTATCCATTCAAGCACCTTAAGATATACCGGACGGCACTTCATCCACATCGCTTCCATGAAAAAAACATTCTTTTCCTCCGCAAAGTCAATGATCTCCTTTGTCATTGAAGCATTTAAAGAAAGTGATTTCTCGCAAAGGACGTTCCTGCCGTTTTCGATGCAGAGTTTTGCATCATCGTAATGTGACGCCATTGGTGTTGCGATATAAACAACATCAACATTTTCATCCTCAGCAAGTTCCCTGTAACTGCCGTAAGCTTTTGCAGCTCCGTTTTCCGAAGCGAATTTTTCAGCTTTTTCAGAAGTTCTTGAAGCGACTGCATAAAATTCCGCGTCTTCAGTACCTCTTATCGCTTCCGCAAAAGTACGTGCTATTTTTCCTGTTCCTATTATGCCCCATCTTATTTTATCCATATATACCTCTTTTCTGATGCGAAGCCTGATGATATTCAGTGCCTTCATTAATGATTAAAAACGAAATCGACAAATCAATTGTCACTGACTATAATTATACTGCACTTTATTATTTGCTTCAAGTAGATTTGAGCGAAGAACACTTGAATTTCATCTCTTAATAATGTAAAATTAGAATAGCACACAGAAAATAATTTTACGTTCGGTTTAACCGGTTTATTTACGTAAATACTATGGAAACGCTGATTTATTCATAAATCAGCGTAGGGGACCGGGGCGAAGCCCCGCAAATTCCCCTTCCGGAAATCCGGCGAAGCCGGATTTCCGATTTAATCAGTGTTTCCCTATAATAATAAATTTTAAGGAGAATTATGATGGCAGCTTTTTTAGAAGGACTTACTAATCCGGGAAACGTAATAATAATTTGTCTCGGTATCGCACTTTTTCTTGCAATGTATAAGAACTACACTGTTCTTTCAGGACATAAAAATCATATAAATGAACTTATTACAAGGCAGAACCGAAGATACCGCACCAATCAGGATACTCACGAACTTGAGGAAATAGATGATGAAGATTCATCCGTTACACCTGATACAATACGCAAACACGAAAACGAATTTGATAAATCCAACTCATGGCATAACGTTTTTGCGCAGCTTATACCTGTTTTTCCGCTTATGGGTGTTCTCGGTACAGTTTGGGGCCTCGTTCAGGAAGTAGCTGCGGACAATATTGAAAAAATGCTTTCCTCACTCAATACTGCAATGACTACTACCCTTTCAGGCCTTATTTTCGCTATTGGTCTTAAAATATTCGATGCATTCTGCCCTTCCAAAACTATAAATGACGTAGATGTAATGCTCGAAGACTACTACAAGAAACTTGACTTTGCCAAAATGTACGAAACAAATAAAGATGACGACAAGTAAGGTACATTAAACATGAGAAGATACAAACGTAATAAAAAGAACGATATAATCATCGATCTGACTTCCCTGCTCGATGTTATTTTCATTGTCCTGCTCGTTGTAATGGCCGGACAGTTCACTGCATCTAAAAGTCAGGAAAACACACTTGCAGAGCAGCAGGCTGAAGCAGAAGCGATGATGGAAGAAGCGGAAAATAATATTGCAGTTTACGAAAATATGATCGATACAATGGATAATGTAAACAAATACATTATCGCTGTATCTATTGCTGTTCCGTATAATAAAGAAGAACTCCACAAACGTGAAATAAAGCTGCTCGCCGAAGGAAATGAATTGAAATCTTTCCCGCTTGTCGGCAGTGACACAGAAGAATCTTTTAATGAGTTTAAAGAAACTCTCGAAGGATTCATTAAATCAAATACCGACTCACCTGTTATTCTTTCTCTCAATGACGACGATGAGAAAATACTCTACCGTGATGAAAAAGCCGTAACAGAGATCCTGAACGAACTTTCAGGCAAATACGGCAATGTTTACATCAAGGGAAATCTCAGTGAGGTCATGCCATGATACCAGTTATTCTTGTAGTTCTTGGTCTTCTGATGGCTCTTGCCGGGATCATAGGCTTACTCCTGATAGGCTTTTCTCCTGTTGTGGTAAAAATACGTTCCATTTTCGGCCTTCTCGAACTCGAGGAAGACAAGCGCACAAAGGTGTTCCGTAAGAAACACAGACGTGAACTTGCTTCATATTCCATGATCGCATCTCTTGCCGGTCTCGCTCTTGCTTTTATCGGCTGGTGCTGGGGTTATGCCCAGAAAGGTGAAGACTTCTGGTTTTACCGTAAATATAAACAGCATTATATTTCTGAGGAAACTCCCGGTGAATGGGACAAGATTTCCGAAGACGGAAAATACATCGACAATAACGGAAACAAGTACACTTACTACATACTTGTCAGGGGAAATGAAATCAGATTCTGTAAGGACGAATGCAGAAATACTGATGATCTGCGTGATAAGCTTGACCTTGTACCAAGAGAAAATACCGTAATAATAGCTGACAGCTATGCAGTTGCCTCAAAGTATGAAGCTGTTAAGGCACTGCTCAAAGAAATGGGATTTAAATACGAAACGGAAGAAGTATAATGAAAAAATCACTTAAAATCATTTTTCTGCTTGCGACTGTACTTGCCCTGTGTTCATGGGGCGAAAAAGCTGTTGAACTTCTTGACAGCCGTAAACTCATAGATCTTGAAAAAGCAATCGAGATCTCATCTCCGGGCGGAGCAGCTGTTTTTGAAGATGAGGGAAACGACTCAGATACTGAACAGTCCGGTTCACAGAATTCATCTTCAAAAATGCTTGTGATAACAGTCCGCGACGAAAAAATAACATACAATCAGAAATCTGTATCCGGTGCAGAAGAACTTGCAAAAAAAGTCAGCATGGATCTGAAAGACGGAATGAAGATCAGCCTTGTGGATGACTATGCCGAAGCGCACGTTTACCGCGATGTACTTAAGGCTCTGAAAGCAGTACGCTCAGAACACGATTTCGAACTTTCATTTGAATAAAACGGAGGACAGGCTATGATCAGAAATAAACATAATATTCTGGCTGTGATAATACTGCTTGTCACTGCCATTTCTCTAAGCAGTTTCACTTTATTCAACTCATCGGTTGAGATAGATACATCGGCAAACCGTGTTTACAGATATATAACTGTCGATGCACTTCTTAATGATTTTTCCCGTGACAGCAAATCTGCTCAGGCGAAGTACAATAACCAGTTCGTTCTTCTGTCCGGACTATTCGAAAGCTCTGACAACAAAGGATTGTCTGTAATGGACGAAGACTACAGAGCAATTAAATGTACCTTCGATAAAAACAAGTCGTTTAATCTGAAATACTCTTTCAAGGACAAGATCGCAGTTTACGGAAGAGTTAGCTGTACGCTTGGAAAACCTGAACTTACAGAAGTACGAAAAGTCATCGACGCTCCTGTTGTCAGATCATCCGAGATCTACTACACCCTTGACGGAACATCTTTCGACAAAACAGCTTCGACGGAAAGAACACTTGGCGGCGGCAGAGTAAAATACTATATTCCATCCGGATGGAAAAAGATCGAGGCTGATATAGCTAAAAACGATCTTGGAATAATCGAAGGATATCAGTACGTGCTCAACAAAACTCCGGGCAATACCAGCGAAGTACCGGAATCACTGTTTGTCTGCTACTTTGACAAGGATCTTTTGAAAACAACATCAGACATAAAAAGCACTGAACAGGTAGAAAAGGCGATCATAGGCAACATTAACCCAGATGAAAAGATCGGTTCCTTCCCTTCCGCAAACATTACCACCTATTACGGCGCAAGGTATCAGTACTACAGCGGCAAGTACCAGCGCGGAGCCGGTCAGGCATACAGAACCGAATATGTGTTCCAGCCGGACGGTGAAAACGGGATCCTTATGTTCCTCTATCTCTATCCGAACGACAATAAATATCTTTCAGAAGTAATTCTCACGACAAGATTTGCCGAAATAAACTGATAAAACAGTAACACCCTGAAATACGTTATTTTAACACGTAAATCAGGGTGTGTTTTTCTTAATAATGCTTTGTTATCCACGATATTTCTAAAAAGCGGACTGGACAGATATTTTAATGAAGCTATTGACTTTTACCTGCTGTTTATGATATAATATTCCAAGTGCTTTTCTCTAAATGCACTGTAATTATGGGGCATAGCCAAGCGGTAAGGCAACGGACTTTGACTCCGTCATTCCCGGGTTCAAATCCCGGTGCTCCAATAAAAACAACCTTCGTGATCAGCGTATCTGAGATCACGAAGGTTTCTTTTTTATATGCGGCCGTCTTTGAACGCCATCATCATTTCATTTGTAAGACTGTTTCGTCCCGGCTGAAGAACGACATCTTCACGCTTTACCCATTCTGCATACTGAAGTTCGTTTTCATCCATTTTAATTTCAGTATCGCCGTCCACTTCACAGAAAAATCCGGCAAGAAGATCACTCGCCATTCCCCACGGCTGTGACTTGTAGTATCTGATATTCTTAACGCGGACACCAGTCTCCTCCATTACCTCTCTGGCAACTGTTTCTTCCAGCGTTTCGCCGATCTCAGTAAAGCCGGCAACAAGGGCATTGTGCTGATATCCTTTTCTGTAACGGGTGATAAGAATGCTGTCACCGTTTATTACACCGACAATTACAGCAGGCATAATTCTCGGATAAGCAGTATTTCCGCACTCAGGACAAACCATAGCCCTTTCCTTATCAGATAGGTTCATCCTTTTTCCGCATCTGCCGCAGAAAGTAAAATCACGGTACCAGTCACTTAAATGCTTACCGGTCATCACCGCAAATTTATGATGATTTTCAGCTTCCTTCAGATCACGGATCTCTCTTACATCAGTGAATTTATATCCCGGAAGTTCATCCTTGAAAGTTCTTGTAAGAAAATAAGCAGTGTCATCCAGCCTGAAGAGAAAAATGAATTCATTATCCATTCCGATCTCCTCAGCACTCGGTATTCTGAACCATCCGTTTGTATCAGCAAGAACTTTCGGTCCGTCAAATACAAGAACCGGACTGTTCGGTGAAGGAACTGCTTTCAGGTCGTACTGATTATTAAGTTTATGCGGGTAAATGTCCTGTATCATAATCAAAAATTCCTTTCCTTTAAAAACTCCAGAAGTCCTTTGCATCCTTCCTCAATATCACTGTAAGCCCTTCTGAAATCACCGCTGTACCACGGATCCGAAACATCATCAGAACGACCGGCAAATGTCATCATCTTATATATCTTATCATCATAACGGTTACCGAGAATGCGCTTCATATTACGTATATTCATGGTATCCATGCCTATAAAGTAATCGTACTTGTCACCGTCCGAAGCATGCAGCTGCACAGCGCACTTCCCGTCCGCACTGATTCCATGCTTCTTCAGCTCAGCTTTCGCCGGTGGATAAACCGGATTCCCATGCCCGTGCCAGATTTCTTCCGTACTGGTCGCACTCGATGCAACAGATATCTCATCTGACAAGCCAGCTTCATTTACAAGCTTCCTCATTACAAATTCAGCCATCGGCGAACGGCATATGTTGCCATGACAGACAAACATAATCTTTATCATAGGTATAAACCTCCTGTTTATGCAGTGATTTGTGCAGTTTCTGGGACTTTTACGGGTTTACCTTTAAAGAAATTATAACTCAATAGAGGTTTTCAATTCATTTAATCTAGATGCATAAGGAACCTTTTGATCATTCTGCAACCTAGCTACAACAATTCCTGGATGGCGATTAATTTCTTTTGAAAAGTTCTTTACTGAGCTATTAGTAAAAAACGTTCTTAGATACAAAAACTTGATACTTTTCCGATGGAATAAGGATAGACTGTGAGAATTCATTAGCATCTACCTCATCATCACTGATAATAGAATCGCTTTCATTCCAAGTGTAATTAATTTGCTTAATCTTTTTTTGCTGAACATGACGAGCTTCATGGAAAAAGGTAAACCAAAATGAATCTATCGATTTTTTTCGATCACTTATTGCAATAACAGCTTTCCCTTTATCGAGCCATTTAACAAAGCCATGAAGTCCTGAATCTTTTAAATAAGGTAAAAGAACGAGAACTACACCGCAATCAGCAAGTCTTTCTTTTACATTATCAATTATATTATCAAAAGGTTCTAATGTCATTTCCGCAATTTCAGATACAGCTGCATTAAATTTTTTCAAATCGAACTTTTGAGCTTCCGATTCCCTTGCAATTTTAGTAACAGTTTCTACCCATACATTTGCATTAAGGATGTTTTTTTGCTTCTCATCCCTAATTCCATTTCGATAGGATACATTATAATCTTTTTCAAGGAGAATTCCAAGTCTCGCTACAGAAAGAAATGAACAAAGATTTTTTATTCTCTCAATCGAATCTCGCGTATCAGGCAGAAAACTTAATTTAACAAAATAACTATAGTCGATCTGTTTAATAAGTTCGACCTGTTTTTCAAGTTGTTCTTTTTCTTTAATTTCAATCATTTTAGCATCATATGACTTCTGCAAATTCAGCCATGTTTCAGGACTGGAATTTAAAAGTGACGCTAATTTCAACGCAAGATCATTAGAGATTCCTGTTTCACCATTAACTAATTTGCTGATTGTTTTTGGTGTAGTTCCTAAACGAATAGCGAACTCTTCCTGAGTAATACCCATTTCCTCAATAATTTCATCAATATAGTATCCAGGATGGAAAGCCATAAGTTCGTTGTTATTTTCTTTACTCATAATGATTACTTACCCCCTCAACTAATATGATTTTAATTTGAACACATTCTTTAGAAAAATCTGCTCCTGCTTTTATGATATTTTGTTCAGCATCAAGCGGCGCAACTATGAGTCGCCATGAGCATTTTCTACCTTTTATATCAAGTGACCAATAGTCTTCCATGTCCCCTTGTAATGGATGGCAATGAAAAGGTATATATGATCGAATATCATTAAAAGATACGGCGCCTTCAATAAAATTTATTTTAGCCATCAAATCCGTAGCATAAGCTGATAACTCTTTTTTTGCAGCTTTTAGACTTGTGCATATTTTTTCTGTTTTCTTGTCTTTATATATGATTTCCAAGTATACATATCTCCGTGATTTAAATTACCTTTTTGGTAATCTAATAATATCATGATATCTTATTATTGTCAAGTGTAATAATCCTAGAGAACTTATTAATCTCTGGTACAGAATTATTGCAAGCGGTATAACCAAGATAGCATATTATGTAAAATTCATGCAACAAATTTTGAAGATAATGCAGATATGAGCGTAATTTCTGCATTCATCGGAGAAAATGGTGATAGTACGATAAATGCACTAAACCACTTTATGCTCGGATGGTTAGAACCTGAAAGAGTAGCAGTGTATGAGTGATTTGTTTAACTATATCAAAATCAGATTTTGTCGCCTTTCTAATGCTCATTTTGTTTCTCCTAATTATATGGAATAGAATTAAAAAAGTCAATACATTAGGCGAATGATGTTGAGTATTAATCGCATTATTGTAAATCAAAGGTTATTTGTTTTCAGCTTTAACCGACTTATAACACATAATATAATACAGTTTTTTATTTCACCGTTAATTCAATACTGTTGCTGATACTGAAAGCAAATTTTTTGTTATTCGGTATTGCAACTTTCGAAAGATAAACCTCATAGTCTCCCTTTTCCTGGATGTACTGTGAAATATCAGTATGGTCATAATAAGTTGCATATATCGTGTAAGGAGTATTGTCACGAATGATCGGAGTTACAGGTTCTCCGTTTCGCTTGATGACCCAGCCTATCTCACCGTAACTCTCCATATGTTCAGGGCGATACACCATATTGTCTTCCAGCCTTATTTCCACCTTGTCATATGACATATCCATATCTTCCTGTGTTTTGATAGCCCAGTCATACTTTTTCCCTCTGATATCATAATTCTTTATAAAACCGGATTTTTTAAAGTATTCAACGGTAAGCGATTTCTGGTACATGCCTCCGTATTCGGCTAATTCTTCGTAATCTTTGCTTCCGATTGAGAAATGTTTGCTTGTATTATCATTCGAACAGATAATATAAAAGTAGGCTGTTCCTCTCTCTTCACTCTGCATGGGGATATAATTATTATATTCCTCCGTAACTGTTTCTTCTGTTTTAATATCACTGGAAACGTCAAATAACAGTTTGGTTTTGGCAAAAATATTCATGTCCAGATATTCCTTAGTATATGGCACAAACGTAATTCCGAACGCAAAATATATCGCCAGTATAGTGACCGTAGCTATAACATATTTAATGCACTCCAGAATTACAGAACCTTTTGGTTTATCCATTATTCCATAGTAGCCAAAATCATTAAAATACTTTTTATATTCACGGTACTCCATTTTCTTTGCAATTATCCTGCTTAATATTTCTCTGATCTCACGGAACACAGCCACCAGATAAAATATAAGCAGACCAGTACAAAGCAAAGTCCACAAAGAATGGGGTATCATTTTCAAAAGCAGATCAGAACGTATTTCTTTAAGCGCTCCGTAACCAATATAGCTTTCCGGACATCTCATAAAAAAAGACACTCCGGCAAATATCAGTACCAGCACTATAATCCCTATAAAAGACTCCTTTAGTGATTTCATAATCTATCATTCTTCTTTATCATAATATTTCCTTCGTCGTTTAAATACATGGTCTAAATAAGGTCCTGTCACTTCCATCACAGCATACCCGTCTTCCAGGCGATAAACTCTCCGGTCCAGTATTTCTGAGGCAAAATCATAATAGAATCGCACAATTCAGGTGCGGCTAATATAGGATAAACACTGCCCTGAATAAATCTTCCCGGAATGTCCTTCCGGAATACCATTACGGACATAAATCTGACCGGTATCTCTCTGTCATCTACCGTAACCGGAAATTCAAGAGAAGTCCTGTCCGTTTCAGCTGTCACTATCGATGCTGCTTTTCTGTACTGTTCCGGTATTGTTTCCGGGTCTTTATCCTTGTATGAAAAAATGGTATGCGCTGTTTCCTTCAGAATTTCAGGATCTGATTCACCGAACTCATCTGTGGTATAGATAAAATTAGCGGGATAATCTCCTCTTTTCTTCGGATCAAACAGAGCAACATTAGCCTGAAGGAGTACGGCATAATAGACCTTTCCGTGCTTAAACAGAGTATTCTTATCCTTATATATCTGATAAAGTCCGTCCGTTGTACGCAGCCATGAAGGCATCGGAAGGATTTTAAACCGAATCGGCTTTCTGCTGTATCTCATATTTTTCCCTGTCCCCTGACTGGTTAATTTCCATCTTAACAAATTCCCAGTAAATATCATTTGACTTTCCAGAGTAATGCTTTCGTGATATCTTATACTATCCAAATGATACATATTTGTTGATTTAAATACTTTAATTATACCACGTAATATGGCTCTTATCAAGTAAATTTGTCTGTGATTTTTGTTATAGATATTGATATCACGACTTTAAGATGCTATAATTTAAGCATAAAGAAAGACATACAAAACGAAGGGGGATTTTTTATGAACAAAATTTTAAAAGGGATAGGTGTAGTTTTTACTCTTACACTTCTTGTCTGCGGACTTTCCTCATGCGGAAAAGTAAAGAGTGCCAAAGAACTTCATAAGTACGCGAAAAAGACATACGGTGAATGTACTGTCGTTTCCAGTACTGAGGATACAAAGAGTACTGTACTCACCGTACATGACAAACTGCAGGATTTTGACTACAATGTTTCGAGCAGTATGCAGGGCATATACATCGACGGATCAAGTTTTGGCTCAGTACCTCAGACAAGCAGCGACTTCGACCGGAAGCTCGATGAAAAAGTAATTTCTGTCGCAAAGGATGAACTTGATGCTGTCTGTTCAAAGTACAAGGTAAGAATGGAAACCGATTCATTCAGTCTTCTTGTTATCCGTTCAAATGATGAAAACGCAGCGAAAACAGCCGCATCTGAATGTGCTGCTATCTTACAGAAACAAAATCTGAACAATCGCCTTGACCAGCGACAAATCGAAGCTTACGCGGATAACGAAGAAACCTGTTATCATGATGAAAAATACTGTATCATTATCCTTCCTGATATAAAACTTCTGGATAAAGATGATGAACTCGTCCTTGAATACACACAGAGAGCACGCAGTCAGACCGACAGTAAAGCTGAATTTGTACGCAAAGAAGAGAAGAAATTCTCCGACACCGGTGCTGATCTGAACCGTGTTGTATCCACACTTGGGCAGGACTATCCTACCGAGCCGGATTCGCCGGTAACATATTATTACTTCAAATCATCCAAAGGTGAAGAATTCTATCTGTGTAATTTCCTCTATCAGGATGAAAACAGTGCAGCTTACTATTATTTCACGAATTACAAAGGTGAATAATACATAACAAAATACAACGGCTTCTCCGACTGACTATCAGTTACGGAGAAGCCATGTTTTTTATGTTAAGTAATCAAATCGCCTCATCTCTGTGTAGTAGAAATCGTGGTGTTTTACTACTAAGGGATCAGCACTTGGATACTGCCCATCTCGGTCCTTCTTCTCCGATGATCCCATTGAGCGCAAATCCGCATTTCTTAAGCGCGCTGATTGAAACAGCATTTTCAGATTCTGTTTCCGCTTCTATGGCAATGACCTCCGGATGCGAAAACGCCCACTCCAATACCGCTTTGACCGCTTCGGTAGCATAACCGTTGTTCTGATATTCTTCGGAGATTCCGTATCCGATCTCTGCAATACCGTTCACAGAAAGCCCCTTGAAGCAGAGTTCCCCGATATGTGTGCCGTCTTTCAGTTCGATCATCCAGATTGCATACCAATCCCATTGATCCGGATGATCCAGACAGCCGTTCAGCATTTCTATGTAAGCAGCTTTCAGGACATCATCAGTCTGCGCTTTGATGAAAGCTTCCATTATATCCTGAGATGCGGCGTATATTTTTAATCTCTCTGTTTCAATCATTTCGCTTCACCTCTCAGATGCATTTTTCGTACTTAATCGTTATACCATAATTCTTCCAATTTATCAAGTCAAAAAAGGCAAAAAATAACGGCTCACCTAAGTGAGCCGCAGCCGGTAAGAACTGCGTCATTTCTTATTATGAACGAGAATTTCATACAGGATAACAAAACCCAGACCGCACAGCATTCCAGCGGATATGTCGCTCAGGTAATGTGCACCAAGCACCATTCTTGAGAACGCGATCGGCGGAATCAGAACGAAGGCTGTGATCTGCAGGAAGCGTTCTTTCTCTTTCCATATTGGAAATGTCTGTGCGAGTGCGGGAAAAATGGCGAGATTGAGGACAGCATCGAGCGCATGACCGCTGAAAAAGGAACGAAGCGCATCGCTTTTCAGGTGATAAGTTTCGCTGAAAAAAGCCGCATTGTCAATCGGTTTATACCACGGTGTGAATCCCAGACCTTCCAAACCGCTCTGCGTAATGCGGAAGCGCGGGCGGCTGTAGAGAGATGAGAAGATAAGCTGACCGAAGAAACTCACCGCCATGATGACGAGGAGGATCAGAATGCTGTAGGCAAGGTGCTTTTTCGCTTGCTTTCCGTTCATAAACATACCAAGAATCACCGGCGGAAGAAACAGCAATAATCCAATGCAGACTGTATGGCGGAAACCGAATGCCGTATTCGGAAACAGCAGTCCGATGACGGAATCGCTTATCAAACCGGCGCCGCCTAAGACAGCCGTTGAAATACTGGTATAGCAGCAAATGAAGGTGCACAGGATGCGCTTGATGCGTGTCTGTGAGAGAAGCAGCAGCTGCCGGAAAAGCGCACCGGTAAGAAGCTGAAATGTCCCGAAGAAAAGGACATACCCTAAAATTGTAAAAACCAGTGCGGCAGGCTGATTCGGTCGGTAAACAGCCGCTGCAATCGTCTGATCACAGAAGCTGCCGACGGCGAACAAAATGACAGACAGTACTGCGATCACAAGATAGACATTTCGTTTCACGGCAAGACGCATTGCAGATACTCCTTTCTTTCCCATTGTATATGGGGGTGTATTGATTCTGTCAAGATTCACGGTGAACTCGGCAAATTGCGGCAAATCTTAGCATTCTAAGGACATCGTTCGTAGTAAAAATGGTAGTAAACACAGGGTGTGTTACTACTAAGGAATTGGCGCGTATCGCGGAAACAGCGGGTAGTAGTAAAGCGATTACAGTAGGTTACTACTAAAGCGCCGATAATTTCCCCATACAATATTGTTATTCGTAAAGCGCTTTGATACAACAGTTGTTCGGCTCAAAGTCTATCTTCAAAACATCCTTTATATCGCTGTCGGTCATATCCTTCCAGTTATCATCAACATAAACGAAGGACTGACCTTTTTCGGATACGGTTTTATATTCAAAATTGCCGATCGGTGTCAAAGCTTCCGGATCCATTTGTCTGAAATCAATGCCCTCTCCCTCAATAGGCGCACCGTTCGGATAGGTAATGACAACGGCATAATCGGTAACATCTACCGGAGTATCAAGTTCTATGGTATGATATCCGCGACATCCGAGCTTTGCCTCCTGAGAATACAGCAGATCCTGCATTTCTGCATCATATATCTCGATCTTGATATCCTGTTCGTCAAAGTTGTTATAAGTACCGACAGCTGCAAGCTTTCCTGCTTTATGGAATACATTCGCGACCTTTGTGCTGCCTTCCGTCTTTACAGATCTGTTCTGCAGGCTGCTGATGTCAAAGCCGAGCGCCTCTGCATACGGTGTATACAGGGATATAAGAGACTGCTCGTCACCGGCATCATAGCTGAGAACCTCGCTGTATTGATCCGTGACGGAGTGGCATATGGCGAATTCGAGAGGAGCGCTGTAAGATACATAATAGAATCCTGCCGAGACGTTATTGCTGTTGTAGGTGATCCATGCACCGTCCTCAGAAGCAGGCTCTTTGAAGTATTCCTTTGGAAAATGGTCATCATAGCCTATAATAGTGATATCGTGGTCGAAGCCGATCTTTTCATGGTAGTTTATGGTGCGATAAGAACCGAAAAATCCGATTTTACTGTTATCACTATCAAGAACGCCGACAGCGACTCCGCCTCTTTTTCGGACATTCTCCTTTATGGCGTCTCTGTCATTTTGATCAAGGATCACAGAGCTGTTAAGAACAAGGTCATCAAAACCGTGTGACAATTCTTCTGCGACTGTCCACTGCAAGCCACCTACTTCTTTTCTGTCAGCGCCTTCTTTTAAGAGAATGCCCTCGTTTTTTTCATCCGGATAAATGATATCGAGAAGGTGCAGGGGGTCTATTGTTATATAGCTGCTGTTTTTCTTGAAATATGAAGTTTCCATGCTCGCAGATGCTGCATAGAGCCAGCAGGTACCATATTTCTGAGACTTCATATCAAACTCAGTCATCTCGTCAGCAATATTATAGTATCCGTCCTCACCATGTACATAGTCATAAACCGGTTTCGCCTTTGTTGTTACTTCAGCAGTTGTCGCTTCAGTCAAAGCTGTAGTTTCGGTAGTAGGTTCGACAGTATTTTCAAAATCAGAAGTATGATTGTCAGCGCAGCTCACTATGGAAATCATTCCTGCAATTATAAGCGATAAAACAAGTAGTTTTTTCATTTTTCCTCCTGCTATTCGTTATCTAAGGAAACGCTGAATAAGTCGTGATATAATAAAATATCCTTGTAATATTGGAATAATATTGAAATGCGAATCGCTATTCGAGCATTTACCTCATTTTTTTATTATTTTTTGCGGAATTAATCCGCATTAGGGTACACTTACCCCTTGCAAAATTCTGCAGTTCTTCCTGCACGAGAACACATCAGCAAATTTGCTGATGCGAATAGAAAATTGAATCTATTCATGTTCTTTTTTATTCCTTTGTATGCTACTTTTGAGTATCCAAATGTATTCTTTACAATGAGGAAAGCATGTTCCACTTTGCATCTTACTGATGACTTATCATGCTCCATCTTTTTATCCCAGTTAATACCGTTATAGTCATCTGAGGTTTTTAAACTTGACGGTCTTTTATTGATTTCAAACTTCATGTTTTTATGATGCTCATCCTGTTTTATGGCATTCTGTGCCGGAACACCAAGATAACCAGAATCGCCGTACATTATTTCATCATCATTGCGAATAAGCTTAGATGCTTCAGTGGAATCATGCACATTTGCCGCTGTTCCGGTTATTGTATGCACATATCCTGTTCCAGCATCTACTCCAGCATGTACCTTCATTCCATGATACCACTGATTGCCTTTCTTAGTCTGATGCATTTCAGGATCACGTTCTCCCTTGGCATTCTTTGTTGAACTTGGTGCTGCAATTATTGTTGCGTCAACAATTGTACCACCATGCATGATAAGTCCTGCCTTTTCAAGTCGATCATTAACGTCCTTGAAAATAGCGTCGCCGATATTATGTTCTTCAAGAAGATGTCGAAACTTCAGTAATGTTGTTGCATCCGGAACTTGTTCATGCATAAAATTTATTTTCATGAATTTTCTCATTGCATAGCTATCATAAATAGCATCTTCGACACCTTCATCTGATAGATTGAACCAATCCTGAAGAAGATACATTCTAAGCATGGTCTCGATACCTTTTACAGGTCTGCCATGATTACCTGACGGATAGTAAGGAGCGATTATCTGAATCCATGAATCCCATGGAATTATCTCTTCCATTCTATTAAGAAACGCTTCTTTTTTTCCCTGACGCTTTCTAAGGGAATATTCCATATCGCTGAAACTTAACTGTCCGTTCATATCAAAATACCTCGCATAATATATTTTATTAACTACATTATATCATATATACGATAATTTGTCAATACTAACGTCGATTAAATCAGCGTTTCCCTAAAAGCCTTTTAATAACGACCATATCTGCTCTATATTCTTTTTCTCACCACATCATTATACCATAATCCTTCCAATTCATCAAGTCAAAACGGGCAAAAAAATAACGGCTCACTTGGAGTGAGCCGCAGCCGGAAGCATATCATACTGCTTCATCCTTTGTTCTGTTCATTTCCTGACGAGCGTTCTGGAGTTCCTCCATGCGGTGAAGCTCCGCAGCAGCGTCCTCCAGCCCCAGATGCGTATAAACGTCAAGTGTGACGCCGATTTCGCTGTGTCCCATCAGGTATTGCAGCGTTTTCGGGTTTTTGCCTGCTTTCGCCTGATTGCTGCAATAGGTATGACGGCAGACTGAGGCGTGATGTTTGGCATCTGCACTCAATAAATCTCGTTATACTTCTTCACCATACGATTGAAGCGGTGTCCCCAGTGCAGAGCTACCAACGGCATACCTTCATCGTCGAAGTACAGGAAACCGCAGTATCTGTCCACGAACTTCTCCTTCTTTGGTTTACCTCTGTCCTCGATGATTACCTGAAAGCACCGGTAATCTGACTGTAATACGCCATGACCGACTCGGTTGAATACCAATAAATGTCGGGGCAGAGAATAGAAATCTGCCCCGTAGTAAGCATTTCAAAATTGTTGACCTCGCAGGTCTCGACATAGCCCTCCGCAAACACATCAATGCCTGCCGTAGCATAGTAGACCTTGATGTAACGGGAGGGCTTCACCACCTTGTAGAGCTGGTGTCGGCGGGCTTCCAGTCCCACGCCCCGCATCTCGAAGTGAATGACCATATTCCGCTTCTCGATGAAAGCATTGTTCAGGTAGCTGCCGCCCATGCTGCATAGCTGGAGGTGCTGATCGTGCCGGGAGGCGGATTCAAGTCCTCGACCTTTGCGGTCATATACTGGTTGGCGGTCGTGGTCATGTCCACCCAGTCACCGTTGGCGTTTTCAAGAATAAGTGCAAAAAACATGGTTGCCCCCTTTACTTTTTCGGTGTGGGTGTGGTATAATAACTTAAAAAGCGAGACTCAAAATGTTTACATCAGAAGTATTTAGTTGGATTACCAACTGTGAGGAGAATAACTATGCATAAAAATGCCGAATCATTTGCGAAGTACTGCGATGAAAACTATGATCTGGGAGGTATTCAACCAATACCCAGCTATCAGTCGCTTTCAATTTGCATTATTGACTGCATATTTTCGCTTCGTGCAAAATACTATCAACATACACTTCCTGTCATTCACAGATACGCTGATAAATATCTAAATGGTGATATTTATAGCGCATCTGATACTATAACTTCCTTCATTAAGCACATGGATGAATACGGTGCTACAGAATTCGCAAAAACAGTATTGCAGAATAATCAGCGAAGCGGAGGCGTTCTGAAGACAGAAGTATGCTATAAAATCGCTAAATATTTGTCTTATATCAAGATTGAAACAATGAGTGATTTTCAAAACTTTGAGGATACCGAGTTTATTGAGAAAATACTCTATTCTGTTAAGGGCTTAGGCAATGCAGGTGTTGACTATTTGTTTATGATGGCTGGTGACACCGATAGATGTAAAGTAGATGTTCATATCAACCATTGTATTTGGGATTTCTGCCACGCCAATATGCCTCCTAATGAGATACAGGAATTATTTAGAGATGCTGTTTCGATGTTGAAAGAAAAGTATCCCGATCTGACCGTAGGTATGTTAGACAGAACCATTTGGAATGAATATCAAAAATCATAAATTCAGCGCATTCCGCGTCATACGATAAATCTCCAGCCGTGACAGCGATTTCGGACTATTATTGGTCTGATTCACTGTGCGGCTGTTGTCATTGTTGTAGTAATTGTTGACCACACCGCCGCTGCCACCGCCAGTACATCAGCAAAATGACCGCTATCGGCAGCAGATAAGCCGAAAGCGGTCAGAGCGTCTGTTACAATATCCGAAGTAATTGCCAAGTCTTCACCGGAAGCGGCAGCGAGGTTCATGATGCCCTCGATACCCTCCAGCATATCGCCGGTTTTCCAGCCCGTCATCGCCATGTAGTTCATGGCATCGGCAGCCTCGGAAGCGGAAAGCTTGGTCTTTGCGCCCATCTCACGAGCCTTGTCCCGGAGTGCGTCCAGCTCATCACCAGTCGCACCGGATACAGCAGCAACCTTGCTCATGGCGGAGTCAAAGTCTGCTGCGGTTTTGACAGCGGCTGTACCCGCAGCCGCAATGGGAACGGTCACATGGATGGTTAGTGTCGTACCGACATCGGCGATTTTGTCGCCAGCCTTTTCGAGCATTTCACCCGCCTGACCGAGCTTTGCAAGAGCCGTGCCGGAAGCCTCCGCCTCACGCTGGAGGTTCTGTAGCTCCTGTTCCGTTTCGATGATCTCACGCTGGAGGGCATCGTACTACTCCTGCGAAATGTCGCCGTTGGCAAGCACCTGATTTGCTTGCTCTGTCACCGTTTTCAGGGTTCCCAGCTTTTCTTTGGTAGCCTTCACCGCATCGGCGAGGAGCTTATGCTTCTGCGAGAGCAGTTCCGTGTTGGAAGGATCGAGCTTCAGCAACTTCTGTACATCCTTGAGCTGCGTCTGCGTGTTCTTGATGTTTTTATTGACGCCTTCCAGCGCTTTTGACAGCTTGGCCGTATCGCCGCCAATCTCAACGGTAATGCCCTTTATTCTGTTTGCCATACGGTTTCACCTCCGTGAGGGAATGAAAAAAGCATGTGCCGTGATGAGCAAGTGCTTTGAGTGAATTCAATTATAACATTAACTTTCAATGGTTCTTTGAATAGCTGCTATTCTTTCATCACAAGATAATGAATGATTCTTGACTATATCAGCAACAGCCATTCTTTTTTTGCGTAAGTTTTCATTATAGTTCTTTATATAGAGTTTTTTCCCATTTACATCAGCATCAATCGCTGATATTTTTTTTATTTGTAATATAGCAAAGCAAATATAGCCTACCGCAGTAACAAAAAGCGATACTGTAAAACTATGCAAAATTGACATTATCAAATTAATGATAACAGGAGCGCCCAAGAATAAAACACCAACTAATAAAACAATGCATATTATCTTTCTGTTTTTTTGGGTTATTATTTCATTATTGATCTTCTCTATAACGCTTTTTTGTTCTTCATTAACAGGGTGTGAATCAAACAAAGTATTATTTGCGTTGGTGATTCGTCATTTGTAGTGGGTAAGGCCTATCTTCAGGTACGCATTTATTCCACGATCCACTTGACAATGAGCCTCTGTCAGCATGATATTCTGTCCGCCGAGGCAGGCGCCGCCTAAAGGCTGTGCTGCCTGGCAAACAGCCTATCACACTGCCTTCTCATTATCAAGTGGCTTTCGCGGCATAAAAGCTCAGTTATACCAAAGCGAATGTTTTAATAGCATTATTAACAGCAGTGTCAATATCAAGCTTTCCGCAGTTCAGATATATCATTGTTTTGAAATACTCCATATTTCTAAAACCACGTGCTCTGCACTTAACATTTTGTATTATGCAGTTTACGCCTTCAAGAATAGCATTTGTATATCTGTAATCAAAGTAGTTAAGTATTTCAGTCCAGTGACTTTTAACGAGTTTGCAGAACCCTTTAATGTCATCAAGGCGTGAATGCATCATCCAGGAACATAGCTTTTTTTAGTCTTGGTTCTGCACTTTGTCTATCTATGCACTGCTCATAAATATCCTGTAGTTCCACTCTGATAGCATATGCTCTTGCAGTCTTTAAATGCTTTGCAGACTTAAGGATTTTCTGTTTCCATTCGAGTTGTTTGTCTGTCAGATTGCCTTCGTTTTTCAGCCAAAGATATTTGCTTCCTTTAAGCTCTGACTCATACTTACTCTCTTTTTTCCGTACTTTATCAACTGCTTCATTAGCGTGTTTAATTACATGAAATTTGTCAGCTACTGTTTTGCTGTTTTTAAAGTTTTCAGTTATTCCTTTCTTGAATCCAAGGGACATATCACATGTAACAATATCTATATTGTCAGGAACTCCTTTGTGTTCCTTGAAGTCAGTTACAAACTTATCTACTGTTGTATGATCTTTTCCTTCTGTTGTATAGATTACTTTGCGTTCGTCCAGATCAACCATGACACTTATGTAGTTATGTCCTTTACGGCTTGTTTCATCAATTCCTAAGTTTCTGACTGATGAATATTCTTCAAGCTTACGTGCGTCATCAACGTAATGCTTGATTACTCGCCAAAGTCTTTTATCGTTCACTTCCAGAAGCTTAGCAATTGATGATACGGACATATGTTTTGCATATTCCATCACCATAGCTTCAAACAGCAGCGTGAATCCTGAATTCTTTCTTGCCCACGGTACACGAGCTGTTGGACAATGGCCTTCTCCGTCACTTACTTTAGGCACTCTGGCGTGTATATATGTTTTGTACTGAAAGAAATTCAGATGTTGCCATGTTCTTTTTACGGTGTCGTGGGCGCTCTTCTCAATTGGTTTTCCATCTGCATCTACCCACTGCTTTCCATCATCAAAATAGAATATGAACCTTGCTCCTCGTTCAAAGTCTACGTCTATATGAAGTTCCATTTTCGATGAACCTTCTTTTTCTGGTTTAAGTTCTACCTTGGTGACTTTCCATGGATATTCGAGCTGAAGTGCTGCTGTGAATAAAGCTGTATTATCAAACAATTGTATGTACCTTCCTTTATTTACTGGTACTTTAAATGATACTCCATTATATGAATTTTAGCAAGTGGCTTTCATGGTCTACCCACTATAAACGACGAAAGGCCTTTGCGTTTTCACCATCAAACCAAACAGTATATTCTTTTTCTGAATAAGTATATTTGAGTTTATAAACCGGAAGAATAACTACTTCTGATGTGCAAGTTTTTTTGTAGACAATCTATCGAGAAATTTTCATAGCTATTTCCGGGAATTTGAGATACACACATTTTTTTCGCTTCGATTGCAAGTGCTTTTTCTGCATAATCCATAGCATTATTATATGATGCGCCGGAATCTTCAATATTCGTGTTTTGAAGTTTATTACTTGAATATGAAACAGCATTTTCTAGCGAAAAAGAACCAAGCCATCTATCAAAATCAGAATTAGCAGATGAGTTATAAATAATATCTAAACGTTGGTCAAAAATTCTTCCATTCGATGGTTGCTTATTTTGTATTGTTCTAGTCTTAGTAACAGGTACTTGCTTAGAAACTGCTTGATAAGGAACATCTCTATCTGCTCCATTCATATAAATTCTATCTGTTCCACATTGAGAGTGTTCACCGCCATAGCGATCAACAAAAACAGTTTTAGACTCATACACAGTATATTCCTCAGTGTGAAGATAAATACTTGTCGCTGACCAACTTGCAGTGTAATTGAAATGAAATATATAAACAGGATAGTATTTCTTTTCGATATAAGTAATCACAGATAGCGCCATATCAAGCGGAGTATCTTCCAATGACGCTGTCCAATCTATGAACTTTTCCTTTAGTTCATTTTTATCATACTTAAATTCAATCATTCTATCTGGTGTAGCAGTATTAGTATTAATCCCTTTTATTGCACTCATAATATCCCTCCATATTGTTACAACTATAGCACTTTGCGAATGATTATCTATGCCCCAATTAAATTGTATATTATAATCGATATGAATTCAATATAATCAGCGCTAAATCGGCACAATGCCGGATATTGTATAATTAATCACATTATATGAATAAGGAGCTTGTTGCATATAAACAATTGGAGACTCTAGAGGAAATTAATATCATTTAGAATGCATCAAAATCGTAAGCGTCAAATAGACCGTGTCCTTAATAGCTGAATTTGATATGGTAAAAAAAAACAGAGGCTGTTTTTGCAGTCTCTGTTTTTTTAGATTAGCGCCGCAGGCGCCACCTGTTTCCGATTCCGAGAATGGAACGCCTACGGCGTGCTATTAGAAAACGGACATCAAAGATGTCCGTTGATAAAATGAGGTATGCATTTTTCGAATTCACTGGCTGGCTAACGTCAGCCTAATCAGGCAACAGTTACCCTGTCTTTTTTTCTTGGCGTTTTAGGCTTTACAGACATATCTGCGCGGGAAGATTCTGTATTGCCGCATCTACATTTTCTTTTCTGAACTTGTTCGTCCAGTAGTAGTAAGCGCCTTTCGTAACGCCTCGGTTTGCACACCACTCGATCGTACTCATACCACTTTGCATACGGTCAGAAATGAGAAGCTTCCAGCGTTCGTAATGGTACCTCGTTTGTCTGTCATCCATATCACGTCTTTTCATAGTTTTTCCGATCTGTTGCATAACTTGTGCGATTTTCACTACTGCGTAGTTCATACTTGAGGTTATACAATTCTCTCGGTATTTCTATGATACAGCTTTTGGTTTTTCAATAAAAGACACGGTCTATTTGACGCTTACCTTGATTCTGTTTGCCATGCGGGTTTCACCTCCTCCGTGAAGGCATGAAAAAAGCAGCCCCGCAGGACTGCTCAGTGTATATTCAGTTAATGCGCTAAATCAGAATTTGTGAAAGTATCCCCGCCATAAATCTGTTCATGAAAAGTTAGCTTTCTTAGGATGATTTATATTCTATCTGAAATTTGCATTGCAATTTGAAGTTTATCAAGATTATGATTGGCATCTGACAGTTTATCAATCTGATAATCTCCTTCTGCAAGAACATCTCCCGCAGACAAAAAGTCATACAATTCAAAACCGTAAAAATCAGAAACTGCCTGTACTCCTGCAACTTCCATTTCAACGGCGATACACCCTTCTTCTTTTCTCTCATTTACAAGATTGACTGTTTCACGCAAAGGGCAGTCTGTTGTCCAGACTTTTCCCTTTATAAAAGGAATGTGCAATTCAGTAAAAATACGTGCAAGCCTGTCTGCATTCTTTATGTTTATGTAGTCCTACGGTTCAGTAAAATAATAGGACATTCCTTCACCACGATATGCTTGTGACGGAATGATAAATTTTCCGTTGGTAATGCTATTATCCAGACTCCCGCAAGAGCCAAACATAATAAATTTATTTGCCCCTGTCAGGTGATTGACTTCTGCTGTCAGTTCTCCTGCACAGGCAGAACCAATATGTGTCAAATAAAAAGCGATCTCTCTATGATTCCTTTGAAATGACCATATCGGTATATTTCCGTTACAGACACTTACTTCTGAAATTTGTTTGCATTCATACTGTGACAATAAATGTTCGTATATCTCCTTGGAGAATATTACAAGTCATATTTCAACGAGATGCTTTTTTTCACCATAGAAAGCCTCGAAATTTACGATCGGTTCACTTTCAATATCATAAGAATCAATTATCATCTGAACCCTAACCACCTTTCAAATTCCGATTTAGCGAAGGAAGCTTCATGTTTCCTTCACACCAGAATTATAACACAGCAGGAATAAAAAGTCAATCAGAACGCATCAAAGTCTGCCTGTCCAGCGACCTCATGCCAGCCGTCATATTCGTCATTTTCCTTTTCGGTGAACATATCATTCATGACTCCGATCGTGAGCGGATCAAGCTCCGAGAGGGTCAGCTTTTCCGTCTTGACGGACTTGCTCTCCACCGTAGTTTCACCCTCAGTTGCAGGACGGGACGCAGAGCAGCAGTACAGCACGGTTCTTGTCGCCTTCAAACTCGAACATGAGTGCGAACTGCGATGTTTCCGCATCGTTGCGCTTCACCAGAACGCCCTATGCATCAAGCTGCTTGAAGCTGTGATACATCAGGTTATCCGCGCCGAAGGTGCAGCTCCGTTTGCGAAGAATGAAGAGCCGTACTCATCACAGGCAACCGCAGCGGCAAGCTCGGACTTTCCGTTTTTCTTCGGGATCTCGATGTATGCCGTGTTGAACTGCCGGTAGCCGTTGGGCTTCAGAACGCCAAACAGTTCACGGATGATGCGCTCCTGCCAGTCGATCAGCTCGAAGGGCTTTCCCGTCCATGTGCCTTTGGTATGGGCAAGGCACTCGATGAACCGCACCACATAGTTGGCGGCGGCTTTGTCATAATGGGAATCCTCCGCCAAGAACTTGGTCGGTGTATAATCTTTCAGCTTTCGCAAGTGCCTTACCTCCTTGACATTTTGCGAGATTTCAGTTATTATTATAAAAAGACTACGGGGGGCGTTTTCATGCACTTTTTGTGTAAATGTGGATATCGGTTTCATGATAGCACAGATTGTATTTCATATAAAGGAAGAATCATTGCCGATCAGGATTGGAATGAGTTCTGGGACTGTATAGATAAAATTGAAAAGTCACATGAAAATAATCATGCGATTTATGAGCGTATTGATGATCTGTTTCACTTGAATTTATATCAATGCCCGTCATGCGGGAGAGTGTTCATAGAGAATCCGGAAAACATATCGCAGTTGATAAGATTCACTCCTTGTTTAGAGGGAGAACCAGAGCCAGATGTCAACAAGAGATTACTCATTTCTTCGCATGGCGAAAAATGGAAAGGCCATCTTTATGCTGACTGGTATGATGAAAAGCCGGAATGGTGTGATTGTCGAGGTATGATCTATCCAACATTAAACATCCAATTAGATGATCTGACTTTTGATGATTATGAATCATTTGAAAACCGGTTTTATGAATTATTTGAGCATCTCAAAGGGTTACGTCTCATATCCTATGCAATTCTAAATGTAAATCGTAAAAGAACATTCATGTGGAGCGAAAAGAATAATGAATAAGATTGAAAAGCGGCTGCCTTCCGCAGAGGTGTCCACCGGACACCCGCAACCCTGTGTGGAGTGGTTTACCAAAAGAAATAGTCATGAAAAAACGTGAGTTCTATCATGAAAAGAACTCACGTTTTTAAATTATAGTCCAAGTTTCTGCATTTCTGCATCAAAGTTTTCTTTCGTAAAACGATAGCTAATGGGATATTGCCAGTTTTTCACGGTGATTATGGTGAAAATCAGTCATGAGGACACAATCACCTTCTTCACGGAATCGGCAGAGGACAGACCAGCAACCGGAATCTCCGCAGCCAGAACAGCAATAGAGTTCCACGCCGTAATCATAATAGTAATCACCCGGTGTGCGTGCAGTACTGAATTGTAACGCCATGTAGCCGCGTGTGTTGTGTCCGTAATCACCGGGTTTCATTGAAGGTGTTTCATGCGCAGCAAATGGCGATTCTATCTCGCGGATCAAATCCAGCAGACAGGAGTCATTGATGTAATATTCCACTACCAGCGGCATTTTTCTTTCTGGTTCATCATCAGGCGGTGGATTCCTGTAAAGCCGTAGTTCCAGCATATCAATTCTGTTTTCCATTGCACTTTCTCCTTTCAGATGGAAATAGTATACCACAGATAAAATGGAAATGCAAGTAAACCAAAACAGAAATGTAGATGAATTGTACGTGAATTGTACATCGCACAAGAGCCGCACACGTGCGATGTGTGGGGTGGGTTACCACCGTTTGGAGGATATCCGTCCCGCGCCACACGCTGCAGGTTCTTTGCAAACTCGCAAAACATAGTGATGAATTTTGCGTAGGCATCGCCATGCACCGCTTCCTTGTCGAGGGTGTATGCCCCGATCTCGTAGGCGCAGCTCGGAACGCCGCAGTAGCGGACATCCATCTCAGCCAGCTCACCGATCTTCTGCGCCAGTGCCTTGCGCTGGTTCTTTTCAATATTGAATCTGATATTCATGATGTGACCTCCTGTTTTTCACCGCTTGCTGCGGTTTGAGTGTAGTAAACAGTCCAGTGGACTGTTTAGATATTAACTCTGAATCGCAGATATAGCAAGTGTGAGTAGTGACAATCTTTCAGGTAGAACCTGTTGTTTTTTCTGTCGATATGTGCTATAATATGAAAAATGGTATCGGAAATGTTCAGCGAACTGCCAGAACGGAAACTGAAAAACCAGAAAGGCGGAGAAAAAATGAAAACGAAACTATACACGAATAACATCCACCAATATCTGCAATGCAGTGATATCATTGACTTTGACAACGAGTCTGTTGCACAACTGGCTGACAAGCTTTATAGCGCGTCAAACGGCGAGACCGATTTTATCAGAAAGGCTTTTGAGTATGTGCGTGACCACATCTCACATTCGGCTGACATCGGAGCAGACGAGGTGCCCTGCACGGCATCACAGGTACTCAAAGCAGGTCACGGAGTATGCTTTGCAAAATCTCATCTTCTGGCTGCGATACTCCGCAGCAGGGGCATCCCCGCAGGCTTTTGCTATCAGAAGATCGTACTCAACGACAATGCCGATGTGCCGGAGCTTGTCTATCACGGACTTAACGGAGTATATCTCAGAGAGCATGATAAATGGATAAGGCTTGATGCAAGAGGAAACAAAGAGGGCATGAATGCACAGTTTAGCATCGACACCGAGCAGCTTGCCTTCCCAATACGCACAGATAAAGGCGAACAAGACGATTTCACCGTCTATCCTGTGCCGGACAAAGAGATAATAGATGTGCTGACATCAAACAATTCCAGAGCGCAGCTTTGGGCTGTACTTCCGATGCAGCTCGAATACTATAATGCTATCAAGACAACGGAATCCGAAAACAGTAAAATATGACAAAAAAGAAACGTGAAATAACTGCAATAATGCTCAGCCTTCCTTCGTCTCAACCTCTTTGACCAGATCAGAATAAGGAATCTGCTGTCCGTTACGAATTACATACACGCCTTCGGCATTCCCGGTGTCCTCAACGTATTGCCGGAGAATGACGGAGGCGTATTTTTCGTCAAGCTCCATCGACAGCTTTGTGGTATCACCGCCGATCTCGACCGTGATGCTCTTGATTCTGTTTGCCATTCGGTTTCGCCTCCTCCGTGAGGGTATGAAAAAAGCACCTGCCGTAGCAAGTGCTTTGTGTATATTCAGTTAATGCGCTAATCAGATTTTATTTGAAATAAGCAGTATCAAACGACTCGCCGTTGTTTAGCTTATCAAATAATTCTAACAACCCTTTCTGCTGATGAGCCTCCATCCAAACACCGACCTCATGTTTCGCATTCAGGTAACGGAAACGCCTGTCTTCTACCGTTCCAGCATAAAATTCAGAACCTGTATCCATATCTTCGAGAGGAAGTGCATTTTTTCCGTTATCAGTCTGTTCAATCCATGCCTCCAGCCCATATTGCTCACGATAATCATTTTGCGTGGCAAGTCCCTCATCAAACCATGTAGGAATCCCTTTCAGAGCATTTGTATTCAGGCGGGTATGCAACTCCGCGTGAGTGAATTCATGTGCTATTATGTCAATATTAAGGTATTCATCTGAAATAGAAATGTAGTTTTGCTTCGGGTCAAATATTGAAGTATTCGTATCATGATCTCCGCCGAGCCTTGAAAGGAGATTATCATCATCACAGAAAATCACAATCGTTTTAGTTGTATCGGTACACTGTAATTCTCCGAAAAACGCTCTGTCCCGTTCCAATGCATCTTCCGTGAGCCTGATTGCTTCTTTGATATTACCGGAATAGTTCTTGTTGACATAAATATTATCTGCTGCTTTTTCAAAGGAAATGCGGTACGGAACTGACATTCGATAGCCTAAATCCGTAAATTGAAAAAAACATACAGCAGCCAGCAACACCAGCAGTATCAAAGAAATACAACAGCATAATATGATTTTCTTCTTTGATTTCACTTTCATGTTCATTTCTCCTTGCTTAGTTCAGCTTCACATTCCTTCTGCCAGTCCTCAAAAATATCCACTAAGTCGACATCACCATCTCCGGCGAAATCATCATAGTTGTATTTAGCGTCAAATGCTTTTGTATGAACATTGTAGCTTAATCTGAATTCAATAGGACGTTTTCCATCATATTTATCGCAAATATCAACGATATTGTCCATGTCTTCAAACCCACAATCAAAAAACTCATCTATCTGATCGTCATCAAACCAGTCGTTTAAAAGGCATATCTTTTTATCTTTAGCAAAGAATGCGTTAAAGAAACCCATTGAATCGCTTCGATAGATATAAATATACACCATATCGGCTTCTTTTTCGTCGTTCTCTAACAGTTCTAATGCAAGTGATACGATACTTGCCTGTGCATCGGTAAATGCATCTTCAAATCCTTGTAACATATGCAGCACTCCTTAAATATTTTTATTGATCAAATAAACAGATGTAAAATTCACCGGCAACTCGATATGTACCATACCATTATACCATAATCCTTCCAGTTCATCAAGTCAAAACGGGCAAAAAAATAACGGCTCACTTGGGGTGAGCCACAGCCGGAAGCATATCATGCGGTTTCACCTCCTCCGTGAGGGAATGAAAAAAGCACCTGCCGTAGCAAGTGCTTAGTGTATATTCAGTTAATGAACCAAATCAGAATTTACAACTCGGTTATCTGTTAGCTAACCAACAAACGATAGAAAAAACACTTTTAATTTTCTCTGCATCAATTTCTGGATATTGTTTCCTGCATTCACTCTCATATTCTGAGATTTCCTTTTGTGCATCTTCTCCTTTAGGTAAGAATGGTGTTTTATATTTAGCGGCTATTATATCTGCATATTTCAAACAACACTCATAAAAGGAATGTAAATACTCCTCTGCTTCTTTGATCTCTTTATCTGATATATCGGGAAAGCTTGTTATAATTGAACTGCGTATCCTCTTTTTGCCTGTGCCGCTGAATAAATCATATGAATCAAACAAGTCATTAATATGTCCTAAAACAATGCTGTTCATATATTTTCAAATCTCCTCGAAATTCCGATTTGACGAAGGAAGCCCCATACTTCCTCTCCGATTTCTTAATGCCCTTCGATATTATCAGCGAATGGCGCACGCTTACGCAGGTAGAACAGGTATTCGCCTGCTTTATCAGTTTCTTCTATATAGCAGTTAAAATCATCCCATTTGTATGTGTCATCGAATTTATCCTGTACATCAGACAGCGAAAGATCTGATGTGAACGTGATCTGTGTAAGGCAGTCCACATGATTTCCTGTACCTGAAGTGTTGCCGGTCTCGGATTCAACAGAGATGATCTCGGTATTCCGGAGCGTATCAACAATATCATGGCGCAGACGTTTTGTCTGGATACCGGTCGAGGCGTGATTGATGATCATACCGAAGATTTCAAACAATATCAGAAACAGTAGGACGGCAAGGATGCCGATCAGAACCTTTTTCAATGTTTTCATAAAAATCTCCTGTAACAAAAACTTTTCAGAATAAAAGGTGATGCCTCCGGCACATTTAATCGGAATAAGGACTGTCAGCACCACTTCGACTATCCTTTTGATGATATTCAGATTTTGCGGCTTTTCGTATAGCAAATATGATACACGCACCAATCAAAACACCACTTGTATTTAATATTAAGTCATCAATATCTGTATGCCTTTCGGGAGATACCAGTTGGGAAAGCTCAATGAAGATAATAAAACAAATTCCTGCTAACATAGTTTTTTTGATATTATCAAGCTTTCGGAAACAGATAGGCCATACTATTCCGACTGGTATAAACATTGCTATGTTCCCGATAATATTGACAAGCCATCCATCATATCTGTCAAAGAGAAAATAGAACGGGATGAGGCTTATCATGTCTGACGGTGTCTTTGCAGGGCCAATCGTTAGTGTACCTATTTTTCCATCAACCAAATGTAACGGAAAGTATACAAATCTAGCAATAACTACAAGACATATGTATACAAGAAGCATTTGTAGTTCACGTTTTACCGAGAACTTTTTGAATCTGATCGCAATTATGAATCGTACAAGTATCCAAATGAGAGTTATAAAAATAAACATCTGTAGATAGGAAATCTCGATCATAGTCACTGCCTCATCCTTTCTTTATAAAACCTCCGGATCTCCCCATTCGGAAATATCTTTTAAAATCCTGAGGTCACGTTCTGAAAACGGATAATCCCCTTCTGACTTTTTCAGGATTTCAGCTAAAAAGCCCTTAGGATCATCCATATTTGATATACCACTTACAGGGCCTTCATCCATAAGTGCATCTGCTATATTCAGAACTGCATGGATCTCGTCGTATGAAAGCTTATCTTTCTGCATTCTTTCATTAAAATCAGATTTTTCATAGACCGGCCACGCTGAGTACGCCGGAACAACGTCGTTGTCTACTCCGTTAAAGAAAAGCCATTCTTTAGTTTCGGCATTTTCAGCTTCTATAAAATCAATGCAGTGGATCCTTCCCCATCCGCGGACAGACTTTGCAAGTTTCAGTATTTCATTTTCTGCATCTGACCATTTCCTCATGCAGAACACAGAAAAAATCGTGAACTCATCAGAAAGACCGACAGTACGGATCATGTTACATAATTTCTCATCTTCATCAATATCGAAAAGTTCAAGAATACTTAATCCGACTTTAACGCATTCCTTATCTGCTGATTCTGATAACATATTCAAAGCAAAATCAAACATTTTCTGCGCTTCAAGGATATCAGTATGATCCATGATAAACCGCTGTATATCGTCAATGACAGTTATAGCGCGATGCTTTTCACAGAATATTTCAAAACCGGCCGACGCTTTCTGAATGTCACCTGTTCCCGCCAGTTTTAAAAGTTCGCCAAGTTCTTCTTTTTCGTTTTCCTTAAGCGGTGTATGAGCTGTGTGGTAAATAAAAATTCCATCCATCGCACCGTCGGCAAAAGTGATGCCGTCTTCTTTTGTGCGTTCCGGAAGTTTAAATTCTTTCGGAAGAATACCGTCGTCTGTTACGCTCGAAGAAATTACTTCATAAAGTGATTTACCCATATCATTTATCCTCCGTTATTATCTTAGTTCATGTCATAATATCATATTGCAAGCTGTTTGTCAAGGAGGTTATACCACAAGATATGAAGGAGAAAGCAACTGCAGCTTTCGTCATCGTGGTAGTCGGAACGGTATTTGTTGTATCTGATACTCTTTTAACAAATGATTCTATGAAAAAGCCTGAATGACAAAAATCCCCCTTATCAAAGGAACACTTGCATTCCAATAATAAGGAGAATGGATATTTTTTCGCTTACCTTGATATATCCCCTGTTTTGTGTTATAATAATCATCGCACATGCAAACCCGCTTTACAGAAATAGCCGAAAGGCAACTGTAAAACGTATAAAAAATTATTGATATGGAGAATATTATGCACAATTTTGAAGTGAGCCCAAATCTGCCGAAAAATCATGATTTGAAGAAAAAATATAATCGTTTTGAAAAACAGCTTTCTGAATGGTACAACAGCGGGAAAGTACCTGAACTCGCAAGTCAGGATACTCGCTTTATGCTGGAACTGCAAAAGCAAAAACTAAAAAAACTTGGAATTGATATGCAGATAAAATTTGGAAAAACAGAACAAAACGAAGGCAATGTCGGGGCACTTTCCTTCGAGGACAGCGTTTTTGTAAATACTATCCTTGGTACAAGTAAAAAAGTTACCACTACAATACGTAATTCCGGGAATGAGATCTACTGCAGCAGTGAAGAAGGCAATCTGTCTGTCGTATTGCAGAATCCAAAAACAGGCTGCGTTCCGCCTGCGGACACTCCATTATGCTGTCCGAACTGCGGTGCTCCTTCTACTCTCGGCGGACTCGAAGACGGTTGTGAATTCTGTGACACGAAATTTCTTATGGACGAACTGTATCCGAAAGTAATGCATATCTTCATTGAGAAATATGGCAAATTACTCTATAATAAAAAACAGATCAAAAAATATATCTTATTCTGTTCCATTGGCTTTTTTGTGTTATACATTGGTTTACACATACTGAAAAGCTTCATCATAAATACAGAGGCCTTCAGACAGTTTATGGAAACGAAAGACTTCACCGTAGACAAAGACTCAATAGTGACCTATTTATATGCTGTTCCAGCTTCAGCTTTCATGGGTGTGTTTTTTGGTATTCCAGCATGGTTCATTGCAAATATTATCGAGTCAGTAAGGCAGCTTGCCAACGTTGGCCGTGGCGGAAGTACAATGCCAAAAACACTTATATTCTGTAATAAGATGCATACTCTTGATCCGACTTTTTCGATAGAATACTTCCGTGACAAATCAACGTCTCTTCTGAAATTCATGCTTTACAGCTCTGATCCGCAGGAACTTAATATCTGCCAGTGCAAAAAGCCGATTCCGAAAAAAATTCGTGAGATCATTGATATTACATATCGTAATTCAGGTGTGACCAAATACAGTATCAAAAATGGTGTCTGCAATGTTTCACTCACTTTTTATACCGACAGTCTGCATTACCGAAATGGCAGGATCATCCGCAGCTCTGACAAGATTCGCATGAGTATGCGAAAGATTATCAAAAAGCCAACTGATCTTGGCTTTTCTTTCAAGGCAGTAAACTGCCCGTCATGCGGAGGAAGTTTCGATGCAGCAAACGTAAGAAATTGTCCGTACTGTGGCAACGATTATCCGTTTGAGGAAAACGAATGGGTCGTAACAGATATCAGCATATGAAAAAGAAAAATTATATTAAGTAAAACGAAACCAGACCGCATACTTATCAAAAGACACCCGCGTTAAATATGATTACGAGGGTGTCTTTCAGATTTATACTTAAATAACAAAAATTCATTCTACAATAACCAGACCATCCGGCTCCACGTGGCATTTCAGAAACAGAACTTCCACGCCTGCTTTCTTTGCCTCTTCCAGAGCAGTGCCGAACTCAGGGTGTGTATTTATATTGGCTCTGACCTCCGATACACCGTCCATTTGGATTACGAATGCCAGAATCGCTTTATATCCGGCTTTTACTGATCCGGCAAGTTCACGAAGATGTTTAACACCTCTTTCTGTCGGTGCGTCCGGAAAATATCCGATGCCATCGATCTCAAGGGTGCAGCCCTTAACTTCCATCAGATATTTCTCTCTTCCGCGTTCCATGAAGAAGTCGATCCTTGAATCACCGTATGTATATTCTGGAATTATTACGTCGTAATTCTGACCGGTGAGCCACTCTTTTACCACTTTATTCGGAGCCTGGCTGTCAATATTGAAAAGAATTCCGTTTTTCTTTCCTTACTGCCACCAGATCATACTTTGTTTTTCGTCCCGGTGAATCTGGAGCAGTAAGCCAGACCTCGCAGCCTTTAACTAAAAGCTCCCGGCATCTTCCTGTATTTTTTACATGAACGGTTTCCGTGTGTCCATCGATATCCACCTCGGCGATGAAACGGTTTGGACGGTTAATGAATATTGCTTTTGTTATGTTGTCATATTTCATCTATTTAATATACCTCTCTGTCACTTGCTTCCTTTTTTTATAATTTGTACTTTTTTATCAGCATAAAAAAACCGGAGCAGGCTGCCTAAAAAACTCGCAGGCGGTGCTCCGACAATAATAAGTATGGAGTCCATGATCATTCTGATCATTTTATATCTCTGTATAAAACCAGTAATGCTTTACACCTCCGAAAAATCAGTATCGAGAGCTATCTGCAGCTTATGATCCGGAAATGCTTTCTGAACGTCGGAAACTATAGCTTTATACACTTCCCTGCGGTCCGGAGCGTCAAAACTTACAACGACATCGAAACGAATGGTATTTGTTTCTTTTGTCAGATAGAATCCGTGCATCTGCAGAATATATTCGTGTGAGAATACAATCTCCCTTACCTTCCGTTCAATCGCTTTCGCCTCATCGTCCCGCGTGTTAATCGAATAAACACCGATCGCTGTAAGAATGACCTTATGTTTGCTGAATACTGCCGTCTGTATCTCACGGATAAGGCGGTCGAGCCTGTCTGCTGAATATGTATCCGGTACTTCAATATGAACGGATCCGTTCCATGCATCCGGTCCGTAGTTGTTGAGAACGAGATCGTAAGCTCCCTCAACGCCGTCAAATTCTGTTACCGTCTGCTTTATGCTTTTTGCAAGTTCCGGATCACTGCGTTCACCGAGTATCTGCGAAACCGTACCTTTCAGCATCTCAAAACCGGATTTGATTATGACCAGCGATATTACAGCGCCAAGCCATGCTTCAAGTGAGAGTCCCCACAGAAGAAATATTGCTGCAGCTGCTAGCGTTGAAGCTGATATAACTGAATCCAGGGTCGCATCTTCTCCGGAATTGACAAGCGAATCTGAATTGACCTTTACGCCTACGCTTTTGACGTATTTTCCGAGTACGATCTTAACGACAACAGCAGCGCCTACAATTACAAGAGAAACTCCTGTATATTCCGGTGTCTGCGGTGAAACGATCTTCTTAACCGATTCTGTAAACGACGTAATGCCTGCATATAATACGATAACGGAAATGATCATTGCACTAAGATATTCGATCCTGCCATATCCGAAAGGATGTTTTTTATCCGGTTCCCTGCCCGCGAGTTTTGTACCGATGATAGTAATAAGCGAACTTCCGGCATCTGAAATATTGTTGACTGCATCGAGAACTATAGCTATCGAATGTGTCATAAGCCCGATCACTGCCTTGAAAGCTGCAAGAAATACATTGGCCGCTATCCCGATAATACTCGTTTTTATGATCGTTTTTTCTCTTGATGTATCATTTAATGAATTTACTTCCGATAAATCTCTTCGCATATATAATCATCACCGTTTCATGCAATAGTAATTACTATGATTATACCATATTTTATATCAAAATTCAATTTTGTAATTTTTTCATGTATTCCGCAGCAAGACTTAATTTTTTGAAAACTTCAGTGCTGGTACTAAGCCTATCCCCACCGATTGGACGAGGTTCGGGCAGCTCTATGGGGAATGGAAGTCGAAGAACATCACGGGGGCGTGATTTTAAGCTCAGATATGAATTGAGAAATCTCCAAACTCAAATAAACCGTTCCCTTGTTTCAGGTGGTCTATTGACAGATACGGATAATGATACTTTTCGAGCATCTTTTGCGCAAGGAGCGTTTTGCCTGTGTGTGATGCTCCGGTTATCAGTATGATCATAGCCTTGCTTTCAGCTCCTCTCTGACCCTATTCAGATCACTACAAGTCAGAATGGGTATCAACGCATTTATTTCATCAATGCTTTTTTTCCCACCACTTAAAGGACTGAAGCAAACCGATAAGTTCATCATCAAAACGCTTACGAAGTACCTTTGCAGGATTGCCGACAACGATTGTGTAAGGTTCAACATTTCTGCCTACAACGCTGTTTGCACCAATGATCGCACCGTCTCCAATGTGAACGCCGGGGAGAATGACGGCATTTTGACCTATCCACACATCATTTCCAATGATCGTATCTCCCTTTAAGGGCAGGTCAGCCATTGCAGGCGGCTCCATATCCCAGCCTTCCAGCGTATAGAACGGAAAAGTAGACACAGCGTTCATCTGATGATTTGCACCATTCATAACAAACTCAACGCCCACCGCTATCTGGCAGAACTTGCCGATAATCAGTTTATCGCCATTCCACTGATAATGGTGTGTTACATGACTCTCAAAGTCTAAATCAGCTATATATGAAAAATCGCCCACAATAATGTTGGGGTTGTTGATCGTAGGCTTGATATAGATCTCTTTATCGTACCCATTGATAGGGTGAACTTTGTCAGGATCAGGTCGTTTCCCATTTATCATCCAATCACTCCTAAACACCAAATTCACGAGCAAACCGAGTGCTTACCCTATATAAACATTATACAAAACGCTATTGAGAATGTCAATTATGCCTACTATCGTAAAGCGCAGGGCTTGAAGTATTTCCGAATTCAGATGCGCTCTGTAAAAATTGTGCCGCAGGCACCACCTTTTCAGCGGTACGCCTGCGGCGTGCTATAGATCTTTACTTTGCTTCCTTTTTCAGACTTTTTGCAAAGTCGAAATAAACTATAAAACACATAGTTATCTGTACAATTGTAGAACACGGAGTTGCAAGACCTATTTTGAAAAGTGAGCCGTTTCCGATGTGTGACATGAGGAAAGCAACCGGTATTCTGATAATAAAAGCTCCGAATATTCCCTGGAACATGACGAACTTTGTTTTCTCGATACCGTTATAAAATCCGATGAAGCAGAAAAGGAAACATGTGAACAGGCAGTCTATTGCATATGCCTTAAGGTAATCCCAGGCTGCTGCGATTGTATCAGGTTTGTTCGAGAATATGCCGGCAAGCAGATCACCGTGGAAGAATGCGACGAAGAACATGATTACACCGAAAACCGTTGATACATTTAAATCCATATTTGAAGGTAGAATTCAATTGTCACTTCACCAGTTCTATCTTTCCTTCAAGCCCCTCGGTATAAGTAACTTCATTTTCTGACGATACGATTATCATTTCAAATCCGCCGTGCTTTTTCTGGTACTCCAGTGCTTTATCCTTACCCATGACAAACAGTGCAGTAGAAAGACAGTCACAGAGAATTCCGCTGTCGCTTATTACTGTAACTGATGCTATACCGTTGTCGGCCGGATATCCGTCTGACGGATCGATAATATGGCAGTAGCGTTTCCCGTCTTCGCCTGTGAAATAACGTTCATAGTTTCCGGAAGTGACCACCGCCTTGTCTGAAACTGAAACAATACATAACTGTTCATATTCGTCAAGCGGATCTCTTACCGCTACCTTCCAGTCAGTACCGTCCGGTCTTGATCCTACCGTCTGTACATTTCCGCCAAGACTTATTACAGCTGAAGATACTCCGTGCCTGCGGAAAATATCTGAAACAACATCGCCGGTATAGCCTTTTGCTGACGCTCCGAGATCGAGCATCATACCTTCAGGTAAAGTAAGTTCATTACCGTTAAGCTTTACTTTTTCATAACCAGTCAGCTGCAGAAGAGAGGCGATTACGTCCTGTTCAGGAATTTTGTATTTTCCGGTTGTAAATCCCCATTCTCTGACTACAGGACAGACAGTAGGATCAAGCGCACCGTTTGTCTTAAATGAAATATCAAGCATAAATGAAAGAACTTCTGCTGTTTCTTCACTTAGTGAAACTGTCTTTCCGCCGGAATGGGAAGCTTTCCATATCTCACTTTCTTCGTCAGTTGCAGAAAAAAGCTTTTCAAGTTCAGTTATTTTTAATACAGCTTCACTGAGTGCACCTTCACGGTCTTCCCCGTATGCCTTCAGTGTCATTAAAGTATCCATTGCGAACAGATCACGCACTGAAGCTTCATCAGACGAAACTGTATCCGTTATCTGCTTATCAGATGCCGAAAGATCACCTTCGGATGAACATGAGACCGTCAGAAAAGATATAAGCAGGCAGAATGCTAAAATAATTATTTTTTTCATAAAAACCTCATTATACGATTTTGTGGCTGCTGTCAAAGAAGGCAGCAGCCACATCGGAAATATTATAAAAGGAGAGTAGAGTTAAAAGAATGAACAATTTACCCTTTTAACAATAGGAAAGCATTTAGTAAATAATACGGGCCACTGAACGCAAAGCTGTCAGTGATTTGCTAATGCTTTCTTTATAGATACTGAAAAATGGCTGGTTTTTCAGTTATCTGCGTGCTGAATCAAGTGCTGCTGCAACAGCGCCCATGATTCCGTTTGAACTGTAAGTGCATCCGCTGTAGGCACTTACCTGAGAATTTGTAGTTCCCATGATCTGTCCGAAAACATGATCTTTAGCATCGTTGAAGTATGCAGGATCGCTTTCGGCAGTACTGCCTGAAATTGATGTGATTGCATCATTTTCGATAGTTATAGTAACTGTAATGTCGCCGTCATATCCGTATGCTGTGCCGGTAAATGTTCCGTTATTGTAAACGTACTGATTCTGCGGTTCAGGTTCAGGTTCAGGCTGTGGTTCTTCCTGCTTAGGCTCTTCCGAAGGCTGTTCTTCTTTCTTTTCTTCTCCGGAAGGATCTTTCTTTTCTTCTGAAGCAGTAACAGCGTCAGAAACAGCCTCGGTCTCTGTATTTGAAACATCAGTAACTTCTGAAACAGTTGTTTCTGAAACTGATGTAACAGGCTCTGATGAAGTCGCTTCTGTAACTGACTCTGTAGTTTCAGAAACTGTCGTTTCAGATACTGCAGTTGTTACCGCAGCGTTCTGAGAAGGAGCATCATCATTTTTTTCGGGTTTGGAACATGCACTTAAACATGGAATACACATAAGAACTGCAAAGCTTAAGCCACAGATTCCGTCAACAAGTTTTTTATTATACATACTGTTTTTCCTTTTACATGATCTGAGATATGCTTTTCTGATACGGAAAACAGCATATGAAATGAATACAACGCTGTAAGCAACAATACTGAGAAAATAGCCTTCCCTGCCCATCCGGGCTTTAGGAATGAAAAATGTCAGTACATGCACATAGATCAGCGCATAAAAAATATATGCTGTTCTCTGTATCTTTTTCCAGGTGGAAGCTTTCATTTTCTTTCTTACTTTCTTAAAAGACATGACAGTAAGAGGAACCATGATCGCAACCAGTATTAGGGAAATTAAGGTTGATGTGAATAAATCATCAGGGAGTTTTCCGGCTTCGGTAAAAAATTTTATAATATACCTTCCTCCAAGTGCAATAACATGCCCGAAAGTCAGAAAAGCCGCAAATATTGATAATTCACCGCGTATCGGCATAAGCACTTTCAAAAGCTTTGATCCGTCCGGAAGTGCACCAGCCCACATTACTGCGCACCAGAAAGCCGTAGCAAGTGTACCGCGTGATATTGCTCCGATAATGTACTGATTTACAAACGGAGGCAGTGACCTGGCATTCACCATTGATGCTGCGGCAGTAAGTGCCGCAGCAATAATGTAGAAAATAAGAGGATGGTTTTTTAATGGTTTACGAAACAGAAAAAGAAAAATTACAGCTGTTAAAACAGATATAATAAACAGCATTACTTATTCTTTCTCCTTGAAGTGATCACAGCTGCAGCACCTGCTAAACCAAGTGAAGCAATTGCTGCAAAGCTGCCTCTAGTATCGCCTGTCTTAGGAGTTGAACTTACATTCTGTGCAGTCTGCTTTGCTGTTGTTGTGCTGCCGGATTTCGAAGTGGTTGTAACAGATGCAGCATCAGTTACTGCAGCAGCTGTTGTTACTTCGGCAGCCTTTGTATCAATAATAAATTCAAGTGCTTTCTCATATCCGGCTGCTTCGACTTTTACACTGTACTTGTCGCTGCCTTCGAAAACTTTCGCATCTTTTGAAGCAGCATCCATATCAATTGTGCCGTCTTCCTTAATGATCTTTACAGCACCGCGTCCTGAAGCATTGTAAGCTTTCTCGTTTACTGTAATTTTTGAGACCTTGCTCATAAAATCAGCATAATCTGCTACAGAGGCATCAGCAGCCTTTACTATAGCGCCGTTTTCATAAGCAGCCGGCATTTTGTCAGTTGTAAGTGTGAATGTACCGGAAACTGATGCGTACTTGCCGTTTTTGTCTTCTATTGTAAGAGTGTAGTTACCCGGCTTGCCGTTTCTGAAATTAAGAGTATCGCCTTCCACTGAAACATTAAGATCGCCCGCTGAATAAACAGGAGAAAAGTCAGCCGGAATACCTTCTGTTTTAAAAGTTGTTTTGCCTGAATCGGCAGCTGTATTTTCCACTGTTACCTGAGCCTCAAATCTTACAGGGACGTAAAGTGAAGTTTCAGCAGTATAGTAACCGTTCTTTGTGATGTATGTTACCTCGCTGATAGTAGCTCCCATAAGATCCTTAAAGTTTTCATAGCTTAATGCATTGCCGTGAGGTTCAGTCTTTTTTACGCCTGATGACCATGCAAGTTCGCCGCGCCAGATGTTTTCAAGATGACGCATACCATAAGTTTTTCCGTCGGTTGTCTTAATTAAAGCACCTCTGATCGCGCCCATATCCTGTGGCATGTCTGCAACTTTTACAAGATAATCGCCCCAGGATGTGTTAGCTGTAATAGTAGCTTCACCTGAAAGTTTTTCAGGAGTACTGTCCTTTACTTCTGAGAAAGAAATCGCACCGTTATCTACAGAAACTACCTTGTAGGCAGCCGGAACATCACTTGTTTCTGTAAAGTTCATTTTTCCTGACACAGCAGAAAGATCATCCTTCTTGACGGCTACAGGATAAGTAACACCAAGGATCTTACCGCCTTCGCCTTCAGCATTTGCTTCGTTGAAAGTACCTTCAACAAGCTTGCCTTCTTCATTCATCTTCCACTTGCCTGAAGTTGCAGATGAAACAGCGTCTACGTCATATGCGTTCGGACTGTTTTTGAATTCGCCCTTATAAAAATCTGCATAAGGAATATTCATTGTTCCGTATACATAATCTCCTGCTTCTGCAGCAGATGCTGAGAACGGAACAGAACTTAAGCAGATCGCTGCACACGCAGCACAGATAAGTGACTTTCTTTTATTCATAATAAAGCACTCCTTTGGAAAATAAAAAGTATTACTATGCAGATCGGCAATCTATGTTTGATGTCTGCATAAGCCTTCTGATTAAACAACATAGTCGTTTAATTACTGCGATATGTTAGCACTAACTAACCAATACCGCAAATAAAAAGTGATGGCAGATATAAATATGATCTGTCATCACAAAAATGAATGACTCTCAGTTACCCCAAAGTAACCATAGAGTATGATATCATAAATTAAATACGTTGTCAAGAGGATTTTTATAATTTTTTTAAATTTTTTTTGCTTTTTCTCCTCCAACGCAGTCATGGACTTCATACATATCAGAAGTGTCGATGAATTGTGCAGGAATGCTGATGTCGCCGGCGCAAGGAACCCAAAGATACCTCCGGCTAACAGTGCCGTGTTGAACGTTATTATAAAGTGATAACTGTCACTTATACGCTTCATCAGTTTTTCACTGAGTCTTCGTACAGTTACAAGTTCATTCAGGTCAGAATGCCTTATGGTAATATCCGCAGTTTCCTGAGCTATTTCTGATGCGTCGTTCATCGCTACGGAAACATTTGCAGCAGCAAGCGCAGGTGCATCATTGATGCCGTCGCCGACCATTATTACACGGCGGCCCTCAGCCTTAAGTTTTTCGATCTCTGCAAACTTTTCTTCAGGAAGAACCTCTGCTATAACATCAGTGATCTCAAGTGTCTCAGCTATGTTTTCAGCTATTCTGCGGCTGTCACCGGTAAGCATTACTATTCTTTCAATTCCGGCATTCTTCAGATTTTTTACTACCTCAGCCGCATTTTCACGCGGAGGATCATTTATCACGAGAATTCCGGCAAGCTTACCGCCTATCGCAAGATAAATAAGTGAACCATTGTCAGATGCTTTTTCAATTGCTTTAGACTGAGCAGCAGAAAATTCCACATGCTCATCTTCCTCGACAAAATGCCTGCTTCCGATTATCGCACGCTTTCCGCGGTACTGCGTTGCCACTCCATGAGCAACAATATACTCAACTTCAGCATGCTCTTCCTCGTGAATAAGATTTCTTTCCGCAGCCCCGTTGACAATAGCTCTTGCAACACTGTGCGGATAGTGCTCCTCAAGGCAGGCGGCAATACGAAGGACTTCTGTTTTATTGTACGGCCTGAATGCGATAACTTCAGCAAGTTCGGGCTTTGCATTGGTAAGCGTGCCTGTTTTATCGAAAACTATAGTATCCGCTGCAGCAAATTCTTCAAGATATTTACCGCCCTTTACTGTTATACCGCGGTCCGCAGCTTCCTTTATTGCAGAAATGACCGCAATTGGTGCTGAAAGTTTTATAGCACATGAATAATCGACCATCAGTACTGAAACCGCCTTGGTAACATTGCCTGTAAACAGATAAACAAGTCCGAAAGCTATAAAACTGAACGGAACCACACTGTCAGCAAGCCTTTCGGCACGGCTCTGTACTCCGGCTTTCAGATTCTCTGATTCGTCTATAAGTGCAACGATCCTGTTTATGCGGCTGTCTGAAGAAAGATTTCTTACTCTGACAGCAACAGATCCTTCCTCCACAAGAGTTCCGGCAAATACTGAACTTCCCTTTTTCTTGTGCACCGGCAGACTTTCACCTGTCATTGTTGCTTCGTTTATATATGCCTCACCGTCAACGACATCACCGTCAGCATAGATCATGCTTCCGGCACGTATTCTTACTACGTCATCGGTTTTAAGTTCAGCCATTGTTATCTTTACGTCGGTATCGCCCTGAACCAGCCATACTTCATCAGTATTTACAATAAGGCTTTCCCTTAATACCGCTTTTGTCCTGGCGTGAGTATATTCCTCCATAATTGAGGAAAGATTCAGCAAGAACATTATTGTTCCGGCAGTTGAATAGTTTTTCTGGATAAGGCATGTTCCGATGGACGCACCGTCAAGAACTTCAACTGTCATGCCGCTGTTAAACAGGGCTGCGATCCCTTTACAGACATATCCTATGCCTTTGATAAAAGTCATGATCCTGCGTACAGGATCAGGGAGAATGGCACGGGTAACAAAGCGCCTGAGGACTGTTAGTATGATCCTGTCAGAAAAATCGCTGTCTATCTGCTTTATCTGGAATTCACCGGATGTTTCTTCGGTAAGATCTTCTTTTTTTATGTTTCTGACTACTGAAACAACATCGTCTCTGTGACCTTCAGCATAGTAAACAAGGATGCTTCCGTTCGCACTGTGTACTTCTGCGTCATTTACAAAATCACAGTTTTTCAGAATCAGAAAAACAGCGGTTTCTTTTTCGCGTTCAAAAGCGTATTCGCCGCACCTGAAGCGTATTCTGCCGGGTTTGTCATATACGATCTTAAACTTCATGACTCTTACGCTTCTTCTGCTTCACTTTCAGCTTTAAGCTTTGCATCGTAGCAGATGTCTTCGGCTTCATCCTTCATGTTCTGTAAAGCACACTTTGCATCGTCACGGATCTTCATGCCCTTTGCGATGCTGTTTACTGCAGCCTTTCTTGTACAGTCAGCCTTTATGATCTTTCCGCCTACTACAACTGCAGCAGCGCCTGCAAGCATGTACATAAATTTTTCGTTCTTGAATAATTTGTTCATAATTATTCTCTCCTTATATATTTTATAGTCAGGTATGCAGGGACTAATTCGATTAACAGGCGATCTGAGCGCAAATGTCTATAATCTGATTAGCCTTTGTTAACCTTTATTAATAATAGCACTTTATCTTCATATTGTCAACAGATAGCGTATTGACATAAATACATTTAAGTGGTATAATGCTATACGGTTAGTTTAGGATAACCGCAGTTACTCTACGCATACTTCGAATAAACAAGAATCTCATTTCCCGGAGGTAACGCAATGAAACTCAAAGAACTCAAAGAAAATTCCGAGGCTGTCGTAACAGGCCTCGACGGAGACCCGAGATTTATCGGAAGAATAACATCAATAGGTCTTACGCCCGGCTCCAGTCTGAGTGTTATAAAAAATGACAGGAACAGACCCGTGCTTATCTATGCACGCGATACAATGATCGCTCTTAACAGAAAAGAATGTGAAGGTATCGAAGTATCGGAGGTGAGAGCATGAGTGCAGCAACAATAGCTCTTCTCGGTCAGCCTAATTCAGGTAAATCAACACTGTTCAACGCTCTTACAGGACTTCATCAGCACGTAGGAAACTGGCCGGGTAAAACCGTTGAAAAGAAAGAAGGTACTTTCACACACAACGGAAAATCATACAGCATAGCTGATCTGCCGGGCTCCTACAGTATGTCAGCAAACTCAGACGAAGAAGTTATCACCCGCGATTTCATTGCCTCCGGAAAAGCTGATGTAGTATGTATTCTGGCAGACAGTTCCCAGCTTGAAAGAAGTCTTTTCATGCTCGCGGATTTTGCCGGCATGGATGTTCCGTGTTTTCTTATCCTCAACATGGCTGACGTCGCAAAGGATCAGGGAAAATACATCAATGTTTCTGCCATTGAAAAGAAACTCGGCATTCCTGTTGCACTTATTTCAGCTAACGACAAAAACTCATATGAAAAATTCTATGATGTTTTTGAACGTGCTGTAAAAGAAAAAACAAAACTCAATGTATCCGCTCTCGAAAAGGAATATGAGTCACTCAACGGATACGACGAAATAAAAAGCAGTCTTGAAGATAACACTATCGAGGGGTATTCTCCGATGTGGCTCACTGTCAAGACTCTTGAAAATGATAAGGTAATAACGGCAAAACTCCGGGAAAAGCTTTCAAACGAGGATTTTAACAGAATATCCCGATACAGCGACACCAAAGGTGCCATAGCAGCCGGTGAAAGCAAATTCAGATGGATCGACGACATTCTGAAGGATGCTGTGAATGTAACGAAAACCAGAGCGACTCTCGGAAAGCTCGACCGAATATACACTCACCGCTTCTGGGGAAAACCTGCCGTTGTACTCACCGTTATTCTTGGCCTTGTCGGCTCTTTCATTCCGGCACTTCCGGTAATGGGGCTCGGCTCACTCGTTGACGCGCTTAAAGTTGCAGTTTCAGAAATGCTTGCCGGAGCCGGCTACCCGGATTTTATAAATCAGATACTCTGCAACGTAATTCTTCAGTCCATGTCATTCGTTATTAAAATGCTTGGATTCGTTTTCGGCGTTACACTTGTTTTCGGACTTCTTGAAGAAGTCGGCGTTATGGCACGTATTTCATACGTATTTGACAATACAATGAGCAAACTTGGCCTTCAGGGAAAGTCCGTAATGCCGTTCCTTGTAAGTTTCGGCTGTACAATGGGCGGTGCTGCCGGTTCAAGAGTAATTGACAACTGGGGACAGAAAGTTCTTACAGTTGCTCTTACCTGGGCAGTTCCGTGCGGTGCGACCTGGGCTATTATTCCGATGCTCTCAAGCATATTCTTCGGTTCAGCAGCTCCTGTCGTTATCATTGCTATACTTCTTGTAATGATACTTCACATGTGGATAACAGCTAAAGTATTCGGAAGAAATCTTGTAAAGTCTGAAGACAAATTCGGTATGATAATGGAGCTTCCACCGTACCACAAACCAAAATGGGGAGCTCTTTTCAGATATGTTTTCGGACGTACAAAAGATACGTTCTTCCGTGTAACAAAGGTTGTTCTTCTTGTGTGCGGTATATTCTGGCTGTTAAGCTACAGCGGAAGCGATTCATACGACTCAACTCTGCTGTATAAATTAGGTATCGCTATTGAACCGTTCACTAAGCTTCTGGGTATGCCGTGGCAGCTCTTCATTGCATTTGTTGCTTCTTCTGTCGGCAAGGAAGGCGCAATTGGTGTAATCAGCGCTCTCTATTCCGGAACTTCCTATGCACAGGGCTTTAATGAAGCGATGAGCGGAGGTGCAGTTGCTGCAAACCTTAATGAGCTCCTTCTCGCTAATGTATCACGTCCTGAAGCTCTTGCATTTATTTTCGCCATTACATTCAACATGCCGTGTATCGTTGCTCTTGCCGCTACCTATCAGGAGATCCATTCAGTCAAATGGACCGCTAAGATCGCTGCGTACTACACGTTAAGTGCTCTGCTTATCGGATTTATAGCATATCATGTCGGTTTACTCATCTGGTGACAGCCATGGAAAAACTTCTTGAACTTTTAAAAGACGGCCGTTCACGCACACTGGAAATGCTTGCAGATGAACTCGGTACAGATACAGCCGATATCAGCAGAATGCTTTCCTACCTTGAAAACATCGGCATGATCAGAAAAGTCTCTCTTTCCGCACACACATGTAACTGCGGAGGCGGATCAAAATGCAGTGCAGCCGAATGCAAAGGCTGCATGCCTCAGAACGCCGCTCAGAACATGGGTGAAATGTGGGAAGTTATCAGATAATCAAACAAGCGTCCTCCTAATACAAATCAGCTTATCCGGATCACGGTTTTTCGTGAACAGATAAGCTGATTTTTTCATATACCGGCATCTTCGTTATGCATTGAAAGAAACGCTTGACAAGCACATTTATATTTGATACAATATAGTTGTAAAAGATATTTCCGTTTAATCAGTGTTTCCTGATATATATGAGGTGATAAAATGCAGAAAGATTTTGATCTACAGGACTATCTTACCAGAGGCGTAGAGCGTATTGTCACAGAAGCTGTAAAAGCAACACTTAAAAATCCGAAGGAAAGTGCATTCATGATGAAGTTTGCAAAAGCAAGCCGTAATGCATCTTCAAAGCGAAAAAAAGCAGAGGAAAACGGTGAGCATATTCCTCCGTTTCTCATAGCAAGTATAACAAGCAAATGCAACCTGCACTGTGCCGGATGTTATTCCCGCTGCAATCATGCTACTGTCGATTCCGAACCGGTAAAGCAGCTCACCTCTGAAGAATGGCTGAAAATATTTAATGAAGCAGATAAAATGGGGATCAGTTTCATACTTCTCGCAGGCGGCGAGCCGATGCTGCGGCGTGATGTCATTGAAGCGGCCGGAACAAAGAAGAACATTCTCTTCCCTGTCTTTACAAACGGTACGTACATAGATGAAAATTATTCGAGCTGTGCGGTTGAATTGGCTGAGGTATAATATTCCAGTGTCAAAAGACATAGCTATTCTGTCAAGCGCACGCTATTAAATTTGGAGTTAACATAGGAATAGAATGATTAAAAAACCATTCATATGCCTGATCGTTATGATATAAAAATTCTATCGCAGCAAGCGAAGAACTACCTTTTGGAGTCCAAGCCATTCCGTTATGCTTCTGACGCTTGGCGACAATAATATCATTTGCTTTTTCTACTGGATTGCTTGAATTTCTGAAATCAAGTTTATCTCTCACTGCATAGCATACAATACATTCTCTTTTTCTTTCAAGATAAGCAATGAGTTCATCCAGCCATTTTTGTTTTTTAACATCGCCCTCAGGAATATTTGAGAGATATGAAATTGCAGATGTAACATCTCCAACCCATAAATAGCGAAGCGTTTTTTTCAAGGCAGGAATTTCTTTTATCCTTTCCTTTTATCGACATGCTAAGGTATTCCTGACACCGTTTCTTCAAATGGAACCAATCGAGAACGATGCTATAACTATGAAACGCAAACATTTCATTTATGTTGCTTTTTATGTTTTTAGCACCGTCTGTGAAAAATATGATTTCTTTGCTAAGAAAATCATGTGTTAGCAGAAACGCTAAAAGGATCTTGAAAAGATTACGCATTCCTACGGCTGTGAGTATATATGTTTCATCACCGGTTTGGATATGAGCTACTGTATTTTCGACGTATTTGCCGTCTTTTTCATAGTTTACATCCGACTTGCGTACATCTTTCTGATGTTTCACTCCTACATCATCAACAGATATATAGACACAGTTATCTTTTGATTCCAGGTAAATCTCTTCACTTTTGAACGGTATTTTTTCATCCCTGATATCATTGATTGCATTTATAGTATTTTGTATTTCGCCAAGTCGATTTTCTGCATCTTCATTTGAGTTGTATACCTGAGTAACGCTTTCAGAAAGGGTAACACCTTTTTCGACTAACCCCGTTTCGGCATTAAAACCATACATTTTCAGAACTGATTCTGATTTTCGCATTACTTCGTTTGTGATTTCTTTGCCAATACGAATTGCGTTATCTGATAATGTACGAAGTTTTACAGTTTCATTTTCACTTTTATGATATACGAGATTTAGCATTTCTGCTGCTCTGCGATAACTGAGCTGAGTGCACATTTTAGTTTCTATTATCGTCCAGCCAATGGATTGTATTCGTTCCTTTGGCTGCAACGGAAACAAAACGGAATTTATTATTTGTGCTGAAACTTGACCTAATTCAGTATCAACCTTAGTTAACTTATTTTTGGCGATTTTTTTTATAGGCTTTATCAAGATATTCTTCTGCTATAGCTTCGCCGATTTCATTTCGCGCTGAAAGGAGCGCTTTTTCAAGTTTATCAAAATCCTTGAGAAATCCGGCTTTGGTTTCAAGGTCAAAATCCTCAAGTGACGGCAGCTCGTTGTATGATGTAACTGTTTTTTCGATAACCTGACCGTCAGGATTAACTATACGTGCGATAAATTCTACTTTACTTTTATTTGAAGATGATTCACTCATGGTTGATTCCTACCTTATCTTTTGAAATTATGATATTTATATCATACCATATTTCCGTGACACTTGGTAGATGCTACTGATGAATCAAAAAAAATTCAACCGCACAGCTCGAAATTATTTCACACTCTTTGACACCTGCCGTAATCTTATGCCGGTAATGAGTATCGAAGGAAACCGTGAAATCACTGATAAACGGCGCGGCAAAGGCATCTACGACCTGCTTGTAAAGAACATGGAGGAATTCAAAAAACGCGGTCTTATTTTCGGAGCTTCTGTAACTGTAACCAAAAACAACTTTAAGGAAGTCACATCTCAATACTTCCTTGACAGTCTGGCAGACCGCGGATGCAAGGCAGTTATTTTCGTCGAATACGTTCCTGTGTCTGATGAAAGCTCAGATCTTGCACCGACAGACGAAGAACGCGAATACCTGGCAGAAAGGATCCTTCATCTGCGGAAAGATCATCCTGAAATGGTCTACATCTCATTCCCGGGTGACGAAAAATCATCCGGCGGATGTGTCGCAGCCGGCAGAGGGTTCTTCCACATCAACTCACACGGAGGAGCTGAACCATGCCCGTTCTCCCCTTATTCAGACATCAATGTACGAAACACTTCTCTGAATGAAGCCCTTCACTCACCACTGTTTACTGCACTTCAGAGCGGAGACCTTCTTTCAGGCGATCATAACGGCGGATGTGTCCTGTTTGAAAAGAAAAATGAAGTGGAAGCATTGTTAAACTCAAAAGCTGTATAATTAAGAAAATCGCCTCACGGAATCTGATCCGTGAGGCGATTTTTAGGGAAACGCTGATTTATTCATAAATCAGCGTGGGGCTCCGGGGCGAAGCCCCGCAAATCCCACCTTTGGAAATCCGGCGAAGCCGGATTTCCGATTTAATCAGTGTTTCCTTAAATGATAATATGTAGTTTAAAAATCATCCCGGCTTTACTTCAGCTCTGCTGAAATTTCGTCAAGTGTTTTTGTTCCGTTTATGAATGTGTAATCACCCTTCTGGAATTCAGCAAATTCTTCAGCGGTTATTTCTTTATCACCCATAAAGAAACGTCCGTCGCCTGTATATGTATCTGCTTCGTCTTCATCCACTTCATGATTTCCGTTCTTGTCATTGAAATAATCAGCTTCAATAGTTCTGAACGTTTTAAGTTCGTGGTTTTCATCTATCTTCATGTATGTTTCGTAACGGATCATGCCTGCATGGTCTGCATTTGAATTATGAACGCAGTTCTGTCCCGGTATAAAATCATAGCCGGCATTACCCATAGCACCGTATGGCCAGTGATCCATCAGAGTATATACTTTTCCGTCAGCGTATGTAAAGAGTGATGCCCAGTATCCGTCATTTCCTGCAGCGAGTTCCGGAATATCATCTCCGTCTATATCAACAAGTGAAAACTTCACACCGTCTCCGTCTGATTCTGCAAGAGATTTGCATGTTTCAAGGTAAGCTGCCTTATAGCCGTCATCTGATGATGATTCAGTTTCAGTTTTCGCAGCTTCAGCTGTAGTTTCTGCCGTAGTTGTTTCTTCGGCTGTTGTCACTGCTTCTGTAGAAGCTTCAGTAACAGCACTTGTTTCTGACTGTACAGTTTCCGCCTCAGTTACTTCGGCATCAGTTGTTTCCTCTGTTACCTTTTCAGTAACATCACCCGAACTGATGTTTGTGTTCTCATTTACCGGTCCGCATGATGCAAGAGCAAGTGATGCAATAAGTGCAGAAACCAGAATAGCGATTTTGTTTTTTGACATTGTTAATTCCTCCGTTTGTTCTTTATTTATAAACAACATTATTTTACCACATCAATCAATCTGTTTCAAGACTAATTTTCCACCTAATATTCTCTCTTTTTCGCTTATTTTTTGTTTATATATATTATTCCATATATATTTTTTTAGCTTCTGAAATTACAAATTTGTACTTCCTTAAACGATACTCTGTAGTAAAAAAGCCTTTCGGTTTTTCTTTCCCGAAAGGCTTTTATATTTACCACTCTCCTGGTAAAATATTCAGTTCATTACATCTGTTTTTAAAATCGTCGCTTTCTATAATATACTTTGCAATGTTCTCATGAGACTGACCTGATAAAGCAATTATCTCAAGTTCTTTACGTTTCGTATCATCTGGTGCTTTTCCTACAAAAGCGTTATATGCCTTGAGTGCCCATGATTGATTATCCATATCGACTATAGCATTTAAATTATCAGTATAAAAAGTCTTTACCATCGATGCAGCATTAATGCTTTTATCCTTAAGTGCTTGTTTCCACTTATTCACTTCTGAATCCGAAGGAGCCTTTCCGTATAAATTCAAGTAACTGTTATAAACGAACTTAAAAAGATCAGTCTTTTCTATAATTATAATTTGTCCAAGATCCAGTCGTCTATCTGTTAAATCTGTTCGAATAAACGTTTCTGCGTCATTATATGCATCAACAAACTGAATTAAATAAGAGCCATAATCAACAGTATATGAAAAATCTGTAATTCCGTTATTACAGCCATTAAAAACACCCCCGTATCCATGTAATAAACCATTATTACTGTAACGATAAAATTCAACTCTATATCGTGTATCATCCGGATCTCTGACAATTAAATTATCGTCTTCATCATGTACACATATATTTGCGGAAATAGTACCGTATCCACGATAATAGAAATATTTTTCAGCGTAGTAATCTGCAGTTGATGAATAATCAAGCGCACACCTTACATTTGCAAATACGGTCTCAATTGCGTTTACAGGATTAAGATTGGCCTTAATGTTTGCTTCTAAATGTGCATCCTGTAAAGTTTTCCAGTTAGAACCTGGTAATTCATCAAAAGCATGCTCAAAAGTTTTCTTTGCAATAGGAATTGACATAGCACTTCTTGATGTCTTGTCAAAACCAATGACACCGGCAGCACCATGATCAAGTAAAAACTTATTAAAGATATGGTCAGAAGCGCCTTTACACGCAATAAAATAGAAAATAGTATTCGGAAAGACAGTCTGAGAAAGAACCTGCATCACAGCACCTGATCCAACCGCAAGTTTATAACAACCTGAATGTTTCTCAAACACATATGTAACACCTATAGACAAATCCGGCATATATGAGTTGTTGTCTATATCAAATTGTGATATACCATTTAGTGAATCACGAAGACTGAGCGCTTTGTTTATGATATCATACTTTGCATCGCACTCATACATTTCGTAATATGTTCTATCCCAGCCATTAACCTTCATATTATTTGCATGTGTAAACCAGAAAAACTGTTCCGTACTGATTCCATTTCTCTATATCTGAAAAGTTGCTGTGCTGATTACCTACGAATTCGTCAAAGTGAGAATCTAACTGACCCCATTTAAGGATGTTATTAGCCAGATCGGCCCCTATTTCTCTCATATCCTCCAATGAACCACTTATTACATAATTGTTATCGCAAGGAGCATGCAAAAGTACATCAGGATCGAGAAGAGTAAGGTTATTACACGATGAATTAATCTCTTTTGGAGTATTATGATATATATTAAGCAATTCATCATAATCATCATCATAATCAGTAGTTTTATATAGATTATTTGCATTGAAAGCACTGACAGTGGCAATATTTTCAACCGGACTTTCAGGAATTACCGTTTCATTTGTATTCAATGATTCTACACCATTTTCATTTGATTCAGATTCTTCCTCTATCTCAAAGAAACTGTTTATTCCATAAGAAGTTTTAAAATGAATTATATCAGAAGAAGTACTTGTGATTTCAAGATCTGGATTTGCTTCGATCCATTTTTTCATATCGGAAAGAATTTCTTCTTTTGAACTGCCTTCAGGTAAACTATTGGCATACTCGGAGACATTTCCAATCAGTTCGCCGGATTTTTCGATTCTTTCTTTCGCATCTTTAACAGCACGGTTGAGCATAACCGGATAGCTTTCATGCCCGTTCATCTGAACAGTAAGATCTACTGAAAATCCTCTTGTATCGTTATCACCAAGATCAGGTACCGGGACTGATACTGTGTATTCAGTGTAGCTGTAACCATCACGCTCACTTTTTTCGCCTTCAGTAAGTGAACTGAATGGAATAACTGCAATCTTCTCGCCGTCACCTGTTACGGTAATATCATTTTTCTCCCAGTCATCAGGAATTTTGATACTTAATTCTATGTCCGTTGTTTCACCGTATTTGAGGAAGAAGTTCTTTGCATTTAAGATAAGTCTTCTGCGGTGGTAATTGACAGGCATTTCTGAGTACATGGTAATGTAGCCGGACATGTCCGCAAGATCGCCCTCATCAACTGATCTGTCATAATTGAAATCAGCTGCTTTAAGCTGGTCAGCATCAAATTCGAGATTACCTTCAAGATAACGATTAAGACGGCTGAAGTCGAATATGTTTATTACGCCGTCTCCGTTGATATCACCTGAACAGTAATCATCTTCATAGGCAATTGCTACAGATGATGTTTCTTCTGCTCGAACTGAGCTACGATCATTCAAAGGAACAATACAGTCCGTAAATATAGCAGCTGTCAGCACAGATGAGCACATTACCGCAAATAGTTTACTTTTCTTCAAAATTACCTCCTGTTTGAATCATTGTTGATGTTATTCTTATATTAACCCACAATAATCCAAAAGGATTTTATATTTTAAATATGATGATTATGTGATTATCCGGTGAAATTTTATTGACAAATTTTTTCTTAGGTGCTAGCACAAAAAAGCGGAGCCGGGGCTCCGCTTTATAATAGCACGCCGAAGGCGTACATTTTCATAAACCGTGCAAGTGAAGTTTCATCTGGAACTTTATTTAAATTACACCGAAGGTGCCACCATTTATTAAAGGTCTACTCCTGTCATGTTTTTTCTGATTTGTTCTATCGACTTTTCGTGAATATAAAAGGCAGGCAGTTTGCTTTTGTTTCTTGGATATTTTTTGTACTCTTCATCACTTGTTACAGAAACAAGCAGATCAGTAAAATATCTTTCCCAGCTAAAATACAATTCACTGTCAGCATAATTTTCAGGAAAAACTATCTTTTCCCATTCTGTATCATTTACAAGACCGGATTTAAGAATAAGCCATTCAAAAGATTCAGGAAGAAATACAGCAATATTTCCGGACGATAATTTTTGTTTATTAATAACATCTCTTATTTCAGAACCAAAAGCAGCTCCATCAGCTATAATCAGTACTTTCCTGCTTTTATATTCTTTTAAAATCTTAACGATATTAGATTTACCGTTAGCAGATATACATTGAATATTATGACCCGCAGCAACCGCAGAGAAAAACTGATTGCCGGATTTACTGTCTTCGGTTATTATTACCTCTGGTTTAAATGGCAGTTTCTTAGCGTTTGGCGCATTATACATCTTATTAATGTCCGTATATACACGATCAAACTTTTTATTTTTGTTTCCTGTTACTTCATAGATCTCATCTACACTAACAGGAAGCTGTTCCAGATATGCACGGGTAATAAGAAGAAAATAATTGCTGTTATGTTTTACTGTTTCTGCGAATTCAGCCGTTCTGACAAAGGAATTGTCTTCATCAATAATGATCACAGAATTGCTGATCTCTGATATTTTTTCTTTCCAGTCTATGCCGTCCACTGCGATCACATCGACATTGCAGGCTATTTTTATTCCGCTTGATTTGCCAAAACGGTTATAGTCAGAAATCATTTCATACAGTGTGGTTTTTCCTCTGCCGCTTTCACCGGTAAGTACAGTAATATTTCGTTTCAGTTCAAACTTGTATGAATTACGGCTATCCTTTACCGTAACAGAAATTATACCTTTCAAGACTGAACCTCCCGCAAATACTTAACACCTGCATCAATGAATTCATCCATATTGTGTACGATGAGTTTTCTGTCATTCATTATTCTTATATCAAATTCACCTGAACCAAAATCCATAATATGATAGAGGCATACAGTGAAATTCTGTTCTTCAGCTAATTTCAGTATCCACCTGGCACAGTTATCACCGCAGTTTGATGCATTAAATATTTTTCCGGGATAATGTTTCATAAGAACAAGAGCCTTTACCCCACCGGACAACTGCAGCGGAGAAATATTTCCCAGCACCGGACTTACGATACTGCTGCTGCTTATAACCTGCGATTTATCAATATCAGCTACTATCTCTCTGGTAAAATCTTCTGTTATCCAGCTGTCTTTATAGCTATGTCTGAAAAATACGGATGTATTATAAACAGAGTTTTCTCTGTCACCAAAATACACTCTCAGCATACGGGATTCTCCTTTCAGTTTTCTCTACTAAGTATATCATAATCAACGTTTATTAGCAACCGTACAAAAGCAAAAAAGCCTTTCTATTACTCATCACCCGTGCTTTGAAAGAATATCTCATATATTACTCACATTCCTTTACTGTATCACCATTGCTAGCAGCACCACAATTCCTGCAACAATCAGCGCTCCCACTACCCATATCATAGCAAGAAACGAACGCTTTTTCAGAACCTGCAGCCATGTTTGCACGAAAGGAATATCCTCTGTGCCTTTCAAAATCCAGAATTTGCTGTGGCCTACCCACAGTTTATCGGAATGATCTTGAAAAAGCGTACTACATCGCACACAAACTGAAAGGCGGCGTGAACAATCTGGAACTTAAGCCGATAGCCGTTCCGTTATGCGAACTCACCGATCTGCTTCGAAACAAGCAGCCGGGTGACTACAAGGAACTTTACGACGAGATCATAAGCAGAACGAATGATCTTCTTGCGCTGTAGATCCAATGGTATAAAAACACAAATACCTGTGGCATTCTATAAAAAAAGCCCTCTGAATTACTCAGAGGGCTTTCTTTTTTGTGTCAATAATTGTGCCGAAGGCCACCACCATAAAGTCAGCTCACTATCGCGCAATGACGACCTTTCGGTACTGACATAGGAGTTCCTGAAAAAGGATCGCGGATAATTATACTTTCAAGGTCGTATATAGCCTTTATGTTTTCAGCGGTAATCACTTCATCTGGCTTTCCCTGACAAATTAGTCTCCCGTTTTTCATAGCAAAGATATAGTCAGCATATCTTGCGGAAAGATTAATGTCATGCAGTACCATTACGATAGTGATATTCTTTTTCCTGTTTAGTTCCGCCAGCGTATCGAGTATTTCAACCTGATAAGCGACATCAAGATATGTAGTAGGCTCATCAAGGAGTAGTATATCCGTGTCCTGTGCAAGCGCCATAGCTATCCATACACGCTGACGCTGACCACCTGAAAGCTCATCAACGTTTCTGTCCGCAAGAGCGGATATTCCAAGTAAATCAAGAGCCTCAGCGACTTTTTCATGATCCTCGCTGCTGAGACCTTTCAGCATAGACTGGTATGGAAATCTCCCGCGTGAAACAAGGTCTGCAACTGTTATTCCGTCTGGAACGAGAGGTGACTGCGGAAGAAGGCCTATCATCTGAGCAAGTCTTTTCGTCGGTATCCTGGTGATATCCGTTCCATTCAGCAATACAGCTCCCCTTTCCGGGACAAGCAGACGAGCCATGGTTTTAAGCAGAGTAGATTTTCCGCAGCCGTTACTTCCCAGGATGACGCTTATTTTTCCGTCAGGCACAGCAATCGATACATCTTCAAGAATAGTCTTCTTATCATATCCTGTGTAAAGTTCTTTAGAGCCAAAGTTGCTTTTCATTATCATCACCCTTTCATACGGAATTGCTGCGATTCATTGTGATCAGAAGATAAAGAAGATATGGAGCACCAAGAAGCCCCGTCACGATACCAACAGGAAATCGTGTACCAAGTGCAAATTGTCCGGCAAGATCACTTGCGAGTATCAGCACTACTCCAAAAAGTGCAGCTGCTCCTGCATTCGAGTTATTCTTCCCTGTTATCTTCGAGGATATCGGGCCGGAAAGGAAAGCTACGCTTGCAATGGGACCCGTAACTGCTATCGCGAATGCGATCATTAATACACCGCACACGGACATCATCCCTCGTATAAGGTTTATCCTCACTCCTAGAGCAATAGCGCAGCTGTCACCAAGCTCTAACATTTTCAGATGTTTTTCGCTAAGTGCTATCACTATAAAGGCTGTAATTATGACTGAACCCATAACAGGTATATTCTTCATCTGAGATCCGTTCAGACTTCCTGTAAGCCATCGCATTGCAGCCGGAACATCATAAGTTGAGGCTTTTTGAATAACATAGGAAATTACAGCACGAAGGACAGCTTGTATGCCTATTCCTATCAGTATCATTCTTCCGTTTGAGAAACCGCCTGCCGATGCGAGAAGAAATATCAGCATAGTCGCTGCAAGGCCTCCCGCTACCGAGATCACCGAAGCAGTAGTACCACCTATCTTGAAAACAAGTATGCAGATGACAGCAGCCGCTCCCGATCCTGAGGATATGCCTATCATGTCAGGGCTCGCAAGATGATTCCTGAGCATTGTCTGAAACACATACCCGCCAGTACCGAAAGCAATACCGGCAAATACTCCCGCAAGCATTCTCGGAAGTCTCACACTGTTTACAGCATAGGAAGCTCCCTTTATCTCTTCGCCCAAAATCACTTTAATTATCACATCCGGAGGATATATCGTGTTTCCAAAATATAGACACAGTGCAGCAAGCACAACTGCAATCAACGCAAGGATAAGCATAGACACAGCGCATCGTCTATGTCTGTTTCTGATTCCGTTTCTCACCAAAAGAGATGTATTACTCATATTGCTTTCACCTTTGCTTTCATTGCTATGATAACAAACGCTGGTCCTCCTATCACGGCAGTGACTATCCCAACCTCCGTCTCGCCGGGACTGCCTATAATGCGACCGGCAACGTCTGAAAGAGTAAGCAGTACTGCACCGCCCAAAGCGCTCATTGGTATCAGTACCCGCATATCGTTTCCGAAGATGAGCCTCAGAACATGCGGAACCATGAGTCCTACAAATCCTATCGGTCCGGCAACTGCCGTAGAAGCACCGCATAGAAGCACTCCCGATATAGCACCGATAAGCCTTATCTTAGCATGCTTTGCTCCAAGTCCTGCAGCCGCTTCATCACCAAGTGCCAGGATGTTAAGCTGCGGAGAAAGTATTATTGATACTACGGCTCCTATACCAAAGAAAGGAGCGAACGCCCAAATTTTTTCGTAAGTCGCACCGCTCACACTTCCTATTTGCCAGAACCTGAAAGTATCCATGACTCTGTCACGCGGCATCATAACTATGCTTGTGAGTGAGGAAAGTGCAGTAGCGCTCGCCGAACCCGCAAGTACGAGTTTCAGCGGAGTTGCTCCACCATACCCTATTGATCCTATACCATATACCAAAAGTGCGCTTACAGCAGCCCCTGCCATAGCGAAGAATATGAATTCGTAAGCAGACGAGACACCGAAAAAAGCAATACCGCATACAACGAAAAATGCCGCTCCGGAATTGACTCCCAGCACACTCGGGTCTGCTATGGGATTTCGGGTTATCGACTGCATCAGTGTTCCGGATATTCCAAGAGAACAGCCTATCAGTATACCAAATATAGTACGAGGAATCCTTTCACGGACGACTACTGCATCGAAACTTTCCATGCTTTTGTCAGTTAAAGCCGATACAACATCGCCTAATGGTACAAATCTTGCACCTGCCGCAAGAGATAACGCGGCACAGAAAAACAGTCCAGCAAGGACGATAATAAAACCGACAGTTATCCTGCCTTTTTTCATATCATTTCACCTTTTTAGCAGCCGCATCGAGCATATTCAGATAGTCATCGATTATATATGGGATGGAAAGAATAGATGGTGTACTGCTTGCTGCTACGCAATCGTTGCTGTCGAGAAGAACAACTGCACCATTTGCTATCGCAGGTATAGCACTTATTCTCGGATCAGACTGCATAGCCTTAAGAAGCTCATCATCGCCGTAGGTTATTATCATATCGACATCGTTAAATTTGTCTGCGTTTTCTGCGCTTACAGTAATTGAGAAAGCGGTTGGATCATCAATAGCTTCCTTAACGCTTTCTGGCATGACCATACCGAGATCTCCAAGATAAGATGCTCGAGGGTCGTTGTTTGTATAAATGTAGAACGTTCCAAGATCGTCAGCACTGAACCAGCAGAAAGCCACTGTCTTATCAACAACATCAGGATACTGAGTAAGCTTATCGGATATCAATTTTTCTGTATCCTTGATAAGCTGTTCTGCTTCGGATTTTTTACCTAATCCCTCGGCATTTATAAGAGTCTGTTCACGCCATGTAGATACCCATGGTCCATTCGGATATGCAATTACCGGAGCTATCTCGGAGAGTCGTTCATATTCTTCCTCTGTTATGCCCGAATAGCCCGCGAGTATAACGTCAGGCTGAACATCTGCTATGGCTTCATAATCCCAGCCGTCAACATCATCGAATACAACAGGATTGTCAACACCTAGTTCATGAAATTTGTCCCATGCCCAAGGAAATACACCTGTCTCGTCAACAGCAAAATTCATTCTCGATACACCTACAGGAGCTACTCCGAGCGCAAGTGCGACATCGTGATTGCACCATGCAATCGTCGCTACACGTTCCGGCTTTTCTTTGATCACTACGGTACCGAGCGCATGCTTTACCGTAATTGGAAACTCGCCTTCAGTTTCGTTTTCAGAAATTTCTTCACCTGCTGTTATTTCTTCGTCAGAGGTTTCATTTGCTGCTGATGAAGTTGATGAGATCATATCATTAGTATCTGATGTGACATCAGTTTTTTCCGCAACCCGCAAACATTGCTGAAATCATAAGGAATGATATTATCGTTGATAATTTTTTCTTGTTCATGCAAATATCCTTTCATACTAGTCAATTTTCATTAGTGATAGCTAACCGTTGTGTATATAATAACTATTATTTCTTATGCTTGTCATATTAACCGTTATTATTTTATCCTCAATTGTAAAAGTGACTCACTTTAAGTTAGCTGATACTAACTAGAAAACGATTATATCAGATGAAATTGTTTTTGTCAAGTGCTTATTTAAAATTTAATCCGAGAAACATAAATAACTCCAAAATATATAATTATGATATGTTAATTTTTATATAGCTTAACCATCTATAAAAATAAAAACAAGCTGCAAAGCGTATTGCTTCACAGCTTGTTGTTGCATCTAAAATAGCAGTAAAACGTGATTAGGAAAAGTATCTAATTTTCGATGAACGCAAAAGAATCATGATATGCATGTTGCAGAAAAAAACAAGCCCTCCGAATATCTCCGGAGAGCCTGCTGTATCAATTTTAAATATACAGGCAGATACCTCTGTCATGAAGTATCTGCCTGTTCGCTTGCCATATAAATTACTTACTGAATACCAACGACTTTGTATCCGATATTTTCAATTGCCTTCACCAGAACTTCATCGACTACTTCTTTTTCGTACTTTACAACAGCCTCTCTCTTGATGAGATCGAGCTTTGCTGATACTCCGTCGATCCCGTTGATAGCACGCTTCACACGGTTGGCACAGCTCTGACAGTGCATACCATCGATCCTGAACACTTTTTTATATATAACCGGCCCTGACAGCTTTTTATCCGGTTCTTTTATGGCTTTTGCGCCACCGCAGCAAGCGCCTTCCCCTTTTAAATGTTTAACTGTACCTTTCAATGCAAAAAACAGAACAACGGCCAGTACAGCAATAATAATTATATTTTCCATATACGTCCTCTTCTTGTTTCAGCTTTCGTTAGTTAGCACTAACTATTGATTTAAAAATAAACTGGATTAACTATTATAAAGCGTTCCCGGAAAAGATCGTGATAATTCCAGTATCATATATATCTATTCCAAATTATAACACATAGATTACTGATTGTCAAGGATATATATATCTTCTCGGGTTAGTGATGAGTAATTGCAAATTCTGCTTGACAATTATAGAGTAAATCCGTTTAGTCTTCTTTGTAGTTGATAATAAATTTACTGACATCTCTCTCTTCAAATGCATTTGGATCGAGCTTGAACTCTCTGCTTGGCAGCGTAATATTTTTTAGGTTTTCACAATCACCAAATGCATAGTCTCCGAACACCTTCAAGCCCTTACCGATATGCATCGTCATCGATCTCAGTCACTGTGTCAGGTATCGTTATGCTTTTAACCCGACACCCATACTCAAATGCTTGATACCCGATTTTTGTCACACCATATGGAATAACGATATCAAGGTCGAAGTCACTGAAGTATACAATATCTAATTTTTTTAGCACGCCGTTTTCTATTTCAAGTTTCAATTAAAATACGCCTCCCTTATATGCATACGAAATAACCAGTCTTGTCTTTACATTATCCATTTCTTGATGATTATTCAAGAAAACTACTCCATTCTTTCCATGAAACATAATTAGTTCCATTGATAGTCATACTAATATCTCCGAGATAAAACACGGCATTTCGAGCATTTTCGTCATTTCTCATCTCAAGATATTTCTTTGTATTGGCTGAAAGCTTGGCTTCAGGAGCATTGGAACTTTTGATCTCGATTGCAAAGGTATGCTTCCAGTCAGCAATAGTATCCACTTCAAAGCCCTTTTTGTCACGAAAAAATGTCATATTAGGCTTTTTTCCCTGATTCATTCGGTACTTCAACAATTCCGAAACAGCAAATGTTTCAACAGCTCCCCCTTTATGACGACTGAGAAGCAATTCTTCTTTTGATTCAAGTCGAAGAAGATGACAGAGAAGGCCAGAGTCTACAAAATACAGCTTTGGCGTTTTAACAATACTTTTGCCAAGATTGTTTGTATCAGGTTCAAGAAAATGAATGATAAACGAAGTTTCAAGTATCGAAAGCCATGTTTTTATTGTAGGCGCGGAAACTCCTACATCTCTTGCTATACTGTCCATTGAAAGAAGCTGACCGCTGTATACAGCACATATTTGAATGAATTTTTTGAATGTTGAAAGGTTATCAGGATTGATCTGATCCTTAACATCAAGATCAAGATAAGTGTCGATATAGTTTTCATACCAGTCATCTGGATTGAAATGCTTTTCAGGATCATATAACGGCGGATACTGACCTCCGAAGATAACATCATATGGATTTTGCGGACATACGCCAGCATCAACAAGCTCTTTTGCAGAAAAAGGAAGCAACTTTAAGAAGGCTGCTCGTCCAGCCATACTGTCAGTCATGTTCTGTCTTAATCTAAATTGACTGGAACCGGTCAGGATAAACTTTCCGGGTGTGTATTCTGTATTATCAACGTGCATCTTCAGGGCATCAAATATCTCAGGCACTTTTTGTGCTTCATCTATGATGGCGCCATCAGGAAAAGCAGATATAAAATCAGACGGATTTGCTTTAGCAAGTTCGCGCATATTCTTATCATCGAAAGTAACATATCTTTTATTCGGAAATGCAGCTTTAGCTAATGTTGATTTTCCGCTTTGTCTCGGTCCGGTAACTCCTATTACCGGAAATTGTCCAGCAAGTCTCAGCAATGCATCCTGAGCAGTTCTATGAATCATATTAATCCTCCCTGGGAATAATCTAAAGTGAAATTTGGTTCTAATCAAAAGTGTGACACAGTACTAATCCAAAGTGAAATATAGTTCTATTCTAAAGTGTAACACGGTTCTATTCTAAAGTCAAGCCACATTACTAATATCTTTGCATAAAGATTTAAGCCAGCTGCACTGACAGCTGGCTTATTTCAATTGTGCCGAATACTCAGCCCCATGAATTGGTGCCGATGACCGCTTTCGCTTCAATATTCCTCATAATAACGCCGCCTTTCCAAAGAAGTGAGAACATTCTCACTCATCTGTAATCTCAGTTTAAAGCCCATTCCTGTCCTTCTGCCTGAGCTTTTACCATTCCGGCGAAAATACCGTTTTTCTTCATAAGTTCATCAGGTCTTCCTGATTCCTTAACAACTCCGTCCGACAGAACAACGATCTTATCCGCTCCTGATACGGTTCTCATTCTGTGAGCAATGATAAGAACTGTTTTATCTTTTATAAGACGTGAAAGAGCTGTCTGGATCGCAGTTTCATTTTCAACGTCAAGACTGGCTGAAGCTTCATCGAGAAGAATTACCGGAGCATTCTTTAAGAAAGCTCTTGCGATTGAAATTCTCTGACGTTCACCGCCTGAAAGTTCGCTGCCGTTCTCACCTATCAGCGTATTGTAGCCTTCAGGAAGACGACTTACGAACTCATCACAGTTTTGCAAGTTTTGCTGCTTCAATGACTTCTTCATCGGAAGCATCTTTTCTTCCTATACGTATATTATCCATAACGCTCTGATTGAACAGCGTAACATCCTGAAATACGATGGAGAATGCTGAGAACAGTGTTTCCGGATCAGCTTTTGAAACATCCATTCCTCCAAGAGTGATCTTTCCTCCGGTAACATCCCAGAATCTTGCTGCAAGTCTTGAAACTGTAGTCTTACCACCGCCGGAAGGCCCGATAAGAGCTGTTACCTCACCCTGTTTTGCGGTAAATGTAACATCTTTAAGAACTGATGTATCATCATTATAGGCAAAAGAAACGTGATCAAAAGCTATGTCGTAGCCGTCATTTGTCATCTTTTCAGATCCGGTCTGAATATCGTGTGAAAGCACTTCATCCAGGCGCTCGCACTGTATTGCAGTAGCAATAATCGCAGCAAAATTCGTAAGTGTTATCTGCATAGGATCATAGAGCCTTGACACGAGCATAAGGAACATGAAGAATGTCAGAAGATCTGTTTCGCCTTTTACAAGCAATGCACCTCCGGTAAGTGCAGTCGTTGCAATGCCAAGTTTCAGGATTATTGCAGCTGAATTTACGCATATGGCAAGCTTGAGTTCAGTAAACAGAGCCTGTTTTTCTACGTTCTTTATTTTTACATCAAGACCGTCCATGTAGTTTTCCTGTGCATTAGCTGCACGAAGATCGCGGACTGTTTCGAGGCATTCCTGTATTCCCTCTGTCATTACCATTTTCACACGGTTATTCTTTCTGACAGCGGTCTTCTGGTACTCTGCTGAGAACCATACGAGAAAGAAAGCAACAGGTATTACCCAAAAACTTGCGAGAACCATTCTCCAGTCAAAGAATATGAAAAGGCTGAGACCCACAAGCGCCGTTGAAATAAGGGCACCGATAAATTCCGGTATCCAGTGACTTGATGCAGTTTCGATAACGGCACAGTCTGACATTATGGTTGTAGTAAGATCAGCAATGTTTTTCTTTCCGAAATATGAAAGCGGTAACTTTCTTAACTTTTCTGCAAGAGCTGTTCTTCTTACTCCGCTCTCTCTGTAAGTGGAAAGAAAAGTTGCGTTGTACTGAATAAAATTCGTAATCGCTATAAACACAATGATCACAAGTGATGCGATTACATAAAACGGGATCCTCGATTTTGTAAGTTCTCCTGCAAGCAGATCCTTTATGAGTGTGTAAAGTATTCCGGCAGGCATCATAAGTGAAATATTGGTTATAGTAACGCTGACACACGCTTTTACCATATCAGCTGCACCCTCACGGGAAAGTGCAAAAGTATGCTGCAGTTTCTCTGTAATCTTCATCTTAAGCACCTACCTTCCAGTTTACTGAGCGGTTATATTCATCAAACATCTGTCTGTACAGGCCATTCTGTTCCATAAGTTCGGAATGTGTACCATGTTCGCAGATACTGCCTTCTTTCAGTACGTAAATGCAGTCAGAATTTACGACTGTGCTCAGTCTGTGAGCTATCATTATTACTGTCTTGCCCTTTGCAAGTTCGGAAAATGCTGCCTGCACCTTTGTTTCATTGTCAGGATCAGCAAACGCTGTCGCTTCATCGAGAATTATTATCGGAGCATTTTTAAGAACCGCTCTGGCAATTGCGATACGCTGTCCCTCACCGCCGGAAAGATATGTTCCCTTTTCGCCGATGACAGTATGTATTCCGTCAGGCATTTTTTCAATAATATCCATGCACTGAGCAGTTTCAAGAGCCTTCATTACCTCTTCCTCGCTTGTATCAGGATTCGACAAACGTACATTTTCCAGAATAGAAGTCTTTAAAAGACGACTGTCCTGAAATACAAATGATACATTTCTCATAAGCTCATCCTGCGGAATGTTTCGTATATCGGCTCCTCCGACCGTTATTTTTCCTTCAGTTACGTCAAAGAATCTTGCAATAAGTTCAGCGGTAGTAGTTTTACCTCCGCCCGAAGGTCCGACAAGGGCGATATGCTCTCCGCTGCCTATCTTTAAGTTAAGATCCTTGACAGCGTACTCAGCCGCATCCTTGTACTTATAGCCTACATTTACAAGTTCAACGGAATTGTCCTTCGGATGCTCTGATGATGACGTATCTTCCAGTGGTGTGATCTCAAGAATACTGTCTATACGCTTAAGTGCATCAGCAACGATCATTTCCTGCTCACCGGAATAGGCAATCTTGGTAAGAGTTACGGTAAGCAAAGGTGTAACAATTATGTAGTACATCACGTCAAGAATAAGCTCCGGAGTGACACTGCCCTTTGAAAGAGCATACGCTCCGGCAACGAGAAACGCAAAAACCGCATTAATCGAAGTCATGAACATCGTCATTGGAAAACGGAGCATAAGTGTATAATCAGTCGCCCATTTACCGAAACCGTCTATAGCTTCCTTGAAACGGCGGAACGAAAATACCGACTGACTGAACACCTTTACAACAGGGATTCCGCGGACATATTCGGTGGCCTCGCTGCTCATAGTATCAAGAGCATTCTGATATTCTGCCATCTTCTCCTTCATATCATTGCCCATCATGCTCATCATGAATGCAAATCCGATAACAGCTGGTATTAGACAGATAAGTCCGAGTTTCCAGTTGAATGCAGCAAGAAGAATAAGCAATCCTACTGGAGTTGCAGCAGCAACAGCTTTATCCGGAAGATTGTGTGCTATAAAAGTTTCCGTAGCGGCAGTTGATTCATTAACCGTTCTGCGTATTTTTCCTGTTCCGTCCTCATCAAACACACCAAGAGGCAGTGTAATTATGCGGCGCATAAGTCTGCTTCTCATATTAGCCTGAACACGGAATGCAGCTATATGCGTACAGAACAGTGCGGCAATATAGACAAGCAGAGCACCGACTGTTATAAGAACTGCCTGCCAGGCTATCTTTGATATCTCGGAAAGATCTTCACCTTTTACAGCAACACGGATTATCTTCCACAAATCATAAAAAGGAACAAGCCCCATAAAAGCACTGACCGCCGCAAGCACACGTCCGATCGTAATAAGATGCCGGTGTCCGCCTGCATACTCGTTCAGTATTTTCATGATTTTCGGATTGTTTTCGGTTTTCATTAACAAGCCTCCATATATAAATAATTATTTGGGTAAACACAGATTAAACCGGAAATCCGGCTTTGTCGGATTTCCGGAATGATGATTTCGGTGCTTCTCCCCAGGCAACGCAGTATTTATGATTAAATCATTAAACTCCGGATCAAAACAAACTGCATATCCATGCAGCAAGTGCAGAGGCAGCCGGAAAAATTACAAACAGCTTTAATAACTGACTTTTAATGTTATACCCGTATTTTCTGCCGGTGTATACACTTTCGACCTCAGGAAAATAGAACTGGAAAAACCTGAATCTGCAAAGCAGAAACCAGTCAAAACAAATCATGTCGTAAAGCTTGTAAACAGTAAATATGGTAACGAACCTCAGAAAAAACTGCCTGAAAGTAAAATCGCTTCTGAAGCCGTCCCAAATCGAAATAACACCTACACCTGCTATCATCAGGAAACTGAAAAGCATAAGTGTCCATCCTACCCTCCTGGCACCGTAAAACAGTTCTTTTGTTCGTGGTTTCAGGAGTGCCTGCGCCTCTTTAGGAGCAGATGAAAAGAATTTTTCATTCTGTATAAACGCTACAGCTGACAACAGCATCAGTGATATCGCTGCGCAGAATACAATTGAAAGAAATACCGTAAGAAGCATATTCATTCACCTCTTATTCCATACCTTTAAGAACTTCAACCATATCTATCTTCTTAATTCTGCGTGAGAACAGGAAGCTTACAAGAACAGATACAGTCATAACAAACGCTGCTGAGATAATATATGTAGACGGGGCTAAATAACACGGCCAGTCAACTGCATCACCGTTAGAGTCCATCATAGCCTGCAGCGGTACATGTCCGAGAGGAAGTCCGCAGATACAGCCTATAATCGATAACCACAGGTTCTGTGTAGAGAGCAGTTTACGGATCGCACCGCTCTTGAAGCCAAGCACTTTAAGAGTTGCGAATTCCTTTTCGCGTTCATTGAATGAAAGATTTCCAGAATTATAGAGAACTATAACTATCAGAAGAACTGAGAATAACACCATGAAGTACACAAGAAGATTCATTATCTCCATCATCTTGTCAAAAGCTTCTATCAGGTCTGTCATACTGTGTACAGCGGAAACGCACTTATTATCAGCTGCTTTTTCGCAGTTATCTTCAGATACCATCATAACCGGTCTGAATGTCATTCCTGCCTTTTCATAGTCCTCACGCATCATAGTGATACCTGTTATATTCGGATGACGAGAGATAAGTCCAATCTTACTTTCATTCCACTTATCACCAGTCGCTGTTTTCCAGTACACGTTATCTCCCTCAGAAAGCCCAAGTTTTCTTGCCTGTTTCATAGTAAGCGCAACAGTACCTCTTGGAACAGGCTTTGTATTAAGTTCTGTATCGGACACGCAGTACAGCTGTTCTCCCTCAGTGACTGCTAGTTTACAGCTTATAATACCATCGGAAGTCGGATGGTCTTTCGCTGCAATTGATACAGCTTCCATAGCGACAAGTTCGCCGTCATTTTCTTCTTTTAATTTTTCCGCCTGTTCGATAGTGCAGCTGTCATTGAGGATCACCTGATACTCATAATTCTGTATATCATGGAAATACCATTCACGTACATAATCAACTGTATCATAGGCACCAAGTCCGAGTTCCATTATCATCATACCCATGCAGGTACCGAAAACACCCATGAAAGCACGCATTTTTGAACGGGAAATATCTCTGAGATTGTATCTTGCATTGAAATTCAGTTTGTCCCAGAAAGGAAGTTTCTCAAAAACACATGGTTTTGCAGATTTTGCCGCTGCAGGTCTGAGTGCTTCCGACGGATGGATCTTAAGTATCTGACTGCAGCTGAAATATGATGTTCCTGTGCATATCAGAACGAGAACAGCTGCGACAATTATGCTCTTGTAGCTGAATCCCGACTGCCAGTCAGGAAGAGTATAGAACTGACTGAACATATTAACCATAAGCCTGCCGAGTGTATAAATACCAAGGATAATGCCAAGTGCGCATCCTGTTACTGAAAGCACAAAACTGTAACTGAGATAATGGAACATTATCTTACGCTTTTTCATTCCGAGCGCGTTAAGTGTACCTATCTGCGTTCTCTGCTGTGTTATCATTCGTTTCATGGCCGTAATGATAACAAGAAGTGCGATAGCAACGAATACAAATGAGAATATATACGAAAAGCTGTCGTGCTGTGCAAGTTCATCTGAAAGCTGATACCAGCCTCTGATACTGTTTCGGTCAGCAAGAAAAGCGTAATTATCATCAAGGGCTTTGGCAATTGCGTCTTCATAGCTCAGTGCTTTTTCGTCACAGGTAAATATTATCTCGTTGTTTATGCGCATTTCTTCAGGCAAAACTTTCTGAGACAAATAGGCGAAACCGATGTTATGAAAGTCCGAATCTGTATCAGTCGAAGCACACGCAAATTCATATTCAGGTGTAACAACAAGGCCCTTTACTTTCTTTTCAATATCAAGGCCCATTACATGAACTGTGAATTTATCGCCGACTTTAATTCCCCATGTTTCTGCAAATCTGCTGAACAGCCATAAACCGTCTTCGTCATTTGCATCGAAATCTGCACCTTCTGTAGTGCGAGGGATCGTCACAACTTTATCATTCTGAAAATAACAGTACATTTCCGCAGTGTTGTACTTTTCATCTGCTTTTCCAAGCACTTCAGTGCGTCGCTGTACGTCCTTAATACCGCTTATTTCTTCGATTTTCTCTTCCTGTTCTTCGCTGAAATCAGATCCGTATATCCAGCCGTCAGCAAAATTCGAACTGCTTTCGAAATCACTTCTTGCTTTGTTGCCGCCAATTACATTTGCCTGAAATCCGGTATAGCACCACATAGCTATCAGTGAAAGCAGCATGATCGAAAAGAACTGTGCAAAGTTCGCCTTTATGTCACGAAGCATTTTTCTTCTTAGCATTGCTGTCACCTCACCATTCTATATCATTTACGGACAGCGGATTCTCATTTGTCTTTATTGACTTTATCTTTCCGTTTCTCATGTGAATGATACGGTTCGCACACTTCGCAATATCTGCATTATGCGTAACAAGAATAACGGTGTTCCCGTGCTCTGTTGACAGCTTTTGCAGCAAATCAATAACCAGTTTACCTGTTTCGGAATCAAGCGCACCAGTAGGTTCATCACCGAGGATTATCTTAGGGTTCTTTGCAAGAGCTCGTGCAATTGATACTCTCTGCTGCTGACCACCTGACATCTGAGTCGGGAATTTATTCTTCTGGTCTGCAAGGCCTACGCGTTCAAGCATATCATCCGGACTAAGAGCAGATTTCTTTATATCCTTTACAAGAGCGACATTTTCATATGCCGTAAGCCCAGGAAGCAGATTGTAGAACTGAAAAATAAAGCCGATAGTATCTGCACGGTACTCAGAAAGCTTTTTGTCGTTGTATGAGGATATTTCCTTACCGTCAACAAAGACTTTTCCTTCTGTAGGAACGTCCATACCACCAAGCATATTCAGAACAGTGGACTTTCCTGCACCTGACTGTCCGAGTATGACCACGAACTCACCTTCTTCAATGGTAAAGCTGACATGGTCTACTGCGACCTGCTTTCCTTCGCCCTTTCCGTAGATTTTCACTACATCCTTAAATTCAACTGTTGCTGCCATTTTGTTTCCTCCCATTTTCTTTTTATTGCCAAATAAACTTTTATATAATTTCTTACGTTAAACTTCACTTCGCCTCTTCCCTGTAATACATAAGATCATATATCTTACAGTCTGCAGCAGTACGTGTCTGTACAAGCTTCATACCAAGATGAACATAGCGGTCATAACTTTTTCATTTATTCTCACTTCTTTCCGACAAGCAGTGATGAACCGCTTAATCCGAGTATTTTAGCTTCTCCCTTTGTCATAAACATACCGTTTGTTGTATCTATCAGCTCGACAGCTTCATATCCTTCGTCATACAGTTCATCTACAAACTGTCTCATATTTCCATAACGGGACTCTGACATAATATCATGGATGGCAAAGGTTCCGCCTTTTTTAAGAACACGCAGAGTTTCACGCAATAGCGACTGTTTGTTTACACCTGTAATGTTATGATATACATAATTGCTTGTAACTGCATCAAAATATTCATCAGGAAAATCAAGCTTGCAGGCATCTCCCTGATGAAATTCCGTATTCGCAACTCCCTCGGAATCGGAATTTTCCTCACAAAGTTTTTGGCTGAATGAAGCATACTCCTTGCCCCACCGATCGATTCCGATCATTCTGCCATGAGGATTTCTCTTAGCGCAGGCAATAGTCAGAGCACCGCTTCCGCAGCCAACATCAAGTCCGATACCGCCTTCAGGAAGTGTAAAATATTTAGCAGTTCCCTCGACTATTTCTCTGGAAAGCTGACGCTTGCCGTCATAGGAGAATTTATCGTGAGCATAAACACTCCAGGCCGTCATAGCTCCAAATACAAGTGTACCTGCTCCGGCTGTACCAGCAAGTACAGTTTTAAGTGCAGGATTCATCTTGGTACAAAGCAAAGCAGCTGTTCCTGCACCTAAAACTACAGTTCCTGCAGTCAATCCCTTTATCATTCCGTTTGGCACCCAGTTCTTATAATTTGCACTCATGTTTTATGCTCCTTTTATCAGTTTGTAATCAAGTATTCCGAATATCTTATACTGCTTACCATTCATTTTGTACCCAGTTAATCAGCAGTTTCTTTAATTTTTCACGCTCTTCCGCACACTGTTTCGGATGCTCCTTTTCACTTTTGAAACCGAGCCTGAAGAAAAGCGAACCTTTTGTTATCACTGCGTGACTCAAATACGGAAACGCGATATGCTTATGTTTGTAAGGAAATGAGATATCCGTTAAGTGATGATCCATTATTACGCTGCTTTTATATGACTCCCAGACAACATCATGTCTGGACGAAATAAAAAGAACCGGTCCCTTGATTTTTCCAATCGGAATGATTGTTTCAGGAGTAACGACTTTATTTTTGTTAAAAGTCAGTATATGAAACTCCTTTTCCTTTTTCAGCATAGTTTTGAAATCAAATGTTCTTGATCTGTACGGTGCATACGGCAGTTCCTTGCCGTGATAGCTCCAGCACGATGTTCCTGACGGAGACTTTGAAGCACCATTGACTATCAGTCCTTCACTGACAAAATAGGATGGTACGCGGGCAATAACACACGAAATATCTGAAAACATAGAAGCTGCAATCAAAGCCATTTCACTGCCTTTTGATGTACCGTCAATGGCTATTTTCTGATACCCCTGATTTTTCAGCCACTTTACTGCTCTTTCTACATACTCAACAGGTACCCTGTCAAGATTTTTCTGAGTTTGTTTAGTCTTAAAAAGAGCAAGTGCAAGTGCAGGAATTCCGTTCCTGTGATAAAACTCTGCTTCAGTTCTTGTCAGCCTCATTCCGCCGTTTGAACCTGACATAACAATAACAATCTTATTCTTCTGACCGTTCCCGTCGAACAATATTCCTTCAAAGCCTTCATTCTTAACAGTGGTTCTAATCATAAATTCATCACCTCTCATTATGATAAGCAGCATTGATGCTTACTCAATATTACCGCTTTATGCAACCTTAAATGGCGATATGATTATTTCTTATATCCCATAACTAAAAACAGATTATCTTTCTTATTTACTGATATATCAGCAAATCCAGCTGTTTTCAGCATAGTTACTATCTGCTCTGCGGTGTATCTGGTCATGCATGGAACTTTCTTTTCCCAGTCAACATTTGGATCACCGTAATTATTAATAACTGCAAAGCAACCGTCTGTAACAAGCGAACGGTATACCTCCTTAAATGCTTTTTCTGGCTTTTTCCAGAAGAAAACCGTCTCAAAAGCTGTGATAAGGTCTATAGTGTTATGTTTGAAAGGCAGTTTTTCTGCACTGCCCTTGACAATTTTCACACGCTTACCAAGATAACCATTATTGACCTTCTGCGCTTTTTTTACGCTTTCATCGGAGATATCAAGCCCGATAAACTTTGCTTTGGGACTCATTTCAAGCATTCGCTTGATGTTGTAGCCTCCGCCGCAGCCTAAATCTGCAACCTTGCCGTTTTCAGGTATTTTTATCTGTTCAAGCGCCCACTGTGCCATCGGCAAGTGCTCCCTGTCCATGCTGACCAGCATCATTCGACCGAGAAGTCCTTTTGGATTTCCGAAATTATCTGTAAAGCTCATTATCTTTCTCCTTTTCTGAAATATATGATTATCTGCAGGATCACTTTTGCCGATTTGTTCATCATTTTTGTGAATTTATATGCGTATTTTCCAGTTTTACAATTCAGCTTTTTCCCTCTGAGCAAACTTCATAGTCAGCAGCAAGCCACCGAACATCCAGATGTTACCGATACTGATCCACGCAGCGGTCAGACCGTTTACAACGGCGTGATTACCCGCCAATTTCAACAACATTGTCACAGCCATACCAACTGCCATTGAGAATATCCAGCACCATTTTGGATATGGTGTAAATCCTTTTGCAAATGCACTGATCTGAGCAGCGCTCATGATAAAGAAGAATATCAGGAACAATATCATAGCAGGCAGCAGAAAGAACGATGCGAATTTTACGGTAAGAGCATATGCTGCATCCGGACTTTCCTGCATCATGTGGTTATAGAAATAAACTGTCGAAAGGCACGGAACATGAACACCACATGCTGCAAACAGCATATAGCCGAATACACCGCTTCTGAATACATGAGCATGTTTTTCGCTGCCTGAAGCAATCAGCCTGTAGATACCGAAATAACAGAGCCCCTCCAGCGAAATACCAATCAGTCCAAGAAAAGCCGACCAGAACAGCTGAGTATCCGATAAAACAAGATACTGTGACAGTTTCATTTCCAGTCCAGTCAGACTTTCATCGTACATGCCATAGCCAAGAATCCAGTCACCAACAAAGGTCATACAGCCGCCAATCAGTCCAATAATAAACAGTTTGCGGATACGCTTCCAGTCAAGATTATTTTCGATTCCGATGTCATTAAATGTTTTCATTCATTTTTCCTCATTTCAAACTGTATCTGAAATCGCACAAATCATCGCAAGCAACACCACAATTCCCGCAACGATCAGCGATCCAATCACCCATATAAGAGCAAGAAATGAACGCTTTTTCAGGACCTGCAGCCATGTCTGCACGAAAGGAATATCCTCTGTGCCTTTCAAAATCCAGAATTTACTGTGACCTACCCATAGCTTGTCTATGATAATACCGTCATAGATGTTCATGACTTAGAGAAAGAGTAGCGCCTGCAAATAAGCATCTTTAAAGTTGCTGACACGATTCCATATTGCAATGATAAGTACCAGCGCTGTCAGCATAACTATATAGAAAGCAGTCATAAAGCGTTTACGCTTCTTCTTTACCGTATCTCTGTCAGTCAGACCAATCTCAAATGCCCTTTCCTGTACGGCTTTAGGATAGAAGTAAAGTCCATTTATCGCACCGCCTTTAACAGAATATCTGACCATTGCCGTGAACAGCAGACAGTATAAGCATAATTGAAGAAATACCATAAGAATCTCCTATATCTTTACGAATACAAATGCCATTACTACACAGCATATAAGCATAATAATACTTTGCTTAAGATGCTGCTTTCGGTTATATCCGAATTGCTGCCACCCGGCACACCCTTTGGTTTCCGGAAAGTTCTTCGCAAGTCCACGATACGGCATAAATACAGTTGCTGCCAGTATCATAAGGCACAATAGAATAATATTACATAATGTCAATAATAGAGTAACAGCCATCTTAATTTTCCTCTTTCAGTCTTCTTGTCACCTTATCATACTAACAAGCCAACCAACAACTATCTGTATAAATCAAATTTAAAAAGCTTTTTTGTTATGTTGTAATTTACAAATGCCAATACTGTTCCAATTATAATTACTACCGGAAACGCCCATGCAGGGCTGAGATTCATAAGAGATTCTGCATATCCCGCCGGCATCTCCTCTACTGCACATTCATATGTATAATCACGGTTAAACCATATCTGTCCGTAGTATCCGAAAGAAGAGAAAGACATGATGACCGCAGCGATCATATTACTTATCGAATTATACTGAAACAGAAGACGTACAACTTCTGCAAGTACTGCAATGATAACTACAGGAAGACAATGCCACATATTCGCATCCTGCATTGCAAGGAACGTCAGGATCATTCCAAGTGACAGACAGCATGCAGCTCCGGGTGATCTGACTTTATCAAACGCTTTTGCTGCTACACCGGTTACAAGCAATCCCGCAGTGATCTGATAGCAAACAAAGAAAAACGGATGGACCGATCCAAGTACGCATACTATAACCGTCATTACAACATACAGGATAACATAAAGCACCATCCATAAAGCGTTCTTTTTGTTCCATTTATTATCCATTATCTTTTCCTCTTTTTCTGAAATATTTTTTTATGATCATCATAATCTCATTAAACGCAGGTTTACACCCAGGAATAAAATACTGAAGTGCATAGCAGTGATGCATTCCTTTTCCTACATGGATCATGCACCTGGCACCGGCTTTTCTGTAGCTCTCCGCATAACTCGGCGCAAAAGCAAACAGTGTTTCGGAACTGCCGTAATAAAAATGCGTAAACGGAGCATTTCTAAAATCTCCATGAGCTGTTGCAAGATATTTATCAGGAATATCTCTGCCATGACACATGATTTCACGTGCGGTATACATATAGCTGGCCGGGATCATGATATCTATTTTGTCGAGTTTCTTTATCGCTGCTTTTTCCGCATCAGTAACAGGTACGCTGCCCGGAGATAACGGTATCAGCATTCCCGGCATTGGAACACTGCTGCCGTTGTCGTTCAGTTCATTTATGTATGTGATAAGGTCAAGCATAAGTGCTCCGCCGGATGAAAATCCAAGAAATACGATATTTTCAGGCTTGTAGAAAGACAGCATTTTAGTATAGCACTCATATAACATCTGCACATTCTCAAGCATATCGTGTTCATGACAAAGAGGATAATACGGAAACCACACATCAGCATTAACAGTTTCTGCGATTTTCCTTGAAAGTCCCACATCACCATTGTCGGAACCAAGTATCATTCCTCCGCCGAATACAAAAAGCACAGCATTCTTTCTACGCGCTTTATCAATATCAACTTCAAGGCAATGAAACCTTCCCTGAATCAAATGGTCGGTGTAATGAGCTTTGCTGTCTTCAGGCATGAAAAAGCTGCGGTTCTTCGCATTCATTTTCGCAGCTTTTGCCAGTACTTCTTCTTTTGAGCCAACAAGGTTGTCCTTTATCTTTGCAGCCTTCACTATAGCCTTTGTAAGTTTATAAAGCGGATTGTTCATCGCATCAGGTGCTATAACAACTTTATCCTGCTTATCAAATTTCATATTAACGCTCTTTTCTGTTTTATGATATACTTTCATGACACAGATCTGTCAGTCTTTTATCAAACATCTTATTTCCTTTTTATTTTACTTTTCTCACAACACAGTGGAGGCGACAGAATCCTCTCTTTTCAAAGGCTTCCATATGAAGCCCAGCATTTTCAGAAAGTTTTCTGATATCTTTACTTCCATAAATACGGACATCTCCTTTACCGATCATATGTGCGATCGGCATTTCGAAAGTATTACAGAACCATCGCACAGCAGCAGAGTTCATTGTCATATCACGGAGGATAAGTCTTCCGTTTGGTCGAAGAACGCGGTAAACGCTGTTGAAGAAGTTCTGCGGATTCGGATAGTGGTGAAAGCTCTCACAGCAGATCACCACATCAAAAGAATTATCATCAAACGGCAGATTCTCACAGTCACCAACGATCAGTTTTACACCGCTCATATTCTTTCTTTTTGCGACCTCGATCATTTTCGGTGTCAGGTCAATTCCTGTATAATGCTTATCAGGATATTTCTTATGAAGCAGCGTAAGCATAGGCCCTGTTCCGCAGCCACAGTCAAGAAGATCTGTAAATGGTTCTTTTTCAAGCTCTGCCAGCACATCAGGATAATCTTCTTTGCACATTTTATAGACACCGGCATTGTCAGATTCATAGACCTCGGCAGCTTTTGTAAACTCTTTCACTGAAAGGTCTTTATATTCTTTAGAAGTCATCTGGTTACCTCCTGGTATCGATATATTTTTAAAAATTTGTTTGGTTAGCTTAGGCAAACCAACAATTATATTATAGCACAAGCTAACTGTAATTTAAAGACATGACAAAGAAAAAAAGCCGTCCAATTATGAACGGCTTACTTTAAAAGTTTCTGTATGAATTATATAGTATTTTAATTTTTCCATCCCGTACTTACTGCACGTTTAGTTACCATAGAATGATAAATACCGTCGGTTTTCATAAGGCTGTCATGATTGCCTGACTCAGCGATCTGACCGTCCTTAATGACCATGATGTTATCTGCACCGGCTATAGTATTCAGACGATGAGCAATGACTAACAGCGTCTTGCCCTTGCAAAGTTCAGATATAGCCTGCTGGATGTAGCTTTCATTGTCGGCATCCACACTTGCAGTTGCTTCATCAAGGATTACTATAGGTGAATCTTTCAGAATACATCTTGCTATCGACAAA